>DATJGF010000225.1:0-4292 GCA_035495315.1 Candidatus Limnocylindrales bacterium
GCCCGTTGACGGAACGATGCTGCAAAAAGACGTGCTATTTGTCCGCAATCATTTATTCATCGAAGAGAAGGGCCGCCAGCCTGTAGTTGAGTTGAACGGTTCAGAGGCCACCGAAATGGAGAACCCGATTCAACTGGAGACGGCTCCGCTCACGGTTTAGGCGGTTTCCTTTCCCCGAGATCATTGTTCAGCCCCGGGCCCCCACGAGAAGTCCGTATCGGGTCAAAGTTGTAGCTTTGATGCTACCTTTTTAAGTCTGCTTAAAGATACTTTATCGAAGGTGAGGAAGGCTTGTAAGACCTAAGCAGGCTGTGCTAGAGTCGATGAAGTTCTTATGAACACCGGCTCACCTCAAGGGTTAACCCGAATTACAAAGCCACGCGGTTTTACGCTAATCGAGCTCCTGGTAGTGATCGCGATCATTGCCATCCTGGCGGCCATGCTGATTCCGGCTCTGGCCCGAGCCAAAGCCCGCGCTCAGCGCCTCCAATGCTTATCCCAAATGAAGCAAATTGGCGTCGCGATCCAAATGTTTGCCTCCGATCGAGATGATCGATATCCGCCCGCAGCGTATCGAACCGGTGACTACCAATATCAATTGGCATGGGACGACTATATCCATCGCAGTATTGGTGGCACGGATTCGGACGCCGATCTGGAACTAGGGATTTCTGACCCGCTTAAAGTCCCCAAAATTTTGAAATGCCCTGCGGATACCATTCAGAATTCGATCGAATGGGGCTCGTTCGGAACCCGCAGGTCCTATGCGATGAACTTCGCCGGAATACAATCGGGCAGAAACGCCGCATTGCCGCCATCCACTTATGGCGTCGGCGTCTATATCGAAAACAATAACGGTTCACGCCCAGACTGGGAGCCAAAGGGTTATCGAACGAGCGTCGTCCAGGATAACGCCGGAACGATTTTGTTAACCGAGCTGCCCAATGGGAGGAACATGGCTGGAAATGATTGGCCTTCGTTTTGCGGCGGGCCGCTGTACTCAGGTGGAAATTTTCCGGGACTCACGACGGATTGTTTCCAGATTGGCAAGTCGACTTACAATTACGGTGCGGTCGAGTACGGGATTCACGCCTACCGTTTCAATTACCTGTTTCACGACGGCCACGTCTCAACCTTGAAGTACACCGACACGGTGGGCACCGGCACAACCATGGCGCCGCGAGGAATGTGGACGATGATCCTCGGTGACTAAATCCCGAGGGTCACAATTCTCCGTGCAGTTGTTGGCCAATTCGCGCCGTCTATGGCATTCTATAAATCGACGAGTCCGCGCCGAAGGTGGTGGCGCTGGATTGCCGGGCTGCTGGCGGGCGGACTTTCATTAGTCGTGATACTGCGCTGGTTTGAACATAGTCAGGTCTTTCATCCCGATCGCACTCTGGTTGCGACCGGGGCCGAGCTGGGTCGCCCCTTCGAAGATTTCTACACCGAAACCGATGACGGCGTGAGGCTGAATGGCTGGTTCTTTCCAGCCGAAACCAATTCGCCACGGGCGTCCCTGGTGATCCTGGTATGTCACGGAAATGCCGGCAACATTAGTCATCGGCTGGAGCTCTGCCGCGTTCTGTTGAGCGCCGGCGTCAACGTGCTGGTGTTCGACTATCGTGGGTATGGTCGTAGTCGTGGACGGCCGAGTGAGGAAGGCACCTATCGCGATGCCCAAGCCGCTTATGGCTGGCTTCAACATCGAGGATTCCATGCGAACCAAATCATTGCCTTTGGCGAGTCACTGGGCGGGGCGGTAGCGACGGAACTCACACTTCGGCAGCAGCTGGGCGGGTTAATTCTTGAGAACACCTTTACTTCAATTGCTGATATTGGCGCCGAACTCTATCCCTGGTTGCCGGTGCGACGCCTGGCCAGTATCCGATATGATACCTGCAGCAAATTGCCGCGCATTAACGTCCCCGTGCTGGTTATGCATAGCCGAGGAGACGAGCTGATCGCGTTTCGCCACTGCGAAAAGAATTTCTCTGCCGCTCGCGAACCCAAACTCTTTTGCGAAATTGGCGGCGGTCATAACGATCCTCTTGCCGATAGCGGCCAATTTGTGGCTGGGATTGAAAAGTTCCTTCGATTACTTCAGGTTCGCCAAAACCGCACGATGGCCCCGGTGTGATGCCCCGGCCACCAGGCCCGACGCAGACTTGATTGCGTTACTTTGGCCCCCTAGCTTGGGCAACGTTGGGTTATGAAATCGCACTCCCTTTCCGCGCTGGGAAGCCGTACCGCAGAGCCGCCAATTTCTTGGCTCATGTCAACCGCTTTGTCTCAGCCACGCCTGATTTCGTTGGCCGCCGGCTTTACGGACCAGGTCACCTTGCCTGTCGAAGAGACTCGCGCAATCATGGAGGAACTGCTCGGTTCGGCTAAATCCGGCTCAGTGACATTACAATATGGGACGACCCTGGGCGACCCGATCCTGCGCGAACTTACAGCAAGCCGTTTGCAGCTCCTCGATGGGAACACTGCTCTTTCTTCGATTGCGACGGCGGAACGGATGATTATCACCAATGGGTCCCAGCAGTTGCTGTACATGGTCACCGAAGCGCTTTGCGATCCCGGCGACATCGTCCTGGTCGAAGATCCCAGTTATTTCGTCTACCTGGGGATTTTGCAGAGCCACGGAGTGCGGACAAAGGGGGTGCGGATGCAACCCGACGGTCTGGATTTGGCGCATTTGGAAGAACTGCTGACTACATTGCAGCGCGAAAAACAATTGCACAGGCTTAAGCTGCTATATCTGGTCAGTTATTATCAGAACCCAACCGGGCTAACCACCAGCTTCGAAAAAAAGATCGGCGCCCTTAAACTCTTACGTCGTTTTGAGCGTGCAGCCGGACACACACTTTACTTGCTCGAAGATGCCGCATATCGGGAACTCCGTTTCCGCGGCGAGGATGTGAAGTCCGCTTTAGCCATCCCCTACGCGAGCGAACGAGTCATATACACGGGCACTTACAGCAAACCGTTTGCGACCGGCGCGCGAGTCGGGTTTGGATTATTGCCGAAAACGGTCTTTACGCCGGTGCTGCGTATCAAAGGCAATCATGATTTCGGTTCCTCAAACCTCCTGCAACAATTGTTGGCTCGGGCGTTAGGTTCGGATCTGTATGAACGGCACCTCGCGGTCTTGCGCAACCGCTACGCCCAAAAAGCCAAAGTAACCCGCAAGGCCCTGCAACAGCATTTCCCGCCAAGCGTGCGTTGGCGTGAACCCGAGGGCGGCCTTTACTTCTGGCCACGACTCCCTCATCCGCTGACTTCAGGCACGCGCTCCCGATTTTTCCATGAGGCGCTGCGGAAAGAAGTACTCTTTGTGCCCGGAGAATTATGCTACGCGGACGACCGGGCTCGGCGCAAACCGAACAACGAAATGCGGCTCAGCTTCGGTGCCGCCAGTGAAGGGAACCTTCGCGCCGGGATCGAGCGGCTCGGGCAAGTTCTACAAAAGCTGCTTCGCTAAGACAGCTCGGATTCTCCCGCCTATCCTGGCGGCCAGCCAAGGGGCCGGCCACCAATGATGTGGCAATGCAGATGGGGTACCGCTTCACCGGCATCGGGACCGTTGTTGAAAACCAACCGGTAACCGGATTTGTTCAGACCCAATTGCTCCGCCACCTGCGCCGCTCGCAGCAACAACCAACCGAGGATTTGCTGATCGGCGGGTTTCGCTTCCGCGATCCGCGGGATTGGCTTTTTTGGAATAATCAAGACGTGAGTTGGAGCCTGGGGTTTGATGTCGCGGAATGCCAGCACCTGATCATCTTCGTAGACGATTGTCGCGGGAATCTCGCGCGCGATTATTTTTTCAAACAGGGTCTTGCTCATGGCTTCGAGAACTTGCTCCGTGGCACCCCCAGCCGTCAACCGAAACGTGCTTGCGGACGAGGTCATTGTTAAAGGGTCGGGTGCATCCGCAGACTGCCCTTGGAACGCTGCGTTCACGCGGCCGCCATGTCCTAAACTGTCCGCCTGCCGCGTCAACGCAGCGTTCCCATCTTTCCGTAGATTGCAGCTCGGGGCAGTGTACGGAGACACCCTAAGAGTTCGGGCACGATTAAAAGTGGGTGCGAATGCGCTTTTGCTCCCCGTTGCTTCATCTCATTAACACCTCCATTTATGGAGGTGTACCTGGTCCTCGATGGATCGAACCCTTTCAAATTCAAAGGGTTTGTCGCCACCGCCCACTTTTAATCGCACCCTAAGAGTTCCCGGTTGTTTGTTCTGACGCACTTGACCCTGTCGAAGGCCGCATCTACACTGGGTAT
>DATJGF010000226.1:0-25339 GCA_035495315.1 Candidatus Limnocylindrales bacterium
CCGGCAAAGGTGGTGATCCCGGTGCGCGAGTTCAACGCGAAGACAAGGTTTTCACTGCTGGATGGGAAGACGTTTTTGAAGTTCGAGAGCTCGGATGAAGGGCCGGTGCTGACAATTCCGTCGGAGGCGGCCGCGAAACCCAATTGCGAGCACGCCTGGGTGATTCGAATGGAGAAAGCGGAGTGAAGGGAGTGCGGGGTGCGGAATGCGGAATGAGTTACTCTCGCGAAGGGCGCAAAGGGCGCAAAGAGAGGGCGTGGGGACAATCAGTGGTAATGGCAGGTTCCGTGATCGAATGGTCGACTAGAATGAGTTTATGATAGGATGAGATGCGCGGCGGCCAGAAGATGCCAGGCCTCCTCGCCGGTCCTATGCTCCTCCTCCTTTGCGCCCTTGGCGACCTTCGCGTGATGCGCGCGTGAAAAGCACGCATTTTGCGTGACGCTCACGCAAGGAGCGAGGCGGAGGCGAGAGAGGGCAAGCGTGTTTTGGTCAAAATTCGCGTGGCATAGGCAGTGCTAACAGAATAACGAGTAAGTTTGGCGCCTGCGCTAGCCCGGAAGGATAGAGCTATGAGATGGAATTGCCGGAGGTGGGGATGGGGTTTTGGAGCGGCCATCAAGCAGCAGCGCTACACAATTGGCTTGGTGATAATGCTGGCGGGGTGTTTGCTCGCGTCGCCTATTGCCGCCATCGCGCAAGTCGTGACGATTCCCGATCCGGGGCTGCAGGCAGCGGTACGTCAAATGTTGCGCAAGCCGACGGGCGATATCACGAAAGGGGATATGGAAAGCCTGGTTTACTTATATGGCGACCATTACCGGATTACCTCGCTCGAAGGGCTGGAAACCGCGATCAACCTGGAATGGGCGTTTCTATCCGCCAACTTGTTCACGAATCTAACCTTTCCGTCGGGTTTGACCAAATTGAAAAGGCTGGAGCTTTCGTTCAACACCCAACTGACGAACCTCACTCTGCCCGCGGACCTGACGGACCTGATTGGATTACGCCTCGCGGGTGACGCGCTGACGACGCTTCGTATACCGCCGGGGCTGAGCAAAGTAAGTCAGCTTGAGCTTTCCTGGGGTCGCGGCGGCCATTTAACCGATTTCTCATTCCTTGCCGGTATGAGCAATTTGAGAATGCTGGCCCTGAGCGCCAATCAACTGGACACACTGACGTTGCCGCACGGACTGACAAATTTGGCATTCTTGAATCTTGACGGCAACAATTTGACCAACCTGTCGCTACCCGCAGACCTGGTCACCTTGACGAACTTAAATATTTCCAGCAACCCCTTGACCGATTTCGCATTTCTATCCTCCCAGACGAACCTGAGCAGCTTGCTTGCTGCGAACAACCACCTTACGAATTTAGTGCTGCCAGCAAGCCTGACAAAGCTGGCGTCGCTGGAACTGGGAAACAACCAATTGAGCGCTGTGTCGTTCCTGGACGGATTCACGAACCTGTTCTGGCTGGGCCTAAGTTGGAACCAGTTCTCAAATTTTATTTTGCCACCGAGGCTGAGCAACCTTGTCGGCCTGGATCTCCGCTGCAATCGCTTGACCAAGCTCTCTCTGCCGCAAAACTTGTGCAAGCTCACTTACCTGGCTCTGTCTGGAAACCAATTCGGAGACCTAACAATGCCAACGGGTCTAGTTAACCTGGGGACGCTCGATTTGAGCGGAAACCTGCTGACAAACCTGACCTTGCCCAACGATTTGGAGCAACTGACGGAGCTAAACCTCTACGGGAACAAATTGAGAACGCTGCAGTTACCCGGAGGCTTGGACAAGTTATCGATCCTGAATCTCGACGCTAATCCCTTCTACGGGATAGGTCTGCCGGCCGGTTACCCGCTCCTGTATCAAACTGTAGTGAATTTCCAGAACAACGGAGTAGGTGTGACTCTATTCCCGATTTCGAAATCGCCGCGCCTGGTTGATGGTCATTTTACGTTTGACGCTTATGGTAATAGCGGAACGGTTGTGATCCAGCGCTCGACCGACTGGAGAACTTGGCAAGATGTTGGGTCAGTTGTCATCCCATGGCCAAATTACCCGGGGGTCACGTTCAGCGACACCAACGGGCCGCCGCCCGACAAGGCGATTTATCGGTTAAAAGTACCGTTGAAATAGAATCACGCAGATGACGCGAAGACAGAGCTTGGGCATGAATCGAGCATCACGTGAAAGGCGCAAAGGTAAAAAGAGGAGACCACGGTGAAACTTGTCGTTCGTGAACGTCCCCTCGTAGGGTTCGAGGTCTCTGTGCTCTTGTGCGGCAACCGGTTTACGGTTTGCACGCGCCGAGGCCGCGCACGTAACCGATGCATTGGCCGACTTCCGGGGTGGAATTCTCCCAGTGGTGTTCGTATTCGATGGAAAGATTGCCGGTGAAGCCTTGTGAGCGCAATTCCTCGAGGATGCCCTGGACGTCCGAAACACCGGTTCCATACGGCACATCGTGCGCCTTCAATCCGGTCTCATTGAGGTCTTTCAAATGACTGCTGATGATTCGGCCTTTCAGAATGCGGAGGCAATCGACCGGCCTGAGGTTCGAGCGGACCCAGTGGCCGGTGTCGGCGCAGGAGCCGATGCGCGCATCGCGGCCCTGGACGACCGAGACGATATAATTTGGGTCCCACATTTTGTAGTTCGGGTCGTCGGGACGGCGGGGATGATCGTGGAAACCGACCATGACGTCGTATTCTTTGACCAACTTCTCGATCGTGTCGATGGAGCCGACCGATTCGGTGGTGACAGCGCGCAAGCCCATCGCCTTGGCAAATTCGAACACTTTCCGCGCGGCGGCTTCATCCTTGGGAATATCCACGACACCGTAGTTGACGGCCTTCACATGAAACTCCGCCAGCTTATCTTTGACCTTTTGCATCGTCTCAGCCGAGGTATTGTGATCCCAGCTGACGTTCGGTTCGTCTTTGCTAAGCTTTTGGCCCGGGTAAAACTCAATGACCTTGCCGCCGCAGGAAGCGGTCTTTTCGATGGCCTCAAAAACGGTGAAATGGTTGAAGGTGTAGGCCTGGCAACCGATGAAAAATCCGCCGGTTTTATATTCGTCCGGGATTTTATTTTCAGCCTGAACCGAAGAACTCACTCCCAACGCGAAGGCAGCCATAGTCAAAGAAAGGGTAAGCGTTTTCATGGCTTCATTCCTACGCGCGCGTTGGTGCAAAGACAAGACGTTTGTACGAGACGCCGTAGCGTCGGGCGTCTCGCCCGACGTAGAGGGCGGCGTCCCGCCGCCTGGCTCAAAGACGTGAGAACGCGACCTCGTTCCGCCAGGCAGGATGCCTTGCTCTACGGCAGGCGAGACGCCCACCGCTACAAACTGGGGTCGATTATGTCTTGACAATTTGAACTGGAAGATCTTATGTACGGTGAAGCACAACGTAACTGGCCTATGAAGACGTCGCGGCTGCCAGTCAACTTCGCATTGATGCTGTTGTCATACACCGCTTTTGCGCAGGGCCAGCTGTATTTCTCCAATTTTGGCGCCGGTTTTGCTACTCCGGTTTACGATACGGATGGCACGACAAAGCTTGCCGGGGCAGCATTCGCAGCCGACCTCTATTTTGGGCCGCCAGGGACCACCGATTCGATGCAGCTGATACCACTAGGGCAACCAGCAAACTTCGCAGCCGCTGGATATTTTATAGGAGGCACACGGACCCTGCCTTTTCCCGCAGGCACGACCATCACTACCCAGGTGCGGGTGTGGGCTTGGGCCGATGACAACTCATGGGAAGCAGCTGTTTCTGCGTCTGGGCGGACGGTCGAGTCCTTCATGCTGCCGGTCACGCTAACCTCGCCGCCGACCACGCCTGCGACACTGATAGGTCTTAGGTTCGGTGCTCAGCTCCAATTCATCCCAACTTCGTCTCCCCCCACACTTGTGATCCACTCCGGCGGCGCGGATACGTTGTCGTTTTCATGGCCGTCTGGGTTCTGGGCGGGCGAATATCGGCTGCAGCGCAATCCCGACTTCAATCCGACAAACTGGACCACGCTGCCTGATCGGCCAGTGCCGATTGGTCAAACCAATGACATACATTGCCGAATCTTGCTTCCTCGGCCTGAGGGCGTGATGTTTTATCGGTTGGCGAGATAACAGGGCATATGAAAAAGCCGTTCTTCTCAATCTTCCTGGCGGCAATATCACCATATCTCTATGCACAGGGAACTTTAGACTTCGCCAATCTTGGGCCCGGGGTCGATGCGCCAATAACGGACTGGGGTCTATTTCACGATTGCAGTATCAGATCGTGCTCCCGAAACCATCTGCGACAACGTTTTATCGTTTAATGAAGTAACTAAACTTACGCCTATGAAAGCAGTGCTCATCACGATGGCGCTCGCGGCCGCCTCAGTTTCCAGCCGCGCTCAAGGTACTCTTAACTTTGCGAATTACGGCGCGGGCGTCGACGCACCGGTAATAAACTGGGATGGGACCCGGTTGGCAGGTTGGCTATTTGTAGCCGACCTCTGGTGGGCGCCCGGCCTCGTCACTGATCCAAAGCAGCTCATTGAATTGGGACAACCGGTTGTGTTCCTCACCAATGGATATTTCCTCGGTGGCACGAGAACAATTCCGGGGGCCGGCCAGGGGACAGTAATTACCGTTCAAATTCGCGCGTTTGGGGGAACACCGGGCTGTCCACCAATTTGTTTTGACTGTTACTGTCCAACGTTCCAACAGGGATACTCCGACTTGTTTCAGGTCACGCTTACGACGCCCCCCAATCCGCCGGCAAGCTTGAACGGAATGGCACCGTTTAGTCTTTCGCCGCCGACAACCTATTCAGCGCCTCAGTTTATTCTCAATGCAATCACCGGTGATAAGTTGGTGCTTGCGTGGGCGCCATCAGCGGTCGCCACCAATTTCGTGCTGCAACAGAACGCCGATTTGACCACCACCAATTGGGTGACCCTGACGCAACGACCGGTGCTGGTCGGCCCGCAGTTCCAGGTAGAAATGCCCAAACCTGCGGGAACAATGTTCTATCGGCTGGTTTCTGAACCCTGATAATTTTCCGTGAAGGCCCTTGTTTTGATAGTTTTGCTCTGCTCTCCGAACGCTTTCGCACAAGGCTCTCTGTATTTTGCCAACCGCGCGCCAGGTGTTGACGCCCCGGTAACGCTGTGGGACGGCACAAATCGCATCGCGGGTGCGGCATTTGTGGCTGATCTCTGTTGGGCGCCAGGCATCGTGACCGATTCCACCTTGTTGATGTCGCTGGGTCAAGCAGTGCCTTTCACGACAAATGGGTACTTTTTCGGCGGATTGGTTGCCGTGCCGAGTGTTCCCGGCACCACTATAACCGTGCAAGTGCGCGTGAAGACCTTTTTCGACTGCAACTCCGGGGATTTTGCGCCCTGGGAAAGTTGCGAGCGCGGGCAATCAGGCTTAATCCAGGTCATCCCAAGTCCAGCTGGTTTTCCGTCGGCGTCTCTGGTGGGCCTCAAACCCTTCAGCCTTGAACCACCACTTTATTGTTTTTGGCCCGGGCTTACAATTGTGTCCCAGAGCGGACGCGACCTACTCTTTTCCTGGCCTCCGTATTTCTACTCCGCGCTTGCTTTGCAGCAAAGCGCAGAGTTGGTTGCGACAAATTGGATGACACTAACAAACCGACCGGAGTTAGCAGGGCCCAATTTTCAAATCACGCTACCTAAACCGGCCGGCACGATGTTCTATCGGCTCGTATCGAAATGACTTCACCCCAAGCTTCATTTTCAAATTTGAAATTCCAAATTTTAAGTTGTCAGTCCTCCAATGAAGACGCCGGATAACCTCTCGCTCCTCCTCATCGCCCTGTGCTTGACCCCACCGGCCGTAGTTGCGGAGCTGAACATCACCGCCTTTACTCCGAACGGCACATTGACGTGGACGAACTCAGACACCAATGCGAATTATCGAGTCGAGGCGGCGACTTCGCTGGCAGGTCCTTGGGTGCCGATGACCAATCTGAGTCTCATTCAAGGACCGAATCAGCAGGTGTCAGTTCAGGTGCCAACTCCGCTTGTGCAGCCAGTGTGGCTTTATCGCGTTGTTTGGACAGATGCCCCGTCGGCGCAACCGCTCGGCACCTGGGTGTATCAGGGCTTTGATCCCGCAAGCGCGCTGGTGGTCACCGGCCTGGTCTCGATCACCGCGTCGAATCCTATTTCGGGGACATGTGTGTTTCAATCCGCAACGTCTGACCTGTATCCAAAGCACCCGGTGGGCACCGCTTTTTTCAATGGCCAATTGGAGAGACCGAACAAACTCATTATTCCGTTTCCGGGAACGACTTTCATGCGAGATAACGTCTCGCTGTCGGGGCAAATGGTCAGGGACGAGTTCTGGGGATATTGGTCTTACACTGAATACTGGGTTAACATCGCGGGGCCTGGCGGAAGTTTCGTGATGAGCGGCCGTTTTTCGGCCCGAAGGCAAAACTGAAAAGGCGCCAGGCCGCGGGCGTCGCCAAGCTAAATGTTATGCAGGCACGATTGCACGCCGATGGCGAAAAGCCGTCGCAGAGAAACGACGACGCGGAACCCAACTGGGCATTCGTGCTCGTGGTCGGCGCGCTTTCTTTGGTTTGGTTAGCGGGTGTGCTCGCGCCGCCGCCGAAGATTCGCGCGACCCGCATTTCGAGTGTCAACAACGTCGCCAAGGTCTGGATCGTTACAACCGGCGCAAGTGCGATCTCGAATATCACAGCCGATCCAGTGAAATGGAACCGCGAACAAAAATGATTCAAGTGGCGACCAACTCCGGCGTGGGCGTTGTCACAGCAGGGATTGGGGTTTATGGGATGGTGTTGGCCTTTGTTTCCATCTGCCCGGAACTTGCCCAATCAGGGAGAATCTTCAGCAGATGGTGTGAGGATCTCGAACGCGGCAGTATAAGCGCCGCCGGCCGGGTTCGAAAGCACATGGTTCAATGCCGAACTCACATTCCTTATCAGCTCCATTTTTCCAGTGATGCTTTTTGGTGTGGGAATTTGGCTGTGTCGCGGCGCAGTAGCTGAATTGCGAAAAGATGTGGCCGTGGATCATGAGGGACGCGTCACCTTTGATTCCTAGGGGGGAAGGTCTTTCGCCGACAATTGAAAAGGACATCCGGGCGAACGAACTGCATGAGCATGATGTCAGGTGAACTTTTGAAAAGGCTGAGTAGCCAACCGTTGGTTCTATGTCTCCTAATACCCTTCACACGCTTGAGGTCCTCTCCCGGAGGGAGATCCGAAAATAGCCCAACGTTTCAACGTTGGGTGAGCGTTCGAGGACGGCATAAGTCCCGTAGGGACGGCTGAACTTCACTCCCACAGATAGCGTTCGTCATACGCAACCCGGTGTTTCTTCAGCAGGGTCTCAAACTCCTCTTTGAACGTCATCTTCTGATGGTGACGCGCTTGGTTTTTGATGTATACGATCGTCCTTTCCAGTAGAGACACGCTCACCGCGAACGCACCATACTTAACCTGCCAGGCAAACAAACGGTGCTCGGGAAAGGTCTCATGCACCCATTTCGAAGAGCCGCCCTTTATAAGCTGCAGCGCTTTGGCGATGGAGAGCGTTGGGGGCAGAGACAACAGCATATGCACATGGTCAGGCATGCCTCCGATCTCGATAGCCTTCATGTTGTTGGTTCGCGCGATGCCGCCCATAAACGGCCAAAGCCTTTCAGAAAGCGACGGCGGGATGAGCGGTCGGCGTTCCTTGGTGCTGAACACGCAATGGAAGTGGGAGCTTATGTAGGACATAATTTCAGCCGTCCCTTTGGGACTGACGGGTTCCTTTCTACCTCTCAACCCAACGTTGAAACGTTGGGCTATTCTCGGATCTCCCTCCGGGATGAGAAACATTTCAACCGATAATGATTCGCACATTTGATAACAGTCCGCCTCCCTTCGAGCCTGATGGTCCCTTCTACGTCTCAACCCAACGTTGAAACGCTGGGGGCTGGTCGAGCATCCCTCCGGGATGCGAGAAAGTGATACCCATGTCGTTGATCATTCCGTGGCACCGTAATGTGTTTGAACATGGCGACGGTCGCCTATGCGCTTTACATTTTCGTTCGCGCACTGCTGGCTTTTTTTGCGAGCCGACGTCGTCCGCACCAAAAGCACACCCCACCGGCGAGCACCCACAAAGCCAGGACGGACGGCTCAGGCACGGCAATGAGGCTGGCTTCCAATCGGGCTGCGAAATCCATCGGCACAATGTTGTTCTTGAGCTGCCAGCCGGTGCCGTCGTTTTCCCAATAATCCGGGAAACTGGCGCCGGTCGACACCGGTGAATAAATATCGACTCCGACCGAGTCGTCACTGATAGCGCGTTGGAATTGAACGCTCCAAGTCATCGTTTGGCCAACGGGAATAAACAACCCACTCGCGGGGAGCTCCTCACCGGCGACAAAGACGAGCGTGTTGCGAGGTGTTGGACCATCGAGCGTAAACCAGCCACTGTCAAAAAACAGCGAGCCAGGCGTCGCGTAGCCGTGAAAGTCAGGTCCATTATTCTCGTAAAAGCGGACTCTGGCCTGGACATCACCGGCGAAACGGTCCGGAGAAATTGGACCTTCGCCCCAAAACTCGAACGCGAAGTTGGTCAGGTACCGCGCGTCGCCGCTCAATTGGATTTCGTCACCGACTTCAAAGGTTCCCGGGTCAAAGCGAATCAACAGATCGTTGTGAGAATTATCAAATATTGTGTCCGCGAATGTGAGAGACCCAAAATGCGAGAGAGCGGTGCAAGTGATTAGGAGGCTGAGCAATTGTGTTTTGTTCATGAACCTTTCCAGGTAATCGGTTGCTGATTCCGAACTGTTGCGGGGGGATAACACCGGGCTTGATTTATGTCAATCAATATTACAAACTTTCTGCGCATTATGTTAAGGACCTTGGCCTCCATCTTTGCTGCAACAGTTCTTCTTCCTGCGGTTTGCTGGTTGAGAGGCACAACGACAACCGTTCGCTACAAAGGGTCGCACGACCTCCCCTACTCTTATGAAAGTGCAGAAAAGCCGTAAGTCGCTGCTGTTTTTGGCAATTGCGCTCCTGGCGGTGGTAATTGCCGGATGGCCTGCTTATCGCCATTACCAGGAAGCGCTTGCTCTCCGCAACGCGAAGAAATTTGCAGCCAAGGGCGATTTTCGTAATGCCTCGCTGAGTGCGCGGCGCGCACTGCAGATTAATCGTCGCAATGTCGAAGCTTGCCGCTTTTTGGGACGCTTAGCCGAAGTAACGGGCAGCCCTGAGGTTTTGGATTGGTACAACCGGGTCGCAGAGTTGAATCCGACGCCGGAAGCCAAGCTCGCGCTGGTTGCGCAAGCGCTCCGTTTTCAGGCTCCGCCCTACGAGTTGGCCTCTCAGGTATTGGAGGGCATGGGCGGTTCGGCCACTGGTACGGTTTCTTACTGTGTTTTGTCCGCAGAGCTGGCGCTGAAATTGGGGAAGGGGGCACAGGCTGAAAACTGGTTTGAAGCAGCGCGGCGGTTGCAACCGAGCAACGAGTTGCACCAACTGAATCTCGCCTCGCTGAGATTAACCTCCACCAACATCGACCTGGCTAATGAGGCTCGCTCGACTCTGGACCGACTGCGCATGAACAACCCCCTTGCGACGCTCGCGCTGCGTTCATTGGTCGCCGACGCCATTGCGCGAGGCAATCTTGCTGAGGCAGAGCGTTATTCGAATGAATTACAGCAGAAGAGCCACAGCATTTTCGAGGACCGATTACAACACGTGACGATCCTTCTTACGCTGAAGCGTGCGGAATTCGTAAGATTTCTTGGCACAGTCCAAAACCTCGCGGCCACAAACGCGTTCGAGATGCACGAAGTTTCCACCTGGATGTTAAGCCATGGCATGGCCGGCGCGGCATTGCAATGGCTGACCAATGCGGCTCCAACTATGCAAGAGTCGCCTTCAGTGCAGTTGGCCATAGTGGAATGTCTTTTTCATTTAGGCGACTGGGTGCGCGCGGAGAGTTTTCTCAACGAACGAAAGTGGGGCGACCTTGAATCGATGCGGCTGGGGTTGCTTTCAAGAGCAGCTTCCGAGCGACACAACAATCTGAGTGCGGAGCTCCACTGGCGCTTAGCCCTAAACCAGGCACAGCACCGGTTAGGCTCGCTGATGTGGCTAGCGGCCAAAGCCTCAGAATGGGGCCGCAACAATGCCAAGTTGGACGTACTTTGGCAAATCGCGCAGCAATTTCCGAAAGCGCGCTGGGCATTGGACGAGCTGGCCCAGGACGCACGAGCGCAAGGAAAGACTCGCGATTTGTATCGCGTGTATTCGCGAATTGCGGCCAGTGAACCAAATAACCCGATTTGGGAAAATAATATCACCTCACTCCGACTGCTGCTTGGCATCGAGTTGGACCGGGCACAACAAACCGCGTCAGAGTTATTTTCCCAGTATCCATCTGAAAAGATCATTGCCTCGACTTATGCTTATTCATTGCACCTGCTGGGTCACACAAGCGAAGCACTCAATATCATGGAGAACCTTCCTGAAGCTGACTTGGCCAACCCGGCCATTGCTTTGTATTACGGGATTCTGCTGCGAGCCGACGGCCAGACCCAGCGCGCCGGCAAGTTTCTGAACCTGGCAAAAAGGGAAGCGCTTTTGCCTGAAGAACGCGCACTGCTACAGGAAGCGTTGAGACGTTGAAGCGTTAAAGCGTTAGAAGGTGAAGACCAGCGGCGTTGCGGCCGTTTAAAGTAAACCATAGCTGAGTGATCCGCGCAGTCCGGGATAGAGACTCCTCACCCATGACCCTCTCCGCTGAGAAGGGGAGAGGGAGACGAAAGCTCAGCTGGCAGACGCACCGTGAATTCGGAGCCCTTGCCGATTTCGCTGCTGACACTCACCTCGCCCCCATGGGCCTCGACCACCGCCTTCACGAGGCTGAGACCGAGGCCCAAGCCCCTTTGCGATCGGCTTTTGTCGCCGCGATAAAGCCGGGTCCAGATTTTTTCTTGCTCATCGGCGGGGATACCCATGCCGGTGTCACGAAACACCGCCAGGGCGGAGTCCTTTCGACAACGCACCGCAATCGTCACCCGTCCGCCTTCCGAAGTATATTTAATCGCGTTATCAAGCAGGTTCGCGAAAACCTGCCGCATTCGGGTGCGATCGACGGAAACCATACAGGGAGTCGGAAAATCGGTCTCGATTTTGATCCTCTTTTCTTCAGCGACATATTCGTAGAGATCGACTGACTCGCGGGCTACCTGACAGAGATCAATCGACTCCCGCTGCAGCTTCATCATCCCGGCCTCGGCCTCGGTGATGTCCATCAGCGTGTTCAGCATATCCAACACACGCTCGGATTCTTCGACGCAGTCGGCCAGGGCTTCGCGCGCGGCCGCCGGATCAGTGCCCGGCTGCAGCGCCAGTTCAGCGGTACCGCGCAATCGCGCCAAGGGTGTTCGCAGATCGTGCGCAACATTGTCGAGAGACTCCCGCATCGCGCGAATTAGCGCTTCGTTTTTATCGAGCAACGTATTGAAATGCTGCACCAATTCATCCAGTTCATCATCGGATTCCCGCACCGGCACGCGTGCGTTCAGGGCGCCCGTGCGGATGATAGAGCGCGCGGTCGATACGATTTGGCGGACGGGCTGCATCGCCCGGTTGGCGAAGAAGGCGCCGGCAACAAAGCTAAAAATGACCGTCGCGCTGCCACTGATTAAAAAGCTACGGCGGATCGGGTTCAGGACGGCTTCCCGGCTATTGGTCGTGCGGCCAATTTGCAGGATTGTTCCATTGTTGAACTCCGCCTGGGCGCGGATTAGATCTTTCTCCGCATCCAGTGGAATTCGAATAAAGTGGACTTTGAAATAGCCCTCCAACCCAGGAACATCGCGCGAAGCAATCCAACCCGGGGGAGCGTTAATCACGACAGCGAGATGCGTATAGCCATTTACCAGGCGAACGAGCATGGTGTTTTGCACCTCGACCGGCAAGTCGTGAACCCAACTCCGCAGCCCGTTCACTCCGCCATTTTCGTACACCGAGGCCGCTTCCTTCAATTGTCCCTCGAGCACTTCCCGGTCCTTTGCCCCAACGGCGGCGGCCAGCAGGTAATAAGCCAGCGCGAACAGCGCGGCAGTGCTCAACATGAAGACCAGCGCGTACCATAGGCCCAAACGGACGCCGATGTTCCGGCGAAGAGCTTCAAGCCGGCCGGAGAACATAGCCGACTCCTCGGATAGTGTGGATCATCCCCTTCTCTTTATCGACCTTGCCGCGTAACCGATGAACCAGCACGTCGACCACATTGGTCTGCGGATCGAAGCTGAAATCAAAAATGTGCTCCAGGATCATTGTTTTGGTCACCGGCCGATTGGCGTGTCGCATCAGGTACTCGAGCAAAGCAAACTCACGCGGCTGGAGCTCGATTTTCTCACCGGCCCGCTGAACCTCTCGAGAAAGGAGGTCCAGAGTGAGATCGCCGACGACCAACCGAGTTGGCTCCGGGGTTTGCGTCGCGCGGCGGATGAGGGCTTGTAAGCGAGCCAACAGTTCGGAAAAGGCGAATGGTTTGGTAAGATAATCGTCACCGCCAGCCTGCAACCCACAGACCCGGTCGTCGACCGACGCTTTCGCGCTGAGAATCAACACCGGGACTCGAACCCCCTCGGCGCGAAGTCGCTGAATCAAGCTAAGGCCATCCAGCTTGGGCAGCATGAGATCGACCACCGCGGCGTCATAAGAAATGGTCTGAGCTCGGAAGAGTCCTTCTTCACCGTCGCCGGCCTGGTCCACAGCGAAACCGCTTTGTTTGAGTCCATTGACAATGAATGAAGCGATTTTCTTATCATCCTCGACCACCAGGATTCGCATGCCTGTGAACATAGGCCAAGCCGTTAACCTTTTATAGAGAAGATTTGTAGGGGTAGAAATGAATCGAAATCCGAAATTCGAAATCCGAAGCCCGAAACAAATCCGAAATTTGAAAATCCACACGGAAGTTGCGTAATGAGTGGATTTTCAAACATTCGATTATTTGGATTTGTATTCGGTTTTCGGGCTTCGGATTTCGGACTTTTCCAAAGAGGAAGCCCCCCCGGACCTCGTTGCGCAGTCCGGGAGGGCTATGGGTGTGCTGAACGGAAATCAGCCCACGTTGCTCTCGTCGACGGCGACGTAGCGGCTACCGCCATCGCGCCAGACACGGAGCAAGGTGACTTTATCAGTCGCTTTTTCGGTCATCTTGATCGCCTCTTCAGCAGTGCGAACCGGCTTACGGTTTATTTCCTGGATGACGTCACCAGGCCGTAGACCAGCCTCAGCGGCCGGAGAGTTCGGGTCCACATCGGTGATGACTACACCCTTGATGTTGTTCGGCAAATCGAACTGCTGCCGCGCAGCATTATCCAGATCCGCAACCGTGACTCCGTTGAGCGTGCCATTGTCTTGCTCTTTCTGATTGTCGTTTTTCGCGACATGGTCAGAACCGGGTAACTCTTTCACCGTAACTTCGAGTGTTTTGCTGGAACCGTCGCGCAGAACCTTCAGTGGAACAGACTCGCCAGGTTGTGTGCGGGCCACTTCGAGCTTAAGATGCCGGCTGTCTGTCACCGGTTTGTGATTAAACTCGACAATCAGGTCGCCACTTTCAATGCCAGCCTTTTCAGCCGGACTCTTCGGAGTGACATCACCGACAAGTGCACCTTTGGTCTCTTTGAGCTTGAATTCCTTAGCCAGGCTGGGAGTCACGTCCTGGATAGCAACCCCCAGGTAACCACGTGTGACGTGGCCGTCCTTGATTAAACTCTCCATCACGTCCCGCGCGAGATTCACCGGAATGGCAAAGCCGATACCCTGGTTACCGCCGCTGCGGCTCAGAATCGCCGTGTTGATGCCAATCAGCCGACCTTCGCTGTCGACCAACGCGCCACCCGAGTTGCCCGGATTAATCGCGGCATCGGTCTGGATGAAGTCTTCATAGTCCAGCCCAACCGCTCCAGCTCGCCCCGTCGCGCTGACAATGCCTGTGGTGACAGTTTGGCCGATCCCAAACGGGTTGCCAACCGCCAGCACCACATCCCCTACCTCCACTTTGTCGCTGTCGGCCATCGGCACTGCTGGCAGATTATTGGAGGTGATCTTAATTACCGCGATGTCGGTTTTCGGATCTCGTCCGACTACCTTCGCGGTAAACTCGCGTCCGTCCTGCAAGGCCACTTTAACTTCGTCTGCTCCATCCACGACGTGATTGTTTGTCAGAATGTAGCCATCCTTGGTCGCGATCACACCGGAACCGATTCCTTCCTGTCGCGGCATTGGCATGTTGCGCCGCGGCATGCGTCCCTGGAACTGATCGCCAAAGAAACGGCGGAATAAATCGTCCATGTCGCCAGGCATGCCTGGTCCCCCGTTAAAGGAGGTGTTATGCACTTTAGTCGTGGTAAACACTTTCACCACCCCGGGAGCGACCTTTTTCACAACTGGCGCAAAACTGCCGTGACCACCAGCCTCCCGGGCAATGGGTCGTTCATCGACGGCGGGCGGGGTGAAGGATTCGGCTTTTGGCTTTTGACTGAAAGCAACCGCCGAGCCGGCAAGGACAATCGCGCCGCCCAGAGCGATCGCGGTGAATCGGCTGTTGAGTTGAGTGAATATTCGTTTCATAAATCTGTTCGTTGTTTGTTGATGCAACCGTGTTTCTTTAACGATGTATCTGGAGTAATAGACAGCATCGCAATGACAGGCACCTTTCTTGAAGATTACACTTTTGAAAGGAAATGCCGCCCCTTGACGGTTCAAATCGCCCGTTCCACCCTCACTCAAAATGACTAACCAGAAGTCCGATCGAGTGCAAAGAGCTCATGCCGGCCTAATTGTTGTCGATATGCAAGAACGGCTCCTGCCGGCTATGTTCGAACGTGATCGGCTGGTCCAAAACGTTCTGCTGCTCGTCAAAGGCTCAACTATTCTTGGAATCCCGCTCTTTGCCACCGAACAATACCGCAAGGGGCTTGGCCCTACCGTTCCGGAAATTGGCGGTGTAGTTTCGGAGTTCGCGCCCGTGGAAAAGATGGCATTCAGCGCTGCCGGGGCGGATGGATTTCTAAATTCGCTTCGGCAACGGAAGCTTTCGGAGACTATCCTGTGCGGCATTGAAGCCCACGTTTGTGTTTCACAAACCTGCCTCGATCTGCTGGCCGAAGGACTCCGGGTCTTTGTGGTTGCGGATGCCGTCTCCTCGCGGACGGCTGAAAATCACCGGATCGGCCTGGATCGGATGCGCGATGCGGGAGCGCTAATCGTCTCGACTGAGATGATTCTGTTCGAATTGGTCGAAAAGGCCGGCACCGACGAATTCAAGCAGATACTATCGCTGGTGAAGTAAGACGTCTGTAGGAGACGACGTAAGAAGACTCTAATGAGTCCGATGTTCCCCCAAGTGCACTTGATCACAGTCTCCTTACGTCGTCTCCTACAAGGGGCATCCTGAGAATTCGGGAGGAGCTTGAGCCGCTTAATCCAGCTTCTTTACTCGGATATTTTTGTAGCGCACGACGCTCCCTGGGTCATGACCTTGCAGCGCAAAGGTGCCCTCACTCAACTTGCGCATAAAATCTTTTCCCGGTTGAGCTCCCGGTGGTTCGTTGTATTCGAAAACACGTTTTCCATCCACCAGCACAGTCACACTGTTGCCTTTCACTATAATTTCCTGGGTCCACCATTTGCCATCCTGCGCCGGTGAGTTCGCAATGTTAACAAGGCCATAGAGACTGCCGGTCTTGATCCAATCGCTATGAGTGTTGTTGACCTGGCACTCAAAGCCGACCCGTGGCCAATCGTTTGCCTGGTATTTCGTGTGAAAATAAATTCCCCCATTCGAATGCGGCCCGGTCATGACATCCACCTTGAGATCAAAGTTTTTGAACGGCGCCTTGTCACCCACATAGAAAAGATGGCAACGGTTCCCGTGCGCAACAAACGCCCCATCCTCGATCGTCCAGGTCTCCTTGTTCTCGTCCGCCGTTTTCCACCCATCAAAACTCTTACCGTCGCATAACGAAGTGAAACCAGGTTCCACATCCTCAGCAATCAACGACGCTGTCGCTGAGAAAATAATCGTTAGGGCCATCAACCGGAGTAGTTTAGTTTGCATGGAGCCGCAAAATAATCCGGCGTCTCTGACCCGCAAGCAAAATTCATCCTGCCTGCGACTGCGCCCTGGAGGGTTGCTATCTACAATTGTCCAGCTGAAACAGTAGAAGGCACTCGCGTTTGATCCTTTCCGTTCGTATTGCCTTTCTCTTTGGCTCGCAATTCGTTTAAATAAAGCCAGATGAACACCCGGCGGGCTCAGGTCAAACGCGTCACAAACGAAACGCGGATTAGCGCCAAAATTAATCTCGATGGGAGTGGCAAAGCTTGCGTTCGGACGGGAATCGGTTTTTTTGACCACATGCTGACGCTGTTTGCCCGCCACGCGGTCATTGATCTCAATCTTCGCTGCCAGGGGGACCTCGAAGTCGATGCTCATCATACGGTCGAGGATTGTGGGATTGTTTTAGGACAAGCTTTCCTCCAGGCACTGGGTGACAAAAAAGGCATTCGCCGTTACGGCGCTGGATTTGACCCGCGCAATCCGTTTACTGGCGAAGCTTATGTACCGATGGACGAATGCCTGGCCAGGTGCGTTATCGATTTCAGTGGGCGGCCCTATCTGGTTTGGCGCGGTTTAAATGGCTTGGGCCATAAGACCGTTACCAAAGCCGAGAAATTCCAAGACATGTCGAGCAGCTTTCGGTTCGGCCTGGCCCGGGAATTCTTCCAAGGCTTCGCGAATGAAGCACGCTGCAACCTCCACCTCGAATTGTTGTATGGGGATGAACCCCATCATGTTGTCGAAGCACTTTTCAAAGCATTCGCCAAGGCGGTCGACCTCGCGTGCCAGCGCGACCCGCGCATTGCAGGTCAACTCCCCACCACGAAAGGGAAGCTTTGAGGCTTGAACTACTTAAAACTGCACACTTCGGAAGGACGAGTTCCACGAGGCCCAAACTCTGGCCTTGTTTACAGGGACTCGTGGAACTCGTCCTTCCGATGGTTTGAATAAGCATGGTAAGGCCACCGTCGAACCGATGACTAAAGACGATTATTCCTCGTCAGACGATCGGACTTTGGTGAAGGCCGCGCAAAAGGGTGATATGGTTGCCTTCGAGGAACTGGTTGCGCGGCACCGGGATAAGATTTATGCCCGTGCGTATAGCATGATGAGGAATGAAGAAGAAGCGATCGATCTTTCTCAGGAAGCGTGGGTGAAGGGCTGGCAGCGCCTGAGCCAGTTTCAAGGCGAGTCCGGTTTCGGCACCTGGATGACTCGGATTGTGATCAATCTCTGTTTGGATCAGTTGCGTAAGCAGAAACGGCAGCGGACAGAGTCGGTCGAAGAGATGACTGAGGAATCAGGCGGAGTCGAACGGCATATGCCGGTTGTTACTGTAAATCCCACCGCCGGTCTTGAGCGCATCGAGCTTCGGCAGCGAATTGATCGCGCTTTAGGTCAGTTGTCGTATGAACATCGCACCGTGTTGGTGTTGCACGAATTTGAAGAATTGGAATATAAAGAAATCGCTAAGGTGATGGATTGTTCGATTGGGACAGTGATGTCGCGCCTGTTTTACGCGCGCCGAAAGATGGCGGCGTTACTGGCGGACCTCAAAAAAGCGGATTAACAGATAATGGACCACCAGGACCAACTGAAGTTGCAGGCGTATTTGGATGGGGAGCTGCCTGAACCGGAAGCGCGTGAGATGGCCAACCACCTCGCGCGCGATCCTGGCGCGACTGCGCTTCTAACCGAACTGCGCCAGACTCGCGATGCGATTCGAAGCTTTGAGCCCGGCACTCAACTGCCCGAATCACGTGAGTTCTATTGGTCCAAGATCAAACGAGAGATTGAGCGCCAGGAGACTTCCAGGCCCGTTCCTTCCCCGTCAATTCCGTTGGGCGAACGATTGCGCCGCTTTCTCATACCGGCCTCAGGACTGGCCCTGCTCGTCATTGCCGGCCTGTTCGCCATTCAGGGTCCACCCCAGGAAAACGCCCCCATCGAAACGGCTCTCGCTGACCCGGGCGCGATGATTTATCATGATTACTCAGCTGGCGCGACTTATGTCTGGCTCTCTTACCCCGCTGACAAAGATCTCGCCGACGAAGACGATTGGGATACATTCGATTAGGCAATGAGATTACATTCAGTTCGGGCAAACCTGATACCGGCTTTGCTATCCGTGCTTTTTTTTCTCCCTGGCGCCTTGGCGACGGTGGCGGCCGATGAATTGAAATTCCATGTGCACCTGGTCTGGGCAACCGATGACCCCAACCCACCCGCCGGGAAAGATTACAAACCAATCGAGCCGGACATCCGCAAACAGATCAAAGCCTTGAAATGGAAAAACTATTTTGAGGTTCGCCATACCGATTTTGCGCTCGCACCCGGGACCAGCAAAAAAGTCGCTATTAGCGAGAAATGCTCGATCGACGTAAAAGATCTGGGTAATTCCAGCGTCGAAGTAGTTTTGATCGGCAAGGGGAAGGAAGTCGCCAAAGTGAAACAGACGCTGCGGAAAGGCCAAATTCTCGTCCCAGCGGGCGATGCCCCCAACGAAACTGCCTGGCTGGTTATCCTCCAGCGCGTCGAGTAATCTCGTAACGCAGAGTTTCACTCTGCTGTACCGCCGATTTCCAATCGGCACCTTCGCTGCGCTTTAACTGAGGCTTTGCGGTCAAAAATGAGTGCGTAATACACTCTGGGTTGATCGGTTGCCTGTTGGTCGTGCCGTTGGCCTTAGCTTGGTTTGTGAGCCAATTCGCGGCATCCCGCTTAATCGATTGCTCGTTCGGATTCTTCGGCGCGATTCCATTGTTTTATTCCTTGGATCTGACCGACCTCATGAAAAAACTACGCTGCCACTCGATCTCGTCAAACCAGCTGCTAATTAACCAGAGATCACTCTGCGCGATTCCCACCAGTTTTTAAGTTTGCGCGCCATTTGCGCAGAACGGCAACAAAGATCCGGTCAAGCCTCCGACTGAACACACCCACGAACGAATAGCCAAGTTGCACCGCGAGACAAACCGCCCAGGCAAATAGAGACACGGTGAGGACCCGGAATGGCCACGCATCCAATGGCAACTGAGCTTTCCAGATCCACATCGATTCTTTGCTGAATGGACCAACGTAAAAGATCGGCCACAAGTCCACCGGATCGGGCCCGCGTGAGCCAATCAGGTCGCAGAACAGGTGCAAGTGAAATACCAACAAAGAGAGCACCGCTACTCGCCATTTCCGGTGCGCAAAAAAAATCAATAAGGTGGTTATCAGGATGCCCCCAAATAGACCGTGCAATAAATAGTGATGGTAGTGCTGGTAATAAGATATTTTGCCGCCGCCTAAGGCCCGGCTAATCACATCGATGATCAGCCCCAGTCCGTCAGCATCGGGCGAAATGCCTGCCAGGGCAATTAAGCGGCAGTCGCGTGCATTGTCGGTCGTTTTGGCGCCAATCACCCAACTTGCCAGCAGATGAGTCTCCGGATTCAATGCGTGTGCCGCTTATCCATTTTGACACCGGATCGTTTTTGTTCCGGACTAACATTTCGACAAGTCACGCGAAGGTCGCCAGATTCGCAAATGCGTTGCGCGAATACAGGCTTTCGCTAAAGTCCTCGCGAAACCAAAAACCTATGTGGAGAAAATCTTTGCTTGCGGTCGTGGTGTTGCTCGTGATCGGCTTTCTGGCACTGGCGCTCGCTCGCCCGGTGTTGAATATAACCCGGCAGAACGGAACCAACGTATTGGTTTCGTGGTCGGCAACCAACAGTGGATTTCTGCTCCAAGCAAGCACGAACCTTTCATCATTACCAAACGACTGGAGCACACTGACCAATGCTCAGTTGCTGAACGGGAATTTTCAATTGATTGAGTCTGTTGCTTCCAGCCGATTTTATCGCCTGTTGAACGACACCAACGCAATCGACGTACCGGACGCTTCTTTCATAGACAGTAACGGTGACGGAATTGATGGAGACGCTCAGAGAGCAATTTTTGTAGCCACACCGCCCTTGGGGAACGATAGCAATCTCGGGACGATGGCAGCGCCCGTGGCTACCCTCGAGCACGGCGTTCTGCTAGCTGCCGCGCAGCATAAAAATGTTTATGTTGCCGCCGGTACCTATACTCTCAATAGCCCACTCCAACTAATCTCCGGTGTCAGTCTGTATGGGCAGTATGATGGCACGACTAATTGGGGTCGCGGAATCCAAAACCTTACCGTGATTTCTGGTGGGCCAACGGCAGTGCTCGCCTCCAGCATTACTAACGAGACGCACCTCGAAGGTTTTTCTATTGTCGCCAGTTCTGCCACCGCTCCGGGGCAGAGCACTTACGGAGTTCTCGTGCTCAATAGCGTCAGCAATATTGTGATTCGTTACAATTCCATCTCCTCGGGTAATGGCTCGATCGGTTTCGCCGGTGTATCTGTTCCAAACGAGTTGCCTGCAAGTGGCGGAATCCCAGGCAATGCGGGCACTTGTGATAGTGGAAATGGATCAGGCGGTTCGGGTGCAACTTCATCCTGCAGTCGCATCGGTGGGACGGGAGGAAACGGCGGACCGGAAGGGGCTAATAATGGCAGTCCAGGTGGGACCGGCGCGGGAGGCACTCCCGGTGGGGCTGGTGGCCAGGGAGGAAATCCTGGCGGCAACGGACAAACCGGGGCGAACGGATTGCCTGGAGCAAATGGCACGAATGGCGCCACCGCCCTGACGACGTTAATTTTAGGCAACTCTGGATTTGTGCCGACCATCGGAAATAGTGGTTCTTCGGGAACCGGCGGCAACGGTGGCGGCGGTGGCGGCGGTGGCGGGGGGCAGGGATGCTTCTTTTGTAATGATGGCGGAGGCAATGGGGGTGGTGGCGGCGGCGCCGGCGGCTGTGGCGGAGCTTTCGGTTCGGGTGGTGGAGGTGGTGGTGGTTCTTTTGCCGTGTTCTTGTATAGCGCAAGTGCAGTCATTACGGATAACGCTTTAATTACGGGCAGAGGCGGAAATGGGGGCGCCGGCGGTAACGGCGGCGTGGGTGGCAGTGGCGGAAGCGGTGGGTCCGGCGCGTCGAACTGCACCGGCGAAATAGGCGCAGGCGGTAACGGCGGCCCTGGTGGAAACGGCGGTGCAGGTGGTTCCGGTTCCGGCGGCCCGGGCGGGCCGTCTATTGGTATCTGTTATGCCAAATCCCTTGTGAATCTGGGCTCAAACTCGTTCACGATTGGCGCCAGTGGCACGGGTGGGCAGGGCGGGAGCAATTCAGCTTTAGGCGCCGCGCCCCTTGGACCCACGGGACAGAGTATGAACGTTTTTTTCCAATAGTTTGGTTGCCATTTCAGCGGGCCTTTTGTCGCTCGTAGCTCACCGTGGAAGAACCTGCTTCGGAGAACAAACAGCGAACGTGGCGGCAGCGATTGAGCAAAATCGTTGCCATTGTCATCCTGCTGCTCGTCTGCGCAATCCTGTTGTGGTTTAGCACGGCACTTTACCATCGGCTTGTCCAGTTCCCAAAAGAGGAAGCTGCCTGGCAAGCTCTTCGGGCTGAGCGTCAGCCGGTCATCGACCACAGCGGCTGGAACGAATATCGCGGAATCCTCCACGCCCATTCGAAATTTTCCCATGACAGCGAGGTGCCCTTGGAAGAAATCCTGCGTGTTCTCCAGGCCACTCGAATTGATTTCATTGGCTTGAGCGATCATCCGATCAATGGGCGCGCCGATTTCGACCTGCAATGGCGTGGATTGCACGATGGAAAATTGTTCATTCCCGGCTTTGAAATGAGGGATGGGATTATGCCATTCGGAGTCGCCGCGGGCGTCGTGCTGAGCAACCAAACGGATTCCGCGACGCTCGCCCGCCAAATCTCCGAGCACGGCGGATTGCTTTTCTACGCGCACTCGGAAGAACCACGGGACTGGGATCGACCCGAGCTCGTTGGTATGGAGATTTACAACATTCATACTGACCTCAAGCAGCACCGGCGCAGTCTCGTTGGCATGCTGCCAGATCTCCTCCTAAACCTGCGTAAATATCCTGACCACGTTTTTCGGAACTTCTTCCACCGGCCGACCGATCTGCTGCAACATTGGGATCAGCTAAATCAAAAGCGACATCTCACCGGCGTTGCCGGCAATGACGCGCATCAGAATGTCGGGCTTCGCGGCATCTACACCAGCTCCGATACCCTTCGCGTGGAAGACACCAGCCCAAAGACAATAAAGGAGCTGAAGCTGAATTGGCTGACGCGGCCAATTGCTCGTCTGTTGTTTGGCCCGCTCAAACCGGATCGCCGGCTGTTCCATATTCAATTGGATCCTTACGCACGTAGCGCCCGGTTCGTGAATACCCATGTGCTGGCTCATTATTTGAGCGAACCGGACGTGCTTGATGCCCTTAAAGCAGGCCGTGCTTTTGTCGGATTCGATATGCTCGCCGACAGCTCCGGTTTTCGATGGTTTGTTTCCGGAACGACGAACCAGGTCGTTATGGGAGAAAGTGCAGCGTTTGCCACTGAACTTCGCCTGCACGCCGCGTCGCCTTTACCATGCCGCTTCACGGTCTTGAAAGACGGCGCAGGATGTTTCCAACAAGAAGGCCGTGCGCTTGACTGGGCTCCGCCAGGGCCGGGCAAATACCGGGTTGAAGCCGAACTCAGGATTCTTCGCGAGTGGGTCCCCTGGGTGTATGCGAACCCGATTGAATTACGTTAGGACTGAACCTCGAACTTCGAACGCTGAATCTTGAATGCCGGGCACAGTCACACTCCTGTTCAAGCGTTCGATCTTCAATGTTCAGCTGATTTCCCGGCGACGATCAGTGCCATGCTACGGATCAGTTCGTCAAAATAATCCGGCACGTTCGGTCCAAAGAAGGACATACTCCGCGGTTCATAACCGCCCAGGTGATAGTACCGAGAAGAAACCACATAGCCGACATAATCTCCATTGAAACTTGTAACGACGGCATTGCTCCCACGAACCCGTAGAAAATCCTTGATTCCCAAGGCCAATTCACCGCTGAAATCGCATGGGGTCGAGATCCAAACTGACCCATCAATACGAAACACCTGCAGAAAGCTGACGGTTTTGGTCGGCACAAGCCAGCCCGCTAGCCATGGTCGAAGCCGCAAGCCATCACTGACGCGCACGTTGAGCGGCGGCATTATGACATCGAGACCGAGCATGCCAAAGGTGATCGAGTTCGTCAGGTGAGTCACTGGCAATTGTTCGACCACCATCCGCGCCAGTTCCTCTCCCATTCGCTCGACACCGGCGAGACCATTAGTACCCGGCACCGGCGAGTGACTGCCTACGCCGCCCGCGAGAAACAGCGCTATGCCTCCGGTCGCCTTTTCTACCGCGCGTTGCCAAGCCCCCGGGTAATCTGCACTAAATTCCATCATGTCGCTCGACAGGATCGTTGCATGCGCGCCAAATACTCCTATTACTGCGCGCTTGCCTCCCTCCTGCTCCACCACAGCATAAACGAATTCGGGGTCAACCTTTCCCAGCTCGCCGACGAGGCGGTTGCGAATGAATTGCCTGGCATTAAAGCGGCCTTCGCCAAACCGCGCCGGTTTTAGATCCCTAATTGCGTTTTGCACCGCGGCTACGATGCAGTCGGAAAACCAGACCCGCGCGCCCGGTTGAAAGCCGCCGGCAAAAGATTCGGCCAACTTTCCCTCGCCCCACCCGCCCAAACTCGAGTGCGTATGACTGGCACTCAGATAGACTTGTTCCCGCTTCAGACCCGACTCCCGCTCGAGTCGCTCCATAGCGAGCTCTTCGACTTCACGCGGTATAATCAAAGCATCAGCTCCGACGATGATTCCAAGACGGTCCTGGACTCGCAAAGCGACAGCCTTGACGTAGAGGTCATCGTGGGTCCCCGTGGCAGGTTTGCCGTGCCGGTTCCCATACCCGGCCAGCGGAAGTGAACGAAAGTGGCCCCGCTTGGGATCTTCCTGAGGCGCATTCACCGTAGGGCTGAGTCGCGCCTGGCCAAATCCCGCCGCCAATTCGCCTCGTACGAGCTTGTTGGTCTCCGCCTCGATGCGTAACAGCGCCGCCGTTTTCGCGTAGTAGGCCTGTTTGAAGTAGGGCCGGCTATCAACGCCATCCAGGCAAACGCCGATCGCAATGACGAACAACGCCAGGAGCGCTCCCAAAATTCTCAGCCCGATGCGAACCGATCGTTTCACAGGTGGACTACGAAAAACCCTTCTGTCTCTTCAATGTCGTCAGCTGGCGTCTGCACGCGCTCAGCATCGCTCGCCAGTGCCTGCGGAGAAACGCCGGTCGTTGCAACGCTTCGCGCGCGTACGTGCGGCCTGCGAGTGTGAGATCAAGTTCGGCCTGGATCACGACTTCATCGCGATTGTTCGCCAATGCCAGGACCCGCGAGTCGGGGGCCACAATTTTGGAATCGCCTGCCGACCATAAGCCATCGCCTTGTGACCCGACGGAGTTGGCGAACACATAATAGACCTGATTCTCGAACGCGCGAACAGCTATTCCATCCCGCCCATTCCGCTTACTCCGTGAAACCGTTAGCGAGTCAAGCCCGGCATTCGGGTGAAACACAATTTGGGCTCCCAGCATTACGGGGAGCCTCACGAGCTCGGGATAGCGGCGCTCATGACAAATGATCGCCGTGCAAGGCACGCCTACGAGAGGAAAGAACGCGAGTGTATTTCCGCGGCTGAAAGAGCGCGCATCACGCGCCGTGAGGTGAATCTTCGAATAGCAAAAGACTTCACGTCCGCGTCGATCAAACGCGATCAGTGAATTGAATCTCTTGCGACCGGCGAAGGTGGGGCTGCCCACCAGCACATGGCATCGTGCCGCGCGAGCCGTGGAGGCGATTGCCAGCAGTGCCGTGCGGATCTCAGCGGATGTCACCCGCCTAAAATCGCAATTGTATCCCGTCACCGCGCATTCGGGAAACAGGACGACCTCTGCGCCGGACTTAGCGGAGGAATGGATTACTTGGGTAATCCAGGAGACGTTTTCGCGAATAGCAGTGCGAAACTTCATTTGCGCAACCGCAACGTTGAGCCGCTTCGTTTTCAATCGCTTCGGGTTCAGGCGGTCATTTGAATGCTTTGCGCAAGTACGGCTCCAGGCCGAGGGCGTTGAAGTAAAAACCAAGCGAATTGCAGTGCACGCCATCAACCAGCCCGGCGGTCTGTTCCCGGTTGAGCATTTTCAGCCCGTCCACAAACCAGATTCGGTGATCACCGTTTTT
>DATJGF010000227.1:0-7569 GCA_035495315.1 Candidatus Limnocylindrales bacterium
ATCAGCGGGACGGCGGCGCTGCAGGCCACGGAAGCCGCAGGCGCCGGCACAACTGCGGATGGCAGGCCGTACACTGTTGATGCGGTGAGCTTGATCGGCACGCTCACGGCGACCTATAACAGCAAGGATGTGGCCACAGCCAACTTGGTCACCTTTAACGGCCTGTCTCTGACGGGCACCGGCAGCGGCAATTATACTCTCACGGCCTTTGCTCAAGCCGCGACTATCACGCGCAAATCCTTGCTCGTTACAGGCCTGAGCGCTAACAACAAGTGCTTCGACGGCAACACAACCGCAACTCTCGCTGGCACGGCAGCTCTGCTTACGGCAGAAGCGACGGGCGCCGGGTCAGTTACGGACGGAAAACCTTACACGGTGGACGTCGTTTCGCTTACGTCGACAACGGCCTCTGCTTTCACGGGTACCTTTGCGAGCACCGGCCCCGGTGACGATATCGAAGTAAAGGTGACGGGCAACTCGGTCACCGGAGCGCAGGCCGGCAATTATACGCTCGCGGCGGCAAACGAACAACCTGGGCTGACTGCGAACATCAATGTGACGCCAACGGTAACAGTGGACGTGAACTCACAAAGCGTCCCGTACGGCTGCTCGGTCCTGTTCACCGTCTCGGCAACTGATCCGGATTCCGCTGCAACATCCCTTTTGGTCAGCTCGAAAAAGTACACGTTGAATAGCGGCAACCCGATCCAGGGTCTGCCAAACGGCATGACGTTAACGCCGGCTGGCACATCCACATGGCAAGTTTTCGGAGGCGCGCAAGCCGTGCCGGGCACTTACCTCATCACCATTGGGGTGGCGGACCAATGCGGGGCTGAAGGCACCGTAAGCTTTACCCTTATCATCACTCCAGGGTCCGTGACACCTCTGGCCGATTCCTTCTATACTGGCCCGACATTCTACTGGACTACCGGCCCCAATAGCAGCACAACGACCCTTACCTTGATGGCGACCCTCAAGGACGCCGGAACTTGCTTGGGCGACATCAGAACGGCTAAGGCGTCGTTCTATGTTCGGGACCCTATAACCTTAACGTTGAGTCCAATCAATGGCGCCCAGAACCTTCCAGTCGGCTTGGTGAACCCGGGCGACACTACCGTCGGGACAGCATCCGCCACTGTTCAATACAACATCTCGGGCTCCGCGCAAAGCTTAGTCATCGCAGTTGTTGTCGGGGGGAATTACGCCGCAAATAACCCCACCACCGATCAGCTGATCACAATCGCCGTTCCTGTCGCCGGCGGCCAAATCTGCGGCGGCGGAACGATCAATAATGCTGCTGACTTCGGCTCGTCGGGAATGCTCAAAGGTTCAGCTAATGATCCGGCGTGCTTCTCCTTCTTCGTCCAATATTCCAAGAGCGGGAGCAATCCTCAGGGCAGCGTACAAATCTTCGACAAGAGCTACTACAAGCCCGATGGCACCCTCGATACCGTTCTCCACACGTACCTGTTCAAGAGCACAGCCATTTCGGTGCTAAGCGTGACTCAGGGCACGACGTCCACCAAGGCGACGGCCCAGTTCACCAGCAAGGCCAACGTTACCGAAATCCTTCCAAACGGCACAACATCCAGCATCGAGGGTAACGACGTAATGAGCCTTTCGCTGACGGATTATAGCACGATAACCGGCAATACTCAGCCGAACACGCTCGGCATTACCATCAACCGCACCAAGGGCGGCACCTGGTACTCCAGCGATTGGAACAGCGCAAAGACGGTGGAAAAAGCGCCTACTTTGGGCACAATTTCCATAAAATGAAAAGTATGGTTAGACCCTTTTCGACACCCGCGTATCTCGCGTATTCCGCGGTTCTACGCCTTTGTGTTCTCTGCGTTCTCTGCGGTAAAAAATAATCCAATGGCTAAGCACCGAATGACGAGCTATACCCGAATCCTGAGCGCCGCAATTGCCGTACTCGCCTTCGCGGTAGTCGGGCTTGCCGGTTTTCTGGTGTTGGCGCGACTGCACCACGGAGGCTCTTTGCTGTCCGCGCAATTAACAGGCCAGCCAAACCCCGGGGTCTCTCGTGTCGGTCCCGCTCAAAACCCAAGCCCAAGCTCCGACACGACTACCGCTCCCGCGACCGCCTACTCCTGGCCTGCGGCGACCCCATTCACCCGCCACCTTGTCGCGACACTAACCAACCTCGACTTCACTCAAGGCGCGATCACCGAGGACCACGCCGACAAATGGAGACACACCCTGCAGGTTTTGACCGAGCAAGGCCCGGATGCAGTTTCCGCCATTCACGAGTTCCTGGCCCAAAACCACGAATTGGATTTCACCAGCAACCCTGGCGGCAAGCTCCTGGGCCAGTCTTCCCTGCGCTCCGCCATGATTAACGCCTTGGCCCAAATCGGCGGACCCGACGCAAGCGCCGCCCTGCTCGAAGCGTTGCAGACCACCACCCTGCCCACGGAGATCCCGCTGTTAGCCAAAGTGCTCGAAGAACAAAGTCCAGGACAGTACGGCCAGCAAATCCTCAAAGCTGTCACCGATGTCCTGACCATGGCCAGTTCCGGCCAGCTACCTCCCCAATGGGATGTCGCGCCTCTCTTCAAACTGGTCCAGGACCACGGCGACGCAACGACCGCTTCCGCGCTTCAGCAGTTCGAAGGTCCATATAAGTACTATGCCACAATGGCCCTGGCTGGCATGCCGGACGGTGCTGGCCTGCCCCAGCTTATCCAGCAGTCCAAAACTGCTGAGGAGCCCGGCAGACGTGATTTTGCCGTTCAAATGTTAGCTCAGGTCACCGCTCAGTACCCCGATGCCAGCGTCACCTTGCTCGACCTGGCCAAGGCCAGCCAAATCTCCGATGCCGCCTGGCGGAAATTGGCGATCGCCTTGGCCGTTGACCAATATCAAATCGGCGAACCGCCCGGCGATTCCGACGCCGGCGGCAATCCCGCCCCCGGCCTTAAAACTTTCCACGTCGACAACAACAACCAGAATTTCTACAGCCTCCCGCTCAACCCCGGCGCTCACCTCACCGAACGCCTGGCCTTGATCGACCAACTCCTCGAAGTCACCTCTGCCAATGCGGCCGCCCAGGCCGCCCTGCAATCCGCCCGCGCCAGCCTGACGCAGCTTGCCGCCAATTGACGTTCCGCGTTGCGAAGCGAGGGAATTAGCATGATGGGCACGTCCATCGATCAATTCGATTTTGTGCGTCTGTCCCTCAATCGGTCAATTCCCAGTGCCTTGCGGTGGCATGTCCGGCCGACTACGCTTTGACCGTGAGACACCACTTTGGCGACTAAGCCTCAAACTGCCCACACAAGATGAATCGCAGTCCAGGCCAACCGAAGCAAACCGTCCAACCGACAACGACCCCTCTTCAGTCACACAACCGGTTGCCGCTCCTTTTCGTTCTGCTCGCAGTCGTCGTGCTCGGGCTTATCATCGGCAACTCGATCCTCCGCAAACGAACCCACACGCCGCCAACTGAACACACCTCTGCCCCAGCATCCCCTACCCTTGATTCCGATCCGCACGCCGCACTCGACGCCGTCTCCCGCATTGCGCGCAACCCGCGAGCAGACGCCCAAGCTGATTCCTCAACTACCCAACAGCTCATCAACCAACTCACCGAATTGAAAGTTGAAGGCGGAAAGCTAACTGAAGAACAGGCAGCCCAAATCCAGCAGACGCTCCAACAACTTGTCGCCCAAGGACCCGCCGCGCTTCCCGCCGTACGCGAGTTCCTCGAAAAAAATCAGGATTGGCGATTGGGCAAATGGCCGACGGGCAGCGCGGGTGCGCCAACGGTCCGGACTGGGCTGCTGGACGCACTCAGGCAAATCGAGGGACCCGAAGCTTTGACGCTATCGCAACATGTTCTTCAAACCACTGCTGACCCGCTGGAGATTGCGTTGCTCGCCCGCAACCTCGATCAGGCCGCGCCTGGGCAATATTCCCAACAAGCCGTGGAGGCCGCCACTGCGACCCTCGAGCAAGCAGCGCAAGGCGCGTTGACCAATATTGATGTCGGCCCTCTGTTCCAGGTGCTCCAGAATTACGGATCCACGGGCGCGATTGCCGAACTCGAGAAACTCGCGCCGCAATGGGGCTATTACGCTACCCTGGCTTTGGCTCAACTCCCCTCCGGCCAAGGCATCCCCGCCCTTGAACGCATGGCCGTGGACTCCAGCGCGGCCGGGATTGGCAATCGCGATTTCGCCGTCCAAATGCTCGCCCAGGTCTCGCCCCGCTCGTCGGACGCTGCCACCGCGCTGGTGGAACTGGCGCGGCAAAACCAAATCAGTGATTCCACCTGGCGAGCCCTCGCCGATGTGCTGAGCGGCATGCAGTATCAATTTGGCCGCCAATTTCCGCAGAATGTGTTCACACCGGTTGGTGGCGCCGAGTTGCGCACCTACACCCAGCCAATTGGGAATCAGAATTTTGTCAGCACCTTTGGTCCCAATGAAGGCGGGCTTGCCGATATGGCCCAGCGTCTTGCGTTGATTGACCAATTGATCGCAGCAAATCCCGGACCCGACGCGCTCCAGTACTTACATCAGGCACGCGCCCGATTGCGATAACCAAGGTCTCACGCGAAGGACGCTGAGGGCGCAAAGGAAACCAAAGAGCCCGAAATTCGTCCGCTTTTAACCCGACACGTGAGCAAAAGCAAACGAGCGCACAAAATGCGCTAAGCTGAAGTGAATCCTTTATTCCTTTGCGGCCTTGGCGGCCTTTGCGTGAGACCTTGGACTTTGGACACAACCCGGACTTTGGTTTGCCAACCCGCCTCCCAAAACCTAGAGTTTATCTCTAATGCGCTCCTCGTCGCGGTTTTGGTTGGGATTGATGGCTCTTGCGGCCGTCGCCGTTGTCATCGGCTACGGTCTCAAGACCATGCACCATCCCACGGCACCGCCGGGAGTTGGTCAACCGGCCGGCACGGCGGCCACGGATACTACCACCGCCGCGCCGTCGGATACCAACGATTCCGAGCCCCATGTCGTCACACCGGCCGAACGCGCCGCGGCCACCCAACAACCTGCCGTCGTTCACGCCACCCCTCGCGGGGTCTCCACGCCCGCCACGACAGAGCCGCGTCCAGCACCGACCGCGTTAACCCGGCAGTTGGTTTCGGGCTTGGCGGGGCTCGATTTTACACATGGACCCATTACGCCCGAACAGGCGCAGCAATGGAAACAGAATCTCCAAGCCCTGACGGCCCAGGGCCCGGCTGCAGTGCCTGCCATTCGCGAGTTCCTCGATCAAAACCAGGAAGTCAATTTTCGCTCGGTCAGCGGCGGCGACCAGCTGGGCCAATCATCCTTGCGCTCCGCGATGATCAACGCCCTCTCTCAAATCAGCGGACCGGAAGCCACCGGCGCCCTGGTCCAAACGCTGCAAAGCACAACCTTGCCCACAGAGATTGCGCAGTTGGCTGAATCGCTAGAGCAGCGCGCACCGGGTCAGTACCGGCAGGAAACTCTCACCGCGATTAACGAAGTTCTCAACATGGCCTCTAACGGCCAACTGCCGGCGGGTTGGGACGTCGGTGCCCTGTTCAAAGTCTTGCAGAACTATGGCGATTCAGCGACGACATCGTCACTCGAACAATTGCAGGGGCCGTACAAGTACTACGCGACGATGTCATTGGCGGGGATGCAAGGCGGTGATGGCGTTTCGGCATTGATGCGCCAGGTTCAGGATCCGGCTGCCGGCGGCAAGCGGGACTTTGCGTTCCAAATGTTGGCCCAGGTCGCCTCACAATATCCTGACGCGGGTTCGGCTTTGGTCCAGCAAGCGCAAGCCAATCAGATTCCGGACGCGGCGTGGACCAAAATCGCCACCGGCCTCGCCGGGGACCAGTATCAGATTGGTGAACCACCCTCAATCGGTGGCGCCGACCCCACTCTCACACCAGGTCTCAAGACCTACCATATCGGCGCCGGTAATCAAAACTTCTACAGCTTGCCGGTCGGGGCTGACTCGCAAATCCAGCAGCGCCTGGCGTTAATCGATCAGCTGCTTGGGGCAACCTCCAATCCTGCCGCGATCAATGCCCTCCAATCCGCCCGCGCAACCCTCACCGGGTTAATGCCGAAATAAGCCTCGCGCTAAGACCGCCAAGGCCGCAAAGGTCAAAACCTTTTTCCCTTTGCGTCCTCCGCGCCCTTCGCGTGATCATTCTTCCTTCGCTGGATCCGTGCGTTTGGCGTGAGTCTCCTCCGGAAGCCCATTAGCTATTCGCTCGATTCCATCCTTCAGATGGCTCCCCCCGAAGTTTATCAGCAATCCAAGCCGCCGGTCGCTCAAACGCAGTTGCGTCAGAAGCTGTTTACTCGCGACTGGAGCCATTTTTTCGACTGACTTTAACTCCACAATCAGCTTCTGCTCAACAAGCAGATCTGCCCGAAATCCTTCATCGAATACCAATTCCTCGTAGCGTATGCGAATTGGCACCTGTCGCTCGATCTGTAATCCCTGCTTTCGCAGCTCGTATGCGAGAATTGCTTCGTAAACCGTCTCCAACAAACCCGGACCCGTTCTTGTATGCACGCGGAAAGCTGCGTCGAGGATGATTCTAGAAAGTTGGTTTTCGGTGTAGGATGATTTAGAGTTGACATTCATGGAGCCGAGCTTTTCTTGCCTCTACCTATCGGCAAGCTCCATTTATTGCCCATTAGCGACAAGATAGTCTCACGCAACGGCCGCCAAGGCCGCAAAGGTTAAAACCTTTTTCCCTTCGCGTCCTCCGCGCCCTTCGCGTGAGTCAAATCTTCCTTCGCGTCCTTGGTGTGAGGCGTTTTGCGTGAGGTTACGTCGTGAAGCTCAGCACTTTGGGCCGGACGAGCCGTTCGAAATCGCTGTAGGCCATTCGTATCACCTCCGTGTGCGACCCGGCATTGAAGGCGATTTCATCCTGGTTGGCCAGACCTTCGGCAATATAAACATCCATCCCGTACAAGTTTCCAAAGGGCGGCATGGCCCCGGTCTCGCATCCAGGAAACCGTTCCCGGAATTCTTCTTCCGAAGCAAATTTGACCTGGTCCGATCCTGTCACTTCGCGAAGCTCCTGCAGAACGATTTTCCGATTCGCCGGCAAGACCACCATCGCCATTTCTCCGTCAAGTTCGACAATGATCGTCTTGGCGAGTTCCTTGCCGGTGATGTGAGCCGAAGCGGCGACCTCTTGCGCGGTATAGGCTGTTGAATGGATTATGCTGATGTATTTGACTTTCTCGCGATCGAGAAACTCTTTCAGTTGTTTTACTGGCATAGCCGGCTCCTTTCTTTTCGGCTTGTTATCCTGGTTCGACTGTAGCTCATGAGCCACGAGAATCAATCCCATTCGAACGTATGAGGCCAATAACGGCGCAGCTCAATTTTTGAGAACCTGACCGAGCCCTAAATGATTGATTGTGGTGCTCTCATTAACACCCCCTTCAGCGGGGTGAAGACAGCGAACACCGACCGGAACCGCTTTAGCGGTTTTCCATGCGTCGTAGAAACCGCTGAATGAAGCGCTTGGAATTCCAGCACATAGCATCACCCCGCTGAAGCTGAACCGGGGTATTAATAAGA
>DATJGF010000228.1:0-12332 GCA_035495315.1 Candidatus Limnocylindrales bacterium
AAGACTTAAAAGTGATCGAGACGGCGCTCAGGAGTTTCAAGAGGACATGAAGTAAATCTGGCGGAATGCCGGCGCCCTGGTTGAGACTCATTCTGGTCCTCGGCATCGGTTGTTTGATCCTGTGGACAACTCGATCATTACAACCGCAGTCGCACAAACAAGAGGTCAGTTTTCGAGGAAAGCCGCTGCGCATATGGTTCTATGGATCAAGAAGCAATTTTTTCTCCGAACAGGTGAGGAACTCCGCTCAAACGGCGCTAAAAGGAGTCGGGACCAACGCGTTCCCGTTTTTGCTACAGCAACTGAAAGGCGAGAGTGCCACTCCTGTGATCTACAATGGAGCATATCGAGTCATGCCTGGGTGGATAAGGCCCCAGCTTATTTATCCAATAGCCGCAGATGACATTCGAGCGATGGTTTTTGACTGCCTTTGGCAAATGAACGCCCACATGTCCGGAGAACAGCTGCAGACGTTGTTCGAAGCTATAGCTGGATTCCAAAATCCGCGTCTCAGCTTGCGAGGTCTGAGATTTTTGGATACCAAGGGTTATCCGGGATCACTGACGCTCTGCCGAGAACTGGTTGGGGACCCAGAGCCGAGCGTTCAGTTGGAGGCGGCCATCCGGTTGGCTGAATCTGCAATCTCCGCCAACCCTAATGATCCTCGATTGGCACCGATCCTATTGGATGCGTTCGCAGCAAAGGAAATCCGGGATCATTGGGTGGACCTTAACTGGTATCAATTCCAACAACTCCGGCCCGGTTCCCCGTCGCCTCAGTCTACTCTTATTCCAAGCATGCCTTATCCCAACGACCAGAGCGAAATGCTGAAAGATCGAATCAAAACGGCCTTACTACGACTTCAACCGTATGTGACTCCAGAACAGAGAGACCGATTTCGCAAACTGGTTAAAACTCAATCTAATCGGTTAGAGCCGTAGAAATCGATGTTACCGGCGCAGGGACATAATCACACGGTTCGACTCAGGGTGTGTGACTACAATTCCCGCCTGTTCGAGGAGAGCATTGTCCAGAAGAGCTATCGCCTGTGCTCTGGTCACAGGTTCACGGTTGGTGAAACGAATCAACGCAGGCTTTACTGCGTCGTCTATGTCCAACTGTGCCTGCGCCAATTCGGCATAGATAGCGAGCACCTGCGCCAGCTGCGTGTTGAACTGTATCGACGCGGCTGGAATCATCTCCTCGTGGCCAATAGGGGTGAACGTTGGGGGCGTCGGCTGCTGGTGCAATGGTGTTTGAGATTCGGCAGGTGCGACACTGGACTCAGACGCGTTCCGAAGTCCGAGCATCCAACTGACGGTGATGACGACTTCGTCGCCGGTCTTAATCATTCCCAAAGCAATTTTCGGGGCCGGCGGCTCAATCTGAAAGGAAGTCATCTTGATGGTAGTGCGGCCGGAGATTTTAAGTCTGTCGCCGCCCAGGGGGAGAAGGAATATCGGCATGTAGATTTGGTTCGTAACGCCCGCGATGGAAAGCTCGCCACGCGACTGATATTCATATTGGATGGTGTGGTCGAAGTTGGTGGTCCCCTTAAAAGACATCTCAAGAAGGCGATAGCAGATTGTGGGAAAAAACGTTGCCTGGAGGCTCTCATACATGACTTCGTTCATGCCGTCGCTGTAACTTCTGCCGTCCTTTTCGATGCTCATCAGCGATCGGACTTTGATGAACGCTTCGGCTGTCGCCCAAACAGGACCAGGTTGTATAGGTGTCCCTGGCTCCAATGGAATACCAGGTCCGGTTTCCAGCACTCCACCAATGATGGAGCCTTCCACTTGCCAGTCGTGAATGTTGGAAGTGCCTTCAATGCGAACCTTACTTCCTATTTTGGAAACCAGGCGCACAGTTGTCCCGATGGCACCACGCGGCATGACCGGTTGCGGCACAGCGACGCTTGGCACTTTGGAGCGCGTCAAAACGTCATCGCCGCCTTGGAGTGGCTCGGCACCGTGGCCGGACTGGTTGAGCACTTCATTTGCTGCGCCGGAGACAGCAGTCTTGGGATTTGCGACGTCGGCAACGGCTAAATCTCCGCTTTGTTTCTGGCTCAGTTCTCGGTTCGTGAGGCGGTTGCCAGTTATGGCCTTGGCTGTGGGTTGTCGCAGTAAAAGAATGCCGGTAATGACAGAAACGACGACGACAAAGGCGGCGGCAATGCCGAGCTTTAGTTTAGCCAGGGCAGCCACTTTGGCAGAAGCCGCCGCAAAGCCTCCGGTCGTCGAGACACCAGCGAGAACGGCTCCAGCCACCGCCAAAGCCAATCCTGCTGGTGCGGCCTTTACCGCACCGGCTGCCAGGCCACTCGCCAGGGCCCCTGACGACAACGTGACCCCACGTCGTTGGAGTAGCGTTCCCAATTCCTGCACGGCGCGGGTTACTCGCTTCTGGGCCGCGTTCTCGCTCATGCCCAAGGCTTCACCTACTGCCCGCAGGTGGCGACGCTCAAAAAATCTGAGCAGGATCGCGTCTCTATCGTCGGCTCCAAGCTCGTTTATGGCTTCACCCAGTATCGGCGCAACGTGGGAAAGCACACTTTCCCCCTGCTGGTTGAGAGCGTTCATTTCAACAGCCTGCTTCTCGCGGGCTTGGCGACGGCGTTCTCCTCGCATAGCAGTTCTGGCGACAAAACAGGTATGACGATGAAGCCACCCGCCGAGCATCGTGTTGCTGGCTAATTTACTAGCCATGCGTGCGAGGTCGGAAAACACCATCTGAGCGACATCCTCGGCCCGGTGCGTATCGCCATCGAGCAGCCGAACTGCCGTCGAATGCACGAGGTCGAAATAGCGTGTTACCAGCTCGTGAAAAGCTGACTCCGATCCGTTGTTTACGAATCTCGCGAGTAATTCCTGCGTGTCACTAATCATCGCTTCATTACTAAAGAGCCGCTGTCATGCGAAATCCGCCTCCGAAGTGAATTTTTTCTTGGCGACTTGCGGCGCGGCGCCATGCGATCTCGGTCTCTACGGCCAGCGCTATTTTCCCGCTGAAAAGACTGTTGGCTGGATTCCGGCGATTCGCAACTCGAATGGAACAAATTGATCTCTGATCCGAAGGTTAGACTGCAGCGCTTGAACTTGCTGCGATTTATTTGGTCTGATTGAGATGGCCGCCTCGGCGAGGCGGTCCTACCTGCGTTAGAAACATACACAAAACACCAACAATGTTCGGGGTGCGGGAACCAAAACGCTGGCCGGTTCCTCTTATTACTGATTCGTCCCTTGTGGTGGGTCCGGTTTTGAATTTCAAGGGGTCTGATGAAGGGGACGATTGCGGCACGATGGACTCCGCGTCAACTCTGCACGCCGCGCTCGCGGGCTCTGAGCTATTCCGGAACCTGCGAGAGGCTTTTTGTCAGGCGACCGGCCTATCACTTAGACTGGTCCGAGCTGGCGACCCGCTGGTTCGAATCGCCTCACCCAGGCGTCAAAAAGATTTTTGTGCACTGACGAGAGGCAACACCGGGGCCTGTGCCGCTTGTCTGGAAGTCCAACGAGAACTCCAGTCCCTGCTGGGGCGAAAACTGGCTCCCCAACAAGTCGAATGCTTCGCCGGGTTGACCGAGGTAGCTGTCCCGGTGCTGATAGGGGGCAAGCACGTGGCTACGCTGGTGGGCGGTCGGGTTTTCCAGCGGAAACCCTCTCGGCAGCAGTTTCAGCGTATGATGCGCAAGCTACGTCTTTTGGGTGTACGCGGCAATGTGCGAGCCGTCGAGCGGGCCTACTTCAAAATGCCGGTTGTTCCGGCGAGGCAATTTCAAGGGGCCGTCCGCTTACTGGCGATCCTGGCAAACGAACTGGCGGAGAGCGCTTCCCGGTTGGTCCTGCTGAAAATACCTGGAGACCCTCCTGCTGTGGCTCGCGCGAAGGCTTTCGTGCTCGCGCACGTCGGTGAGGCGGTAACTTTCAAAGCCGCTGCCGAACACGCCCATCTCAGCCGGCACCATTTCTGCCGCATTTTCAAGCAGTCGACCGGCATCACGTTCACAGAGTTCGTCGCCTGTGTTCGCGTCGAGAAGGTGAAGGAGTTGCTGCATAATCCGGCTCTCCGCATAACGGAGGCCGCGACTCGCGCGGGATTTCAGTCGATCTCGCAATTCAACCGCGTATTTCGACGGTGTACCGGAACGTCTCCGACTTGTTTTCGGGCGCAGGTGCGGAATGGCAGCGGAGGGCAGGGTTTGGCGCAATAGCTACGCAAAGAAAGACAAACCGTGCGCAGCAATTCTGAACGGAGCGGCCATAATTGAACGTCATCAAAACTATTAAACGCTGATCAGCAGCAGCAGCACCTCCATTATGAAGACAATCCTTTGGCCTGCCTCCGCCGCAACACGAAGACTCGGACAGTTCCTCTTGGCAGCATCCCTTTGTTGCGCGACGTACTCAGCGGCGCGGGCACAGCACCACGTCGAGTACGGCCTTAACCTGTCGTTGGGACCAACCATCTACTACGAGCACTATGAGCAAGGGGAACAACCTGTGGGAGCGATTATCCACCAGGAGATAATCGATGGCTACGGACAAATCTCCGGCCAGGCTAATGTCGGTTTTGGGGTGAATAAAGCTCGCATCGAATTGAATGGGACTAATCCGCTCAACCCGCTTATCTTCGAGGACGGCTTTGCCTCGTCGCGCTACTGGGATTCGTTCCAGTTCAGCGATCCGAACCTGAATGGGACACATGGTTTTTTTGACGCTACGCTTTTCGTCGCGGGCTCGGGCGCCGTTACCCTCCGTGACCAGTTCCTCTCCTCGTCTGACACCGAATTCGACGCTTTCTGGCATGCCGTCATCAACGTTTCGGTTGACGGAGTCACCGACACGAACGGCAGTCCAATTCAGTCTGCCTACTATGCCGGCGAGTGGAGCAAAGCCTTCGATGCGAGCACACTTGATTACTTTGGCGATTCGCTGAACACGTACCAGCAGGTAGTGACCTTCGAGTTTATTTACGGTCAGCCCATTCTGATGGACACGTTCCTGCAGGTGGACGTGGTATTCGACAATCAAAATGCAGCGGTCCCGGGCACGCTCGATGCCATGATTGATCTGGGCAATTCCAGCTACTGGGGCGGCATCCAACGATTGCGTGACGCGCAGGGCCATCCCGTTACAAACGCGGTCTATTCCTCCAGCTCTGGCGTCGATTACCGGGCCAGCATCATCACGCGACCCATCCTCCAGGCCATCAGGATCGGCGAGCAGCTGCAGTTAACCTGGACCGGTGGATTCAAACTGCAGAGTAGTCCCGCTCCGCGAGGCAATTTTACGACGCTGCCCAACGCGAGCAGTCCGTATCTGACTAAGCCGGGCGAGCCTCAACAATTCTACCGCCTGGTGTTAAGTCAGTAGGCCGAAGTGGAAGTGAAGGGGCATTGGATTGCCCGTGTGTTCGGCCTGGCTGCGGTGGATCAACAAGCTTGCAAGTAACCCGACAGTGCCTATTACCACCGCGAGTTCGGCCACGGTGAAACCCGCTCCGCTCATCCAGGCGCAACTGACAGTGCTGAAGCATTCCGGCATCGATCCAGTGCTTTGGCCACGGAATGCCGGTTCCTATCCTGGGTACGCCTTCACGGGGGAACCGCTCAAACTCGCAGCGGGCCATTTTGGGCTTGGCCATGGCAGCGGGGCGCATGCGCCCGACGAGTACTATGTAATCGAGTCCACTAACAGCAAGGTGCAGGGTTTCGACGACGCCGTGCTGTCCTTTGTGGAGTACTTGTACGAGCTCGGAAAAATAAAAACTGCGTGGATTGGGGGTCAGTGCTGCACATCCGCATGAGTGGCATTGACCCCGGATTCGGATTCGGTTGGTGCGACACTGGACTGCTCAGATGCATTCCGAAGTCCAAGCATCCAGCTGAAGGTGACGACGAACTTCATCACCGGTCTTAATCATTCCCAAAGCAATTTTCGGCGCCGGGGGGTTAATCTGAAAGGAAGTCATCTTGACGGTCGTGCGGGCTATAAGAGACAGCGTAAGGAGACGTCAAACCCGCCCCCCGAGTGGCATCAAACCTAACGAACTTCGAAGGCGCATCTCCCTCTCCTCCTCTGGAGGAGAGGGCCGGGGAGAGGAGGCGCCGTAGCGAGAGAATCGGATTAACAGAGTCTCCTTACGTCGCCTGCTACAGTTCAGGGAAAACCGGGCGAAGCTTCAAAAAATCAAATTTGATAATGTGCCTACTGCTGCGGAACCAACCAATTGAATGAGCCATTGGGCGGTCGTCTACGAATGTAGAAGGCGTTTCCGGCATTGATTGGGACGGCGGCGGCCGAATTGAAGAGCGCATCCATCCATCCTTCATTGCCTTTAGAATCTTTGTAGTAGAAATAGGTGGCGCTGGAGCCGTCGGGCTGGAGCAGGAGTAAATTATCACCGGCGGTAGGATTGAGGCCACTGCTTATCCCGGTAAGTGGATTGCCGGTATAAAGATTCAATGCACTTAAAGGGAGATTTGTTATGCTCTGCAGGGTACTGATGAGATTTAAACCCTGAACTATCGGCACGGCGGCTGAACCGGATTTAATAGGGCCAGAGAGGTAAAGATGTAGATTTCCAGGGCCAATCCGACGGATCAGGAGTCCCTGCTCGGGATAAATGATCTGATTGCCTGCCGCGGAAAAATCTGCCCGGAACCAACCATGAACGGTGGTATTGCTGAAGTAAAAGATGGTGACGGTTTGCTGCGTTTCAGGGATCAGGATCAAAACGTTGTCGGCTTGAGCGGGGTTCAAGCCGGTTTGTAGACCGGCGGCATTGTTGGTGCCTAAAAGGGTGGCGATAGTAGAGTGCGGCCGGATCCGGTACGCGTCGCCGGCGGAGACGACCCAGGTCAGCGGACCCGCTAACACCAAACTATGGTTGTTGGCCGATGAATCAGCAATATCTGCCATCCAGCCATTATCAAATTCGACATAGCTGAGCAGGCCATTGGTCCCGAACTGGCCATTGCTCCAACTGGCGTTCGTGTCCGTCAGCGTTGAACTTGACAGCGCCGAAACCGTGCCCGCATACGTTATCGGCTGTACCATCCGTTGTGAGAATGCCGTGAATTTAGCGCCGCTTCCGCCGTTGCCCTGGATGGAAGTATCGGTGCCGATCCATACTGGCGACACGGTTTGCACCGTCGCGCGACCGAGAGCGTAGGCGAGAATGAACGTCGCAAACAGCAGGCGACCCACCGCCGTGTTCCAATGTGGACGAATTTTCATAAATGCATGTTAGTTCTCAACGACTCGTAAACGTATGAACCGGGGAGTGGCGGACGTTACCGGGCTGGTGTCCTGCACTTTGACCCAGTCAAATTGAGCGTCGAAAGCGCTCACGCTCAGGGGAGTGACATGTGCACCATCCGAAAACCAGGTCGTGCCGTCGGCCGAGACCTCCGGCACATATTGAAGCGGGAAAGCCGAGGTATCATGCCGGCGCTTAAACTGCAGGACCAAATACTGGCTGCCGGCATTATTCGTCATGGAAATGATCATTCCGGTTTGCGCGTCAGCCGAATTGTGCGGGTCGGTCCCTAAAGCATATTCGGCCAGGTTGGCCAGGCCGTCACCATCTGGATCGGCAAGGGCCTGCGTTGTGTCCGAGAGGTTAATGCCTCCATAAACGAGGATGACGACTTGGGCAACGCTGCCGGTCACGCTGTTAAAATCGAGCGCGTCGCTTGGAGTGAAGGTTACCGAAAGACTATTGGTGCCGGCATTCAGTACCGTCCCACTTGTCGGTGTGTAAACGAAGCTCCCAGGAACGCTCGCTGTAGCGTTTAATTGCGTCGAACCCAGCGGCGTGCCGTAATTGATCGGAGCCGGAGTATTCCAGGTAAGCGATGGTGTCGCTTTGAGCACATTGATCGAGACATTGGTCGTGACTTGAGTGTAGGAGTTGGTGTCGGTCGGCTTGAATGTCGCCGATAGGGTTTGGTTGTTGCCGGCGTTAAGTACCGTGCCCGCGGATGGGCTGTACACGAAGCTTCCGGCCACGACAGACGACGCGTTGAGTTGACCGGCCCCGAGCGCCGTCCCGTAAGTAATGCTGGCGGGAGTGGACCAGGTCACTGCCGGTATCATTTGGACCTTCAAGAGTGCGCCTGAACTGAGCATCTGGCCCATGCTGTTCGTCACCAGGACCGAATACGTACCGGCGTCATTGGTCTGCGCGTTATTTTTTGTGTAAGTGCTGGTCGTTGCTCCGCCAATCGAGTTGCCATTTAACCGCCATTGATAGCTCAGCGGTGACGACCCACCCGCGACGACCAAAAACGTCGCACTTGTCCCCGCAACCACCGTCTGGCCCGCAGGCTGCGTACTTATGCTGGGCGGAATACCGCTCGCAGAGGATGTCACCCAGACTGACCCGGTAGCCGACAAGCCTCCAGATGTTGCCGTGACCGCGTAGGGCCCGCCGGCGTATAGCGCAGTGAACAGGCCACTGCTATCGATCGTGCCGCCGCCGGCGACCGACCACGAAGGCGACAAGGTGATGGGATTGCCTAACTGATCCCATGCGTCGGCTCGAAACGCGACCGTCTGGCCGCCCGCCACTTGCACCTCGTAAGGCGCAACCACCAGCGAACCCGGACCAGCGCTGACCGTTACATTAATATTTGAGGTCGCGGAAAAGCCGTTTGTGTCGATCACCTTGGCTCGGAAAGTATAGCCTCCCGGCGCTTGAAATGAAACGGAGGTCGTCGCCGCTGAACTCGAGTCGTTCACCGTAAAAGCCACCGGTCCGGCGGCGGCAAGTGCGTTCCAACTGTAAGTCAGCGGGCCGGAACCGCTGGCTGCCGCTGAGAGCGTTGTCGTGGAGCCCACCCCAGGAACCACCGCCGGGCTGGCAGTGATAGAACTAATCGTCGGAGGATTTTTCGAGCCATGCGCGGCGAAATTATTGCCGCTGGAGGGAACAGTGCCGACGCTAATCGAGCTTGGTGTGAACGAAAAACCAGAGAGGCTCGGAGTCACTGTGTAGGCTCCGCCCGGGAGATTATCGATTCGATACCAGCCGTCTGAGTCGGTCGATGCCGAACCAATCGTGCTTACACCCTGCAATGCCGAAACAGTCACCCCGCTTAAAGGCAATCCATATTGTGTCACCCGGCCGGAAATCGCCCCGGCGATGGTTGCCGCGCTGCCGATGAAATTCACGCCGGAGACACTGCCCGACACGCTCAGCGGATTGCTAAAGCCGGATGGAACAATACTGTAACCGGACAACTCGGCCGTCACACTGTACTGCCCCGCTGCGACATTGTTGAGCGTGTAAATCCAGTAACGGTTCCCGCCCGTCCCGCCCCTTGTCGCGGTGACCGAGCGTCCGTTGCTGAGATAAACCGTCGGCGCGGGGCTGTTATTCGCCGCTGGAATATTTGTGAATGCTCCTGAAACGGAATAAGGCGCAACACGCGAAAAATTATTGCCCGTCGAGTTCGCAGAGCTGACGGTCACGCTGCGACTGGCAGGGGAAAATGTCCAGAATGAGTTGCTGGGCGCCACCGTGTAAGTCCCGTTAAGGATATTTGTCAATTGATAATTACCCGACCCGTCGGTCGTCGTCACGATCCCGGCGCCGCGCACCTCGACGCCGGCTGCGCCGTTGACTGGATCGGTGACTTGACCCGAGATGACGAACGCATTGCCGACACCAGTCGGCAAGGCCTGGTTGGCATAGAAATCAATGCCGTACGCCGCGCCGGAAGCGAGCGGCACCGGGTTGGTGAATTGCGGTGTGAAGGTCAACCCCGACGCTGCGCAGCTTACGGTATAGGAAGCATTCGTCGGCAAATCAGTCAAAACATACGAACCATCACTCTCGGTCCAAGCCTGCGAAACATTCGCGCCAACTGGTGTCGAAACTCTCGCCCCGTAAACGGGCTGGCCGGTCCAGAGCACCCGTCCCCAAATTTGGCCGCGATTGCTGGGCTGCGCCACGGTGATAATTGTCGCGGCGGTAGTGATGCCTCCCTTCATGTCCGAAACAGTTGCCACTACGCGATACTGTCCGGCGCTCGGCCAGCTCTTTGAAGCCGACGCGCTGTTCAACCCACTCACTGTCCACGTCGGTGCGTCGTCAAAATTCCACGAATACGCCAGCGTGTCGCCGTCAGGGTCCGTCGCCGAGATCGAAAAATTTACCGCTTGGCCTGTCGAAACCTGGTTGGTGCTAACGCTAAAGCTGTTGATCACCGGCGCGCGATCCGAAGCAAATGTACCGAGGTTAATCACCACATCCAAATACTCCTCGCCGGTCCCGTTGTTGCCTTTAGCTATCGGCGTGACATGGATGCCGGCTGCCGTGTCATCGTAGCTTCGGCCCAGCAGCAACGCGCCATCGAGTTTGTCGTTATTGTCGATTGTCCACCAGTTCCCGGGCGGGCTGCTCGCATTGTAAAAGGGAGAGGACTGATCGTTGCTGTAAGGACTCATATCCAGCTGGATTGAGCCATCGCTGCCATAACCGGTCTGCGCCACATCCACTTCGAGGCCGTTCTGATACCAGTTGAAAGCCGTGTTCCACGGCGCGTAACGATATTGCAGCCAGTACCGTCGCCCGTAGCCCGTGTAGTCGGTCGCCGGTGTCTCGATCCGGATCGCCCTCGGCGTGCCAACCGTGCTCTCGGCGTCATGGCGGAACATTCGGTAGGTCCCGCTGGTCGTCACGTATTGAACCTGGCTGCCGCTCAACCAGCCAATCTGTACTTTCTCCGCCGGATTGTAGATTGGTTTGGTCGCATCGTCCCACTCGGCGCCGTATTGCGCGCTCATCACACTGAAGTAATGCCCGTACTCAACCCATTCGCCATTTACTGTATCGGCGACGTATCCGCCCGGGTTGGAGTCTTGCCCGAAGGGCCGAGTCGAATCTGTGCGCCAGTAATTGGCGTGCCAGAGTCCGAGGTTATGTCCCAGTTCATGGCCTGCCGTGCGAAGCGTCGTGTATGGAGTCACCCAATGCGAACCTTGCGCGCCAATGTACGATATCCCAGCGTAACTAAATCCTCCACTCGTGGTGACTACCACGTCGAGGTTGTAATTGGCGTAATTGTAGCCCTGCGCCGAGGCCGCTGCCCGGGCATCACTAAGCAGTTGAGCAAAATTATTGTTGTAGGTGGCGCCGTAACTCGAGGGCTGGGGCAGCGTAATATGGACGATATCCACCACCTGCGTGGGATAGGCCAGGCCTTTGATATAAACTTTGCCACCGGAGCCGTTGATCCAAAAATTGCTCACCACCGTCATTTGGCTCAGAACCGTTGGTTCGGTGATCGGATCTGACACCTGGTCGGAAAATCGGGCAATCATGTAGAGCAGTGTGTTTGGCCCAGTCGTCGAAGGAGAAGAACCAGTGACTAATTGACCCACCGCGCCCTGCTGGCTGGGTGTAGGCGCATCTCCGAGGACGATCGCATCACCCAAAGCAATGCCGTCGATTTCAGCCTCGGCCACCGTCTGTTGATCCCGCCATGGGCCATAGACGAAAGCCCGATACCGGAGGCCGTTCAGCGCTACCTCAAACGCATAGCCAGCCTTGTGCGATGCATTACTTTGAGCTTGTTCTTCAGCTTTCGGGAAAACACACATCACCGAAAACGATCCACGACCCGTCAACCGTTGCTCAACCAATGGCTGCAATTGGGCCGGCAACTGCGAACGCTCGGCCGTCGACATAGCCCGGCGCGCAAACTCCTGCGGATCGGTTTCCATCAACACGCGCATTTCGAGTTGTCGCGCGCGTGCCAACTCGACTCCAGTAGTCAGAACCTGCGCATTGGCTGATTGAGCTGCCGAATTGCCCTGCTGCCTAACCCATCCGGCAAACGCCTCAGCCGCCGGAGAGGCCTTTGAGCTGGCTGTGCTTCCCAATCCGTCGCTGGCGTAGCAAAAGAGTACAACCGCACCGACGCAAATCGTCAGCCGCGCCATGCTTCGCTTCGAAGCACAATCGCAGCACGATATGTTCGCGATAACCGGTTGTTCTATCACAATTTGATTCCCGACCCTTAATGCCGTTTGGGTGCAGGATTCCGAAAAGTGACGGAGCAGTTTTTAAACCACGCATCCAGGTTTGAAGGGCATCGCGTGGGACCCTGTAACTGAAGCACTTACGGGCCCTTCAGGAAAGAAAACGCCAAGCCTGCCTGATTAGGAATGAGACAGCCCAGAGCGCGACATCGCCTTCGGAAGGCCGAGCTCGGCGAGGCCCCAACGGAAGTGGTGGTGCGCACCTAAGCGTATCCGGAGCGCGGGACGTCCCGGCCCGCAGCAACTCAAACCCGCCTCAACCCGCTGCGGGCCCGG
>DATJGF010000229.1:0-178021 GCA_035495315.1 Candidatus Limnocylindrales bacterium
CGATCTTGTCGAGTCTCAAAAGCCTGCTGGAGACGGGCGAATCACTGCAAGAAACCCGCCGTTGGCCGGAAGGTATGTGACGAAAAACCAAGCCAATAATGAAGTCTTTGTCGCCTAGAGATTACGTCTGCGCAGAGATTAAGTCTGCCTAGAGATTACGTCGACCAGAGATTATGTCGCCCGGAGATTATTCAAAAGGAGCGGAGTCGGAAGGCGCGCATCGGTTGGCCAGGTTGGCCGTGGTCGGTAAATGTGACGGGGGCAAACGACAGGTAACCCGCGTACGTCAGGAATTCCCAATCGCGCAGATTCGATGAACCCTCCAGCCAGTAAGTGGTGTACGGCGCGAGGCGATTCAGGGCGGCCCGGTCTATTTCGATTTCAGCGATGGGAGTATGATCGAAGAAATCCGTCCGCACTTTGCGCACGTGCAAGATTGGCGGAATGGGCGGCTCTGGACCCACATTGAGGCTAAATGACAAAGCGTCGTTGGCAGGCTGCGGGTCGGTTTGATCGGATTGTTGCACGTTGACAAATCCCGTCACGGTGCCAAGGCGAATTGGCGTGACGTAAAAACTGACCGTCGCGGACTCGCCCGGGCGGAGTTGCGTGACAAAGACGTTCGGCGCAAACCAATCGTAAGTCGCGCGCGGGCCAAAATTGAACAGGCCGAGAGTCATCGAGTCGAAGGGCACGTTGACGGCGACCTTAACGCCGGTGGCAACAGCAGGACCGAGATTGCGCACCCGCACGACCACGAGGGTCGGAATGTTCAATTGCGCGACTGTCGGCGCGCTGAGGAGCTGCAATTCCAGATCGGCCTGGGCCGGTTGCACGGTGAGCGTAGCGATGTTTTCCGGGAGTGGCGCCAAAGCGGTTTGGTCAAAGCGCGTGACAGCAACGCGGCGCGAGGCGGCGCCGGCCGCGCGAGCTGCGTACGTGCGTTGCCAGATGAAGTTCTGGCCCGGTTCCAAGGCCGGCAGGCGCACGAGCGAGTCGAAGATTGACGTTGCGAAATCACCGCTGACTCCGCTCACGCCGGGGCTGACGTTGAGTTCAAGGTTCGTTGAACTGGTTTCCACGAGCGTCAAGCCGGTGACACGATCCGGTCCTTCATTGCGGATCTCCGTCAAAAAGAAAACGAGGTCGCCGACGCTGGCGTTTGGTGGAAATATCGATTGGCGCAGCGAGACGCTGGTCGAAACGTCCACGCAGTTGATCTCGACCAGCGCGAGGTCGTTGGCGGCCTGGGCGTCAAGTTCGTCCAAGTACCCCGATTGGGCTCCGGCGGTGAGTTGGCCCGAACCGACCGTATAAGTGGATAGCCAGGAAAATATCGCTTCCTGGGGGCGAATCTCGGTCCATTCAGAAAACATCTGGGCACCGCTCTCCAGATTGGTGGGGCGGGCGTAATCGAAATAATAGCCGTACGCACCGAGCTCCGAGCCAAGCACTTGAAATCCTGCCGACTCGCCCGCGTAGATCCCAATGTGCGAGGCGACGTGCGCTGACAAATTGGTCGAGATGATGGCGAAATTGACGAGGTCTCCGTTCTGGACATTCGTTCGATCCGGAATGACAACGGCAGCAATATCGCTGGCGACTTGCACGCCGGTGACTTGCGTCGTCGCGAGCCAGGAGGGCAGATCAGATTCCAGTAACCCGTTCGCGCCGGCAATTTTGGCAACGTATGGGATCGTCACCGGTTTCCGCAGCCGCATCGTGCGCGACATCGAGTAGGTGGCGCCGGGTTCGATGCGCGGGATGGTGCGTTCCGAAGCCGAACCGTATCGGTCATCGCCGTAGGGACCATAACTGCGGACGGTTTCGAAGGCAAAATCGGAGGCGAGCAAGTCGGTCTCACGCACAGTTACACCGACGGCTGGCTGGGCGGCGCGATTAGTGACATTGACGATGAAGAGGGCGTATTCGCCGACGTTGACCTGCGGTTTATCGACGCTGACCGCGATTCCGAGATCGGGCGCAGGCCCAGCCAGAACGTGCAGGAGGCTTGTTTTGACCGCGATCGGCAGCAGCAAATCCGGCCGTTCGGAAGCGATATTGATTTCTGCCCTGTTCGTGTAAACACCCGGGATCGAAGCGATGAAATGTTTGCGCAGTATCACCGTCTCGCCCGGGTCCACCACGTCGATGTAACCCGAGGCTCCCGGGCGCAAGGTACGGTCGGCGTGAATCACTTCGTCGTTTTCCGCAACCGCCAGTCCATGAGAGTCGTAGTCGACGATAAGTCCGCGCGCCGGCTGTGGCCCATCGTTGTGAACCGGAAACTCCATTATCACAGGCTCCCCCGACTGAACCGTGATGTCCTTGGGATTGGCATCCAGGCTCAAGCCGACATCGGCGGGCAGCGTCTTGATCGGGACGTATAGCTCCGGATAATCGGCCGCAGCCGGGATGACTTGGTCCTGATATTGAACCGTGAAGTAATTGGTGAGATCGCCCGCCGCTTTGACCGTATAGGCAAAACTTAAGTAGGTGTAGGCGTCGACCGGAAGCACGTCGCCGAACACGAATGGACCCGGCACCGGCGGCGGTGGGTGATTGGGGTCCCGATTACCGAAGAGATCGAGCCGCGGATCTTCGCTCGTGAATAGGCTTAAGCCAGTGACCGGATCCGGACCGTCGTTCCGGGCGACGTACGCGACGTTGACAGTCTCGCCGACGCGCGGATTGGCCGGATCGGTGAAGGCGAAGAGGGTGAGGTGCGAAGACGCCGGTTGAACAATGAAATCCGAGCGCACTTCCGGCCAGGCGACACCCTGGGGCAATTGTTCCTCGAAGTAAGTGGCGTTGGCGATCAGCGTGTAGGTCCCGGTAAAGCGCACGAACATCGTACCGTTCAACTGCACTTGCGCACCCGCCGCCAGGCGCGGGATCACGACCTTGCTGTCCAAATGCAACGGATCAAGCGACGCTACCAATGCCGCGCCCGGCGGCAGGTACGTGCGGATGGCGATTTGGGTCGCGTCGTCGGGCCCATCGTTGCGAACGGTGAGCTGGACGGGAAGGGCTCCGCCCACTTTGGCGGTGGCCGGGTTGATCGTCATGGCGAGGCTCAGCTTGGCATGGGCGGCGCGTGGATGCGTAGTTAGCACCGCCAGGTTGCTGACCGGATCGGTGTCCGTTTGGTCCATCTCCTGGATCACTGCGATGTCCAACACGTTCGCGTCGGGCAAGGTCGCGCGGGATCGCGTGTGGACTTCGGCGGACGCACCGGGATCAAGCTGCGGCAGTTTCCACAACGTGCCGACGACTTGATACTGGATTGCACCCTGCGCGGTCTGCGCGTCTTCCAGCACCAGTCCCGGCAAGGAACCGAATCCAACCGTGACATCTGTCGCGGCCTCGGTGCCAATATTGCGCAAGGTGATCACGCCATTGACCAGGCCGCCAACCAGCGGGCTGGGGTCATCGCTGACCATAGACAGCGCCAGATCCGTAGAGGTGGGTGATGCGGTAAATGACACTGCAGGAGGATTTGCAGGATCGGGAATCGTGAATTGTGGCGGCTCAAATCGAAATCCCGAACGCGAGGGCGTGATAGTAATTGCGCCCGCAACGGGGAGATTGAGGAAGGTTGCGCGGCCCGTAGCATCTGTGACCCCTTGGAGGTTTACCGCGCCGGCCAATTGCAGAGTTACGCCCGGCAAGGGCCGCAGGTCCCGGCGCGTGACGGTCACAATCGCGTCACTTGCAGCAGCCGTGACCGGAAGACTGGCCGAGGCAACAATGAAGACACAGCAAAAAAATAGAACACGTTTGAATGACCTAACCATATCAGACGAAGGTGCGATGCCTTTCATAACTGATGAGGGGAACTGATCGGGTACAGATTATCTCCCAGGGTCTTCCTCTGGCAAGGTAAAACATCACAGGTCTTGATCGGCCATTGCCCAAACGTTTTTCCGGGAAAACCTTTTTGGAAGGCCGAACTCCGCGAAGCTCCGCGAGGGCCAAACATCTCCTGTTGCCTTTAGCGGCGGTTTTTGGAGCCTCGCCGGAGCTTGGCCTTCCAAAAAACGCTTGAAGGTCGTCACCTTATCCCAAACGCGTAACCTCACTCCTTTTATCCCGAATGGCCCACCATCGCTCCTTATCCGGAAGAAGGGAAACCATAACTCAGCCCAGGGTTGCGAGGAACGAGCTACCCTCGGGTCAGAGTACCGAGAATGCCCCAACCCTGAACGGGTTGCATCAAGCCACAAACCCAAACGGTTCAAGGCATCTGCAAACCTGCGCGTTTTGTTATCCCAAAACTACTGCTCCCGCGGCGACCCCCGTTTGCTCAATAGCCTGGATCCGTTCCTGCAGTCGGGTAAAGCATTCCGGACACATCCCATGGGTGAAAGACGCGTCCGAATGTTGCATGAGGTAAGTTTCAATGTCCGGCCAGTTACCCGCTTCGTCTCTAACTTTCTTGCAGTAACAGCAAATTGCCAATTGCCCGGTGAGTGTTTTGACACTCGCCAGCACTTCCCGGAATCGTTGGAGCAACCGTACCCGTTCCTGCTCCGCGCGAAATCTCTGGAGACTCATCTCGACCGATATGCGCAGGTCAGCCGTTCGGTACGGCTTCAAAATATAACCATAAGGTTCGGTGCGTTGGGCGCGCTCGAGGACCGGCCCGTCACAATACCCGCTGACGTATATCAGCGGCACCCGCAGCTTGCGGATTTGCTCGCCGGCCTGGATCCCGTCCATCTCGCCTCGGAGCTGAATGTCCATCAACACCAGGTCGGGCCTCAGCTTTTCAGCCAGGGTAACTGCCTGTTCAGCGTATTGTGTTATTCCGACGACCTCGTAATCGAGACTCTCAAGCCTGCACTTGAGCTCCTGCGCCACGATGGCATCATCTTCGGCGACAAGAATTTGCGCCTTGCCAAACTGTCGAGCCTGCGGCTCAATCAGTTCGTCCTCTAAACACACCCCGCCACTGCCTGCACTATTCATTCCAATGAGAAAAGCAGCCCTTGTGCCATCTTTTAGGACATAATCTCAGGCGGTCGAAAGGCCGGGCTCCCGTCAAGCTCCCGTGAGGCCCAAACACATCTCTATTGGTTCATAGCCCGGATTTTGGAGGGCTCGCGGAGCTCGGCGTTCCGAAAAGTTTGGGCAACGTCCGAATTTGGTTTGGGCGGTGTATCATGAGTAGATGGCAGACGACAGCGACAAAACTCTGATTCGTGCATACGTGCGGGATCATTGCGAATCCTCGTTTAGTGAGCTGGTGCATCGCCATATTGACCTCGTCTACTCGACCGCCCTCCGGGTGCTCCGTGACGCGAACCTCGCCCAGGATGTGACGCAACGTGTGTTCCTTACTTTGGCTCGGCATTCGGCAAAATTGCAGGAACGCGTGTCGCTCACGGGTTGGCTTCATGAGACCTCCCGCAATCTTGCGATTAACACCGTCCGAAGTGAGGAACGCCGTCGCCGACGTGAACAGGAGGCCGCCTCCATGAAACATCTCGACGCCAATGACTCGGAAATACTCTGGCAGCAACTGGCGCCGCTCCTGGACGAAGCGCTGGCGCAATTAAGTGTGGTTGAACGCGATGTGCTCCTCTGGCGCTATTTCGAGCGGCGTACAGCAGGCCAAATCGGTGAACGGCTCGGGCTGTCAGCCGAGGCGGCACAGAAACGGATCGCCCGCTCCCTGGACCGGCTACGGGGCATCCTGGCGGACCGCGGCCTGACAGCATCGACGGTGAGCATCGCTGGGCTGGTGTCCGCGCATGCGGTTCAATCCGCTCCGGTGGGACTGGCGGCCACCGCAATTGCCGCGGCCAACGCTGTCAGCGTAGCGATCCCAGCGACCTCAACTCTGCAAATTCTTATGGCATCTACCAAAGCAAAAATCGGACTCGCGGCCGTGTTGGCGGCGAGTGTTACCACCCCGCTGGTCCTGCAACACCAGGCCAACAGCCGCCTTCGAGATGAACTCGCGCGGTTACAGGCTGAACGTGCAGCGTCCCCGCCAACACAAGCGGCCTCCACCGATACCGCCGAATTGGAACGGCTCCGCTCCGGAGAACAGGAGTTGTTGCGATTGCGCGGGGAGGTGACGCAGCTGCGGCGCCAGCTCGCGGGTCAATCGAAACCGGTCAGGGCGGGCGGTGATGGACGAGACAAGGTGGATGATCGCCGCGCATTCGAGTTGGAAAACGCCAGAACGCTGCTGGCGAAAGCGCCGGAGATTCCAATGGTGCGCTCGAACCAATTCAGGAATGCCGGTTATGCGACGGCTATCGATTCATTTCACACGTTGAATTGGGCCGCAGCCAACAAGCAAACGAACGCGATGCTCAACGCTGTCGGCCTGGAACCCGACGCGCGGACACGCGCCAACGAACTGTTTGCGCAAATGCCGCAAGAAATTCGGCAACGGTATGGCACGGTCGACGCGCTGTTGGTGGATTGGGCAATGAACCTGTCGGAAGCCCCGGAGGGTTATCGTGTTTTGGCCCAACGCGAGGACAGCCCGGACGCGGCAACTCTGACGGTCCAGTTTCAATATCCGAACTCGCGGGTGCGCGAAAACGAGGTTTCATTCTACCGCGATCAGGACGGGGCCTGGCGCCGGGCGATGCCGGCAGGCATCATGGAGAAACTGCCGCACATCGTCAGCTCAGCGCAATCGCCTTCAGGTAAGTGAGCGACGGTGGTGTTATCTGAACTTTGTAGGTAGACGATGTAAGGAGACTTTGATCAAGCGAGGCGAGCGGAAAATCGAATGGATCAGAGTCTCCTTGCGTCGTCTCCTACAGTTGTGATCTTAATGTGCATACGCTATGACGTCTTAGGTTTACGATGGCAGATTTCGAGGCGGTTTCCGCAGGGGTCTTCGAAAAACAACGCATAGTAGCCGGGACTTTCGCCATCGCCAGGCCCTTCGATGTTGCAGCCCCCGGCGCGGCGCACAATTTCAGCCAGTCGATCCACCTCGGTCGTGCTCTCGGCCCAAAATGCGATGCGGGTCTCATTCGCCACGTGGCTCGGCGATTCGGTGATGCCGAAGAACTCGCCTGGGCTTGACCGGCCTTCGGCTTCGAACTGAAACCAGGTTTCGTCACTGACGTCTTTGATGAATCCCAGCGCGGGTAACAAGATATTATAGAATGGGCGCGCGATCGTGAGGCTTGAGACGCGCAAATCAATGTGGTCCAGACAGCGTGAGTTTGTTGGCATGGGTAAATGTGAGACAAGGGGCAGCTTCTCGCAAGCGGGGCAAGCTGCGTGCGATTGAGTGGCTCACTGGAATGCCCGCGCGGATCAGCTCGCGGGAGACAGCGCAACTTCATTGCGCTTTTTGGCCGCCTCCCGGAAACGACAAATCGCTCAAATTCACCGAATGCTCACGAGCCGCCCACGTCTGGCTTCAACCAAGGCGAGAGACTCCAATACCACGACAAAGGTTTCGGGCTGGCGACATGGCTGTCGATGAAAAGGACGGCGCTGCGCCCGGTGTGGCGTGGCATCGGGCCGCCCCAATTTGGGTCATCCCCGCTGACGCCGCCGGTGTTAGGGGCATCATTGCCCGGGTCGTGAAGGATCCAGCAGCCGGGCTTTTCCGGCGTGGTGTCGGTCACGCATTTGAGCGGGTCCGTCGTGTTCACCGGTTTGCTGCCACCGTCGGTTATGTACGCGACACTGGAAGGTTTAGTGACAGCGCCGCGCACTCCCGGCCATTTTGAGTACGGCCAGGGTGAAAAATCGCAACCACCGATGCGGAAGTTTATCCCGTAGTTGGAAATTCCCATATCATCCGGTCCGGTGGGGTACTCCTGCATGAATTCCTTAAACTTTTGCGTGCGCACAGGACAAAGAAGGAGATTCGTCGTCTTTTGGTAGGGCAGCAGGAAATCAAACCAGGCGCGGCGGCCGCCGGCCAGGGTCGAGGAATTGTCGCCCGTGACCTGGAAGGTCAAGCAGTACCTGCCAGCAAAATCATCGGCATACATGTGGCAGGCCAGGCCCAATTGGCGCAGGTTGTTGACACACGCAGTCGCCTGCCCTTTTTTCTTCGCCTTCGAAAGCGCCGGCAACAACATCCCCGCGAGAATGGCGATGATCGCAATCACCACGAGGAGCTCAATCAGCGTAAACCCAAGAGCGCCACACCGCTCACGCAACCTGGACCGGGATCGGCTTCGTGTAGTCATACTATTTCCATGAACCTGGGATCGGGATGGATTCTCACACTGTTTTGTCGCTTGTGCAAACCTCTTTTGGGCATGTCTTGGTTTTCGGGTGCATTCCGACACTGCCCCGGAGCGCGAGCCGTCCCTGGCTCGCAGCAATTCGGCACCAGTACTGACGTTAAAACACCTCCCGACCCTCGGTGCTTTCGAGCCCGCTGCGAGCCAAGGACGGCTCGTGCTCCAGGGGCAGCAGTGTCGGAATGCACCCGGGACGAGCCGCAGGATATCTTTCCAGTTGTGTCTACCGACGCCCCGACGCTAGCCTCGCTTATGTCTTGGTTCTATGCGCTCGAAAGCCAGCGAATCGGGCCGGTCACCGATTCGCAACTGGATGAACTCGTGCGCTCGGGTAAAATCGGCCCTGCGACGCTGGTCTGGCGCGAGGGCATGGCCGACTGGCAGCCGCTGAATGTGACGCGCCCGCTCCCGCCACCCGTCCCTGGCGCCCTCGCTGGCAATACGTGCGCGGAATGCGGCCGGACTTTTCCACCACAAGACGTGATCCGGTTGCACAATGCCTGGGTATGCGCCCAATGCAAACCGGTTTTTCTCCAACGGCTGACCGAAGGCGCCCCCCTCTCCTCGGTGATTAGTTTATGGCGAGACAAGAAGCGCGTGGTGACCCGCTCCGAGACCACCTTTCCAGACCGGTGCATCAAATGCAATGCACCCGCCAACGGTTTCCGCCTCAAACGGGTCATTTATTGGCAGCATCCCGCCTACTACCTGCTGCTGTTGCTAAATCTATTGATTCTGATCATCGTCGTGCTGATTGTGCGCAAGAAGGCCATTGTGCACATCGGCCTTTGTGAAGCGCACCGCGCTCGGCGCAAACTGGGATTGTTTATTGGTTATGGCAGCCTCTTGGGTGGCGTCCTGGTAATGATCGGAGGTGCGGTTTTCGATTCCGGCAAGATGGCGCTCGCAGGACTGCTTTTGCTTTTGGTCGGCGGCATTTTGGGGGCCATCATCGCCAGCACCATCAATGCCGCCAAAATCGACAAGGAATATGTCTGGATCACCGGCTGCAACCGGGATTTTCTTGCTAACTTGCCCGAATGGGACGCTCAGAATCGGGGCTAAAACGATTTAAGTTGTTCTGTTCTCCTGGGCACGCTGCCCGTTCCTCCGGGCATCATTTGTCGGGTATCGTGTAATCGTGTCTCTTCTTCGGATCGTCTGTCAGGTACTGGACAAACTCCCAATCGTTTCCGTCGCGGTCGAAGAAATAGATGCGCTTCCGATAGGGGTGGTTGTTCACGGGCGTGGAGTCTTGATAACCCGCCGATTTGAGCCGCTCATGCAACGCCTCGACATCCTCCACTTCATAAGCGAGATGGTTAACGCCAGGAACGCCTGCATAAGGCTGCCAACGTTTCTTCGGCTCAACCGTTGATTGAGCCAAGGCGATGTAAGTGTCATCTGTTCCGATGTGCACCCATCCCGCGCCGCCCGGCTGTCTGGCATCGAAGCGTATTCGAAATTCGGGAAATGCGGTTTGCAGGAAACGGATCGTCGCGTCGACGTCCCGCACCAGAAGGTTAGCGTGTTCCAATCGAGCATTCATAGGTTTACTCCATTGTGGTACAACATCGTTTTAGCGGGCCCAACCACCAGGATGAGCCATGAGGAAGAGCGAGTCAACGGCGCTCGTCTTGAGGTAGGGTGGGGCACGATTAAAGTGACTGCGAATGCTCTTTTGCTCCCCGTTGCTTCATCTCCTTAACACCTCCATTTATGGAGGTGTACCAGGTCCTCGGTGGATCGAACCCTTTCAAAGGGTTTGTCGCCACCGCCCACTTTTAATCGCACCCGGTAGGTGGCCGCGCTCTTCGTCATTGGCTCATCCTTTCGTTCAGCGCCTCTTGAACTGCTGTCGCGTCCACACCGGATCTCGTCTGCAATCAAGCACACGCCACACGCTTGCCAGGTCTCGTTCAACGTCGTAGTAAATCGCGACACCGAACGACAAAGAGCACCGATGAGCGGCGTGCTCCGGTGCCCAAAGTACCAAATTTATTTCAGGACTTGACCCCCGCGTCCGCTCGCCCACATGCCCATAAATCATTGAACAAGCCTTCTTAAAACAAACCTCTTCCCACTAAGAAGACTCCCTTCCTCCTCGGCGGTAAAGTCTCTTCATGATTATGAAAAATGTCGCGCCCAAACTGCTCGGCCAACCCCAACCGAAAATGCTCCCTTCGTACCCACTCGTCTGCAAGCCGCTATTTCGCCATCTTACGCCGTCTTACGCCATCTTACGGTAGATTACGGTAAATTGGGCCTTTTTGATCAACTCCTCCCCCCCGACCATGCCACTCAAAATCACAAGCCGGCCTCTTAATCAACTCCGGTCACCAGAGACCGTCCCCGTACGCGCTGCGTCCGGCACCTTCGGTCACCCACTCCCAGGTCGCACTGTTTTCCATCTCAAATCCTCGGCAGTCCGGCAACATACCGTGCGCCGCTCCCGGCCGCCGTTGCACCACTTTGCACCAGTTTGCACTACTTTGCACCGATTTTGAAAGGCCCTGTCCGCCAGCGCAAAATGCCTTCGGCCAGTCAGCCTTCTGTTCTTTGACATTTTAGCAGTTAACTCCATCGCCGCAGCCTTAGGGCGTCCCTGTTCGGCATCCATTCCCCGGCAGGGACGCCGCCGCGCGGGTGGCTTAATGCGATGAACCAGGCCAGGGTCAGGCGATTAGCCAGGTAGGGCCGCCTCGCCGAGGCGACCACTGCTTACTTCATTTTTTGCCACGGCAAATCTCCTTCTGTAACCTTTTGTCCTGCCCCTCTCAGGAAGCGGTGTTATGAACAACACTATCAAATTGGAAGCTCGAAAAGACCTCTAAGCACAAATTCAAAGCGCGAAGAGTGACATGGAATCAAACCTCAGACAACGGCAGGAGTGTCCAAAAGTTTGACGGTTATCGCGGAGCAATCCGCAACGAACAGTAATCGATTTTGCCTGAATTGATTACACGACCTCACCAAGGGGGAATCGCCGAGAATGGCCCTTAAAATGCTCAAATCCACTTGATTTCGGACTTGAAAGAACTGCGAGTGATGGAAACCGGTGGAGAGACAATCTCGAGCGCTGGCCCAACCAACGGGGTTGAGAGTCGGCCATCCAGGGCCCAGGAGCAAATGGGGCGAAAAATCATACTCATCATCGACGACAACCTGGTCTTCCAGAAGGCCATGGTGATGAAGTTGAGGGCTTATGGATACGATGTGATGACGGCGGAAGACGGCTCGGCAGCCCTCGGAGCTATTGCAAGGGTAAAGCCCGACCTCATCCTGCTGGATCTTAATTTTCCACCAGATGTAGCCAACGGCGGCGGCCTTGGCTGGGACGGTTTTCTGATCCTTCGCTGGCTGCGCCGAATGAGTGAGGCAGCGTGTGTGCCGGTGATCGCGGTGACTGCCGGCGACCTGAACCTTTACCGCGAACATTGCAAAGAGGCTGGAATCCTGGATTTGCTGCCCAAACCTCTGGATCACGAACTACTGCTGAGCAAGATCCGAACGGTGTTGAAGCAGGGGGAACCGGAGACAAAAGCGCCTCCGCCGCCGCCCAGCTTTCAATCGATTCGCCGCATCCTGTTTGTGGACGATGAGAGCCCCTGGCATCAGACAGCGGTTGGAAATTTGAATCAACAGGGTTACGAAGTCGTCACCACGGACACCGCCGAAGGAGCCTTGAGCGAGGCCGCACGGATCCGCCCGGACCTGATGATCCTCGATTTGAAGCTGGAAAAAGCAACCGGCCTGAATGTCATGGTCCTGCTGCTGGCCGCCCATCCAACCGTGCCACTCTTGGTCTATGCCGGATTAGGCCTGGGCGAGAAGCAAAAGCGTGAATTAATGGACCTGGGCGTGTTCCAGATCATGCAAAAACGGAGCATGGAAGAACTCCAAAATGCGGTGCGATTGGCATCGGAGCAACCCCGCCGGAACGTGGAAGCGCCTCAATCAAAACCTGAAACACCGATGCCTGACGCGAAGGTCCGCTTGGATACCATTTTGATCGTAGAAGATGATTCGAAATTCAGCGAGATTTTGCGCGGTTACCTGGAGTCTCAATCCTTCTATGTAACCTGTGTCTCCGACGCGACTGAAGCCCTGCGGCAGTTGGCTTCAACCGATTTTGATGTGATCCTCACCGATATGGTCCTGCCAGGGCATTCAGGCGAAGAGTTTTACAACGAAGTCGAACGCGTGATGCCTGAACGTTGCCGCCGGTTTATTTTTATGACCGGCCACGAGGCGGAACCGCGGACGGACAATTTCATTCGGCGCTCTCGAGCACTCATGCTTTGGAAGCCCTTCTCGTTGGCCGATCTGCTTACCGCGACCCAAACCGTGCGACAGAAGGAACGGCTCGCGCGCCTGGTGGCGCACTCACGGCCGGTGACTATGGCGTAAAGGCGCGCAGCAACGTGACATGATCTACTTCAACTGCGTCAGATAAGATCGAAGATCTAGATCTCAACCTTGACCCTCTTGACCCTACTGGCGCCAGTGGGAAAGTTTGGTTCGACCTACCTCTACCCCGCCTCGGTTTGGCTGACCCGTGGAGGCTGAAACAAAACCGCGCAAAAGGCGTCGTGGCTATCCGATCGCCTTTTGCGCGCACTGAACAGCCCGGCGTCCAATCAGGGCTGTAATCCGGCAAAATTTCCCGTTGATATCGTGCGGGATGTGTTCCCTTTCATTTGAGTTGTAAAGTACGTGCCACTGACCGAGTAATGAATGCCGTTGAGCTGCAGATCACAGGAATAAATCGTTGATTGATTTGGCTGATGTTCCACTTGCGTCGCCACAACGGTCTGGGTCGCCGCTGTCAAATCGAGCGCCGATTGCAACATCAGGTTCACCGTATTGGTGACATTCCCTGGATAGACCTTCGTCAGCCGTCCCGTCGTTGGCGAGGTAAGCGTGAGTATCCCGGTGTAAATGCTGATTGTTTTCCCGGCTTTCTCTGTGCCGTTGATGAAGTAATCCCCCAGCGGCGACACGACCAAGCCACTGAAGTCGCCATAAGCGACATTGAACCAATCGTAAATGCCGGGAATGACCGACATCCAGGCTCGGGTCGTGAAGTTGCCCGACGCCGTGTAGCGGATGCCGTCGGACTGTAAGCTCAGGTTGTAAGTCGTCCGTTTGATGATTGGGTCATTCGGATCGGGAACCTCGACCGCCATGCCTCCCTGGGTTGGCGCGTTCAGATCCACTACCCACTGCAAAATCAGGTCCTTAACTACAGTGGTCCCGTCCGGATAGACCTTGGTCAAACGCGCATCGGTCAACGTGGTGAGGTCAAAAGTGCCGGAAAAAGTCTGCGTCGACACGATCCAACCTTGAATCGCATCGAAATACCGTGAGTTTTCCGTCCCACTGATCGCATAGCTCCGTAAGGACGCTGCGGTCTGGGAGTGAACAATGGCAGGCGAAAAAGCCAGTGCTGCCGCGAAGGCAACTTTGATAACGTTTAGATTCATTTGCATATAGAGTGAATACTGGGAGGTAATTGATGGTTAGCTTTTTTAGTTACTTTTTTGTTGTCGAGATGGTCACTTCACTGGGCGCGCTGGCGATAGTCCCGTCGTTGACGACGAGCGACACGACGTATGTGCCTTCTCTGTCAGCCCGGAAGCTTGGATGTGCGGTATCGGCGCCGCTCAGCACGGCTTTGCTGCGCGAAGGCTTCGAGGTCATCGTCCAGCTGTAGCTCAACGCGTTTCCGTCAATATCCGAGCTCGCGCTCCCGTCCAGAACCGCCAGGCCGCGCAAGACAACGGTTTGCGGCGGGCCGGCGTTCGCGACCGGGGGATCGTTCACAGGGCTCACGTCGATGGAAACCGTTGCGACGTTCCCATCCAATTGCCCGTCATTGGCTTTGAAGGTGAAGCTGTCCGGCCCGTTGTAATTGACCTCAGGGTGATAGGTGAGATTTGGCGCGATGCCGCTGAGAGTTCCGTGTGTGGGGTTGGCCACAACGCTGTAGGCCAGCTGGTCCCCGTTCACGTCCGTTGCAGTCAGAGTGACTGACAAATCCGTATCCTCAGCCGCCGCGAGGCTTTGATTGTTGGCGACCGGTGCGACGTTGACTGGGGCAAAATTCGCCACCAACGCGCAATTGCCATTGATCGAAAACTGATAGCTGGCCGCCGCGCTGACCGCGACGCCTCCGAAACTCCAATTCATAAATTGGTATCCGGCGTTTGGGGTGGCTGTAACTATCACGCTGCTCCCGCTTTGGAAATTGCCATCCCCGCTGGTGGTGCCTCCCGCGGCCGGCGACGCGCTCGTCGCGATCGTATAGGTGGCCGGCGGAGCCACGACATCGCCCGTAATGGTGATAGTGTATGCGTTCGATACCAATGCCTGCGTCGTATCCCATGCTTCAACGCTGAACGTAAATACCCCAGCCGCAGTCGGTGTCCCCGACAACACGCCGGTTATGCCATCCAACGTCAGGCCGCTTGGCAGCGCGCCCGCTGTGACCGACGCCTGAAATGGCGTTCCGCCAGCTACAACCACTGTGCGCCCCGGGTAAGCCACATTGACCTCCCCATCCTGGAGGTGCTCAATCAAGCCAAGGTTCGGAGCCACATCAAAGCCAGACATCTGCGCTCCGAAGAATTCCCCAACCACCCAAACGGTGGAGAGGTCAAGAGTAGTCGTGACCCATTCGCCCGTGGCGGGATCAATGTGGTCATTGTAGGTGACGGTGCCCGCTCCGAAATAATGCACGCCATCGGGGTCCGCTGCGCCAACCGCATCGCCGACGGCCTCACCCGACTCGGCATCTACAGGACCGATGTATTTGTAAAACTCGTAGCGACGAGTGATGGTTTCATTGCCCTCCGGCAAGTCCTCAGGTGCGCCTTGGAGTTCGCCCTTGGCGCCGCCGTTGGCGGCGGCGAATTCGGTCTGCAGAATCCGCCATTCCACTTCCACCTCAGCCGGTTCGCCGTTGGCCCAGGGCTGGGGCTGGCCCAGGTCGTCGCCGACCAGTTCCACGAGGGCAACCTTATTGGTGTTGTGAGTGGTGGTTTTGATTTCCTTCACCCACGAGGCATCACCGAACTGCATTACGGGCGGCGCCGGTGGTGGTGGCGGGGCAACGACCGCTACGACATTGGCGGGTACGCCAACGGCTGGAGGGTTATAGGTGAAAGTCGGCGTCGCGACATTCACCGGCAGTCCGTGTATCAAATTCCCTGACCCGTCGTCGATTAACCAATTGTACTTCACGGCAGACGGAGCCCCGTAATAGCCGACGCCGAAATGTTCACCGCCGAAATTGACAGATGGGTCCGTGAATTGGTGTCCCTGTGTGGGTGCAATCGGTCCGGACGGGATGGCCGTATAGGCAGACCAGACACCGTTGGTTTTCACGGCCGCGTAGCGGACCAGGACGTTCGTATGGCCCGGGACCGAAGTGCTATCTTCCGTGATTTTGGGAACACCATAATGATTCCAGTCGTAGGTGTAGGTGATATCCTTGGATGTGACGTCGTCCAGTTCGATATCAAAGCCGTGGGCCTCAAATCCGGTGTCGTTGACGCAATCAAAGTTGTTCAACGAGCCATAGGCGATACTGGCTTGCGCGTTGCTACCCGCCAGAGACAGGCATGCCGCCGAAAGCGCCGGGAGCAACAGCCGCACAGCCTTTCGGAACGGACCGGACGAGCGGCGAATCGGCATCGGGACTTTGGCCACAATCGCCGGGGTGGTGGTGTGTAAGTGCTGCGTCAATGTATTGAACTTTTTCATTCTTCTTTCTGTTTTGTTGTTCACGGCTCTGGTTTGGCTCCGGTACGGCGATGCGGAGGCTAATCTCCGACCTCGAGGCCATGGTTAGATTACCGGAAACGCCGAATCGCGGTATTACACCTTGGTCGTACAACCTTCGTACACACCGTAACGCCTCTCCTCTTGCAACGGACAGAGCCTGACAAGACGCGCCTCTTGCGTGTCATTAAATTTCTATGGTCGACAAAGCCCTGATGTTTAGGTACGATGATGTGGTGTTCGGCAGCGAGTAAGCGAGCAGAGCGGTTATCAGCGTGATATGCGCTGGCAAAGACAGACTCAGTCGGACTGTTTCCGGAAGATTTCGTGCTCAGTACCAGACCAGTGCTGGCGAGTCGAAAAGCCCTTCCCCCCTCGCGCACCTATGGCCGTGAAAGAGGATTGCGGATTGGGAGTCGGACAATGAAAACCAGCGAAGTCCAGCATTCGGCTTTGCGAATCGTGATCACACTGGCGCTGGCAATTTTTGTCGCAGAGGTCACGGTCATGGCTGTTCTGGCGGTGCTGCCACCTCTGGGACCATGGGTCAGCACTTTCCTGGATGCCACCACGATGGTCCTTTTGGTGTCGCCTTTGTTGTACTGGTTTGCCTTCCGCCCCTTGGTGGCAATGTTGCAGGAACGCCAAAAGTCGACGGAGGCATTGCGCCAGGCCAATGAACATCTCGAAGCTCGCGTCAAAGAACGCACGCTGAACCTCGAACAGGCCAACCAGTGGCTCCAGACGGAGATCGCGGAACGGAAGAAGGGGGAGGCCGAGCTGCGGCGCGCCAAGGAGGAATGGGAGCGCACCTTCGACGCAGTGCCCGACCTCATCTCGATTATTGACGATCGGCACCAGATTGTGCGCGCCAACCGCGCAATGGCCGAACGCCTCGCGTTGACCACGCGTCAATGCGTTGGTCAATTGTGTTACGAAGCGGTGCACGGCACCACCTGTCCCATTGAAACATGCCCCCATCGGCTTACGCTGGTGGATGGCCTCGAGCACACCGCCGAAATTCACGAAGAACACCTGGGCGGAGATTTCCTCGTCACCACGACACCACTGACCGACGATACGGGAAAACGCGTCGGTTCGGTTCATGTGGCGCGCGACATCAGCCAACAAAAGCGCGACGCCGAGGCGTTGCGGCGTGCACGGGATGAATTAGAACTTCGCGTTCAGGAGCGGACGGCCGATCTGCAAACAGCCAACGAACAGCTGCGGCGCGAAAGTGCGGTGCGCCAGCAAAAGGAGGCAGAACTGGCGCGCGCCTCCCGCATCAGCATGGCCAGTTTGCTCTCCGGCTCGCTGGCGCACGAATTAAATCAACCGCTGGGCGCGATTGTTTGCAACGTACAAGCAGCGCAACAATACCTGGCTCAGTCCACCCCGTCATTGGGCGAAGTGCGCGATGTGCTGGCCGACATTGAGGCCGACGGCAAGCGCGCAGGCGGGATCATCCACCGGCTACGCGCGCTGTATCAAAAAACCGGGCAACAACGGATCGCGCTGCAGTTGAACCAGGTGATTCGGGAAAGCACGGACCTGATGCATAGCGAGTTCGTGTTCAAAGGCGTAGCGGTGGAGCTCGAACTGGCCTCGGAGTTGCCCTCAGTTCTCGGCAACCATATCGAACTGCAGCAGGTAATCATGAACCTGCTTATTAACGCGGTGGATGCAATGGCGACCCAGGGCGCCGCCTCGCGGCGCCTGTACGTGGCCACCTCCTGTGTGGAACCCACCACCGTTCAGGCCTCGATTCGCGACTCGGGCCCGGGCATTCCTGCTGAACAGTTGCCATGCCTTTTCGAACCGTTCTTCACCACCAAGATCACCGGCATGGGCATGGGCCTGGCAATCTGCCGCGCCATCATTGAAGCGCACGAAGGCCGACTTTGGGTCAAAAATAACCCCGACTGCGGGGCCACATTCTATTTAGCCCTGCCAGCTTACTTGGCTCATTCGCCATGAACACAAACACAGGCAAAGTGTACGTGGTCGATGATGATCCCAGCATGCGCAAGGCCATGGGCCGGCTTTGCCATTCTGCCGGATTCGAAGTCAAAATGTTCGCTTCGGCGCGCGAGTTCCTGGACCGCGAGGTGCCCGCCAGCCCAGCATGCTTGGTCCTGGATGTGCACCTCCCCGGGCTGAGCGGATTGGATTTGCAGGCGGAACTGGCCGCGCGCCATATCCAAACTCCTATTGTTTTCATCACCGGCCAGGGAGACATCCCGACGACTGTGCGGGCCATGAGGGCTGGCGCCGTGGATTTTCTCACCAAACCGTTTCGGAACCAGGACCTGTTAACCGTCATTCGTGCCGCGATCAGTAAGGATCAACAACTTCAGCCTTTGCAGGCCGAAAGAGAGGCCTTGCAACGGCGCCTCGCCACCTTAACTCCGCGCGAACGCGAAGTGTTTGACCACGTCATTAAGGGCTTCTTGAACAAACAAATTGCCGACGACCTGGGCGCCAGCGAACAGACGATTAAGGTGCATCGTGGTCGGGTCATGCAAAAGATGCAGGTTAGCTCCGTGGCAGAACTCGTCCAGGCGGCTGTTAAACTTGGCGTGCTCAAAACCTAACGCCGCATTATGCACGGGGTAATACGAAGGTGTAATGGTCGTTTCGACAAACTCCTGTAAGCTGGTTTCGTGATTAACGCACCCTTGCAGGAGACTGTCAGGCCGCTGATTGCTGTGGTGGACGACGATGCCTCGCTTTTGCGCTCCGTCGCGCGCCTGCTGCGCTCCGACGGCTATGAGGTCGTCACATTTGGGGGTACGCAAGAGCTAATTGCTGCGCTCCCTGGTCTTAAACCACGCTGCCTGGTGCTGGATGTGCACATGCCGGAAATGAGTGGGCTTGAATTGCAGGAGTTACTCGCGATTCGGGGACGCTGCCCACCGACCATTTTTATGACCGCCCATGATACTCCCCAAACACGCGACCGCGCCTTGCAGGCCGGGAGCTTTGGCTTGCTCGTAAAGCCTTTCGACAAGATGGAACTGCTCAACGCGATTAGCGAAGCCCTCCGTTTATCTCTCCCCGTAAAAAAAGTCATAAAGGCATAAAAGGGAAAGCCCATTGTCTCAACGCCCTTAACGTTTATCAATAAACGCGCCTCAACGAAACACAGCGTTTTGCCTGTCGCCGTGGGCAAGCAGATAGGCGACCAGGTCCTGAATTTCATTCAGTTGGAGTGAATTCAGCAAGCCTTCAGGCATCGGGGAGACTTTGGAAGGTTCTATAGATTGAATCTCCGCGCGCTTTACGTTGGTCATTTTGCCCGGCTCGAACATGTCTTCAATCACATTAATCTCAGCACCGTCTAGATTCCCCACGCGCCCGCTGATGACATCGCCGTTTTTGAGCCGGATGTTAATGGCCTGGTACTGGTCGCTAATGACTTTGCTGGGCTCGACAATTGACTCGAGCAAATCGTGCAGGCTGAAACGGCCGGCGACCCCGGTGAGGTCCGGACCAATCGAACCGCCTTCGTTTACAAATCGATGGCAAGCCGCACAGGCCACCGCGCCATATAGCTGCCGGCCGCGATCAAAATTGCGCCCACTCGTAAGTCCGGCCTGCACCTTCGGCAGCAGCTCATCAAGTTTCCATTCTTGCACGAACGGGCGCGCCGCCAACGCTTCCCGAGGGGACTTGTGCTCAGTATGCGCTTCGAGGATTGGTTTGAGCGCGGACTTTTCTTCGTCGGTCAGATTTGCAATCGCGTCTTTTTTCGCGCGGCGCAACGAGCTCTCAAAGGTATTTCCACCCCGAAAGCTTTCAGCGGTTACGAACCACTGGAAGTAGTCCTGCCGCAAGGCCGGAGTCCACCCGGTTTTCAGCGTGCGCAAGGCGACCGCATAGTCCACCTGTTCTTCCTGTGTCGGGGCGGCTCGCAACGCGGCGACCACTTTTTGCGCCGCGCTGGGCGCTTCCAAATAGATAAGCAGCCGGGCCAGCAATTCATCCAGTTCGGTTTTCTTTGCCGGAAACAAGGGATCGAATTTGGCAATCAAGCGGTGACGTTGAGCTTCATCCAGCTGCCCCAGGCGGATGAGCGCCAGTGAATAGGCGCGCAGCAGGTCGATCCGATCACTCTGGCCCAAGCCCGCCCAGGAGATTTTGCCCAGGGCGCTCAATACTTTTGCTCGCTGACGCGGATCAGGCGCCGGGTCGGTCTCCTTGTGATGGGTCTTATCCTTGCCACTCATGCGAATCAGCGCCACCAGGGCCGCAATGGCTGTGCGCGGGTCCTTTTCCTTCAGCGCTTTCTGGCGCCATTGCGATTCATCCTGCCACTCCAGCGCGATGCGTGCCGCGTTTCGCAGCGCGCGATCCTGAAAAGAGAGATAAGGCCAAACTGTCTTGACTGCCGCCGGATCTTTCCGGCCCTGAAACGCCTCCAGTGTGTGGCGCAGGTCACGTTGGGCTTCACAGCGCAGGTCGGGCGGATTGGGCGCGGTAGATTCGTTGCCAACGTAGGTCACCCGGTACAGCGCCGATTGGGCGCCCCGTCCCCCAACCACCATCAGCATCGAACCATCGTGGGGATCGATAATCAGATCGCAGATAGGAAATGGCTGGCCATCGATGAAGTCCTCAATCTCGCCGGTGTAGCTGGCGCCGCTCGGCGTCAGCTGCACAGCGCGGACTTTGCCAAAACTCCAATCGGCCAGAAAAAGGGCATCCTGGTATTTGGCCGGGAATTTCGCGCCGTAACCGAAGGTGGCGCCGGTCGGCGAGCCGGGCCCGATGTTCACAACCGCGCCAAAGCTGTCAATGTAGTAGTCTGGCCATTTACCGTCGCCGTTGCGGAATCCAAAGTCGGCGCCGCTGATGATGTGGTTGACGCGCGTGGGGCGGTACCAAGGATCCCCAATGTCCCACTCCATATCGGCGTCGTGGGTGAAGAGCTCACCCACGTTGTTGAAGGCGATGTCGAACGGGTTGCGCATTCCCATCGCAATTAATTCCCAGTTCTTTCCGTCCGGGTCGAACCTCGCGATATAGCCCTGCGGGGCATAGGAGTCGTCCATGAACCCGGTCGGCAGACGACGAAGTAACTGGTCTTCACCCCAATTATAGGGCACACGCGAGGAGCTCATTTCGGTCAAGGAACTGTTGTTGCCGATCACGACATAGATGGATTTGCCGTCCGGCGCCAGGACCAGCGAGTGAATCCCATGTTCTCCACTGGCCTGAACCTTCCTCAGCAACTCAATGTTATCGAGTTGGTCGTCGCCATTGGTGTCGCGGATCCGATAAACGCCATGGGCCTGCTTCCCTTCGTCGACGGCGACATACAGGCTATCGAAGGCCCAGAGCAATCCATGAGCAAAACCGGTGTTCAAGTTGATCTTTTCCGTCTTCACAGTGCCGCCGTTGGCCCCGGGGAGTGTAACGCGATACAACGCGCCATTCTGATCGCTAACAATCAAGCGCCCCTTGGGATCCATGCACATCGCCACCCAGGAGCCTTCAGGCTTCTTTGGAACGGTGTAGAGCAATTCGATCTTGAAATCCTTGGCGACTTTGATGTTGGCAACGTCGAGCAAATCGACGCTCTTGGCCGCCTGGGCTTCATTGGTGTTCGGCTCGGTCTCGGCTCCACGCCCAACAATTTTCAGAAGGAACAGAACGGCCAAAAAAGGCACACCAAGCAAGTTTCTCATAGCACACATGCGGAGTTTCTGAATCTATCTCGTAAAGAAGTCTTCGCACAATGTCAATCAAACCAACATCAGTTCGCCAATCAACTGCTCCCGGTGGTTCGAGTGCTCGCTGACACGCGGCCTGGTCCTATCCACTGAATCGGGTAATGCGGCTTTTACGATCTGCTGAGGTTGACGGATCTTTGTTCGGGGGGGATGGATTCCCTTGTTGTTGGTGCCGATGGAGGGGGTCGAACCCACACATCCTTACGGATACCAGATTTTGAGTCTAGCGCGTCTGCCAATTCCGCCACATCGGCTGCGAAACCAACCGCGAGGAAGATACCGGGGAGCGGAGGGGGGTGCAAGAGCGGACAAGGGGGTAGAGGACAGGGGAACCTTCAACATCGAACAGGGAACATTGAACGTCGAACAGCGCCGAGGACCAGGACGACCACTTAATCAGGCAAAAGTTGGAAGGCGCAGATGATGAATACGGTGGGGAGGGTCATCCGCAGCCTCCAACTTTGCCTGATTTCCTGTGCCGGCCTGGCTGCGGCTCGCCAAACCGGCAACAGGATACCCAACTACAACTCAAACCCAATCTCTAACCCCACCAATCCTAAGCAGGGTCGGTGCCACCTGCATTTTCCACTGTTTTCTGGGATTTAGGCAAAATAGGGCCGTGGGAAGCGCGTGAAACTCACGCATTGTGCGTGAAATTCACGCCTGAGGGGCCAGTCTGCGTCGCCGGGCCCCCAGCCAGGTTGCGCGCTGAGCCAATAGCCACCGTCGGATGCGCTCGAAGGCAAGGTAAATCACCGGAGTGGTGAAGAGCGTCATCGCCTGGGAAAAGATAAGCCCGCCGACAATCGCAATGCCAAGGGGTTGACGCAACTCCGAGCCGGCGCCGAAGCCAATTGCCAGCGGCACAGCGCCGAACATCGCAGCCATCGTCGTCATCATAATTGGCCGGAACCGGATGACGCTGGCTCGGTAGATCGCGTCTTCGGGATCGGCATTTTCGTTACGCTCGGCTTCGAGGGCGAAGTCGATCATGAGGATGGCATTCTTTTTGACGATGCCGATGAGGAGGATGATGCCTATAAAGGAAACCAGGGAAAGTTCGCAGCCGGTAGCCAGCAGGGCCAGGAGGGCGCCGACGCCGGCCGAGGGGAGAGTGGAAAGGATGGTAATCGGATGAATGAGGCTTTCGTAGAGCATCCCCAGAACGACGTAGACGGCGATCAAAGCGGCGAGGGCCAGCAGGGGCGTGCTGGCGACTGAGGCTTTAAACACTTGCGCAGTACCCTGGAAGCTGCCTTGCACGCTGGAGGGGAGGTGCAACTCATCGACCATGCGCTGAACGGACTCGGTCGCCTCGCCCAACGAAACGCCGGAGGCAAGGTTGAAGGAGAGTGTGACGGCGGCGAATTGGCCCTGGTGATTCACGGAAAGATAGCTATTGCCGGTCTTGAATTTGGCAAGGGTCGATAATGGAATGAGTTTCCCGGCGCTTGATTTGATGAAAATCTTATTCAAAGACGTAGGATCCAGCAGGAATTGTGGTTCGGCTTCGAGGACGACGTGATGCTGGTTGTAGCGTTTGTAAAGGGTAGAGATCTGGCGCTGACCAAAAGCATCGTAGAGGGTGTTATCGATCATAGCGGGGGAAACACCCAGGCGCGAGGCGGCGTCGCGGTCGATCTCGACTCTGCTTTCGAGGCCGCCGGTGAGCTGGTCGGTTGAGACGTCGCGCAGGAGCGGGTTTTTGCGGAGCTTGGAGAGCAAGGTAGCGGACCAGTATTTAAGTTCGTCTAGGTCGGTCGACTGCAGAGCATACTGGTATTGGGCCTTGGTCATGCGGCCGCCGACGCGGATATCCTGACTGGCTTGCATGTAGAGGATGATGCCGGGAAGGGCGGAAAGTTTGCGCCGCAGGCGGCCGATGACCTGGTCGGCGGTGACATGGCGTTGTTCGATGGGTTTCAGGGTAATAAAGAGCCGGCCGTTGTTGACGGTTGAACTGGTCCCGCTGACGAATGAACCGACGGCTTCGACGGCGGGGTCGGCGACGACCATCGCGAGGACTTCTCTATGAATATTGGTCATTGCCTTGAAGGAAATGTCCTGGGCGGCCTCGGTTGTTCCCATGAGGCTGCCGGTATCCTGCTGCGGGAAGAAGCCTTTGGGGATGAATTTATAGAGTGAAATCGTCCCTGCCAAAGTAACGAAGAAGACAACCAACATGAAATGCTGGTGGCGCAGAACCCATTTGAGGCTGGTCTCATAGCCGCTGAGCAACCAATTGAAGCCGCGCTCGCTCAGCCGGTAAAAAAGTCCGGGCGGTCCATAGCTGGCTTCGGCGCGCAGGAAGCGGGAGCACATCATCGGGGTGAGGGTGAGAGAGAGGACGCCCGAGACGAGGACCGCCATACTGAGTGTGACGGCAAACTCGTGGAATAGCCGGCCGATAAGCCCGCCCATGAACAACAGCGGGATGAAGACCGCGACCAGGGAGGTCGTCATCGAGACGATGGTGAACCCGATTTGCCGCGCGCCTTTGAGGGCAGCCTCAAAGGCAGGCTCTCCATGCTCGATGTGGCGGAAAATGTTTTCAATGACGACGATCGCATCGTCGACGACAAAGCCGACGGAAATGGTGATCGCCATGAGGGAGAGATTATCGAGGCTGTAGTGGCAAAAGTACATGCCGGCCGCGGTAGCGGCCAAGGCGAGCGGCACAGTGATACTGGCGATAAAGGTCGGCCAGAATCGCCGCAGAAAGAGGAAGATTACCATCACGACCAGGGCGATGCTGAGCAGGAGGGAAAACTGAACTTCATGAACGGAGGCTTCGATAGTGCGGGTGCGATCGCTGTTGGGGCTAATCTTGATTGATGGCGGCAGCCATTCGGAAAGGCGAGGCAGCTCCTTTTTGATCCGGCGCACGGTGTCGATGACGTTGGCATCCGACTGCTTAAAAATAATCACCAGAACCGCCTCGTTGGTGCCAGCCCACCCCGCTTGGAGCGTGTTTTCTACGCTATCGACAACGCGCCCCATCGCTGAGAGGCGGACGGGGCCCCGGGGTTTTTCGGCGATGACGAGACGCTGATATTCTTTGGCAGTGAGGAGCTGATCATTGCTGGTGAGCGTATAGGAGAGGCCATAACCTTCGAGGCTACCCTTGGCTTGATCGATATTGACCTGGCTTAAATTTGACCGGACATCCTCCAGGCTGAGGTTGGCTGAGGCGAGGGCGGCGGGATTGACCTGCACGCGAATGGCGTCTTTGGCGGCGCCGGTGATGAAGACCTGGCTGACCCCTTCAATCTGGCTGAGTTTCTGGGCAACGATGGAATCGCCATAGTCATAAACTTGGGTGGGTGTCAGCGTATCGGAGGTCATCGCCAGGATCATGATCGGAGCGTCGGCGGGATTGACCTTATGGTATGTGGGCGGGGCCGGGAGATTAATTGGGAGATCGCCGGCGGCGGCATTGATGGCAGCCTGAACATCGCGCGCGGCGCCATCGACATTGCGGTCAAGATTGAATTGAATGGAGATTGAGGTACCGCCCAGTGTGCTGACCGAAGTAATTTCGGAAACCCCAGAGATTTGTCCGAGACGACGTTCCAGCGGCGCGGCGACGGTCGAGGCGACAGTGGCGGGGTCGGCGCCAGGCAGCATTGCCTGGACGTTAATCATGGGGAAATCGACGCGTGGGATGGGCGCCACAGGAAGGAATTGGTAAGCGACGATGCCCGCCAGAAAGAGCCCTGCCGCCAGCAGCGAAGTGCCGACCGGACGGCGAATGAAGGGCTCGGAAAAGCTCATGGGAAAGCGTTAAAGCGTTAAAATGTTAAAAGGGTTGAAACGTAATGCGTGATGCGTGAAACGTGATACGTAAAACGTAAAACTGACATCTCTGAATCTTCGCGTCTCTGCGGTTAAAAATGAGAGTTTCACGGGGCCCAAGGTACTATTTCGCAAGGCGAAGTTGGTGGTTGTGCGTTCTGCATAAACTGCGGAGACGCGAAAATCGCGGAGATTTCTATTCATTGCTTCACTATTTTTGTTCGGCTTTTGGCTTTCGGCTTTTAATTCTACCTTGCTGAGCCTGGATTAACGACAGGTCCAGCTGACTCCGGCGCTGCCAAGTGCGCTGCTTGGCGCCAGCGACGAAAGCGGAGGCCGAGCCGATCCATATATAGATAGACGACCGGAGTGGTATATAGGGTAATAAACTGAGAAAGGAGCAAGCCGCCGACAATTGCGATACCCATGGGGCGGCGAAGCTCAGCGCCTTCGCCGTTTTGTATCGCGAGCGGCAGCGCGCCGAGCAAGGCCGCCATCGTGGTCATCATGATCGGCCTGAAACGCAACAGGCAGGCCTGGTAAATCGATTGTTCCGGCGCCAATCCCTCCTCGCGTTCGGCATCGAGGGCAAAATCAATCATCATGATAGCGTTTTTCTGCACGATACCGATCAACAAGACGATGCCGATGAGCGAAATCAACGACAGATCATGCCCGGTGAGCATCAAAGCGAGCAAGGCCCCGACTCCAGCCGAAGGCAAGCTCGAGAGGATGGTGATGGGATGAATGTAACTTTCGTAGAGAACCCCAAGGACGATGTAAATGACGATGATGGCGGCCAGGATCAGGAACGGCTCGCTCTTGAGCGAAGAGCGAAATTCGGCGGCGCTTCCGGAAAAGGTTGTGACAACGGTTTCGGGCAAACCGAGTTGTTTTTCGGTGTTTTGAATGGCTTCAACGGCCTCGCCGAGTGACGCGCCGGGGCGCAAATTAAACGAGAGCGTCACGGCGGGGAACTGGCCCTGGTGCACAATAGTCAGCGGGGCGGTTTCCATCTTCAGAGTGGCAAAGGCGCTTAAGGGGACAGTCTGGCCGGTCGTTGATTTTACGTAAATTTTGTCGAGGGCCCTCGGGGTCAGTTGGAAATCCGGCTCTGCTTCAAGGATAACTCGATACTGACTGAGCTGCGTGAAGATGGTGGAGACCTGGCGCTGACCGAAGGCGTCATAAAGTGTGTCATCGATGGCCTGGGGAAGAACATTCAAGCGCGAGGCACGTTGGCGGTCGACGACGACGTTGGCTTGCAAACCGCCGGATTGTTCGTCGCTGGCGACATCGGTCAATTGCGGCAGTGCGCGCATGCCGGCGAGCAGCCGGCCCGCCCATTGTGAGAGTTCGTCCTCATCGGCATCCTGCAAGGTGTATTGAAATTGGGTGCGGCTGACGCGGCTGTCGATTTGAACGTCCTGCACGGCTTGCATGAATGGGGAGATGCCCTGGATGTCGTGGGTTTTGTCACGAAGGCGCTGGATGATTTCGGTCGCGCTGGCCTTGCGTTGGTCATGCGGCTTAAGGCCGATATAAAGCCGTCCCGTATTGAGGGTGGGATTAACCGTGCCGCCGCCGACGAAGGAAGCGACGCTGACGACATCGGGATCCTGCAGGACAATATCCGCAACCTCCTGCTGGCGTTGGACCATGGATTTAAAGGAGATGGTCTGGGCCGCATCGGTGATGCCCAGGATCAGGCCGGTGTCCTGTTGCGGCAGCAGTCCCTTGGGAACGAGGAAATAAAGCCAAATGGTCGCAACTAACGTTACAGCGGCGAGACCCAGCACAAGCGGCTGGTGGGCCAGGACCCATTGCAGGCCGCGCTCGTAGGCATCGAGCATGGCTTTAAAAAAACGTTCGGTGGCTTCATATAACCGACCGTGACGGCGCTTGCCTTCGGGCTCGAGTAATCGCGAGCACATCATTGGAGTGAGCGTCAGCGAGACGATTGCCGAGACCATCACGGCAATGCTGAGGGTGATTGCAAATTCGCGGAAGAGACGGCCGACAATCCCGGTCATGAAAATGAGCGGGATAAAAACCGCCACCAACGAGAAGCTCAACGAGATCACTGTAAAGCCGATCTGTTTTGCGCCTTTGAGCGCGGCCTGGAAGGGTTGTTCACCAGCTTCAACGTGGCGAACGATATTCTCGATCATGACGATTGCGTCGTCGACCACAAAGCCGGTCGAGATCGTCAGCGCCATGAGGGAAAGATTATCGAGACTGAAGCCGACCAGCTTCATTATGCCGAAGGTTCCGATGACGGCGAGCGGCAGGGCGACGCTGGGAATTACCGTCGCCCAAAGTTTGCGCAAGAAAACAAAGATAACCATTACGACCAAAGCCACCGTCAATAAGAGCGTGAATTGAACATCGCGGACTGATGCGCGGATGGTGCGGGTACGATCGGTCAGGGTGGTGATGCGCATCGAGGGCGGGATCGAGGCCTTGAGCCGAGGCAGCAGCGCTTTCACCCGGTCCGCCGTCTCAATGATATTGGCACCCGGCTGGCGTTGAATATCGACAATTACGGCCGGCTGATGGCCGACCCAAGCGGCGAGCCGCACATTCTCGACGTTATCGACGACTTCGCCCAGGTCGCGCAAGTGAACTGGTGAGCCGTTCCGATAGGCGACAATGACATTGGCGTAGTCGGCGGCTGAAAAGATCTGATCGTTGGCGCCGATGGAGTAAGCCTGGCGGGGTCCGTCAAACGAGCCTTTAGGGGCGTTGACGTTATTCTGAATAAGGGCACCGCGGATATCTTCGAAACCAAGGCCGAGGCCGGCGAGCGCGGAAGGGTTCATGCGCACGCGCACGGCGGGCTTTTGGTTGCCTTCAATAGTAACGAGCCCGACGCCGCTGACTTCACTGAGCTTTTGTGCCAGCACCGTATCGGCGAGGTCATTGATTTTCTCGAGCGGCAGGGTATCGGACGTGATGGCCAGGGTTAGAATAGGAGTGTCGGCCGGGTTAACTTTGCTGTAGGTGGGGGGGTTGGGCATTTTGGGCAACACACCGTTGGCGGCATTCATCGCGGCCTGGACGTCCTGGGCAGCCGCGTCGATATCCCGGTCGAGGTTGAACTGCAGGGTGATGCTGGAATAGCCAAAGGAACTGACCGACGTCATCTGCGCCAAACCGCTAATCTGGCCAAATTGGCGCTCGAGTGGGGTGGTGACTGAGGAGGCCATTACATCCGGGCCGGCCCCAGGATATTCGGCGGTGACCTGAATGGTGGGAAAATCAACCGGCGGCAATGCGGAAACCGGCAGCAAAAAATAACCAAGCAAGCCCATCAACACGACACCGGCCATCAGCAGCGAAGTGGCAATAGGCCGGCGGATGAAGGGCTCGGAGATGTTCATGCTAACTGGTTGCTAACACGAGCTCGCGAATTGATTGGGATTTGTGATTTACGACTTATGATTTTCGGCCTCCCAAAATCCTCAAAACTTGCTCGATCGGAACGCGGGATTTGTAGCAATCCATAGAGTCGCCTTCCCCAGTCATTTCATTGACCCTCAGGTTCACCTGGGGGTAGCGCGTGCAAGGGCGATGCTAACGGCTTCACCGGTTTACGAAGAGTCTGCCTGCTGCGTTCAGGTGAAACCGCTAAAGCGGTTCGAGAGAATCTATCCCACGTGTGCACCCCGCTAAAGCAGGGTGTTAATGAGAGGGATTTTCGATAGCAGAACCTGCCACAGTTTTGGACTCGGGGACCATGCGACTCTAAGTCGCAAGTGAGTGATGAGCGGTGATTCCCAACCCACGCCAGAGTCTCGCTCCCGTGTCTCCGTTTCCTTTGTTGGCTTTTGTCCAAGGTGATTGGTAATTCAGGTTCGTGATCGGTTTTGATTGTCGGGCTGCGCATTTTGGCGAGGCGCCTGGGCGGGCTCAGGCGTCGTGCTCGTTTTTACCTTTACCCCAGGTTGCAGTTTGTACTGTCCATCCACCACGACTTTTTCCCCAGGGCGAAGTCCGTCCTCGACCAGTGCCAGGCCCGACTCGATCTGCGGATCGACCTTGATCGGGCGGACGACGGCAACGTCATTGCTGATCACAAATGCAAATGTTCCCTCCGGTCCGCGCTGGACTACTGAAGCCGGCACCACTGTGCAATCTTTGCGGGTCTCGACCCGGAGGCGGACATTGACGAATTGACCCGGCCACAGATGCAGGTCGTCGTTGGAGAAAGTGGATTTGAGGCGGAGGGTACCGGTCGATGTATCGATTTGATTGTCGACGACGGCGAGGCGGCCTTCGGCGAGGGTGGTGTGGTTATCGCGATCGACGGCCAGGGTAGTGAGCGGTTCGCCCGCCGAGAAGTGACGCTGAATTTGGCTGAGATTCTGTTCGGGCAAGGTGAAGACGACCGAAATAGGCCGCAGTTGAGTGACAACGACGAGGCCGTTTGAATCGTTCTCGTGGATAATGTTGCCTTGGTCCACCTGGCGGATGCCGGTGCGACCAGCCAGCGGCGAAGTAATAGTCGTGTAGTCGAGTTGCACGCGGGCATTGTCAATAGCGGCTTGATCACCCTGGACAGTCGCCTCAAGTTGATTCACCAGGGCCTGCTGGGTATCGTAATCCTGCTGTGCCAGCACCTTGCCCTGCAGCAACTCGGCGTCGCGCTTGAGAGTAATCCGGGCGACCGATAATTGCGCCTCGTCCTGCGCTTTCTTGGCGATGCTTTGCTCCAGTTGGGCCTGAAAAGGCGCCGGATCAAGCTGCGCGAGCAGGTCGCCGGCTTTGACGTCCTGTCCTTCGGTAAAAGCCACACGCTGGAGCTGACCATCGACCCGGCTGTGGACGGTGACGGTATTGAACGCCTGAACGGTGCCGAGGCCTTCGAGATAAATTGGAACATCTTGTCGCGACACGACGCCCGGAATGACAGGAATCGGAGCGTTGCTGATGCCGGCTCGCCCGCCCGGCCCAGTTGTCGCAGCCTGGCTTTCCCAATGCCTTCGAACCACCGCCCAACCAATGATCGCCAACAATGCCAATAGACCCAGGATCAAGAAGACCCTGTAGCCATAAGGGCGTGGGGGGGCAACCGATGGGGCTTCGTTACTCAAGGCATGCCATCAGTTCACCCAGCTTCAAAACGAAACGAAAGTGAAGGGTTTTAGCCATGACCAGTAAAACCGGAATCAAGTTACCTTCTTAGAGGACAACGGCAATGGCTTTATTCAATGGGAAGCGTTGAAATTTGATAGAAGCTCGACGAATATGGCCCATGAGCCAATACTATGTCCCTTTCGAAGATCTGAAGGTCTGCCGGCTGGGCGAGGCGCGGAGAGCCTTGGAACCCTGCTCGATTGTCATCTTCGGGGCCAGCGGGGATCTGACTTCACGGAAACTGATTCCGGCGTTGTATCACCTCTGCAAAGAGAAGCAGATGCCGCCGGACTATCGCATTATTGGTTTCGCGCGGCGCGAGAAGACCGATGAGTCCTGGCGGGCGGAACTGCGCCAGGCCCTCGACCAGTTTTCCCGAACCAAACCCGTGGATGGAGCGGTGTGGAATGAGTTCGCGCAACACATCTATTACTTGCAGGGCGATCTGACCGAGCCACCGGCGTTCAAAAGACTCGACGAAAAGCTGGGTTCATTCGGCAGTGAACCATTGCGGCGTAACTTGTTATTCTACCTGGCGACCATGCCGAGCCAGTTTGGGCAAGCGATTGAACAGTTGCACGCGGCCGGGCTGCTCGAGAAAAAAGAGACAAATGGTGCCAAGACTTGGCAGCGGATCGTCGTCGAAAAGCCTTTCGGCCATGATTTGGAATCGGCGCACCAGTTAAACCGCGAGCTGACCCGCTACGCAGGGGAATCGCAGGTGTTCCGGATCGACCATTATTTGGGCAAAGAGACGGTGCAAAACATCCTGATGTTCAGGTTTTCCAATTCTGTTTTCGAACGGCTCTGGAATCGGGAATCGATCGATCACTTGCAGATCACGGTCAGTGAGGACCTCGGCGTGGGCCAGCGGGGCGGGTATTATGAAGAAGCGGGTGCCTTGCGGGATATGGTGCAAAATCATTTGTTACAGGTCCTGTCGCTGATTGCGATGGAGCCGCCCGTTTCGCTCGATGCAGAGTCGATCCGCGATGAAAAGGTGAAGCTGCTCAAGTCGATTCGGCCCTTAACCCCGGAGAATGTCGCGCGACAAGTCGTGCGCGGGCAGTATTTTGCCGGGAAAGTCGATGGCGAATTGCGGGTAGGATACCGCCAGGAACCAAAGGTCAAGCCGGACTCCAATGTTGAGACTTATGTCGCACTGGAACTCTTCGTCGATAACTGGCGCTGGTCTGGAATTCCGTTTTATCTGCGGACCGGCAAAGCGCTGCCGCTCAGCGCGAGCGAAGTAAGGGTGCAATTTCGGCCCACACCGCACGTGCTGTTTGCCGCGGAATGTGGGCAGGACCTGCAACCCAACGCGCTATCATTGCGGCTGCAGCCCAACGAAGGGATTTCTCTGCGGTTTAACGGCAAGGTACCGGGCACCAGTTTGGCCGTCCGTCCGGTGCGGATGCACTTCAGTTATGACGCCGAGTTCGGGGCTTATACGCCGGAGGCCTACGAACGATTGCTCCTGGAGGCGATGGCGGGCGATGCCACCCTGTTCATTCGCCGCGACGAAGTCGAGGCGGCGTGGAAAATCATTGATTCGATCCGCAAAAGCTGGGACGACAAAGCTCTGACGAACCGTGAGTTTTATTCCGCCGGCACGTGGGGACCGGTTGCGGCGGACGATTTGCTGGCTGAAGGTGGCCGGTCGTGGCGCGAGCCGGTGATCCTGAATCACAAAGAGGTCAAAAAGTAGAGCATCTCAGTAGCGTCAGGCGTCCTCGCCTGACGTAGAGGACGGCGTCTCGCGGTCCGGAAAAGATGCGCACCACCGCGACGAGAGGCCGGACGGAACTGGGATTGTCAAGACATGTCCGCCGGGCAAGATGACCGTCGCTACGTCAAGCGAGGACGCCTGACGATCGCGCCGTAGAATAATTTTTTGAGAAAATCTAAAAACTTTTTGAACAAGAAGAGTAGGTGTTGTATCTATAATTAGCGTATAATGATTTCGCTGTTCGTTTAGGGTTAGTATAGAGGTTTTGCTTGTAATGCGGTTCGAACAGCGAGCAAATAGTTGGCCGCATTACCCTTCTGAGCGCCTGGGTGAAGGCGTATAAACCTCGTCACCACTGAGAGCCGGATGCGAATCCGGCTCTTTGCTTTTTATTGCCTGAAAACGACCAACGCCCTATGCTGCCAGCATGAAACATCAACTCGACTTCGAGCGGCCGATTACGGAGTTGCAGCATAAGCTGGAGGAGTTGAAAAAGCACCCGGAGACCCATTCTCTGGGGATCAGTGTCGAGGAAGAGGTGGCGATGATCGAGAAAAAGCTCGAGGAGACCAAGCGCCAAATCTTCCTGAACCTGAGCGCCTGGGATCGTATCAAGATTGCGCGACATCCCAAGCGGCCATTTGCACTGGACTATTTGGTCTCAGCTTTTACCGATTTCACGGAACTGCATGGTGATCGGCTATTTGCCGAAGACCGGGCGGTGGTTGGGGGCTTTGCCTGCCTGGGGACACATCGGGTGATGGTTATCGGCACGCAAAAAGGGAGAGACACCAAGGAAAATATTTTACGCAACTTTGGTTCAGCGCACCCGGAGGGTTATCGCAAGGCACTGCGGTTGATGAAACTCGCCAATAAATTTCGCCTGCCCATCATCTCGTTGATCGACACCGCTGGGGCCTATCCGGGAATCGGCGCCGAAGAACGGCACATCGCGGAGGCGATCGCGGTCAATTTACGCGAGATGATGCTGCTCGAGGTGCCAATTATCGCCGCGGTGATTGGGGAAGGCGGCTCCGGCGGCGCGTTGGGCATTGGGGTGGCGGATCGTGTCCTCATCCTGGAGAATGCGTACTATTCTGTGATTAGCCCGGAAGGTTGTGCGGCGATTTTGTGGAAAGATCGGTCCGCGTCGGCGAAGGCGGCTGAAGCGCTGAAAATCACGGCAAAACACCTTTTTGAATTGGGGTTGGTTGACGAAGTAGTCGGCGAACCGTTGGGTGGGGCCCACACCAATCCCGATACCACGACGGAATTGCTGCGGGACGCTTTGTTGAAAAATCTAAAATCACTGCTGGCGATGCCGGCGGATGAACGCCTGCGCCAGCGCTACGCCAAGTTCCGCAATTTCGGGCAGTTCATGGAAAAGCCTGAAGTCCCAGCGGAAAAACCCGCAACGGTTTAATACAGGCATAACTCCTTTCAACCGGGAAAATTGGCGGTGCTCTATCCACTTACTTTCAGACCGCTCTTTAAGGAGCGGGTCTGGGGTGGGCGCAAGCTGGAAGAACTTTATCAAAAATCGCTACCGGCTGGTGCGCCGATCGGTGAATCGTGGGAGATTAGCGATCGGCCGGGGGACGTGAGTGTCATTGCCAACGGTCCGTTGGCGGGAAAGGACCTCCACTGGTTAATGGAGCAACACGGCGTGGAGTTGCTCGGAAACCTACAACCACAAACGCCAAGATTTCCGCTGCTGATTAAAATTCTGGACGCACGGGAAAAACTGTCACTCCAGGTGCACCCACCAGCGGAGCGAGCAATCGAATTGGGCGGAGAGCCCAAAACCGAGCTGTGGTATATTGCGGAGGCCGAACCCGGTGCGGAGCTTTATGTGGGACTCAAACAAGGTGTGACTCGAGCAGCCTTTGAACAAAAGATAAAAGATGGCTCTGTGGCTGATTGCTTCCATCGAGTTTTAGTACACGCTGGCGACGCGATGTTTTTGCCGAGCGGCCGTGTGCACGCGATTGGGAAAGGATTAGTGATCTTTGAAATTCAGCAGAATTCCGACACTACCTATCGCGTGTTTGATTGGAACCGTCTCGGGCTGGACGGCAAACCGCGCCCGCTTCACCAGCGCGAATCGCTCGCGAGCATAGACTTTACGGATTTTCAGCCAGGTTTGGTGCCTGCGGGATTTGTTGTTGAGGCATCGGGGAAACGGCGAATCCTGGCAGCGAATTCGCTTTTTACGGTTGAAGAATGCGAGTTGGCGGCCGGCAGGAGTCGGGGAAAGGCTTTGGGAACCATGCAAGTGATTGCGACCGTCTATGGGAACCTGGAAATTCGCGGGGCCAATCAAATTATTTCCCTCTCACCCGGGTTCTTTTGCCTGCTGCCCGCCAGTACAAACGATGTTCAGATAATCGCCAACCAAACCTCCAGATTTCTGGCGATACAGGCTGGAGCGGGCGGGTAGTGAAAAAGTTTCTTCAAAGCTGGTTGATCAACACGCTCGCAGTGTTGGTAGCTGTCTACATTGTGCCGGGAATTCATTACCAGAATTGGCTCGACCTGCTAATGGCCTCGCTACTCCTCGGAATTCTGAACGCGGTGATACGGCCCGTGCTGTTGTTTTTGGCGTTGCCGCTGCTGATTTTTACGCTTGGGCTCTTCATCCTGGTGATCAATGCACTGCTATTGTACTTCGTCGCCTACCTGCTCCAGCCGCAGTTCTCGGTAGTGGACTTTAGTGCTGCGTTTTGGGGGGCCCTGGTTATTGGGATTGTGTCGCTGATCCTCAATTCCGTCACCCGGACGGGCAGTTCGCGGGTTCATTTTCAACATCGCAAAGGCCCGCCGCCAGGCGGCAGCGATGGGGGACCTGTGATTGATATTTGATTAGTCCAAAGTCCAAAGTCCAAGTTGAGCAAGAGAGCTGGGCTACGGGATTCAATTACTGGGATTCAAGGGCGGTTTGGTAGGCAGCGTGCAAAGTTTTTATGCCTCGCGCGAGGAAGCCTGTTTCAAAGTCGGTAGGCAATGCAGCCAGGGCGGCGGGTGTGGGCACCGGCCGAAAGAGGGCGCTGCCTCCAAACACCTCTTTAATCTGCGTGAAGTAGTCTTCGTCGTCGGTGCGCAGGTAGACCGCGCCGCCGGGGTGAAGCGCCGCCTCGGCGATGAGGGGAAAATCCATACTCACGAGTCGATGCCGACGGTGTTTTCGCTTCGGCCAGGGGTCCGGAAAGTAGATGTGCAAGGCAGCCGCTGAATGAGGCGGCAACAAATAGCGCAGAAAATAGGCCGACTCGATACGCACGGCGCGAAGATTTGCCAAATCCGCGCGACGACCTTTTCGCTCGAGTTTTCGGATGCGTCCGAGTAATCGCTCGACGCCAATAAAATTATGCTCCGGGACCTGTCGGGCATAGGCGACTAGAAATGAGCCATCGCCACTTCCGAGTTCAATTTCGAGCGGTTGTAATTTTGGAAAGAGGTCGGCCAGGTCCAGCGGTTGGATAATCGAAGGAAGCGCGTAAATTATGTTGGGCGTGGGGCAGATGGCGGCTTGCTGTTTGGGCATAAGGAGGTTCAGCGCACGCACACAAAAGGGACTACAAAGAAAAACGGCATGCACATCGGTGATCGGCGATCCCGCAATGAGAAAAATGGTCGGGGCGGTGAGATTCGAACTCACGACCTCTTGTACCCGAAACAAGCGCGCTAGCCAGGCTACGCTACGCCCCGACAACGGCCAGAAAAGGTGCCGGGTGATTGGCCAAAATGCAATAGGAATTTCGCGTGGTTGAACGTGTTGCGGATCTGTAGCCGACTGACAGTCGGCGCTACAGCCGATTGCCAGTCGGCGCTACAAAAATTCCAATCGGTGCCACGACGATTCCAATTCGGCGCCAATATGCCGCTATAGTCCTAAATGAACGTAGCTACGCCGAAGCGCGACCCAAGCGCCAGCGAATGGCGAGACCACTCAATAAGCCAGCGCCCATCGCGATCAGGCCGGAGCGATACGGATGCACACTGATGCGCTGTTTGACGCGCGCGCTGATGTTGCGCGGGCTGAGCCGGTCGCGCAACGCCTCAAGCGTTTCACCCATTTCTTCTTCCGTCGCCTCGACACGGGATTGCATCTCTTCTGGCGAAGGTCGAGGCTCTGACGGAGTTTCAGGGGTCTTCGCTCTATCCACTACCGGACCGCCTTTGAGCCCTTGCAGGGTTTGCAGGGTCCGCTCCGGTGAAAGCGACTCGGCTTTCATGCCCGACAGACCTTTGAGCACCAGGGCTCCACCGGTGATTACAACTACCAAGCCGAGGCCGCCGATGCCAATGAAGGCCGCCAAAAGGCCTGCAACGCCGGCCAACTGAATGGCCCACGCGGCCAGGTACCCCAAACCGATCAATAGAACGATCGCGCCAGCAAAGGCAATTGTCGCGCCGATACCCAAAAAAACCGCGTTGCGCCCAAAGTGAGAGAGCTTTTCGGACATCTCGGCCTTCACCAGTTTGATTTCCTGCCGAATCAACAGGCGGGTTTCGTCCATCAAGTCTTGCAGCAGTGTAAAGACGGAGTGTCGATTTACCTGGTTATGATTGTGGGTATGTAGCTCTTCAATTTCTGGGTCAGTGGAGCGAGAGACGGCTATGTTTTCCGGGACCGGTGGGTTGCTCACGGTTGGGGGTATTGCGGCTGGGCTCTGGCGTTCACCGGAAAGTGTGCTTGACATAATGCTTTATTCTCCTTTAGTACCTCTGTCAATTTCGCGCTGCCGAGTGAGGCCCTCGGAGCTGTTTATTGACCATCGCATTAAGAGGGGTTTTTTCAATGCGTCATGCTGGGAAGCCATGTGGGGGAAAGACCTTAGAAGGGGCGCGGCGACAGCGTATAGATACCCGTTTCCCCAAGGTTTCTCACGGCGTTACTTGTCTTCAGCCAGAAAGGAGGCAACGATCGGCCGGTGATCCGAGGCTAGGCCCCAATTGGGAATTCTCAGCGCGTAAGTTTGCGACCAATGCCACTCCCTCGCCATGCCGGAACTGGCCAGAATGAAATCGATGCGGCTGTAAACATCCTCCTTGGCGTAATAGTGCGTCCAGGTGATTGGGCGCGCTTCATTTCCCAATTCGGAATCGGTGTCACCATTGCGCTCGGCGGGATGGGTGTCGACCAATTTGGTTATTCCGTGTCCGATAACTACTTTGGTAGAGGCTGCGTCCTTGGTGTCGTTCAGGTCGCCAAGAACGAGGAGATTTGCCGTCGGCTCGGCGGCAAGCCGGGCATCGATTTTCTCTCGCAGTAACTTTGCTTCCTGGAAGCGCAGCTCGGCTTCATCGGCCGGCGCAACGATTCGTCTGGATTTCAGATGAGCCGCAATGAGGGTAAAGGAATAGTTCGGGTTGACCTGGACATCGACCTCAAGAAAACCACGACTGACGAAGAAACGGCGGCCGTTGAGCAGAAAACTCTCTCGAGTATGAGGTCTGCGGGCGGAAAAAGGGAAGCGGCTAAGGACCGCCAGATTGATATTTGTATCCGCGCCGGTCACGAGCTCCCAATGGGGAAAATCGTTTCCCTCCTTTTGCAGCGCATCGCGCAATTCCAGCAGGGCATTAGTCCCACCGATTTCCTGCAAAGCCAGGACATCCGGGTTAATGGCCCGAATACTCTCGCGGATTTTGGCCTTGGCATCGTCACCCTTGGCGGGACGGGTTCGCGAGGCCGTCTCGAGATAGTTTTCGAGATTATAGGTTGCCACGCTAAAGCTTGCAGGCCAGACGGAGTGGACTGGAAGACAAATCAACGCCAGGCAAACAAGCAAGGAGAACGGGTACCCACGCACGAACTCGTTACTAAGTGTTTGGCAGGGCTGAGTCAAAGGCAATTTGCAAATGCCGGGCAGCCTGCTACTGTTCAGCAAATGTTCAAGCCATTGGAGAATCGATTGGCCCGCGCCCAGGATGGCGCATCGAAAAATGCCGTCAAGGCCTCGCACTCGCGAGCGGCGGCCTCGCGTGGAGGCAAGTCAGTATCCAAGCTGCACGATAAACAAAGCGAACCTGATTACCGGGAACTGCGTATCGACAAGGTCGGGGTGCGCGGCTTGCGTTTTCCCATAACCGTGCGGGACAAGGAGCGGGCGTTTCAAAATACGGTGGCGACCATCGGGATGTTCGTCGATTTGCCGAAGGAATTCAAAGGGACCCACATGAGCCGTTTCCTGGAGGTGCTCAATGCGCACGGCAACGTGATTCATGTCGAGAACATCACTGAGATTTTGTACGCGATGCAGAAAAAATTTGCCGCGGCGACCTCTCACCTCGAAATCGAGTTCCCGTATTTCATGGTGAAAAAGGCGCCGGTGACTGGCATGGAAGGCGTAATGGATTACGTCGCCCGTTTTGACGCCACAGCGTGCCACCACGAGATCGATTTTGTGCTGACGGTCAAGGCGAGGGTGACCACCCTATGCCCCTGTTCAAAAGCCATTGCCAGCCACGGCGCGCATAATCAACGCGGCGAGGTCACCGTCCAGATTCGCTCCCGGAAATCGATCTGGATTGAGGACCTCATCCAGATCATAGAGAGTTCCGCGAGCTGCGACTTGTATGCACTGTTGAAACGACAGGACGAAAAGGCGGTTACCGAGCGGGCTTATGACAACCCGGTGTTTGTGGAAGACCTGGTACGCAATGTTGCCCTGAAGCTTAATGCGCACCCTAACGTGACCTGGTACAAGGTGGAAGCCGAGAACCACGAGAGTATTCACAACCACAATGCCTACGCCTGCATTGAAAAAGGGTAAGGGTCGAGCCGACCCCTTGGGCCCGATGGAAGCTGCGCACGAAGTACTGACGGGACGATGAGAGCGAACAACAAACCCCGTAATTGTTTGTTCTCATGGTTTTGCCGCTTCAAGGCCTTGAAGGTCAAGCGCCCTGGCCTGCCTGACTTTCTCCGCCTTGGTTCCGGTCAATACCCCGCTGACGGGCTGAAGATTTTTGAAAATTGTTATGGAATATTTGCATTCCTTTGCTACATTCGCGAACTCTCAAACCCGGAGTATTCGGGGTGAAGAGCAAAAGTTGATCAGGTAGTGAGCTGTGACAACGAAGAAAAAAGATACTAGCAAGAAGGCCGCAAGTGGCAGCAAACCGCATGGGTCCGCGACGGCGGCGTCCATTCTTGGACACCCGGTCGTAAAGATAAAGAAGAACGGGGAAGTCAAGATTCGGGCGGAATGGACCAAATTTTATCAGCGTCTGCTCGAGCTGCGTGAGCAATTGGTTCGTCAAATGAACGGTCTCGCCAAGGAATCGGCGCAGGAGATGGCCGGCTACAGCCTCCACATGGCCGACTCGGGGACGGATAACTTCGACCGCGATTTTGCGTTGAGCTTATTGTCGTCGGATCAGGACGCGGTTTATGAAATTGAAGAGGCGCTGAAGCGCATCGAGAAAAACACCTACGGCATTTGTGAACTGACTGGCAAACAGATTCCGAAAAGCCGTCTGGAGGCAATTCCCTGGACCCGATTTACCGTGCAGGCACAGGCCCAATTGGAACGCGAAGGCGCGCTGCGCCAGCGCCGGTTGGGCGCCCTGGGCACCGTCGATGCCGTTGGTATGTCCGAAGTTGAAAGTGAAGAAGAAGAGCCTGAGGAAAAGCCGAAGGAAAAGGAATAGCCGTTTATGCCACGGGAAATCGTTACTATTGAATGCACCGAAGCGCGCAAGGAGGGCAAGTCTCCTTCCCGCTATACCACCACGCGCAACAAGAAGCTTAAGCCCGAAAAGCTTGAACTGAGGAAGTACAATCCGGCGTTGCGCCGCCATACTCTCCATCGCGAAATCAAATAGCCTATGCCTCGCAAAACTCGCCCTGAGAAACCCGACCGCCGCGGTGGACGCGGCCGCAGTTCGTTCGCAGAAGTGCGCACTCCGCGCCCGAAGCCGAAGATCGATTTCACCGTCGACGCGCTGGATTTCAAGAATACCAATTTGCTGCGTCAGTTTGTCACTGACCAGGGCCGGATTCTTCCTCGTAAATACACCGGCCTGCCGGCCCATTATCAGCGGCGTCTGAACCGCGCGATCAAGCGCGCCCGTCAGATGTTGTTGATGAAGTAATTTTTCGCGAGCCCGCCACCGGAGTTGCGGGCGTTTTTTTGGGAAAGCAAATGCAAATGATTTGCAATTAGCCGCCGTAGCAACGGTCGGTTCTTCCCTATGGATTATCTGTTGCTCCTTTCCAGTATTGCGCTGGGTGCCATCAGCGTCTTTCTCTTTCGGTTATACGAGCCGAAGGTAGTCAAGTTACTCAACGCATTTACCGGCGCGTATTTGCTCTGTCTGACTTTTCTCCATCTCCTGCCGGAGTTGTATCATTCCGAGTTCGGAACCACTGCCAGCGGCGAAGTATCGCTTGGAGTTCTCATCCTGGCAGGTTTCTTCGCGCAGGTCACGCTGGACGTGATTTCAATGGGGGTCGAACATGGGCACGTTCATCATGTGCACGGAGGAGTACCGATTGGGATCATGGGCGGGCTATGCTTGCACGCGCTGATTGAGGCGATGGCGCTAGGAAACCCGCAAACCCATTACGACCCGGCGTCGCGCCGGCTATTGCTTTATAGCATTGTGCTGCACAATTACCCCGTCTCCATCGCTCTGCTGGGCATGCTGTTGCAGAGCGGCATGAAAACGCAGCGGGCGCTGGTGCTGCTCGGCATTTTTGCTGCGATGGCCCCGTTGGGCCTTTCGATAAGCGCACACAGCGCGTTGGCGGTCCACAGCCGGCAATTGACGGCAATCGTGATTGGAATTTTCATGCATATTTCGACCACGATTCTCTTCGAAAGCAGCGATATTCATCGATTTAACCTGGCCAAACTTGGGGCAATCCTCCTCGGCACTGGTCTGGCCTTTTTGAGCCTTATGCTACACTAAGAGTCTATGGGCCATGGCTCCTGCAAACCCCATGCGCGGCATCACCCGGACCTTCTGGTCCTGGTGGAACGGTTGCGACGCAAATCGCGCAAACTGACGGGTCCTCGCCAGGCCATTTTGCAATTGCTCCGCCAGCACGCCCATCCGCTGTCGATTCGAGAGATTTTTTCAGTGTTGCCGCGCGGGGATTGCGACCTGGCGACCGTCTATCGCTCGATGCACTTGCTCGAGAGCATGGGCATGGTCAAACGCTTTGATTTCGGCGACGGCGTCGCTCGGTTCGAATTGCTGCCGGAGGGCGATGACGGTCATCATCATCATCTGGTGTGCCTGCGCTGCGCCGGCGTGGTTGAAATTGCGGATTGTGCGATCGGCGAACTGGAAGGGCGGATTGCGTCTGACAGCGGCTTCAAAGGGATTACGCATAAACTCGAGTTCTTTGGCATCTGTCCGGATTGCCAATAACGGTAAAGTCCAAGGTCCAAGAATGTGGCGCGTGGAGCCCGTCCCTCCGATTGGGCCTCGCCGAGCTCGGCTTTCCGAGGCACGAACAAAAAAAGCCACGCTTGCGCGTGGCTGACTTCATTTCGTTTTAGTTGGGATCGTTTTATGTCGCTTCGCTAGCCATCCAATCTTCCAGGTGCAGGTATCCCTTAATCTTCCTGCGTTCATAACGATGTTTCAGTGGTTTTTTCGGCTGATTATCGACCTTGCGGAAGGGATGTTTTGGATTACGGATAGCTTCACTGATGACTTCCAACGATTTGGTCATAGCTTGATTTCCTTTGTTCAAGTTTAGCCAGGCGTGAAGGATGCCAGAGGCCTTTCCTTGGGTAGGCCGACGATGCTGGTTCATTGGCATCGACTGCTTCAACGATGCAAGTATAACACCCTATTGAAAAAAAGCTATTCATTTTTTGGAGTTGGGACCTCGAAATTTGACTAACCGAGCGTTCCGTACAAGTGGTGAACGCTGTCCGTAGAAACAACGAAGCGACACACACAAATCGGACCCGTGGTGCTCGGCAAGCCGGCCCGGAAAAGACTTTGCTCGCTTCGGTGCCCTTTTCCTTATTCCATTGGCGTCACATGAACGCGCTTCCGCACCGAAAATGGGAATCATCTGACACCGTGAACAAGGTTGGATTCGCTATCGGCGTCCGGAAACAGCCACGACGCACAGGCGGAACATTCGTCCCCACAGCAATTCATGCCTTTGCGCTGTTGGTGCTCGCTGGCGGCCTTTACAAATCTCTGATTGAGGCCCGAAACGCAGCCGCTGCGGAGAAAGTGCCTTTCGAGGAGATTTACACCAAATATGAATATCGCATCCCGATGCGGGATGGGGTGAAGCTCTACACGATCGTCTTCGTGCCGAAGGACACCTCGACCAACTACCCAATCCTGCTGCAGCGCACACCTTACAACCTCAAGCCGTACACGATTGACGTGGGCCGCAAACCCGGCGGTCTGCCGGAGTCGTACGTGCGCGAGAAATTCATTTTTGCCCAACAAGATGTACGGGGCAGATTTGCCTCGGAAGGAGTATTCATCGACGAGCGGCCATCTCGTTCGAAGTCAGGTCCGAACGATACCGACGAAAGCACGGATGCTTTCGACACGATCGATTGGCTGGTGAAAAATATTCGCGGCAACAATGGCAACGTCGGGATCCAGGGCATTTCCTATCTCGGGTTCTATGCCGCCGCCGGGATGATCGATTCGCATCCGGCTCTCAAGGCGGCATCGCCTCAGGCGCCTTCGGTCGATTTGTTCGACGGTGATGATATCCTGCACGGCGGCGGGTTCTGGCTGGTCCACAACTTCGATTTTTTTGCGTTTTTTGGCGAGAAGCTGGAGGACCCGCTGCACCAGGAACCACGAGGGTTTGATTTTAGGACGCCGGACGGTTACCGCTTTTTTCTCGAAGCCGGCTCGTTGGCGGAGCTCGGCGACAAACAATTCAAAGGCAAGATCGATTTTTGGAATGATCTGCTCGCCAACATCAATAATCCCTCCTGGTGCACTGAGCGTGATTTGACGCGGCATTTGAAAAACGTGCATGCCGCCGTGCTGACCGTCGGCGGCTGGTTCGATGCCGAAGACCTCCATGGCGCGCTCAAGACCTATCGGCAAACCAAACAGAATAATCCGGGCACCTTCAATGGCATTGTCATGGGGCCATGGTCACACGGCGGCTGGCATGGCGGCGATGGGGATTCCCTCGGTCCGGTCCAGTTCCACGCGAAAACCTCGGAATTCTTTCGAGACGAAATCGAGGTCCCATTTTTTCGCCAGTTTCTAAAAGGGGCCACCAACGCGAATCTGCCCGAAGCCTATATCTTTGAAACCGGCACGGATGCCTGGCGAAAGTTCTCGGCCTGGCCACCCACCAATGCGGTCGCCCAAACCCTCTGGCTAGGGGCGGGCGGCAAGCTGGGCTTCTCTCCGGCTGGGGACGATTCACCGGGGTTCGACGAATATGTCAGTGACCCGGCCCATCCGGTCCCGTTCACTGCGCGAATCACAACCGCGATGCCCAAAGAGTATATGGTGGAGGATCAGCGTTTCGCCGCGACTCGCTCGGACGTTCTCGTTTATCAAACCGAACCGTTGACCGAAGATGTAACGCTCGCGGGGCCGGTGACGGCCAGTCTTGAGGCTTCCACGACGGGGACGGACAGCGATTGGGTGGTGAAACTCATTGATGTGTACACTGCTGATTATCCCGATCCGGATCCCAACCCGGCGCGCATTCGGATGGGCTACTACCAACAATTGGTTCGCGGCGAGCCGTTACGCGGGAAATATCGAAACGGGTACGAAAAGCCACAGCCTTTTAAGCCGGGCGAAATCACCAAAGTCGAGTGGACGATGCCGGACGTATGCCACACCTTCCGCACCGGCCACCGCATCATGGTCCAAGTCCAAAGCAGTTGGTTCCCCCTGCTCGACCGCAACCCGCAGACCTTCTGCGACATTTACCACGCTAAACCGGAAGACTTTCACTCCGCACAGCAACGTGTCTATCACAGCCGCAGTCATTCCTCGGGCCTTCGCGTAACAGTCTTACCCCAAGTGGCTCCTTGAAGGCACAAACCGCGCAACGTGTTCACCGCGCACAAGGCAGGTTTGATTCTGAAAATACTGGCAGCCAGGATTGGTTTGGTCGTCGTGTTTTCGGCAGCGATTACACGATGCCCCGCGGCTGACAATTACCACGCTGAGCCTTACCTGGGCTCCGATCTCTTGTCCGATACTTGGGTAGCGACAGATGGTACCGGACGGAGGCTGCCTGGCTTCAACGAGTGCGGTCCACAGAGGAAAGATCGGTGGGTCGGAATCTTTTATTGGACATGGCACCGCCCGCAAGCGGCCGGGCCTAACGACAATACAAAAGTCCTTGCGGCAGCAACCAATGGAGTCGTTCATTGGCCTGACAACGGAGCGCCGTTCCACTGGGGCGAGCCGGAACTGGGGTATTATCTGATGACCGATCCTTTTGTCATTCGTAAACACGCCAGTATGCTTGCCGATGCAGGCGTCGATGTAATCCTGTTCGACACCACCAATCCGCCATTTACGTGGAAAGAGGAATATGAGGCGTTATGCCGCGAATACACGGCGATGCGGCGGCAGGGGATGCGCACACCCGCAATTGCGTTCTTTGCGCCCTTTGGGGATCCGCGGCCGGTAACCGATCAACTTTGGCGCGAGCTTTATCAGCCCGGCCTCTGGAAGCCTCTTTGGTTTGTATGGGAGGGAAAGCCGCTCTTGCTGGCAGACAAACAATTCATAAAGGATGCGCAAATGCTGGCATTTTTCACGTTTCGCCGACCGATGCCTGATTACTGGGTTGGCCCCTCCGGTCCGGAACAATGGAGCTGGCTGGAGGTCTACCCGCAGCACGTCTTTACCAATGCGGCAGGTGAACCGGAGCAAATGAGCGTCGGTGTTGCCCAGAACGCTTTGCCGAACACACCCGGTCCGGCACCTATGAGCCATAAGCTTGGCGCGATGGGCCGAAGTTGGCACAAGGGGCAACGGGATCTTGGTCAAGGCGCAGTGGACCTGGCGCTTAATTTTGACGAGCAATGGCGCCGTGCGCTCGAGATCGATCCCAAATTCATTTTCGTCACGGGTTGGAACGAGTGGATCGCCGGTCGCTACACTCGATGGAGCAAATACACGGACGCAGAGTGTTACTATCCGGGCGGTTTATTTGTTGACGAGTACACTCAGGAGTACAGCCGTGATTGCGAGCCGATGCGCGGGGGCCACAGCGATAATTATTATTACCAGCTCGCGAGCTGGGTCCGCAGGTATAAGGGGGTGCGCGAACGGCCTTTGGCCATGGGCCCGAGCCGCATTGTGATCGACGGTACATTCGACGATTGGAAGGAAGTGGCACCGGAGTTCCGTGACGCCTTTGGCGACACCCTTCACCGCAATCATCGAGGTTACGGCGACCTGGTCTATCGCAATGACACCGGGCGAAACGATTTCGTGCTGTGCAAATGCGCCTATGATTTAACGAATATCTATTTCTACGCGCAAACGCTCGTACCGATCACTCCGCGCACCGATACGAATTGGATGTTGCTGTTCCTGGACACGGATCAAAACGCCGCGACCGGCTGGCTTGGCTATGATTATGTCATAAACCTGGAGGTGCCCGGCGACAAAGAAACGACTATCAAAAGCTGGCACTCCGGGAATTGGCAGACGGTGGGTCAGGCGAATTATTGCGTCCATGGAAACGCATTGGAACTGTCGTTGCCTCGAACGATAATTCAGCAAACCAATACTGCGCCGGCATTCGATTTCCATTGGGCCGACAACATTCAGGGATTCGGCGATGTTTCGGAATTGGGCGTGAACGGCGACAGCGCGCCCAATCGCCGCTGGAATTATCGTTATGAAGTTTTGCAGGCAGACGCTCGCAATGCCAACCAATGGACGCGCACCGGCGCTTTACGCGCGACTCCGAAACAGCTCAGCGAAAGCGTGCCCTTGTCAGAACAGCATGAATCGGGGCTTTGGATCAAGTATGAGCCTATGAGTGACGAGTTTGAGGCCGGCTCGTTCGATAACAACAAATGGGTTCGCAACCTGGAATGGTGGCAAGGCCGCGCCCCTGCCCTCTTCAAATCGGAAAACGTTGTTGTCGCGAACGGACAACTCCAATTGACCATGCGCCAGGAAGCGCTGCCTGAGCAATTCCGCAATTCCACGTATCACGACTACAGTTCGGCTGCAGTGCACTCCAAGGACCGCATCTGCTATGGTTATTTCGAAGTCAAGGCGCGCCCGATGAATTCGGCTGGGTCGAGTTCGTTCTGGTTTCAGCAGGACGGGGTCGCTGGCTGGGATACTGAAATCGACGTCTTCGAGATCGGCGGCAAAGCGCCGCTGCACGAACGCAAGTATCACATGAACCTCCACGTCTTTGCGAGGCCGACGGAAAAGCGGCACTGGTCAATGGGCAAAGACTGGGAGGCGCCCTGGAACTTGGCGGATGATTTCCACGTCTACGGCCTGGAATGGGACAAGGACCATATTAAATACTATGTTGATGGCGTCCTGGTGCGGCAGGTGCAGAATACGCATTGGCATCAACCCCTTTACCTGATCTTCGACAGCGAGACCATGCCCGATTGGTTTGGCATGCCTGACAACCATGATTTGCCCTCGACGTTCTGCATCGAATACATTCGCGCCTGGAAGCAACGGCAAAATTGATAGATTTTGTGATGCCTGTTTGCGGTTGCGCCAGCGATGTGAAAGACGGACCCATTTACTGCCACTCTTTTATTCGGCGATTTCACTGCACCAGTAATGAATCGATCGTAGAGGCGCGTGAAGAAGCGGTTGAGTTTAGTATCGATTTTGGTGTACTTAATCCATGGTATTGCGATCGAACTCTATTCTCCCGTTTCTGGCCCTTAACATTAGTTTATTGGCCCATTTCTCCGCGGTTTTGGCCTTCGGCCAGCAGTTTGGCTGGGAACCCATCGGCATTTCAGGCGGCGGCGGGATGTTCGCACCGGCGATTTCGCCAGCGGATCCTAACCTGATGATGCTGAACTGCGACATGAGTGCCGCCTATATCTCGGAAGATGGCGGAAAGAACTGGCGAATGATCCACCACGCGCAGCTGCGGAGTGACACCGCCTGCCGTCCGGCATTTCACCCGACAGATCCCCAAACGGTTTATGCCTCGTCGGGCGGCCGACTTAAGGTCAGCCATGATCGTGGCAAGACATTTAAGTCGATAGGTAATCTAAAGGAAGCGTTGCGAGGAGAAATTGCGATCAACCCTGACAATCCAAAAGAGATTCTAGTCGGCACTCGGGACGGTCGCTGCTGGCTCTCGCGTGATGCGGGTGAAACATGGTTTCCGTGCCAGGGCCCAACCGGCAATATCATTGGGTTTTGTTTTGATCGGACGCGTCGGGGGAGAACTCTTTTTGCGGCGAGCGTAGAAGGCATTTGGCGCTCGGATGATGCAGGCCGAACCTGGGCAGAAAAAAGTAATGGGCTCCCCTGGAAAGAAATCCAGGGTTTCTCAGGCGGCTCGGATGCGGTGAAAAACCTGGTGATGTTGTACTGCTCGATCCGCAGTCAGGACGAAAACGGTGTATTCAAGGGCGGCGTGTATCGGTCGCGGGACCGTGGCGAAACCTGGGAGTCAGCCATGGGGCACGGCCTTAATATGGAGACCAAGCAAGCTGATGAATGGGCCTACGGACCGCTCCCCCAATACCATCAACTGCTGGCCACGGACGCGAAACCGCTGACAATTTATGCGCTGAATACCAGCACCGGATTCAATCCTCCCCATAGCGACACCGTATATCGCAGCGACGATGGCGGCGAGACCTGGCGCGCGAGTTATTTTCAGGATCCGCGTTTCAAGGACTACAACGTGGCGCCAGATTGGGAGACGGCCTCTTGTGGGCAATGCTTCAAAGGAGGTGAGACGCCGTTCGGTGTTGCCATTTGTAACTCCGATCCGGGCCGTGTCATCCTGGTGCGAAACGAACCGCACATCACTGATAACGGAGGCAAGACCTGGTTTGGCGGGCACGCCTATCCAGCTCAAGATCAAAAGCCCTGCCCAGGTTCCGCCTGGGTTTGTAACGGCCTGGTCGTCACGACGACATGGCATTTTTACACGGATCCGTTCGAGACGAATCGCCAGTACATCTGCTATACGGATATTGGGCTGGCTCGTTCCACTAACGGCGGGCGGTCCTGGATCTGGTGGGATCCAAAATCCTGGGCACCGTGGCGGAACACCTGCTATGAGCTGGCGTTCGACCCTGAAGTGCCCGGGAAAATATGGGGCGCGTTCTCCGATGTGCACGACATTCCCAATGACAACATTATCTCCGAGCGCCATGGCCACAACCGGCCCGGCGGCGTCTGCATCTCACACAACTTCGCCGGATCATGGAAAAATGAAACCGAAGGTCTGCCTCGCAAGCCGGTAACCTCGATCGTGCTCGATCCCGCGAGCCCCCGCAACGCGCGGACACTGTATGCCGGCGTGTTCGAGGAAGGGGTGTACAAATCCACCGACGACGGCAAAACGTGGGCGCTTAAGAAAAATGGTTTGGGTGACGCGGCAAACATGCGTGTGTATCGCGTCAGCCTGCATTCGGACGGAACATTGTTTGCCAGCATTTGCGGCAAACGCACCGCGCCTGGTAAACCTCTCATGGCGGAGGGCGTAGGCGTTTATCGATCCAAGGACAAAGCAGAAAACTGGGAAAAGATAAATAAATCTCAACCCTTGCGTTATCTCAAAGACTTCTCGGTGGACCCGCGCCACAGCAATCGCATCCTGGTCGGTGCCGCCGACGCCGGCAATGGTGATGAATCCGGCGGCCTTTATCTCACCGAAGACAGTGGTCAGACCTGGAACCGTATTGGCCGCGCAGGGCCCCAGACGTTCGGCGGCTATTTCCACCCAATGCAAGACGGTTGGATGTACATGACGCTCACCGAAGACGCGCCGGGAGCAGGCCTTTTTTTCTCAAGCAACAATGGCAAAACCTGGCAGCCGTTCAATGAGCTTCCCTTCTCCAACATACAGCGCGTGGAATTCTCGGCGTCCAACGACACTCTGATTCACGTCACCACCTTCGGCGGGAGTGTTTGGCGTGGTCCAGCCCGGCCTTAATTGCGGCGAGTCGAATGCGAAGCGCCGTGGACACAAGTTCGAGTTCCAGAAGCTTTTAATGGGTCTTGGAGTCGGACCCTGCTGGATCTAGAAGCTCCCTATCTGTGGTAACGTGACCGACGGCGTTGGTCTTCTGTTCGGGCCTGTCATAAGCCATAAAGTACAGCACAGGCACCGCCATGCGGCTAATCAGCAACGAGGCGATCTCCCCGGCCATTAATGAGATCGCCAGGCCTTGAAAGATTGGGTCAGCGAGGATCACCGCCGCACCAACCACCACCGCCAGAGCGGTCAAGAGCATTGGCCGGAAACGGACCGCGCCGGCATCGACTACCGCCTGGTCCAAGGGCATTCCTTCCCCAACCCGTTGTTCAATGAAATCTACCAGGATAATGGAATTGCGGACAACTATCCCGGCTCCCGCCATGAAGCCAATCATCGAGGTGGCAGTGAAAAAGGCGCCCATCAAGCCATGCGCGGGCAGGATGCCAACGAGCGAAAACGGGATCGCGGCCATCACAACCAGTGGCGTCAGAAAGGATCGGAACCAGCCCACCATCAGTATGAAGATCAACACGCACACGGCGGCAAAAGCCGTTCCCAGATCGCGGAAAACTTCAATCGTAATATGCCACTCACCGTCCCACTTAAGGGCCGGTTTATTTTCCGTGAAGGGTTGCACCGCATTGAGGATCTGCAAGGGTCCCCCGCTGCCGCCAAACTCTTGCGTGTTCAACTGGCGAAGCGCCTGGTTCATCTTGAAAATCGCATAGACCGGGCTTTCGATTTCACCGGCGACATCACCTATCACGTAAGTTACCGGCATCAGGTTTTTGTGATAAATGCTTTTATCCACGGTGGTCAATTCGACTTTAACCAATTCACGTAACGGCACCAGCGGCGCGGCAGGATTGCTGATCGAACGCACGCGCAACGCAAGTAACTCCTCCGGCGTGGTGCGGCTGGAGAGGGGCAACTGAACGACAATCTCAACGTCCTCCTTCTCCCGCGGCAAATGGAGTAAGCCGACGGAGTTGCCACCAACAGCGAGGCGCAGGGAGTCGGAAATGGTTTCGGCGCTGATGCCATGCAAGGCGGCCTTTTCTTTGTCGACGACGAAGCGCGCTCGTGGCTGATCGCCTTCAATGTACCAGTCGGTATCGACCACCCCTTTCGTCTGATGAAAGATATCGATGACCTTGTGTGCCAGCGTCAGGCGGTTCTCTTCCTTTGGACCATAGATTTCGGCGACGAGCGTCTGCAGTACCGGCGGCCCGGGCGGGACCTCGGCGACGGCGACTCGCGCGCCATAACGCGCCGCGATGGCCGCGACGCGCGGGCGGACGCGTTTGGCTATCTCATGGCTCTGAGCTTTGCGGACGCCTTTGGAAGTGAGATTGATTTGCAGGTCGGCAATATGGGGGCCGCGTCGCATGAAATAGTGGCGCACCAGGCCATTAAAATTGAAAGGGGCGGCGATCCCGGCGTAGACCTGATAATCGGTTACTTCTGGTTCGACGCGCACTGCCGCCGCGATTTCACGCGCCGCCTGCGCGGTGCGTTCGAGCGCGCTTCCTTCCGGCATGTTAAGGATAATCTGGAACTCACTCTTGTTGTCGAATGGCAACATTTTCACCTTCACAAACCCGATTCCAACCAGGCCCATGGAAACGAGCAGCAAAATCGTGATGGCGACGAGAAAAACAAAACGCCAGAAGCGATGTGCGATCAGCGGCCCCATCACATGACGATAAAGCCGGGTCAACAAGTTCTCCTGTTCCGCTGCTGCGCCTGAAGAACACAAGGGCGCGGCGGGTCGTGACAGTTGCCGGCGAAAAGCAGGGTGCCAATTCAGAAGACGAATCGCCGCCCAGGGGGTGACGGTGAAGGCGATGGCCAGCGAGAAGAACATCGCCGCGCTTGCCCCAATCGGAATCGGGCGCATGTAAGGCCCCATTAGCCCGCCGACAAATGCCATCGGCAGCACGGCAGCGATCACCGCAAACGTGGCGAGCACCGTCGGATTGCCCACTTCGTTAACGGCCTCAACGGCTATTACCGACCAGCCTCGGCTCTGGTTGTTGGGCAGGTGAAAATGACGGACGATATTCTCGATGACCACAATCGCGTCATCCACCAGGATGCCGATCGAGAAGATCAGCGCGAATAAGGTGATCCGATTCAGCGTGTAGCCGTATAGGTAGAAAATAAGCAGCGTAAGCGCCAGTGTTGAGGGAATGGCGATCGCAACGATGACCGACTCGCGCCAGCCCAGCGCAATCAGAATGAGCAGAGACACCCCGATCACGGCGATGCCCATGTGCAGCAGCAGTTCATTAGACTTTTCCGCCGCGGTCTCGCCGTAGTGGCGCGTGATCGTGATTTCGATGTCCTTGGGAATAATCACGCCCTGCAATGAGTTCACCTTCTTGAGCACCTGTCGCGCGACGCCGATCGCATTTGCACCGGGACGTTTGGCCACGGTAAGCGTCACCGCTGGTTGCTCGTCAACGGTTGATGAGGTCGCCATCCCGGCGGCCGCGCCACTGCCAAAGAACACATATTGCAACGGCTCCTCTGCCGCGTCTTCTATGGTTGCGACATCCCTCAAGTAAACCGGCCGGTTACTGAAAACCCCGACGACCACATTCGCAACGTCCGCGGCCGTTGCCAGGAACCCACCGGTCTCCACGTTCACTTCAAGATTATGACTGGTCAAGCCGCCGGCGCTAACCTGTCGGTTGGCCTGTATCAGCAGCGGCACAATCTCGGCAGGACTCAGGTTGCGCGAGGCCAGGCGGGTCGGATCGAGCAACACGCGTAACTGGCGTTTGGCGCCGCCGATTACCGAGGTTTCAGCCACCAGCGGCACCTGTTTCACCGCATCATCGACCTGGCTCACGACCCGACGCAGCATCAGATGGTCATAGCGAGGGCCATGAAATGTCAGAGCCAAAATCGGCACATCATCGATCGATTTGGGCTTAATGAGCGGATGTGAAACCCCGTAGGGAATACGGTCAAAGTTGGATTGAAGCTTCTGGTTGAGCTTCACCAAGCTTTTTTCCACATCTTCGCCCACCTTAAAGCGAACGATCGCCAGGCTCTCGCCAGGACGGGAGGTGGAATAGATGTACTCGACGCCGGCAATTTCCCACAGCAGCTTTTCCATCGGCCGCGTTGCGCGCTCCTCGACTTCCTTGGCACTGAAGCCCGGCATCGAGACCAGCACATCAATCATCGGCACCTTAATCTGAGGTTCTTCCTCTCGTGGCAGCATGAAGATCGCCGCAGCACCCAGCAGCACCGAAGTGAGCACCATCAGTGGCGTCAGCTTTGAATCGATAAAAGCCCGCGCGATTCGGCCCGCCAGACCGAGCGTCGCAACCTCACTATCTCGAGAGATGCTCATCGGGAAGGCCTCAATCTACTGGACAATCACCGACTGCCCATCGACGAGTTGTTCTGCTCCCTCGATTACGAGGTTTTCACCTGGGTCCAGCCCGGAAAGCACCTCGATATCGTTCCCGACGTGTTTACCGGTTTTGACGAGGCGGAGAATTGCTTGTTGCTTGGAAACCACGAACGCAATCTCGAGTTGACCTCGCTGAACCACGGCCGAATTCGGAACCAACAATGAGCGAGCCTGGCCCAAAGGGACCAGCAAACGCGCGAAACGTCCGGACACCAACGAAGGGGCACCCGGCAGGTCCAACTTCACGCGAAAGGTGCGGCTCTGCGGGTCGACCGTGCGCGCGATTTCCTTGACGATGCCTGAAGTTTCTATTGGAGGCGATTCCAGGCGGACAGCCAGCGTTGCGTTTTGCCGGATTTGTGCGGCAATCGCTTCAGGCACGTCGGCTTCGAGCTGCAATGCCGAGGGGTCCTCGAGTTCCACCAGAGGTTTGCCGGGCGCTGCGAGGTCACCAAGATCGGCTAGTTTCCTTGTAACCACCCCGTTGAAAGGCGCCGCGACTTGCACGTACTCCAACATCGCCTGCGCCTCGGCCACTGCCCCTTTTGCGACACGATATTTTGCATCCGCCGCATCGTATTCGGACCGCGTTACCGCCTGTTGCTCGAACAAGGTGGAAAGACGTTTCCAATCCTTATCTGCCTGCTGCAGGCTGGCTTGGGCTTGTTCAAGTCTGGCTTGCACTTCTGGCGCATAAAGCCGCGCAATGAGGTCACCGGCTTTGACCTGTTGGCCTAGTACGACGGGCATTTGGTCAATGCGGCCGCTGACGCGCGCTTCGAGGGTCGCTCTCAATTTGACGCGCACCGTTCCGACCACTTCTTCGAACGAGGTTCGCGGCTTGAGTTGTACCTCCTGCGCGCGAACGTGAGCCGCCGGAGGCGCAGATATGTCCTGGTGGCCCTTTTCCGGTTGGGCACCACAGCCTGAAAAAAGCAATAAGCCTGCGACAGGCGAGTACACGAAGCAGAAGAAGGATTTCATTTTGGTTCAGACTTGGTCAGTGAATCCAGTTGCGGCAAAGCCAGCGCCTTGCGCAGCGCCGCAACGGCGATATTCGCATCCGCTTCAGCCTCGGCACGGCGCACGCGCGCCGCGACCAGAGCCGTTTCGGCGTCGATCAGTTGCGTCGCGAGCGCCAGACCTTGCTCGAAGCGGGCGCGAGTCAGATGGCTGCTCTCCGCCGCCAGTGCGACCATCCGCTCGGTCACCACCAGTCGTTCGTTCGCGGCGCGCAGATCGAGCCGTGCTTGCTCGACCTCCAGGTCTATCGCGAGGCGTATTTTGCGATGTTCCTCGCGGGCCGTTCCCACGTAGGCCGCCGCTTCGCGCACCTTCGCGCGCGTCAACTGTCCATCCCAAATGTCCCATTGCAGAAGAGCGCCGGCGGTGTAGCTGCCTCCGCCATGATCGAATTTCCAGCCATAATCGTAATCCAGGCTGCCAAACGCGCTGACTCGCGGGATGTAACCCGCCCGCGCTCCACGCAACTGCTCTTCGGCTGCAACTTCGCGCTGCTTGGCCGCTCCCAATTCAGCCCGATGCGACATATCAATCGCCCCAGGCACCTCAACACTTGGAGCATGATCGGCGACGCTGAAATCCTCGTCCTCGATGCCAAGCAGATTTCGCAAAGCCCGGTTTGCCAGCGCCTCACTATTGCGGGCCCGCACGAGGTCCTCGCGCGCCTGCGCCAGACGGACTTCCAAATCGAGCGTGTCGCTCCTGAGAAGGCTGCCTGCTTCAAGTCGTTTATGGGCAATGCCAACGTTCGTTTGATATGAATTGGCGGCGGCCTCTGCTGCCCTGACGAACTCGCGCGTCTTGAGAATCGTGTGAAAGGCGCGAACCACTTCGAACCCGAGCGCATTGCGTATAGCTTCACTGTCACGCCGAACGGCTTCTGTATTTGCCTTCGCGGCCTGCTGCGCGGCCTTGTTGCGGCCCCCGGCATAAAGGGGAAGGGTTACCAAACCTCTCGCATTGAGGTCATCGACATCGGGCACGTTGTTAAAGTCCAGGGAGGAGGAGTAGGCCCGTTGGTTCAAGATGCTGCCAAAGACCAGCATCGGATTATCAGTGCGGGTGTAGCTCGATTGGAACTGCACCCTGGGCCAAAATGCAGCATTCGCTTGTTCTAAACCTGCGTGCGCGGCGGCCAAACGCTGCCTCGCCAGGAGCGCGTCAGGATTATTGGTCAACGCCTGTTGCAGCGAACGTTCGAGGGTCCAGGGTTCGGCAGCAGAAGTCGCGCCGGCAAACATGAAGAGCGCGAAAGCTAACAGCAATGAGGTGTAGCCTTTCATGAACGCCAGGGACGAGCACATTCCGACACAGACGAATCGGCTAGATCTAATCGCGTGCTTTGGGGGCCGCGCAACAGGAACTACCCACACCCAACCTTCTGAGCACCATTTCGAGCGGACAGAAATTTGTAAAGGAGGATTGGATCAAATTGAAGCCGACGAAGGCGGTGAACCAGAGCCATAACGGGCTGTGATAGTGGGCCAGCAGCAGGCTGATCAAGATGAAACTGCCGGCGAATCTGCGAATGATCATTTCCATAGGTTTTGAGTCGATTGAATGTCTTTCATTGACAGATAATCATATTCGCATATAGTCATATAGTCAATATTGATTTTTTTCTGTTATGCCGCGAACGCTTACCCGCCATCTCTCCACCGACGCCCTCGCCCTCATCGCCGCGCGCTTCAAAATCCTCGGTGAAATCAACCGGCTGAAACTGCTCAGCGCGTTGGAGGGCGGACCGAAAAACGTCAGTCAGTTAATTGAAGCCACTGGCCTGCAACAGGCGAATGTTTCACGGCACCTGCAGACCTTAACCGACGGCGGGCTGGTAGCCCGCCAGCGGCGCGGCGCCACGGTCGTCTATTCGATAGCCGATCCGAGCATTTTCAACCTCTGTCGACTGGTCTGCGGTGGGATTCAAAAACGGCTGCAGCAGCAGTCAAATGCCTTCGCGGCTTGAGGCTGCTCACCGCGTAACTTTCGCATTGCTTGACCGGGGAATCTCGGATTAGCTCATGGCAACTTCCGAACGGACAAAAGGTATGAATGCGCAACCGAGCAAAAGATTTCCAAAACTGCATAACGCGATGTGGCCGGGGTTGGTCGGCAAAGGGAGCCCCGGCGCCGAACCCTGCATCGACCTGGATACGATGCTGGACCTCACCGCAAAGGCCGAGGTCAACGGGACGCGTTTTGATGGCGTCGATATTTTCCTGTTCGACCCGCACATCAACATCGACATCGATGACGACGGTTTGAAGCGCATCGCTGAAAAGATCCAGTCGCACGGATTTGTGGTCGGCTCGGTGGTGGCACCAATCTGGGGCCCGACCGGCGGTGGCCCGGCGATGGGCGGCGATGAGGATCGGCAACGTTTTGTTGGGCAGGTGCGGAAAGGCTGCCGAATCGCCAAACGGCTGCGGGAGCTCGGGGTGCGCCCTTACGGTGTGGTGCGAATTGATTCAGCGTGCGGTGTCACTGATTGGGCAGCCGACCCGGAGACGAGCCAAACGCGCATCGCGCAGACGTTCAGTGAGGCGTGTGATGTCGCCGAGGATTTTGGCGAGCGCCTGGCTGCCGAAGGCGAGATTTGTTGGGGCGGCATGCACAGCTGGAAAAAGATGCTGGATTTACTGGAAAGAGTGAACCGCCCTCGGACGCTGGGTTTCCAAGCGGATATGGCGCACACGTTGTTGTACGTGATGGGCTATAACGCGCCGGAGGATGCCATTCTGCCGGCGGGTTGGGATTGGTCGGATCCCGGAGCGTTGAACGAAGGCTTAAAAACGCTGACCAACGCGTTGCGTCCGTGGACGATCGATTTTCACGTCGCTCAAAACGACGGCACGGTAAAGGGCTCTGGGACCCATGACAAAACCGGTCATCACTGTCTGCCCACGGACCCTAATGGAAAGCTGAATATCGCACACCACGCCGGCTATTGGCTGCGCGACGAAAGCGGCCAGCCGACTAAAGCGTTTCAACATGTGTGTTGGGATGGCTGCATGTTCCCAAATGCGGTCATGAATGAGCCGGGTACTTGGAACGATATTTTGCGAGCTATGATCGCTGTGCGCGATGCCCATGGCTGGTATGAGGAACAGGAAGCGGACGCCGAGCAGCCCGCTCCACGACCGCAACAGATTACAACCCGGAAGCCAGCTGCGGCGAAACGCTCTAAGCCGTCGAAACGCTCCAAACCGGTGAAGCGCAAGCCGAAGCGCAAAACCGGGGCCGCCAAACAGCGGAAAAAAGCCGTTCGACCCGCCGCGCGGAAAGCCGCGCGTAAATCCAAGCCGTCGCGTCATAAGAGCCCCAGAAAAGCACGACCCACGAAGAAGAAACGTTTCGGAAAGCGAAGAAAGTAACGGATTAAAACTTGCCACAAAAAGGCAAAGGGAACGCCCCGCCCCTGTCATAGTGCTGTGACTCCTGGTGACTTCTCGCGGCCTCTGGGTTCCACTGATTATGGCGCACATTGTTGAAATTCTAATTGCGGCCTCGCCCTCAGCGCCGATGGAATCCCGCGAACAAATTCGCGCAACTCCAGGAAAAGGACTGGAGGGCGATCGCTACTACTCTGGCATTGGCACCTTCTCACCCAATCCGCACAAACCCGAGTACGAAATAACCTTGATCCAAAAAGAACACATTGATGGATTTCGGGCGGCCTCAACCCTGCCCTTCACCTCCAAACATGCGCGACGGAACCTGGTCAGTGAGGGCATCGATCTGAATTCATTGGTGGGGAAGGAGTTCTCGGTGGGGGCTGTTCGGATGCGCGGAATTCGGCTATGCGAACCGTGCAACTACCTGGCAAAAAGCAGTTTCCCGGAGGTGCTCTCAGGGCTCGTGCACAAAGGCGGATTACGTGCACAGATTATTAGTGAGGGCATTGTTCACGTTGGGGATCCGGTTGTCTGCAGTTAGGAATTTGGATAGTGGGGTAAACCTCAGTGGTTTAACAAGCAAAGTATAAAAGCCTTATACTAATGCATAAGGTCGATGGATTGACAAAATCATTGAATATCATGGACTTTTTCGCGGTCTGTTATACCTATTGGATGTAGCATGCAAATCTCAGCTTTGCGCAAAATGATGTCGCAATGGCGAACCCCTGTCGTTTTGTGGGGGTTCTTTCTCGTTGTCACCTTTGTCGAGGGGCTTTGCTTCGGCGCGCCGATTCACGGCTGGCTTAGTTGGCGCGGTCCGGAACAAACCGGCGTTTCGCGCGAAACCGGGCTGCCCTCCAAAGTGTCCGCCCAGGACGCGCTTTGGGTCGCGGATTTTCCCGGACAATCGGCTCCCGTGATCGCGAATGGGAAACTTTATGCGATGGGCTACCTTGGCCAGGGCCCTGACCTGCAGGAAGGTATTGCCTGTTTCGATGCTGAAACGGGGCAGAAAGCATGGCAGCAGCTGTATAATGATTATCTCAGTGACACGATTTATCTGCGCTACGCCACCGCCAGCCCGACGGTCGATGTCGAGACTGGCAATGTTTATATGCAGGGGACGCAAGGCATCCTGAGCGGTTTCACCCCGGACGGGAAGCTGCTCTGGCGCCACTCGCTGATGGAAGAATTCGGGCGGCTGACTTTCCCGAACAGCCGAACGGCCTCGCCCGCCATCGATGGTGACCTCGTCATTACTCGCGGAATTACCGCCAACTGGGGCACACAAGGCCCAGCTGCCGATCGTTTTTATGCGTTCGACAAAAAAACAGGCCAGCTCGTCTGGGCCTCCAGTCCGGGAACGCAGCCCAAGGACAACTCCTTTTCCCACCCGCAATTTGGCTGGTACCACGGCCTGCGCGTTTTCTATGCTGCGATCGGCGATGGCAGCGTCGTCTGCGTCAATGCTCGCACCGGCGATCCGATCTGGCGGGTGACTCTTTTCCGCGCCGGCATCAACGCGACCGTTCTGGTTCATAAGGATAACAAGGTCGTCGCGATCTACGGCACTCCTTACGAGCTAGGCCAGATGGTTGCACTAAAAGTTCCCGATGTGATGCCGACCAACGCCGCCGCGGGCCCCGTAGTGCTCGAACGGAAGGACCTTGAACTGTGGGCGGATGATATTTCCTCATCGACCAGCTCTCCCATTCTGGAGGGGGATACTATTTATATGGTGGCTGAGAAAGGCGACCTTTTTGCAGTCGATGCGAACACTGGCACGATAAAATGGAAGGTCAAACTGGGGATTGAGCAGCGAAATTCCTGTCCGTTATTTGCCGATGGCAAGCTGTACGTTCCAATTCTGGATGACCCCGAAACCAAAGCCACTGGTGAAGGCGAGGCGGGGACCAAAGGTGCATTTTACATCATCAAACCGGGCGCAACGAAACCGGATATCCTGTGTCACGCGGTGCTGGATGGCCGCTGTTTCGGAACACCGGTTGCCTACAACGGGAAACTCTATTTGCAGACCACGCGTCACCTTTATTGCTGGGGGATGAAGGGCAATAATCCGGGCTGCCCGGCTCCCGTCGCGGAAAAGCCCTGGCCCGCTCCAGGTCCGGCGACCCAGCTCCAGATCATCCCTTCCGAGGTCCTGCTGCATCCTGCAGACAAAGCGACATTTCGCGTGCGTTCGCTGGACGAGAAAGGCTTCACGGTTGAAGAGTCGATTCCTGCGGATAAGGTCAAGTGGGCCAGCTACGTCCCTCCCACTGCCCGAGTGCGATCGACTTTGAAGGGCGCTTTCAATGATAGTGGCGAGTTGGTGGCTGGGCCCGACCCGGTGCTTTCGGCCGGCGCATTTGAAGCGACCTCCGGAACGCTTAAAGGTTTCATCCGTGGACGTGTGATGCCGAATCTGCCGATCAAACAGGACTTTGAATCGATGAGCCTCACGGAAACCAATCGCGATGGCGACCTTTTCTCCTACCCTCCCCTGCCCTGGATCGGCGCGAGGTTCAAATTTGATATTCGCGATAAAGAGGGAAACAAGGTGATGGCCAAAACCACCGATAACCGGTTTTTCCAGCGCGCGACTGTGTTCATTGGCACACCTGAGATGCATGGGTACACCATTCAGGCTGATGTGATGAGCGACGGCAACAGGCGCAAGATGTCGGAAGTAGGACTGATCAATCAGCATTACCTGATTGTGCTTAAAGGGAATGACCAAAAGATCGAGATCAATTCCAACCAGGAACGGCTCCGTGTCGCGCAGGATTTTAAATGGTCTCCCAACGTTTGGTATCGGCTTAAAGCCCGTGTGGATCAAAGCGCCGATGGTTCGGCTGTCGTTCGTGCCAAGGCCTGGAAGCGGGACGAGACTGAGCCGGGCGAATGGACTATTGAGGTGCCCCATAAAACCGCGCATCAGGCGGGCTGCCCCGGTCTATTCGGTTTCTCGCCCCAAGACATGCGCGTCTACGTCGACAATATCCAGGTCACCTCCAACTAACGGAGTCGCTCGTTTTCACAATGAAATCTGTCAAATTCTTGCTAAAGCAGCGGTCACTTCAGACCGAGCTACAGTTCGGCCTGACTCGTTCGGTGCTCTCTTCATCCACGCTCGCCTGCCTCTTCGCGGCGAGTTGTCTTTCAACTTTTGCACAGGATTGGCCTCAATGGGGTGGCACGCCGGCGCGCAACATGTACTCGCCGGCCAAAGGGCTTCCCGATCATTTCACCAAAGGCAAGGCCACTGACATTAAGTTCAAGTCCGGGACCGATGAAGTCGACACCTCGAATGTTGAAAATCTCAAGTGGGTCGCCAAGATCGGCTCACAGAGTTATGGCAACGTCACCGTCGCCAATGGTCGCGTCTTCATCGGCACGAACAATGAGCCGCCCCGTGACCCGCGTCATCAGGGTGATCGCAGCATCCTGCTTTGCTTCGATGAAAAAACCGGCGAGCTCCTCTGGCAATTGGTGATTCCGAAGCTCGCCTCGGGAAAGGTGAACGATTGGGAGAGTCTCGGGTTGCTCTCGTCGCCAACGATCGAAGGGGACCGAGTTTATATTGTCAGCAGCCGCTGTGAGACGCTTTGCCTGGATGTGAATGGGATGGCCAATGGCAACGATGGTCCCTTTAAAGACGAAGCCAAGTATGTCGTCAAAGATGTCGTCATCGATAAGGGAAAGCCCACCGAGCACCCTGCCCCGCCGATCGAGCCCGGGCCAAAAGACGCCGACCTTATTTGGCGCTACGACATGATCGATGAACTCGGCGTATTCCCGCATAACGCCTCCGACTGCGCGCCACTCGTCGTCGGCGACTTGGTTTACGTCAATACCTCCAATGGCCAGGACTGGACCCACTCCAACATTCCTTCTCCCAATTCTCCGAGTCTCATCGCGCTAAATAAGAAGACCGGGGAATTGATGGGCGAGGACGACGCGAAAATCGGTCCCCATATTTTTCATGGCCAATGGAGCTCACCCTCGACGGGCAATGTGGATGGGCGCCAGCTGATCTTTTTTGGCGGCGGAAATGGCATCTGCTATGCCTTTGATCCCAAGCCGGTGAAGGAAGGCGATACCTCCTATCTGAAGAAGGTTTGGTGGTTTGACTGCAATCCACCCGAGCGCAAAAAAGTCCGCTATCCGGATGCGGAAGGCCCAAGCGAAATCAACGCCACGCCGGTATTTTGGAAAAATCGGGTGTATACGGCCGTCGGTCAGGATCCGGAGCACGGGGAAGGTGTGGGCATTATAACCTGTATTGATGCCACCAAAACAGGCGACGTGACCCAAAGCGCCAAGATTTGGTCTTATGACAAAATTCACCGAAGCATTTCTACGGTGTCCATCACGCCCGAAGGCCTGCTCTTTGTTGGAGATTTTTCCGGCTACCTCCATTGCTTCGACGCTGAAACCGGCAAGCTCTACTGGACCCATGATCTCAAAGCGCATATCTGGGGCTCCACCATGGTCGCCGACGGCAAGGTTTACATCGGCACCGAGGACGGCGACCTGATGGTGTTTGAGGCCAGCAAAGAAAAGAAGCTGCTGAGCACAACGAATCTCGGAGCACCGGTATATTCGACGCCTGTCGTCGCCGGCGGCACGCTGTTCATTTCCTCCAACACCCATCTCTTTGCCTTCTCAAATCAAGGCAAGATAGATACCAACGTTAAACCCTGATATGAGGTGGCGGTCCCTGCCTTGTAGCGCAGAGTTTCACTCTGCCGTATCGCAGAGTTCCACTCTGCAAGGTGTGATACAAGCGCTGGGTTCTGCCCCCCGTGCCGATTGGAAATCGGCGGTACAGCAGAGTGAAACTCTGCGCTACGAAACTCTGCGCTACGCATCCGCGAGCACCACCTTTTGCGAATGAAACTCAAGGCTTTTCTGCTGACTCTCTTGATCGTGGTCGTCTACCTACTGCACCAGGATTTCTGGAACTGGCAAAAAACCGAACCGCTGGTGTTCGGTTTTCTTCCGGTTGGGCTGGCGTACCACGCCGGCTATTCGATTTTGGCGTCGATACTCATGGCCGTACTAGTGAAAGTCGCGTGGCCGAAACATCTCGAAAACGTCGAATCGAAAGACGCTGAGGCAAACGCGGACCAAACGAGCAGACACGAATGATCCCCGTCATTGTCGTTTCCATTTACCTGGCCATCATTGCCGTGATTGGCAGTGTTGCTTTCCGGCGTTCCAAAGCTAATACGGAGGACTTCTTTCTGGCGAATCGCGCGGTGGGCTCGATGGTGTTTTTCCTGTCGATCTTCGCGACCAATATGACGGCCTTCGCGATCCTGGGCAGTTCCGGCCAGGCGTATCGCCAGGGTATAGGCATTTATGGGCTCATGGCCTCTTCTTCGTGCCTGGTAATCCCGCTTACGATTTTCTTCATCGGAACCCGCCTTTGGGCGATCGGCAAACGCCACGGCCACCAAACCCAGGTCGGCTTCTTCCGTGACCGTTGGGAATGCTCGACGATTGGAACGCTGATCTTCGCCCTGAGCGTTGCGATGCTCGTGCCGTACATGATCATCAGCATCATGGGAGGTGGTCGTGTGCTCAACGACATCAGCGGCGGGCGTGTCGCTTACTGGCTGGGTTGCGCAATCGTCGCGGCGGTGGTCACGGTCAATGTCTTCTTTGGCGGCATGCGCGGCACCGTCTGGGTCAATATTTTCCAGACCATACTATTCCTTGTCTTTGGCACAGTAGCCGTTGCGGTGATCAGCCATGCACTGCCAGCCGGCTTTGGTGATTACATCCAGAAAATTGCAAGCAATCCCAAGACCAGCTATTTGGTGACTCGCCAGCGGATGCCCGAACGCTACTTCTGGAGCTACACCTTTATTCCGCTCTCTTCGATCATGTTCCCGCACATGGCCATCATGTGTTTTGCTGCCCGGAAAGTTACCGCATTCAAACGCACCGTTGTCCTGTATCCCCTGGCCATCATGGCAATTTGGCTGCCCTGCATTTTCCTGGGCGTGCTGGGAACGCAACTCGAACCTGGACTCAAAAATCCAGATGGCATTCTCTTGCACCTGCTGACCGATCACGCGCCGGTTTGGCTCGCCGGTATTTTGGGTGCCGGCATTATCTCCGCGGTGATGGGCTCGGATACACACCAGGTGCTTGCCATCAGCACTATGTTCACCAAGGACGTCTTTGCGCATTATGGCGGTAAAGACAAATACGGTGAGCGCGGCAGCGTTGTGTTTGCGCGCGGCTTTATCGTCGCCGTCACCTCGGTTGCTTATATGGTCGCCCTCGTTACACCGGAGAGCATCTTTGAACTGGCGGTCAGGTTCGCCTTTTCCGGATTTGCCGCAATGTCGCCTGTCATGATTGCGGCCCTATTCTGGAAGCGAAGCACGAAGTATGGCGCCCTGGCTTCCACGTTGTGGGTCGCGCTTTGGCTATTCCTGACCTGGTATCTCCAAAAGATTTCGGATGGTATCGCGCCAAAACCGGGTCAACCGCCCACATTGATATTCTCGGCGCTGGGCCACTTGTTCGAGCGCTCGCCCGCTGCGGTTACGGTCTTCGGCTTTTTGCCGGTGGTGCCGATGGTTCTCGGCTCGGCGGTGCTTATGATCGTGGTGTCCCTCCTGACGCCAGCACCGAGCAAGGCGACGATTGCGAAATATTTTTCAACAACGAGCCCAGAGCCGATAACTCCCGCCGCGATCAAACCCGCGCTGGCCCAAGGCAGCTATCCATCCACTGCTTAACCTGGGCGTTTGCCATCCCAATTTAGCCATGACCCTCGATCCCAAAGTTGCTCAGGACCAACTCGAAGCACACTTGCGCGAAATCATCAACTGGCATTTCTCTGCGGAGACAGGATGCCCATTCTGGCTCGATTGGGCCAGGAAGGCCGGCTGGGATCCTCGCCAGGAAATTAAAAGCTTTGGCGATCTGGTTGCTCGCTTTCCTCACTTTCAAGATGAATGGTTGCGGGACCTGCAACCGGATGTCTGGGTTCCAGGTAAGTTCAAAGGCCGACCCTACAACATTTTTGAGACCGGTGGCACCACCGGCATGCCCAAACAGCGAATTGGTTGGGACGATTACAAAACCGATTATGAGGAATTCTCGACAAAGATTTCCGATGCGCATTTTCCCCGCGGCGACGCCTGGCTAATGGTCGGTCCCACCGGCCCACGCCGTTTGCGACTGGCGATCGAGCACCTGGCGAATTTCCGAGGCAGCCCGTGTTATTTCGTCGATTTGGACCCGCGCTGGGTCAAAAAAGTGATAGCTGAGAAGAAAGCAGATCAAGCGCGCGCCTACATGGATCACGTCGTGGACCAAGCGGTCACCCTACTCAAGCACCGCAAAATCGCCGGGCTTTTCACAACCCCAAAACTGCTCGAAGCAGTTGGAGAAAAAATCAACCTGTACGATGCGGGGATCCGGGGCGTATTTTGCGGCGGCACGACCATGACTCCACAATACGTTCGCTTCATCATCGAGGAGGTGCTGGAGGATAGAATTGGCTTCTATCCAACTTATGGCAACACCCTAATGGGACTCGCCGCCAGCGTGCCCCTAACACCCGAGGATAAGTTCTCGGTGACTTATTTTGCGCCACAACCACGCGCCGTTCTGCGCGTGGTCAATCCTCAGGACACGAGCAAACTTGTCGATTACAATTCTTGGGGACGCGTTGAGCTGACCACCTTAACCAAGGAATTGTTTCTGCCGCGCTTTTTGGAACGGGACGAAGCTTTGCGGCGTCCGCCCCGCGCACCGTATGCATGGGATGGTGTCGGCGACGTCCGGCCGTTTGGGGCCATGGAGAAAACGATAGTTGAAGGAGTGTACTAACGTTGTTTCTTGAAAACTGATCCGAGTTGCACGATGCGGACCAAGACCCAGTTTCAAACGCCCCTCATCCTAACCCTCTCCCGGGGGGAGAGGGAACAGCATGTGTTCGTTTGTTGGAAATTCTCAACGCTCGGTTTCGCCACCAGACTGAGTAGGATTCTCCCTCTCCCTCCGGGAGAGGTCCGGGGTGAGGGGAATTTACTTTCGGATTTCGAGTTTCGGATTTCGGTTTTCGAGGCTTCTCCCGCTTCCACATATTCCCTCTCGTAATCAACTCGCGCATGCTTCCTCATCTTCCAGCGCTGCGTCTTGGTCGAGCCTATTCAAGTCTGGATCAGGTTGACGTCAAAGATTGTCGCACGGGCGAAACCCTCGCCCGGATCAGCCAGGTCAATGCCGGAATCATCCGAAAGGACCTGACCCGCATCACTGAGGCTCGCCATGCATTGAAGCAACTGTCGTGTGAAAAATTGATCCAGATTTGTGAGAAAGCCGCCGAACTTTTCCTGAACGAGACGCTGCCGCTGGCCGACCACGGCCACGCTCAATCGCCGGAGCAATATGCGGAGACACTTTCCTCGACCAGCGGCCTGCCGTTCGTCATGGTGAAACGCAACAGCCAGAAGATTGCCTCGGCGCTGAGCAACATGCGGGTCGTGCTCAATGGCCTGACCCGGGGCCTGGACTTAAGCATTATCGATCGCGGATTCGGTGAGCAGTTTGGAGCCCGAATTAGCTTTTTTCCGGCGGCTGACTGCCTCGGATTAGTGATGCCCAGCAACTCGCCGGGCGTGAATTCCCTTTGGCTGCCCGCGATTCCACTTAAGGTCCCGATTATCGTGAAACCAGGTCGGGAAGAGCCCTGGACAGCCTACCGGATTATCCAAGCCTTCATCGCTGCCGGTTGTCCGGCCGAAGCATTTGGTTTTTATCCAACGGATCATGACGGCGCCGCCGAGATTCTGCGTTCCTGCAAACGCGCCCAGCTTTTTGGCGATAAAAGCACTACCGCTCAATATGCCAATAATCCGGGGATTCAGATTCATGGGCCGGGCTACAGCAAAATCCTGATCGGCGAGGATGAGGTTGAGCGTTGGCGTGACTTTATTGACGTGATCGTGGCGTCTATTTCCGAGAATGGCGGGCGCAGTTGTGTCAATGCTTCCACAATCGTAGTCCCAAAGTACGCCGCCGAGATCGCCGAAGCCTTGGCACAAAGACTTGGCCCGATTGCCCCCGTTTCGGCTGCGGATCCGGCGGCCAAACTCTCGGCGTTCGCCAATCCACGCATGGCCGAAAGCATCGATGCCGCGATAGAGGAAGGACTGCGCTTTCCAGGGGCGAGCGAGACCACGGCCAAATACCGCCAGGGTCCACGCAAGGTAACTTTCGAAGGTGCAACCTACTTGCGACCGACAGTCGTGCTCTGCGATTCATTCGGTCACCCTCTGGCAAACCGCGAGTTTCTCTTCCCTTACGCGAGTGTCGTGCAGGTCCCGCAGGCCGAAATGCTCGCTCAAATCGGCCCGTCTTTGGTAGTCACTGCGATAACGAAGGATTTGGCCTTCCGGGACGCTCTGATCGAGTCACCCTTGATAGACCGCCTGAATCTGGGGCCCATCTCGACCATGCGAGTCTCATGGGATCAGCCGCATGAAGGCAATCTGTTTGAATTCCTTTATCGCCGCCGTGCGATTGATTTGCAATGAGCGCTCCGGCTTCTTTTGATTATCAACCGCGGACCCGGATTGTTTTCGGGGTTAATACTGTCGAACAGGTTGGAGGGCTCGCCAGCGATCTAGGGGCGAGGCAAGTGCTCCTCGTCACCGATCCCGGCATCGTTTCGGCTGGGCATGCTGATCGCGTCACCAGTCTGCTGGAAGCGCAGTCCATTAAAGTCGCCCGGTTCGGCGAAGTGGAAGAAAATCCCGGCACTCGCTGTGTGGAAAAGTGCGTGGCCGTCGCGCGCTCGGCAGGAGTGGATACCATCATCGGCCTGGGCGGCGGAAGCAGTATGGACACCGCCAAAGGCTGCAATTTTATCCTGACCAATGGCGGACAGATGAAAGATTACTGGGGGATCGGCAAGGCGAAGTGTCCGATGCTGCCACTGATCGCGATTCCGACGACCGGTGGCACGGGGAGCGAATGCCAATCGTTTGCCCTCATAACCGACGAAGAAACACATCAGAAAATGGCGTGTGGCGATTCGAAAGCAGCCGCGCGCATCGCGATTCTCGATCCCGCACTGACTCTGTCACAGCCGCCGCGCGTCACCGCCTGCAGCGGTATCGACGCGGTCGCCCATGCTGTCGAAACCGCGGTAACTAAAGCGCGCACGCCTCTTTCCCTCGTTTTTTCCAGAGAAGCCTTTCGGTTAACCATTACGGGTCTGCCACGGGTCTTGGCTTCGCCTGATGATCTCGAAGCCCGTGGTTGGATGTTGCTGGGCGCGGCCTGGGCGGGCACGGCGATCGAAAACAGCATGCTCGGTGCGGCCCACTCCGCAGCCAATCCCCTGACCGCGCATTTGGGAACTCCACACGGACACGCCGTCGGCTTGATGCTCCCACACGTGGTCCGTTTTAATGCCAAAGAACCTGTCGCCGCGCGCGCGTATTCCGAGATGGCTCATGCCGCTCATCTTACTCAACGCACCGACTCACCGGAGCAAGCCGCCGAACGACTGGCAGCTACTCTGCGAGAGTTGCTGGCTCGCACAGGACTTCCCGTCTCCTTAAAAGCCTCCAATCTAAACCAGCAACAAATTCCTCAGCTCGCCGCAGAAGCCGCGAGCCAATGGACTGCTCAATTTAATCCCAGAAAAGTTACCGCGACAGATTTCGAAGAATTATATGCAGCCGCGCTGAACCACGCGTGAACAGAACGCACCTCATCTATCCTGTGCTTCTGGTCGTGTTCGCTCTTGGCTTATATGCCATCATCGAACAAGGGAAGAAACTGCAGCCTCTGCCAATCGGATCACAAGGTAACGGCTCAGCGGCGCCCCCCACCACCGTGAGCGCTCCCGTAAATCCCACCGGAGAGCCAGGTTCGGCTGTCGGCCCTGCACCTTCCCTGTTTGCCAGCCTTCAAGACAATCTGAAGGATCCACTGCCACGCCTTTTTGTGCAACTGATCCTGATCGTGCTGCTGGCCCGAATCTGTGGCGGCCTCGCCCAACGACTTCATCAGCCTGCGGTTATCGGAGAGATGATTGCCGGCATTCTTCTTGGCCCCTCCTTAATGGGCTGGTTGTGGCCCGGTTTTTTCAATTTTGTCTTTCCGGCCGCCTCGCTGGGAACACTGCGGTTACTGAGTCAAATCGGCGTCTGCCTTTTCATGTTTGTCGTGGGCATGGAATTGGACGTCAACCTGCTGAAACAACAGGCCCGCACGGCTATGTTGGTGAGCCAAGTCAGCATACTTTTCCCATACTTGCTTGGCGCCGGGACAGCCTTGTTTCTGTTCCCTTCAATGGCAGCACCGCACACTACCTTTCTCGCGTTCGCGCTTTTTATGGGTATTTCGATGAGCATCACCGCCTTTCCGGTGCTCGCTCGGATCCTGGAAGAACGCGGTTTGACTAAAACTCCACTAGGTACGACCGCGCTCGCTTGCGCTGCCAGCGATGACGTCACCGCCTGGACGATCCTGGCATTCGTCGTCGCGATCGCGAAGTCGGCCAGTATCGCCGCCTGTGTCTTCAGTATCGGATTGGTGCTGCTCTATGTCCTGTTCATGCTGCTGTGGGTCAAGCCGCGCCTCGCGCGGTGGATCGGAACCGCGCCATTTTCCAATGGGGTGCCGGACACAGGTGTAATGGCCGCCGTGATTGTGTTTATCTTTGCCTCGGCTTTAACCACCGACGTCATTGGCATCCACGCGCTCTTTGGCGCCTTCCTCGCGGGGGTGGTCATCCCCTCACACGGCGAGTTCCGGAACTTCTTGAGAGTTCGGCTGGAGCATTTCAGTTCCGTGTTTTTGCTGCCCGTATTTTTCGCATTCACTGGCTTGCGCACTCAGATTGGTTTGTTGGATGAATACAGCGCCTGGTTGATCTGCCTCGCACTGATTCTTGTTGCCACGATTGGAAAACTGGGAGGGGCGCTGCTCGCGGCGCGAATCACAGGCGTTAATTGGGTGGATTCATTTGCCCTGGGGGCGTTGATGAATACGCGCGGTTTGATCGAGCTGGTTGCGCTTAATATCGGTTACGATCTGGGTATTCTCTCCCCGCGCATTTTCGCGATGCTGATTGTGATGGCGCTAGTGACTACTGGCATGACTGGACCTCTGCTACACCTCGCCGGCCGCCTGCGCACGAGAAAAGCACTCGCGGTCGAGGCCTCCGGCTAATCATCTATCGCCTGCATCACGAGTTGGCGGAACATGCTTTGGGTACTGTCGGTAGTCGTACCCTGGGTTTGTTTCATCAGAATGCCGATAATTTGCTCATGCGGATCTGCAAAATACGAGGTATTGAAATAACCGCCCCAGTCGAACGTGCCGATGGTCCCGTTGCCACCTTTGTCTTGTCCGTTTTTGGTTAACACCTCAAATGCCAGGCTGAAATAGTGATCCGCGTCTTTGCCGCCCATCAAATCCCCTGTCTGATTGGCCAGAATCGTGTCGACCGTTGTCCGGCTCAGGAACCGTTTGCCGCCCAACTCGCCACCATTGAGATACACCTGCAGGAAGGTCGCGTAATCCTTCGCGCTGCCGGAGAGACCTCCACCTCCGGAACAAAATCGCCGGGCACCTTTAATCGGGTAATCCGGGTCGTAAAAACCAGCGGGATAACGGACCCATTTTCCTTCTTTGTTCGTCTGGACTGCAACTAGTCGACCGGCTTTCTCTTCCGGAAGATAAAACCAGGTGTCATTCATGCCGAGCGGATCGAAGAGGCGTTTGCGCAGGAAAACATCAAAGGGCATGCCTGAGAGCACTTCAATAAGATAGCCCAGTACATCCAAGCCTTCGCTGTAGGTAAAATGTTCGCCCGGGTTGTGGTGCAGTGGCAACTTCGCGAGGCGTTTTATGTTTTCTTCAATCGAAACCGGCTCGGTCGTGAACGCATCGATGATTCCGGCCTTGCGGTAAATCAGACGGAATCGCTCATCGCCATCAATCGCACCGTAACCGATCCCCGAGGTATGATTCATTAATTGACGAATCGTAATCTCTGACTTTCCAGGTTCAATCGTGTAATTCGTGGTCGCAAACTCGAAACTTTTGAGCAACTGAGGATTCTTGAACTCCGGAATGTACTTTGAAATGGGGTCATCCAATCGAAACTTTCCCTCTTCCCAGAGCATCATGACCGCGGTCGCAGTAATGGCCTTGGTCTGAGATGCGATGCGAAAAATGTCGTCGCGCTTTAGTTCGCGTTTAGACTCATTATCCGCCATGCCGAAGCTTTTGTAGTAGACGATCTTACCGTGTCGAGCCACCAGAGCGACGACACCGGGTATGTCGGCATCTGCGACCGCCTTTTCGCACATTTTATCAATTCGGGCCAAACGATCGGACGACATGCCGACGCTCTCGGGTGCGGCTTCCGTCAGAGGTGGCGATTGTTTGGGACAAGTTGTTTGGCCTGGCATATGGGGAGCCAAGCCAACCAAACCGATGACCAGAACTGGGATTATCGCGCGAGGTGAGAACATAGGCCGCCAGCTTGATGACTGGAGAAGCACCGATCAAGCAACAACAACTCGCATTATACCCCAAATGCCAACATACGTAATCCGACTGCTCTCGGATTTAGAGTTCCGGGCTTCTCTCGGAATTGGGTTCTTCGGCCTGCGGATCTTGCTCAAATCCGCAGAAGGATCTTCCCCTGCGTATGTCCGCTTTGGCTTAGCTCCTGCGCCTTGCGCGCTTCGCTGAGCGGGAGAACGGCTTCGATAAACACTTTCACCTGGCCCCTCACGACCAGGTCGGCGATCTGCGCAAGTTGATCGCGACGGGCAAGATCACAGCGTAGGAATACTCCGCGCGCGCCACGGGCCGCCGCTAACGCCTCGGACGGCGGTTGTACAATAGAAACCAAAACGCCGCCTCTCTTTAGGGCGTTCCAGGATCGCTGTTGTGTTTCCCCGCCGATTGTATCCAGGACAAGATCGGCGTCTCGCACCACCTCTTCAAAGCGCCTGGTGCGGTAATCCACCACTTCGTCGACCCCTAATTGCCGGATGAAATCAAGATGCCTCCCCGACCCGGTGCCAATGATGTAGGCGCCTTTCCAACGCGCGAACTGCACAGCAAAACTGCCGACACCTCCTGCCGCTGCGTGAATCAGCACCTTTTGTCCACCGCGCAAACCGCCGGCATCGAACAGGGTTTGCCAGGCGGTTAGCCCCGCCACCGGTAACGCGGCCGCCTGAAAATGGTCCAGCTCGGGCGGCTTCTCGGTCACGTGAGTCACTGGTGCCAGGGCGAATTCGGCATAACTTCCGCTCTCATCGGAGGCGGTGCCGAACACAGGTTCCCCCACCCGGAATTCGGTCACACCGGGACCGAGCGCTTCGACCACCCCGGTAAAGTCACTGCCCATGATCGACGGGAGTGGGATTTTGCCTAAATGTCCTTCGCGAATTTTCCAATCGACCGGGTTCACACCTGCAGCATGCACCTGGACCAGTAGTTCGTCTGCGTTAGGTTCGGGCCGTGGCACCTCTTCCAGCCGCAGTACCTCCGGTCCACCGAAAGAATGAATCCTCACGGCTTTTATTGTCGCCGTCGTAGTCGCAATCGCTGACATTATACCCTCCCGCGTTGAAATGATATTTCCTAAAAACCCTAGAGTAACCTAGTCCAGTGGTGGCAAGGATCAAGGCGCGGGAAACAGTTTTGCTATGGTCGCCGTGCAAGCGTTAAGATATTTGAGGATTGAGCCCAGGCGTGCAGGTTGGAAACCTGCGGTACAGCAGAGTGAAACTCTGCGCTACAATGGTCTGCAAGCCGGTGAAAGCGTGAGCATCCCTGAGTGACGCTAGTGCTGGCGGCGAAGCTGCTTTTTGGGCCGACCCGCCGCCTTTTCCTGGACCAGCTTGAAGTCGACTTGCTTCTTAAATGTATCGACTTTAGCAACTTGGACACTGACTTTGTCTCCAAGTTTTATTACGCGGCGGGACCGTCGGCCCACCAACTGCACTCGCGCAGGATCAAACACAAAGAAGTCGTCCTCGACAGACGACAAATGGACCAGTCCACTCATGCCAAGTTCATCAACGTCGACAAAGAAACCAAAATTTCGGACCTCGGTGACGAGGGCTTTATACACTTCGAACTTTCCGGTGCGAAGTTGGTCGTTGAGAAAAGCCAGGAGCTTTACGTTCTTGCTGTCTCGTTCGGCATCATCGGAATTACGCTCCGTTTCTGAGATATGTTCGGCGATTGTTTCAAGGCCATTGCGCGCCTGGGCTGAATTGGCGAACAGCGCCCGATGCACTACCAGATCGGCATAGCGGCGGATCGGAGAGGTGAAATGCGCGTAGTCCTTCTTATTCAGGCCGTAATGACCTAAAGCTTGAACCTCATATCGCGCGCGTTTGAGCGAGCGTAGAAATCCAATTTTCAGCGCCGGACCGATCGGCGAAGTATTTAAGCGTTGCAGCAGGCGTTGGACCTCAGTCCGGCGTGCCAGGTTCCCGCAATGCACCTTGTGGCATAACACCTCCTCGCGGTATTCGCGCAACCTGCGCTCATCGGGGGGCTCGTGCACGCGGTGGATAGCGGGACGCCGCTGGCGTTGCAGCTGCGCCGCAACGGCCTCATTGGCCAGAAGCATGAATTCTTCAATCAACTGATGAGAGGCGTCGCTGGCCACCTTCTCGATCCTCGCGATACGACCCCGATCGTCGAGCAATAGTTTGGTTTCGGGAAAGTCGAGGTCCAACGCACCCATCCTAAACCGCTCGCGGCGCAGTCGTTGCGCCACCTGATGCGCGTCGTGCAGCATACCTTCGATCGAATCAACCGGATTGCGGTGCAGAATGTCCAACACCTGCTTGTAGTTGTACCGCCGCTGGGAACGAATAACGGCAGGATAAAATTCACTTTTGAGCGGCTTTCCCTCCGCATTGAGCAAAAACTCGACGCATTTGGTGAGGCGCTCGACCTGCGGTTTGAGCGAACACAGCTCATTACTCAAGGCCTCGGGAAGCATCGGGATTACGCGGTCCACTAAGTAAGTGGAATTGCCGCGATGTTGGGCTTCCTTATCCAGGCGAGTACCGGGCTGCACATAATGCGAGACATCGGCAATGTGCACCCAGAGCCGCCATTGGTTGCCGACCCGTTGGAGGCAAATGGCGTCGTCAAAATCCTTTGCATCCTCCGGATCAATAGTGATCACGGGGTGCGTACGGCAATCGGTGCGGCCGCGAAATTCCTGTTCGGTTGGCGCTGCGGATCCGCGCTGAGCAATCGAACTGGCTTCAGCCAAAACTTCGCTCGGGAAACGTAACGGCAGGTCGTATTGGCGAATAACCGACAGTAGATCGACTCCCTCGGCATCAGCCGGTCCGAGCACTTCGATAATTTCTCCTTCGGGGTTGGTATGTCGCGATTCCCATTCATGCAACTCGACGACGACTTTGTCGTCAAGCCGAGCGGGGCGCCCAACATCCTTCGGCTCGGGGACATAAATGTCATGGGGAATGCGCGGATCGTCCGGAATAACATAGAGAAATCGAGCGCTGCGACGCAGGGTGCCTACGAGCCGCTTGCGTTTCCGTTCAAGGATTCGGACCACGGCGCCGGTCAATTGATCCTGGTCGCTACGGCGAAGCCCGCGAGGGAGAACCTCCAGCCTCACCAATACCTTGTCGCCGTCTAACGCCGTCGACGTGGCGCTCTCCGGCACTACAATTTCGGGTAAATCTGCCTGGTCCGGGCGAACGAACCCGCGTCCTTTGCGGTTGGTCCGAATAACACCAGAAACGAGATCAGCCTCCCGGGTTTTGATGTAGCGGCCCTTCTTGGTGCGGATGATTTGGCCATCGCGCTCGAGTGATTGCAGGATTCGCTCCAATTCAGTTCGTCGCTGGGGCGGGAGACGCAGCCGGATGAGGAGTTCATCGACCGTAGCTGGCGAATAATCGGCTCGGTTGAATATTTTTAAGAGCCTCTCTCTAAATTGGTCCATCCGGCAAAGCTCTGATGAGGCGAGAGCAGAAGCAAATCAATTCATGCATAGAGTTTTTGCTGTTTGCTCAACTTGTTGTTATCATGGCCGTTCGATATGCCACCTGAGAAAACAGAAGAATCCCCTTGTCCGGAAAACCTGAAGCGCTTTACCAAGCTACTGGCGGCGAACCGTTCGGAAATTGCTATCCGCATTTTTCGGGCCGCGACTGATCTGGGACTGCGGACGGTGGCGATCTATGCTCAAGAAGACCGGTTCAGTATTCACCGATTTAAAGCGGATGAGGCTTATCAGGTTGCGCCCGGAAAAGGACCCGTCGCGGCTTATCTGGATATCCCGAGTATCATCGCCACTGCCAAGGCCTCCGGGGCTGAGGCCATTCACCCAGGCTACGGCTTCCTTAGTGAAAACCCCGAATTCGCCCGAGCTTGCGCTGAGGCCGGGATTGCCTTCGTCGGCCCCCGTCCCGAACTGCTGGAGATGATGGGCGACAAAACCGCTGCCCGGGCCATCGCTCGACGTATTCAGGTGCCTACGCTCCCGGGAACGGAAGAACCTATTTCTGAGCGCGAAGCGGCGTTGAAAATCGCCGGCGAAATCGGCTTTCCGCTCATTATCAAAGCGGCATTTGGCGGAGGTGGGCGAGGCATGCGCGTGGTTCAAAAGCAAACTGACCTGGCGCGCTTGCTGGACGAAGCGCAACTCGAAGCCGGGAGCACATTTGGCAATCCCGCGGTCTTTCTTGAGAAGTACATTCCGCACGCCAAACACATCGAGGTGCAAATTCTGGGGGATCACTATGGCAACGTAATTCATTTGCATGAACGCGATTGCTCTGTGCAACGCCGCCATCAAAAAGTGGTTGAGGTCGCGCCCAGCTTCGGTTTGCCGGAAAAGGTCATCAAGGAGTTATGCGACGCCGCGGTGCGCATTGCGCACAAAATCCGCTATGAGAACGCCGGCACGATCGAGTTCCTTTACGACCTCGATCGTCACGAATGGTTCTTCATCGAGATGAACCCACGCATTCAGGTCGAGCACACTGTAACGGAGGTGATCACGGGACTGGATTTGGTTCGCGCGCAGATTCTAATTACCCAGGGACATCCGTTGCACAGCACCGAAGTCGGCATGCCGACACAGGAACGCATCGCCCGCAACGGCTTCGCCATCCAATGCCGAATCACGACCGAGGACCCGGAGAATAAATTCACGCCCGATTATGGCAGGATCCTGGCCTATCGCTCCACGGGCGGTTTCGGCATCCGTCTGGACGGCGGCATGGGCTACGCCGGAGCCGTCATCACTCCCTTTTACGATTCGTTGCTGGTCAAGGTGATTTCTTCCGCGCATTCCTGGGATCTTGCTCGCCATCGTATGGACCGAGCCCTACGCGAATTTCGAATCCGTGGACTCAAGACCAACATCCCTTTCCTGGAAAACGTCATCAATAACCGGATTTTCGCTGAAGGGCGCGCGACGACGACATTGGTCGACAGCACACCGGAATTATATGCGTTCAACCCAAAGCGCGATCGCGCGACCAAACTGCTGAATTACCTCGGCAATATCATCGTCAATGACAATCCCCACGCGAAAGGTTTCAAACCGGGCAGAATTTTTGAAGCAGCTAAAGTTCCGTCGTTCGATCCACAGGCACGCATCCCGAGGGGCACCCGAGACCTGCTGCTCGAACTAGGGCCCAAAAAGTTCGCCGCCTGGACGAGTAAACAAAAAAGGCTGCTCATCACCGACACGACATTTCGTGACGCCCATCAGTCGCTCATGGCAACGCGCCTGCGCACCTACGACATGCTGGCCTGTACCGCGCCGTTGGCCCGCCGGCTCGGCGGGCTCGAAAATGGCCTCTTCTCTCTCGAAATGTGGGGGGGTGCTACTTTCGACGCGACCATGCGGTTCCTGACGGAAGATCCCTGGGATCGGCTCCGCCAAATGCGGGCCGCTATTCCCAATATATGCTTCCAAATGCTTTTCCGGGGCTCAAACGCCGTCGGCTATTCCAATTACCCCCGGAACGTGGTCGCCGGCTTGGTGAAACACGCCGCCGCTTCGGGCATGGATATTTTCCGCATCTTTGATTCGCTAAATTATGTGCCGAATCTGCGGGTCGCCATGGAAGCCGTGCAGGACACACACGCGATTTGCGAGGCGGCGATCTGCTATACCGGCAATATTCTCGACGACCGCCGGGACAAATACTCTCTGAATTATTATGTAAAGCTTGCGCGGGAACTCGAAAAGACGGGGGCTCATTTCCTGGCCATTAAGGACATGGCAGGCCTGTGCCGTCCTTTTGCCGCACGTAAACTCGTCAAGGCCTTAAAGGCCGAGGTTGGCTTGCCGATCCATTTTCACACGCATGACACGAGCGGGATTAGCGCTGCCAGTGTGCTTCAAGCCGGCGAAGCCGGTGCGGATGTCGTCGATTTGGCAATCGCCTCGATGTCCGGCAGCACCAGCCAGCCCAATCTCAATTCGATTGTCGCGGCGCTCCAGCACACCCCACGCGATACCAAACTCGATCTCGCCGGGCTTAACGAGTTCTCCGATTACTGGGAAAAAGTCCGCGAATACTACTTCCCGTTCGACCTGGCGCCGCGGACGGGAAGCGCCGAGGTGTACCTGCACGAGATGCCAGGGGGCCAATACACCAATCTCCGCGAACAGGCCGCCAGCATGGGGGTCGCGCAGCGCTGGCCCGAGATTGCCCGCTTCTATGCTGAAGTTAACCTCCTCTTCGGTGACATCGTCAAAGTGACTCCTTCCTCAAAAGTGGTCGGTGACATGGCTCTGTTTCTCTTCAGCCGCGGCATCCAGCCCGCCGATGTGGTCAATTTGGAACCGGGCGTCACTCCGTTCCCGGAGAGTGTACTCGATATGTTTAACGGCGGACTCGGTTGGCCACCCGGCGGCTGGCCCGAGCCGGTCTGGAAAGTCGTGCTCGGTGAAAAGAGATTCAAAGAGGCTAAGGCTCGTTATCAAGCTTCACTTATGGCGGGCAGTGCTGCTGAGACCGAGCGCGAAGTCGATCTGGAGAAATTGCGAGCCGAACTTTCTGCCAAACTGAAACGTCCAGCGTCAGATGACGACCTTTATTGTCATCTGATGTATCCGCAAGTCTTTGCCACATTCGATAAGCACCGGCACGATTTCAGTGACGTAAGCCTCCTTCCGACGCCGGCGTTTTTTTACGGCTTGCAGCCACGCCAGGAAATCAATGTGACGATTGAACCGGGCAAGACTTTAATCATCCGCCTGGTAAACGTCGGGGAACCGGAGAAAGATGGGCGGCGTACTGTGACTTACGAGTTAAACGGGATGACCCGTGAAGCTTTCATCGCGGATAAACATCTTGCCCCGAAAATCAAACATCGGCCGAAAGCCGACTTGACCGATCTACGCCAGGTTCCTGCTCCTATTCCCGGACTCATTGCCAGCATTGCCGTCAGCGTCGGACACAAGGTTAACAAAGGCGACAAACTCCTGATGATGGAGGCCATGAAGATGCAAACTACCGTCTCGGCGCCCGTTGATGGCGTGGTGGAAGAGGTTTTCGTTGCTTTAGGCGATACCGTCGAGAGCAAAGATCTGCTTTTGAAACTTAGGGCTTAGCAATGATTAAACCCGGATTCCGGGCTGCTTTCGGCGCTCGGGGATTCGGCCTTCGGATTTCGGCTTAGTGACGGACACTCGCCGTATTCTGCACCCGATACGCTGCTGCTTGAATCCCGTACAATTCGGCATAGGAGCCACCTTTAGCGAGTAACTCCTGATGGCTGCCGACCTCGACCACGCGCGCGCCATCCAGTACCACAATCAGATCGGCCATGCGGACCGTACTGAAACGATGCGACACCAGGATTATGATTCGGTCAGTTGCTATGTCAGAATCATTGCTCGAAATGTGCCCGTTACGCGCGACCGCAGCATAGCGCTCAAACAGCGCGTGCTCGGTTTCCGCATCGAGCGCCGCCGTCGGTTCATCGAGAACGATCAAGAGAGGTCGATCGCGCATAAAACCACGCGCCAACGCAAACTTTTGCCATTGGCCGAAACTGACATCGACGCCGCCGGGCCAGGTCTGGCCAAGTTGCGTGTCGAGTCCTTCATTCAATCCATCAACTACGTCTCCGGCGCCGGCGCGCGCGACAGCCGTTGATACTGCCGGCAGATCCTCCAGGCGTGACACATCCCCGAGCCCGACAGTATGGCGGGCGCGAAATTCGAAGCGGAAGAAGTCTTGAAATGCACCGGCCAACCGCGCGCGCCATTTGTCCGCGGGCATACGGGCGAGGTCTGTCCCATCAACAAGAATTCGGCCTGAGTCGGGGTGGTACATCCGGCAAAGCAACTTCACCAGGGTGCTTTTTCCAGCGCCGTTCTCACCGACAATCGCCACGACGCTCCCGGCGGGCAACTCCAGACTAACGTCTTCGAGTGCGCATTTCTCCGTTCCTGGATAGCTAAAAGAAACATGTTCCAATCGAATGCCATGGGTCAGGCGCTCAGGCACGGGCGCGTCTGTGTTCTCGGTCAGCTTCGTAGCATAATCCTCGAGCCACGCCAGGCGTCGCGAGCCTTCCAGCCAGAAACCGCGCAAGAAACCAATCTCACCAACGGTTGCGCCGATATACGCGGAGAGTCGCGAGCCTGCAGCCAGGACGAGCAGCACTTGCGCTGCGGTTCCCTGCAGATAGGAACAAACAAAAACCACCGCGCCAATGTAACCGGCACCAAAGATTGCCCAGGCAAGCGTATGCCAAAAGGCACTGTGCCAGCGGGCGTGCGAAACCAACGCGTACCAGGCTTGCCACGCCTCGCGCCGCTTCTCTAATAAACGCCCGCCGATTCCCGTCACCCGCACTTCTTTGCCCGGCGGAGCCGTCGTTGCGACTTCAAACAGATGTCGCGCCAGCCGCCGTGACGGGGCGCCACGTTCCTCGGCAGCGCGTTCAATTCCCGGACGCCAGGTCGAGGTGAACACAGTGGGGAGAGCAAAGGCCGCGAGCAATCCGAGCAGCGGATGAATCGAAACCAATAACAGGACAGTAACTGTCAGCCTGAGAATCCACCCACAGGTTGAAAACAGCGACATGTACATGTGGTCCAATACAAATACCTGGTCGCGGAGCATCGCCAGGCGATCCAGGTATTCCGGCCGTTCCTGGTGGGCAATGGTGATCACCGAAGCCTGCAATTGAGCTACCAGCGACTCCAAAGCGATAGTCAACCGGTCACGAAACCGACGCTGCGTGCGATCGCTGATAACGCGCAAAAACCAGGTCCCGGCAGCCGATACACCCAGGCCAATAGCAGCGCCGATCAACAACCCTCGGCTCGCACGCGCAACGCCGTCCGCCAATAGTTTCAGCCACAAAGCCATCAGCGCGTCGGGTAATGCCGCGAGCAATGCCATCGCAAATGCGATCGGCAGCAACAACGGCTCGGCCTGGTAACCACGCTTAAAAGCGCGCCACATCGAAGACCACGCACCGGGCATTGGGTCGATCGGCTTAGTCAAGGTGCTCTCCTTCTCGCTCGCTGCCGTCGCCGAACCGGCAGGCCTGCAATTGAAACATCGTGTGATAACGTCCACCGAGCGCCATCAATTCTTCGTGCGTTCCAAGCTCGACAACCTTTCCATGCTCGAGCACACAAATTCGGTCCGCATGCCGCACGGTTGAAAAACGATGAGAAATGAGGATTGTCGTCGTTTGCCGCGTCGCTTCGAGAATACGGTTGAAGATTTCAGCTTCGCCTCGGACATCGAGTTGGGCCGTTGGTTCGTCGAGCAACACGACACCCGCGCCGAGTTTTACCGCGCACAGTGCCCGCGCCAACGCTATCCGTTGCCACTGGCCTCCGGACAAATCAGTTCCCTCCTCGTAGCCTTTGGCCAACGGTGTGTCGAGCTTCGCCAAGTTTGAGGCGCCTGCTTGGGTCAATGCGGCTTGGATCACCTCATCCGGAGCTCCCGCCGGGGCAACGTTGTCCCGCAAGGGCAGTTCGAACCGGATAAAATCCTGGAACACAGCGGTGAGCCGGCGTCGCCAGCCCTCGATTTCCAATTCGCGCAAATCGACGCCGTCAATTTCGATCGCTCCGTCCTGGGGATCGTACAGCCGGCACAACAGCTTCGCCAGCGTTGTTTTCCCCGCGCCGTTCTGGCCCACGATGGCCAACGACGATCCCGCAGGAATAGTCAGGTCAAAACCGTCCAGCACCGGTTTAGTCGCGTTCGGATAACAAAACCGGAGTTGTCGAAAACGCACTTCTCGAGCGGGCATCCCGGCTGCGGAGCGACTACCCGGACGCAAAGCTCCTGCTGGTTTCATCCAATCCTCCAACCTCAGGACCGCCCCAGCCGGAGCCGACGCGCCGTCCAAGGCCCAGGATAATCCCCCGAAAGCTATCATGCTGGTGCCGACCGCGGCGCTGGCAAAGGTAACTAGCTTGGCCAACTCGAGTTTACCGGACGTCGCGGTCATCGCCAGGCTCGCGAATACGAGCACGTTTGCGCCCAGCACCAGCAGCAAACTCCAAATTACCGGCCGTTCACGCAGACGCGTCGCCTTCCATTGCAGCTCGTAGAGCAGCCGCTTGCGACTCGTGAAACGCTCGATCGTCCAATCGGCCAGGCCAAATAGACGGAGCTCTTTCGCGGCGGGCGGATCCACCGCCAGGCGGTAAGCATAATCGGCATGACGCTCCGCGGCCCGCACCTCTTCGGTATTGCGGTCGCGCCACACCGCGCTTTCGCGCAATAGCCAGTGCGTCGCGAGCCACGCACCCGCAAGCACCAGCGGCGCCCACCAAGCGTAAGCGGCCAGCACGACAGCTGAGGCCAGCCCTCCCACCATTTCCACCAGGCCGGACGCGATAAAACCCATCGCTATGTTCAACGGAGGTCCGCTGATGCCGAGATCGAAATCCCGCGCCATCGTCAGGTCGGTCGTTAATCGCGGGTCTTCCAAATGTCCCATGCCTGGCGGGCGCACGCACGCTGTCGTTAGCTGGTCATATAGCCACGACGCCGTGCGGCTGCCCAGATTGCTGCTGACAACCTGATGCAACGGAGTCAGCACTTGCAAAAGCACAAACACGGCGCCGACCAACGCCAGTGGTCCAGCCAAGGGCTTACCATGCTGGACTGCCCCCACCAGCACGCCCATCGCGATCGCAAATATTGCCGGCAGCAAACCCCGCAAAATAAGCACCGTCCACCAGGCAGACGCCAATCCGCGATCGGCGTGTGCTAGCACGCCGAAAAATTTCCATGCGTTGCTGTTGGTTAGCTTCCGAAGCATGGGCATTTTTCCGGCCTAGCAGCGGACGGACAGGTTTTCCAAACAGTCCTTATTCATCGGAGAGTTTAACCTAATGCGATCCGCATCGCGCGGGCAAGACCTTTTGGATGGGCAGAGATGTGATCGGCAATGCAGCCAGCAGGAAGCGTTCTTCGACATACAGGATTGTTTACTAAATCCTCATTCAACTCATCTAACAGGCGCTGGCTTTGGGATTGATAGCCTTTCGAATTCCGCCCTTCAGGCCTGACTCGGAGGGCGCGGGTTGTCCTGGGGCGTTTCTCAAGGCTCGGTTATTGCTGCCAAGCGTGGTGGCAGGCATTCTTCGTTTTTAATTCTTCATTCTGATGTTGAAAAGGCGGTGGCACTTTTCCCCATTCCGAGCAGCTCCGCCTAGGGTTTAATTTTGTCTGGGATGGCCCAACATTTGGAGATCGAGCGCAAGTTTCTGGTCAAAACCCTGCCGTCAGGCTGGAAACGGCGGCAGCATTCGAGAATTCTCCAGGGGTATTTGCCAAAATGTCGGACGGACCTGTCGATCCGTCTTCGTAAGCAAAATTCGAAACACATGCTCACCGTGAAAGCGGGTCGCGGCGCCAAGCGCATTGAAGAAGAAGTCGAGTTGGACAAACGCAGTTTCGAGGCGCTCTGGCCGTTGACGCTCGGGGCGCGCATTGCCAAGATCCGCTATAAAATCCCTCAGAATGGCGCGCTGATCGAGTTGGATATTTACCAGGGAGCACACCGCGGCCTGGCAATCGCCGAGATCGAATTCGATTCTGAGCGTGCCGGCAAATCGTTCAAACCTCCGACTTGGCTGGGGCGCGAACTGACTAACGATCGCCGATATACGAACGAAACTCTCGCTCGCGGCGAAAAGAAACCGGGTTAACGCAGATGGCATCTCGATTTAAGCGTAAAGAGTCGGTCACAAAAGGTGTGCAGCGCATCGCGCAAGGGCGAATTAATTGCGCGCTGAATGAGATGCAGCCGAGCGACAAACTCGAGGCCGTGCACAGAGTGCGGATGGAGATCAAGAAACTGCGCGCCATTCTGCGCTTAATGCGCAAGGCTGCCGATGGTTCCTTCTATTCCCGCAATACTAATCTATTGCGGGAAGCGGCCAACTCGCTGAGTCATGTGCGTGACACGCATGTCACCCTAAAGGCCCTCAACGATCTAGTGGCGCATTTCAAAGGACAGCTCCCGCCGCGCCCTTTCAAACAAATCAAGCAGAAGCTCCAGGAACGATGCGATCAAGCCACGAGCGACTTTGCCAGGAAATCATCCCTGAAAAAGGTCACGAGCAATCTGCGGAAAGTATCCCAGAACTTCCGCCAACTTCAGCTTGGCGCTACCGGCTGGCCGGCACTCTGTGCTGGTTTGACGTGGAGTTATAGTCGGGGGCGCTGCTGCAAGAACCGCTCCATTAACGCGCCTGCTTCGGAATTGCTTCACGAATGGCGCAAGCGCGTGAAAGATCTCTGGTACCAGGTGCGCCTGCTACGTCCCCTGTGGCCGGAGCAGATGTGTGCAATGGCCTCCGAGTTGAAGACGCTCAGCGACTTGCTTGGCGATGATCACGATTTGGTGATGCTGAAAGAGATCCTTGAGCAAATGCGACCGGACGAGCAGGAATTCGAAGTCCTATGCGGTCTTATTACTCAACGCCAGCAGGAACTGCGCTCCGAGGCGGTTTTGTTGGGAGCAAGATTTTACTCTGAGAAGCCTGCAGTATTTGTGCAGCGGCTGGCCCGATATTGGACGATTTGGCGTAAAGGAAAAGGAAAGTTGAAGCGGAAGGTGCGAGCTTCCGTGACAACCTAGAACTGGCGTGAGCGCCGGGCGCGGCGCGTTGTCCGTTTTCGGGCCGGAAATTGTGAAGCGGCGCGCCCGGCGGTCGCACCTCCACCTGGAGAACCTATCTCCGCAGGCAAATTACCTGAATTAAATCCAGTCCCAGTCCCGACGATTTTTCGTTCTTGCCGACGAGTTTGAACATTAAGTTGTTTCTGCCTTCTTTGAGCTCAAGTTCGCCGAGCAAGACCCGTCCACTCTTGCTGGCATTCTCCGCATAAAGGTCGACCGGCTCGGCGACTGGATTTTCATTTTGAAACAGCTGGACCTGGCCCTGCGCAGGACCTTTAACGGCCTCGATAAAGATAGCATAACGGCCATCGGCAGGGACTTCACAAACGGGAGACAGGAAATGCGGACCGAACCAATCCGAACCCTCGCTCGCGAGCGACAGATAGCGAACTTCTTCATTGTCGATTTTTTGCTTCTTCCGGGTGAGCGAAGCACGGTCGAACGACCAGGCATAGATGGGGGTCTGCCACCACGCCGGAAATATAACTTCCTGGGGATCGCGCGCGGCCCGGTCTTTCAGCGGGGGGAGCGAAATAGCGGGCTCAGGCGGGCTTTCGGAATAAAAATAAGTCACGCTGCAATAGTCGGTCGGGATGTTGTTCTTTTCTCCCGAATGCTCGATCGTTTGGTGGAGACTCCGCCGATAAGAATACGCATCACCAAGAAGAAATCGATACCCGCCCGTCCGGCCCAACGACTTGGCATAACCCAGGCACCCGCTCAACGGAAAGGAAAGCCGCTTCTCCCACCGATCCGGCACGTCATACCAGCCACCATTGAAAAAGTCCTCGGAGCCCGTGCCATGGATAACCGTCTCGCCGTCAATGGTAGTTTCGTCGTCTCCCTCAAAGAATAATGTTTTTCCAGACTCGAGGCCTTGGGCCTGGAGGACGACGCCTACCAGGTGTCCACGACCCGTTAGATCGACGAAGGTGTAAGGCTGCCCCTCTTGGGTTGGATTTTCACGCCGCCAGACCGCATATAATTTGCCTTCGTTGGTTGCCTGTGGGATCGAGGTGTGGAGAACCTCGGCTTTCAAGTCGACCGGAGCGGCGCGTTCCGAAACGATCGAAACCTTTACGCTTCGCTTAAACGGCATCGGCATATAACAGTAATTGGTACTGCCTGCCGTGCCGACCAGCAGCGATTGCATCGCCGGTGCGCCCCAGGCGTAGCCGAAGAAATCACCAAGCGGGCAGAGCACGGCAGGGGCCTCCCGGTCATACGAAATTTTGAGAACAAGATCGCGGCCCTTACCGGCGATTGCTTCAGCAGGATAAAAGCGCAAACCGACGATATGCCCGCCTGTTTGCGACTGGAATACAGGCTGTTCGGTGTTTGGAGTTAAATGCAGTGAAGCCGAAGTCGCTCCTATTTTGCTGCCTGGCTGCGCCGTGTAGCGGCTGATATCTGAGCCTGCGGTCCGAAACAATTCCTCCGCCGATCCCCGTGCTTCAACCGTCGCAGCCGACGGATTTGCACTGAATGACTCAATCGAGGTCTGCGGCGGGTAGATCGCATAATTGATCTGGTAAAACTGCACCTTCGGCGCGCGCATTCGGATGACGCACGATTTAGCGAAAGGAATCGGAACATAACAGTAATATCCCCCTGCCCCGAACCCCACCAATGGCCGAGGAAACATTGGGTTCTTACCCAGGAATAAATCCAGAAATTTCAGTTCAATGCGCGGCTTCGTCTCGCCATCGAACAAAAACTCCATCCAATCATCGCTCGGAGTAGGCGTCCAAATGCGATAAATGATGCCCGGTCCTTTCAGATCCGCAATCACGAGGCCTTCAGCATCTTTTCGAACAAAAGAGTACTTCCCGGAAAAACCGTCGTCATTACCGCCGGTGCGGTCGTAACTGGAAACTGATCCAATTTTGACTGAGCTCTTAAGAACGGGAAGCTGATCCAATCGATAGAGCTGGTCGAAACCGAGCGATGCTTCGGTGGCCGAACTTGAAAGGACGAAACCGCCAGCAAAGATGAGCCAAGAGATGAGTTTCATCGGCGGTTGTTTATCAGAAGCATAGCCTCCGGGCTACATGCGATTTATTGGTCGCCCGTCCTCGATTTGCCATCCTTTCGAGAACGACCAGAAGCTCCGATTGGGATCTGGTCCGCAAGCAGGGGCGCAATTATAGTGTTCGTATGATCGTGCTTACCAACACCGGTGGCGTGGCGATGACGAATTGCTTCCTGATCGCCGATGAATCGGCCCAAAAAGCAGTCCTCTTTGATGCCCCGGACCATACCACCGAATCGTTGCTCGATGAAGTCACCAAACGAGGATGGGACCTCATCGGTCTTTGGCTGACCCATGGCCATTTCGATCATTTCGCCGATCACGGGGTCGTCCGAAAGCGCTTTCCGGCTGCGCAGATTTTGATTCACAAGTTGGACGAGGCAAAGGTCCGTCAGCCTGATTTGCAGACGCGGATGTTCGGACTCCCCTTTGCTATTCCGCCGCTTAAAGCCGATGCGTATGTTGAGGACAACCAAAAGCTCCGAATTGGCAATCTGGATGTAGTAGTCATTTACACCCCTGGTCATGCGCCGGGACACGTCGCGTACCACTTTCCCAAAGACCAGGTCCTGGTCGGCGGTGATCTCATCATCGGCGGCTCGGTCGGCCGAACCGATTTACCCGATTCGGACCACGGTCAATTGGAAGCCTCGATCCGCCGCGTCATGACCTTGCCGGATGCCACACGCCTGCTCAGCGGCCATGGCGATGTAACCACTCTGGGTCAGGAACGAAAGCAAAATTGGTTTGTCCGCGAAGCATTGGGGCTGGATTAGCGCACAGGACTGCGCGACAGGGGCTTGCAGTGCGGCGCTACGGCCGCTTTCAATTATCTGGTTCGTCCACCGCCAAGCTCAAAGTCCGTTTTATCTCTTGTACTCCCCCACCGAAAGATCTCTTGACCCATAAGCTGGGCCGAAGGAAATTATTAGCTAGTCGCTCAATATGAACACCGCAAACAGGCGGAGCCGCTGGCACGGCCTTACGCTCAACGTGTGCTCCCGGCTGGGAGTGCGGTGTCTTGCCATCTGGCTGCTATACCCTACCGTTTACGGCTGGGCTGCTGCCCAACCCGCGGAACACAAAGTCGACTTCAATCGCGATATCCGTCCGATTCTCAGCGAGAACTGCTACAAATGCCACGGTCCGGATGATGGCGCCCGCAAAGCAAACCTTCGGTTTGATCAAAAAGGCGAAGCGCAAAAACCTGCGAAATCCGGCCGCATGCCAGTTGTCGTCGGCGCACCTGAAAAGAGCGAAATGATTGCCCGCATCACAGCAACCGATCCGGAGAAACACATGCCGCCGGTGCAATCGGGTAAGAAGCTAAAACCTAACCAGATCGATCTACTGCGGCGGTGGATAGCTGAGGGCGCGCCTTACGCGATGCATTGGGCTTATGTTAAGCCGGTGCGGCCTGAACTCCCTACGGTGAATCAAGAGGACTGGCCACATAACCCAATCGATCGTTTTATTCTGGCGCGCCTCGAGAAAGAAGGATTGCCCCCCTCACCACCGGCAGAAAAGCACCTGCTAATCCGCCGAGTCTCGCTGGACTTAACCGGCTTGCCACCGACACCGGCCGAGGTAGATCAATTTGTGAATGACACAAGCCCAACGGCGTACGAAGAGCTCGTGAACCGCCTACTGAGCAAGCCGACCTATGGCGAACACTGGGCACGGTTATGGCTCGACCTCGCCCGGTATGCTGATTCGGCCGGGTACGCTGACGATCCCTCCCGCACGATTTGGACGTACCGTGATTACGTTATCCGCTCATTTAATCAAAACACACCTTTCGACCGCTTCACGATCGAGCAAATTGCGGGAGATTTGTTGCCTGATGCCACACAAGAAAATCGCGTAGCGACGGCATTTCATCGCAATACGATGACCAATCACGAAGGCGGCACGGACGATGAGGAATTCCGCAATGCCGCCATTGTAGACCGAGTAAACACAACGATGGCGGTGTGGATGGCGACTTCGATGGCTTGCGCGCAGTGTCACCACCACAAATACGATCCCATTTCTCAGGAAGAGTACTTCAGTTTCTTTGCCATCTTCAACAATTCCGAAGATGCTGATCGCGATGACGAATCCCCAGTATTGTCGTTCTTTACCGATGAGCAGAAGCAGCAACGCGCGGCCCTTGAGGCGACAATTGCCCCGCTGGAAAAGTTGTTCCGTACCCCGACGCCGGAGTCCACCGAGGAACAGCTTAAATGGGAACGGGCGTTTCCACTGCAAATCATCTGGCAAAACGCCGCTGGTTTGGTCCGCCACCCCCCGTATCTAGCGCAAGAACTGATCGAGTACAGTGCAATCCCTGAGGATGTCCTCGGGATTGTCGAGCTAACCGCTGATGAGAGAAACGAGACGCAACGAGCTACTCTTTCCGAATTCTATCGAGCCAATATTTTTCCTGGACTCAAATCAGAACGCGAAGCCTTCAGGGAAGCGAAGCGCCAACTCGCAGCTATCGAGCAGACCTCGGTTCCGATCATGCACGAACTTGAGGGCGACAAACGGCGAAAAACCCACGTTCAGCTTAGGGGTAATTTCAAGGCTTTGGCCGAAGAAGTTAACCCCGGAGTCCCCGCGGTTTTTCCGCCATTGCCTGAAGGAGTGACGCCCGACCGGCTGGCTTTGGCGCAGTGGCTGGTCTCACCGGAAAACCCGCTCACCGCCAGGGTGGTTGCAAACCGTTTGTGGGAGCAAATTTTCGGAACGGGGATCGTTCGCACGGTGGAAGACTTCGGGTCGCAGGGAGATTTGCCCACTCACCCTGAATTGCTGGATTGGCTCGCAACTGAACTCGTCGCCCAAGGGTGGAATATTAAGGCTTTTCTGAAAGAACTCGTCACCTCAGCAACCTATTGCCAATCCTCCCGTGTCACGCCCGAATTGCAGGAGCGGGATCCGGCGAATCTGTTGCTGGCTCGCGGTCCGCGATACCGAATGTCGGCTGAGGAGGTGCGGGATCAGGCGCTTTTTGTCAGCGGATTGCTGAGCGAAAAGATGTTCGGTCCGCCCGTCCGTCCGCCGCAGCCCTCCCTCGGGCTCAGTGCGGCGTTCGGCAGTTCATTGGATTGGAAGACCAGCGAAGGCGAGGACCGTTATCGCCGCGCGCTTTATGTGGAGTGGCGCCGGACCAATCCTTACGCTTCATTGGCTACCTTTGATGCGCCGAACCGCGAGGTGTGCGCTCTGAAACGTCCGCGCAGCAACACGCCTCTTCAAGCGCTCGTGACCTTGAATGACCCCGTCTATGTCGAAGCCGCCCAAGGACTCGCCCGACGCATGGCTCAAACCGACGGACCGGTTCAGACAAAAATCACGTACGGCTTCGAACTCTGCATGGCACGACGGCCCCGCGAAAACGAATTGGAGCAGCTCGTCTCTTTGTACGACGCTGCCGAAGCAGACTTTCAGGTCAACGAGGATAAAGCCATTAAACTTGCGACCGACCCGCTTGGGCCAGTACCCGAGGGGATGGATCTTGTCCCCCTCGCCGCCTGGACTGCCGTCGGCAATGTGCTGCTCAACCTGGACGAAACCTTGATGAGACCGTAGCGCGAAGAAATGCGATTCATAGACCCCTTCATCGTAGCGCAGAGTTTCACTCTGCTGTATCGCAGACTTTCAGTCTGCAGCCGGCGCAGCGGGCCAAAATTCTCAGCCCAAGCCCCACGGGCAACGTCTCCGGTCACCGGTATGGAGTCTTCTTCCATTGTCTGCTATAATTCACGGAGCTGAGTTCTTATGTACCTGGATGAAGAATATGAGCGGCTGCGGCAGTTTACCCGCCGCAGCTTTCTGAAAAGCACCGGCCAGTTTTGCCTTGGAGCTATCGCGCTGGCCGAAATGCTGGGTAACCGCGCGCAAGCGGTCACCAAAGGTCCGCTTAACCCGCTGGCGCCGAAGAACCCGCACTATGCGCCGAAGGTCAAGCGAGTCATTTACCTGCATATGTCCGGAGGTCCGCCGCATCTGGACCTTTTTGATTACAAACCCGAGCTGGTGAAATGGAACGATAAAGCCTGTCCAGACGAATTCCTGAAAGGCCGGCGTTTTGCTTTCACCACGGGGGTGCCTAAGCTAATGGGCACACCGCGGCAGTTCGCGCCGCAAGGCGAGGCCGGCATTTGGATGTCAGATGCCATTCCAAAGCTCCATGACGTCGCGGACGAACTGTGCGTCATCAAATCGATGAATACCGACCAGTTCAATCACACTCCAGCCGAGCTGTTGCTTTTTACCGGCTCCTCGCGGAGCGGGCGCCCCTCGATGGGTTCCTGGGCAACCTATGGATTGGGCACCGAGAACCAAAACTTGCCGGGTTTCGTTGTCCTCATTTCCAGCGGCACACAGCCGAGCGCGGGACCGAGCGCCTGGGGAAGCGGTTTCCTGCCTTCCGTGTTCCAAGGTGTTCAATGCCGTTCGAAAGGCGATCCGGTGCTTTATGTTTCCGATCCGCCCGGCATGAATCGCGACATGCGCCGGCGCACCCTCGATACCCTCCGTGAACTCAATGAAATTCAGCAACAGCAGCTGGGCCATCCGGAAACGATCACGCGGATTGCACAATACGAGCTCGCCTATCGGATGCAGATTTCTGTCCCGGAAATCATGGATATTTCGCGCGAACCGAATCAAATCCTGGAGGCTTACGGCGCGAAACCAGGCGAGGCCAGCTTTGCCAATAATTGTCTCCTCGCTCGCCGTTTAGTCGAGCAAGGCGTGCGCTTTGTGCAGCTATTTGACTGGGGATGGGATTTCCACGGCACCAGCGAGAGCGAAGATATTCGCGACGGTTTGACCAAAAAATGCGGACGCATGGATCAACCGGTGGCCGCACTTATTAAAGACCTGCGGCAACGCGGACTCTTGGACGAAACCCTGGTTGTCTGGGGCGGCGAGTTCGGTCGCACCCCCTTCCGCGAAGGCCGCACCTCGACCGGCAAAATCCTCGGCCGCGACCATTACCCCGACTGCTTCACGATTTTCCTCGCCGGCGGCGGTATCCGCAAAGGAATCACTTACGGCGAGACGGATGAACTCGGATTCTCGGTCACGCGGGATAAGGTCCCAATTCACGATCTGCAGGCGACGATTCTCCATCTCCTGGGCTTCAACCACGAACGGCTCACCTTTCGTTTTCAGGGTCGCGACTTCCGCTTGACGGATGTTGAAGGACAAATCGTGAAAGGGATTCTCGCTTAAGCACGGACGCTTCGTAGCGTGACTCTGCCAGTCCGCCATACCAGATTGACAACCCCGGCGCTCAGGATTTAGTAAGGATTACGGGAATTCTGGGGTAGCTGCCCCTTACTTAGCACAACAGCATTCCCGGAAAGGAATTAAACTATGAACATGAAGTCCATATATTCAGTCGCACTCTGTGCGGCTTTGCTACTCGGTGCTCCTATCGCCAGAGCGGCATCGGTTAAAACCTACCAGGTAACTGGACCTGTGCTCGAGCTCACACCGACCATGATCGTGGTCCAAAAGGGCAACGAAAGATGGGAAATTGCACGTGACCCCAGTACGAAAGTCTCGGGCGACCTGAAAGTCGGAGCCAAAGTAACCATATACTACAGAATGGTCGCGCACGAAGTCGAAGTTAAGCCTGGGACCAAGGAAAAGAAATAAGTGGCTCGCACTTTGGATCGATGAATGTGGGATCGATCCGGCAGAGGCGGTGCAAAGATCTATTGCGCCGAAGCAAACCAGTGTTTGGTTGAACAGTCGCGAATCTGCAGGAATCGTACTTCTGAATTTCGATCATGCATGACATTTTGTGTCGTGCATCGCGTTATCTTCCATCTCGATATGGACGCGTTCTATGCCTCGGTTGAGCAACGAGACAACCCCATGCTCAGGGGCAAGCCGGTAATTGTAGGCGCGCCGCCCACGCAACGCGGCGTTGTATGCGCCGCCAGCTATGAGGCGCGCGAGTTTGGCGTGCGTTCCGCGATGCCCAGTGCGACCGCCGGTCGGCTCTGTCCTACGGGAGTGTTTGTTCGCCCGCGCATGGAGACCTACCGGGCCGAATCGCGCCTGATAATGAAGCTGGTGTCGGAACTCGGCGCGGTCATTGAGCAGATGTCCATCGACGAGGCCTACCTGGATCTCTCGGGGCTTTGCCAGGCGCAAGATGCCGATGACTCCCTGCTCCTATCGCAACCACTGGCACAACGACTCAAGCAGCGGATCTTTGCTGAGCGGCAATTAACTGCCACAATTGGCATTGCCGCCAACAAGCTGCTGGCAAAAATCGCCAGCGATCACCATAAACCGAATGGTCTCACCCTCATTTCAGAACAACAGAAGGTCCAGTTCCTGCGTCCGCTGACCGTCCGGTCGCTTTATGGCGTCGGCAAAGTCACCGAACAGGTCCTGCACAAGGCAGGAATAGAAACCGTCGGTGATCTCCAGGATTATCGGGGCGACCTGCGGGCGCTCGTCGGCTCATTCGGACCAACGCTGAAAGGCTTTGCCTTCGGACAAGACGACCGGCCGCTCGAGCTTGGCAATGAAATCAAGAGTATTAGTGGAGAAGAAACCTTCCTCCAAAATACCGACGACCGGAAGGTGCTTCGTGATTGCCTACGAACCCAGGCAGATGATATCGCGAAACGACTTAAACACCATCAACTCGGTGCCCATACGGTTCAGGTAAAGGTGCGCTATGGAGATTTCACGACGTTGACCCGGCAACTCACGGTCGAAGATCCGCTCACCGAGGCGGCTGACATTTACCGGCTCGGCTGTTTTCTGTTGGCACGCGACCGATTGGTGTCGCGCCCATTGCGGCTGCTCGGCTTGGGCGTCGCCAGCTTGCGCGAGCCAACCGCGCAACAATTGACGTTACTTTAAAATATCACCAAACCTAGACGCTGTAGAGACGACGTAACGAGACTTTGAACAAACGCGTTGACGCAACATCGGAACGACCAGAGCTCCTTAACAACCTTTCCTGAAGGCCGAGGTCTGCGAAGCCCAAAAAAAGTGCCTTTTCGGCGTAAAATCTGGGCCTCGGGGAGCGCGGCCTTCCGATCAACTTGGACTGCATTTATTTGGGCAACACGCCCTTACGTCGTCTCCTGCAATTCATCGACGTAGCGATCGTGTTTGATCACGCACGACCGGCGCACTGAGGACTTCAAGCGCCCGCACTGTTGCCGTGTTGCGGTTCTCGAACCCGAGTTTCTCAAAGATCCGCGCGAGGTGAACTTTGACCGCATTCTCGGCGCAACCCACAATAGTCGCAATCTCGGAGTTGGATTTGCTCTGAGCCACCCATAGAAGCACTTCGGATTCACGCGGAGTAAGACCGAGCGCTTCAAGGGGTTCGGCGGGTTCAAAATTTGGTTTTACCTCCACTTTGGCCATCGCGGCATGTTCCTTTTCCTGGTGGCGGCTGAGCCGCGCGTTAATCGCCCCCAGCACTTCATCTGCGCTGGCAGGTTTGGTCAGGTAGTCATCTGCTCCCAAATTCATTCCCGCCCGGAAATCCTTTTTGTCGCCTTTGGCGGTAAGAAAAATAAATGGGATTGAAACGGTTGTTGGGTCGTCCCGGAGGGACTCCAAAACTCCATAACCATCCAATTCGGGCATGGTGACATCGCACAGAATGACGTCGGGATGTTCGCGCTTGGCCACCGCGACACCTAGTCGCCCATTCGGAGCCGAAAATGTCTTGAATCCCTCCGTGGTCGAGCATCAGGACCAGGTTTTCCAACGTCTCAGCTTCGTCTTCGATAACGAGAATTTTCGTTTGAATCGGCCCAGCCGCTTTGCCTCGATCGGACCGAGTGTCTCAGTCCCTGTGTTCGAAGGTGGACGCAATCGGGCGAACCTCGAGGCCAGCAAAGCGCAGTATGAACAATCGCTGGCAAGCTATCGGAGTATCATCCTGAACGCATTCAGAGATGTTGAAGATGCCTTGTCCGACCTGGGCACGCTCACCTCACAAAACGAGGCTGTGGGCCGAGCCCTGGTTTCTGCTCGTGACACAGTCACACTCGCCAATGAGCGTTACCAAAAGGGGCTCTCGAACTACCTCGATGTAGTCGACGCGCAGCGTGCCGCGTTGGATGCTGAACGTGCCGACGCACAACTGCGCGGGCAACGAAATATCTCTACCATTCTTCTGGCCAAAGCCCTCGGCGGGGGAAGGCAGGGAGCAGAGTAGTTTCCTGAAACCCGACGGCCGAAGAATCGAAGGTCGAAATAAATCCGAAATCCGAATTGTCTCAAACGCGGCGGATTTCGGATTTCGGCCTTCGGAATTTCTTTCGGGCTTCGGTCTTCGGATCTCGGATTTTCGCCTATCCCTCCGGCTGATACCCGCGCCAGACCCACACCAGCGTGTCGGCGAGTGTTTGTTCAAAGACCCGATGATCGCAGTGATTAGTATTGAGGCTGAAAACGAAGCGATGGTGATAGCCCTTGGTTTTGAGGGATTCTGCAGTGCGCTTACCCGCCATCACCCAATTGTGATGAGTCGCCTCCGGGTCGTTCGGTCGCAGATCGTTTTCCGAAACGTGTGTGAAAATCCGCAGCGGCTTCTTTTCACTGCTTTCAATCAACCTCATTCCGGAGTGATACTCCCATGCACCAGACGGATATTTCTTCGCCTCAGGCCCATCCTCGTCCTGTTGGGCAACAAATGTGCCTGAATAGGCGATGATCCGGTGGAACAAGTCGGGACGAAACCAGCCCATGCTCAAGGCTGCCGCACCACCTGAACTGCAACCCATCACCGCCCGGCCCCACGGATTGTCAGTAAACGCGATATGCGGAAAAGCGCCTTTTACTTCGGCGTTATTCAAAACCGCGGGCATTACTTCGTCATTGATGAAGCGGGCGAGGCGATCGGACATAGTGTCGTACTCGAGACCACGCTCGCTTTTCTTGCCGTCATTACCACCGTTCTGGACCGCAATCGCAATGAAGGCCGGCAGCCGACGCTTCGAATCTTTTGAAATCGTGAGATTATCCAACGCGTTGCGCACCAGGTTGAGTTGCCCGGGGCCATCATGGATAATCAGAATTGGCGCTTTGGTTCCGTCCTTGTACGCCGCGGGTACATACACATAAATTTTGCGCTCCGTGCGAACCGGCTTTTTGTCGGGTTGCAATGTGGGATCGTCGCCTCGAAAAATCCTGCTGTCGGCCAGCGCCATCGAAAATTCGAAAGCCTTCCCCTTGGGATTGCCCTGGTCCGTGAGATCGGCATCGATCTTGTAATCGGGTCCAATCTGATACTCCCCGTCGCCATCGCTGCCGGGATCTTCCATACGCGCATCGGCACCGTTGGCTAACCACGTTAAGAAACCGACCATGACCACCGGAAGCAGAGAAGGAATCCGACCTAACGGATAGGTGAATCTCGAAAACAAAGTCTCGGGTAACATTCGGGCAATTTGGTCACTATCCACCAGGAAGCGCAATCACAAACCAGTTGAGGGAGAGCATGGGTGCAGCACACTGCTCCGAGCTGGTCCAGGAGGCATGGGAACGCCGCGTTTACGCGGCAGCCGCGCGGTGGTACGGGCTGCTGCGTAAACGCGGCGTTCCGGGGACAGCGTGCAGATGCGCCCAAGCATGTACTATTGCACCCGGGCACTGGTCCGCTGTTGCCACCAGGCAATGTCGGGGTTGTTGGGGGAGGTCCGGATTTGGATTACGCCGGTGTATGTAACGGGAGGTTTGGTTCGGATATCCAGCCACTTTTTGATCTCGGCATGCGAGTCGGCGAATGAGAAGCCGCACGCGCCATTGTGAAAGCTGGCAGGGAAGTCAACAAACTGTGCATCCGGACCAACCGCATCGCATTTCACAGCCAAGTCCCCATTATTAATGCTGTCGGGGTGTTCATCGCCAAACACCCATAACTGGCTTGGAGGAGGGGAGGTCAGGTCGCTCCGTTTATGATATGTGCGATAAGGTGGCGAGCCAATCCACCATCGGTAAATCGTCCCCAACCCATCGTCTCCCAAGGTGGTGTTCATCGAAATGCTCCGCACGCGCGGATAACGTCGACCGGCAATACTTACAGTGCTGGCATCCGCCGGACACTTGTAAATGCCCGGCGAACGGGTATACGGCGCTAACAAGGCATACCGGGCGTCCAGGAGATACAACAGGTTTGTATTGTCCGGATTGCCGCCATTGAAATCGAGCCAGCCCGCCACCCAATTGTCCGGGCCGGGAAGTTTTTCAGCGTTTTCATCAGTGTACATCCACCAAGCGATTGTGAGCTGTTTCACATTATTCATGCAGCCAATCCCTTGGGCTTTGCTTTTTGCTTTCGTCAGCGAAGGTAGGAGCATACTGGCCAGAATCGCGATGATAGCGATGACGACCAGCAACTCGATCAGCGTAAAGCCACGCTGCCGCCGAAACCAGCGTTCTGATACTGAACCGATTCGATTCATCTCATTCGGGAAGTTCTTCTCAATCTATACCGTAAATCAAAACGGGCGATGTATATGAATTGTATTCGCCAGTTAGCGCATTGATGGCCGCGACCGCGAGCCCGACGGATAGGATTGAATCCGCGCCGCTGTCATTTCGCATCGGGGCTGGATTCGCGAAGCAAGGCCTCGAGGTCGAGCGGCCGTGTAAACATCGCCAGGCGTCCGTCAGGTGTGCAGGGCCAAGCCTCGGCTGGACGATCCCAGTAGAGCTCGACGCCGTTTTGGTCCGGGTCGCGGAGGTAAAGAGCTTCGCTGACCCCGTGATCGCTCGCACCATCGAGTTGGATCCCCGCTGCCAGCAGGCGACGCAACGCATCGGCAAGCGCGGCGCGAGTCGGATAGAGGATCGCCAGATGAAAAAGGCCGGTGGTACCAGGTGGGGGCGGCGAACCACCTAAACTTTCCCAGGTGTTAAGACCAATATGATGATGATAGCCACCCGCTGAAATAAACGCTGCACCATCACCGTATCGTTGCGTGAGTTCAAACCCGAGCACATCGCGGTAAAAGTGAAGTGCACGCTCAAGGTCAGCAACCTTGAGATGCACATGACCAATGCGGGCTTTAGAATTTATAGGGCGCGCACTCATAATATCCTGCTGCTTCTTCGAATGACGACCGCAGTCGATGAGCTCATGGTAACGAGCCAATTTGCTTCATAAAGGCGATATTGACTCGGGAGAATTCTCTTCATTGATCAACTTTCTTCTCAGGTTCGACTGTCAACATCTCTTAATCCAGAATTTTTCAACGCTGCTTCAAACATTCGGCCAATCATCAAAGCGCTTTCTCCGTTCTTGTCGAAAATTAGTAATCTCCAGTCGTATACCGTCGGGATCGGAGAAGAATATTGCGTAATAGTCGGGAGCGTACTCGGGGTAGAGTTGAGGAGAGGAACATGGAACATCTAAATGTTTAAGCTCTTGGGCGATAGCGTCAATTTCAAGTGGATCGCGGACGCGAAAACAAAAGTGGTGAAGACCCGGAGACAGCGGTTCATGCTTCTGCTTTAGAGCGTGGGCAGGACGCAATACAAACCCAAAATGGCGATTGTAATATTGCACGTGCCTGTCACCTTCGTTCAGGAAGGTATTCTTTCGAAACCCAAGCATAGTCAAAACGCGGTCGTAGAACTTTTCCGAATGATTCAAATCGGAAACGCAGACATAAATATGGTCAATGCCAATGATCTCATAAGCCATAAAGCGACTGTAGCCGGATTGTTTCCGGAGCCAAGATCGGCGTTGTAAAAATTGCGCAACTGCCGCCACTCCGCCTACTTTTAGCGCCATGAGCCCCGCGCACTACGCTCAACCTATGGTTTTTGGATTGAAGCCAAACAGAGCGTCGGGCCGATTCTTCCGATTGGTCCCGCTGCTGTTGCTTGCGTCGGCGCTGTGTGTTTCCGCCGCCAGTGAGGTCCGCACAAACGAGCTGACGTTTCCCCCGCCACTGGCAAGTTATGGAGACGCGCAACTGCCGGATATCTTGGACGTGCTGAAGAACCGCGTTCATAAGGAGCCGTTCAACCTTTGGGCTACTATCATTTTTCTACTGGCAATCATTCACACGTTTCTCACACATAAATTCGTGCGCTGGTCGCACTTGGTTGAGAAACGTCATCGCGAGCGCCTCGCCCAACAGCAAAACCAAGCGAGTCCCCTTCCGGGCGGGTCAACTCAGGAACCGACCTGTGCGGCAGCGGTGGTTCTGCATTTCCTGGGGGAAGTTGAGGCTGTGTTCGGCATTTGGGTGATTCCGTTGTTCATCCTGATGACGGTCCGCCTTGGCTGGCATCGTGCCGTCAACTACCTCGACAACCCAACGGCGTACATCGAGCCGATCTTCGTAGTTGTCATCATGGCTATTTCATCGACCCGCCCTGTGCTTAGACTCGCTGAACATTGCCTGGGCTGGTTGGCGCGCCTCGGCGGCGGCGGCCCGGGCGCGTGGTGGATGGCAATCCTTACTGCCGGTCCGGTGCTCGGCTCGGTGATAACTGAACCGGCGGCGATGACCATTTCGGCCCTGCTCTTGCGACGACAATTTTATGAACTGAAACCAGCCCCGCGGCTCGCGTATGCCACGCTGGGTTTGCTCTTCGTCAACATATCCGTGGGCGGAGTTTTGACCCACTTTGCCGCACCGCCCGTGCTGATGGTCGCCTCACGCTGGGGCTGGAATACGCCGTTCATGTTTCGACAATTTGGGGAAGCCGCCCTCGCCGGCATCGTCATATCCAATATTATCTATTACCTTGCTTTTCGCCGCTCGATCGCCCAACTCGCTTCCCAACAACTGACTTTCACCACTTCGGAAACCAAAGAGTCTCAAACTCCCATTCCCGCATGGGTAACCATCGGGAATCTGATCGTGATGGCCTGGACCGTCCTGGTGTCCCATTACCCGGTCCTCGTCGTCGGTGGCTTTCTTTTCTTCGTTGCCTTTGTTGAGGTAACGAGCGACTACCAATCTGAGTTGCAGCTGCGCTCGCCTATTTTGGTCGGCTTCTTTCTCGCCGGGCTGGTTATCCACGGGGGCCTGCAACAGTGGTGGATTGGACCGGTCCTCAGCCGTTTGGGCGAACAAACGCTCATGTTTGGCGCCCTCGTTCTAACCGCCTTCAATGACAACGCGGCAATCACCTACCTGGCCACGCTTGTCCCGGATCTCTCGGAGGGGATGAAATTTGCCGTTGTCGCCGGCGCGGTTACCGGTGGGGGCTTGACGGTTATTGCCAATGCTCCCAATCCGGCCGGACAGTCGCTTCTGAGTTGCTATTTTCCCGACGGTATTGCACCACTGGGGCTGTTGCTGGGGGCCCTGCCCGCGACGTTGGTTATGCTCTTATGTTTCCTCGTTATTGGCTGAGATGCTGCAAACGCGAAAAGGCCTGACTTCAGTCCTCTTAGCACGAATCCCTTTAAGGAAGCGGAAGTCGAAAGGCAATCTCAAGGACGTCATATCGCCCTTCTGACTCTAGGCATGCGTTTTACGATACTTTCGCGCCTTTGTTGTAAGCTCTTGCAACCAAATCATCACTGAGTATTGACCCACCCTGCGACCAGACTGGCATAATTTGTGCAAATGCACAACCACCGATGCGAAGGGGCAGCGTTGGCTTTGGCCTTCCCAGGCGCATCGCCGAAAGGCACCAAGATGTTTCGGTCCATTACAAACCTCGTTGGGACTGCCGAGATTAACCTCAAGCTCGCCCGAATCTACCAAAAACGCACGAAGCTGGCGCGGGAGCATTTCGAAGAACGGATCCGGACAGCCTGTGACAAGCACCTGAGGGAAGTCGTGAACAATCCCATGTTCCTATGCGACCTGTGGAATGGTTACTTTTCTTACGCGCTGGATTGCGCCCAGAGGTCGATTCTGTTTTGGGACACGTTGCGGCAGCGGGGTAACAGCTATCTCGAACACGAGCGCGCCGGCAAACCCCCGGTACTGCACTTCGGGTATGAAATCGTGCTGGATGCGCGCAAGTTCAAACGCCCGGTAAATTATGCGCTGCTGCGGATACTTCCCCCTCCCGGTATAAGAATTGACCCGAAACGCCGACCCTACCTCATCATCGATCCCCGTGCGGGCCACGGACCAGGTATCGGCGGATTCAAGGACGACTCGCAAATCGGAGTTGCTCTGCGCGAATCTCACCCCGTCTATTTTGTCACTTTCTTCCCGGACCCCGAACCAGGTCAGACCCTGTTGGACGTCACCGCTGCGGAACAACAGTTTGTTCGCAAGGTCCGTCAACTCCATCCGGATAGTCCCAAACCGGTGTTGATCGGCAATTGCCAGGGCGGTTGGGCAGCCATGATGTTAGCTGCGTCAGATACGAACAACGTTGGCCCGATCGTTATCAACGGGGCACCGATGTCTTATTGGGGGGGCGCCTGGCGCGAAGGCGAAGGTGATAACCCGATGCGGTACGCGGCAGGCCTGCTGGGAGGCACCTGGCTGGCATCTTTGGCGGCGGACCTCGGCAATGGTGTTTTTGACGGCGCATGGCTCGTGCAGAATTTTGAAGGCCTCAATCCCGCCAACACGTTTTGGGACAAGTACTATCATCTCTTTGCGAACATTGATACCGAGCCGCCCCGTTTCCTGGAATTCGAACGTTGGTGGGGAGGCTATTTCCTAATGAATCGCCAGGAAATCGAGTGGATCACCCAGAATCTATTCGTCGGTAATAAACTGTGGTCTGGCGAAACTCGCGCCATTGACGCCAAAGCTCTCGATCTGCGCGAGATTAAGTCTCCGATCATTCTCTTTGCTTCATTGGGAGACAACATCACGCCGCCACAGCAAGCCTTCAATTGGGTGGCTGATGTGTACGGCTCCACCGATGAGATTAAGGCCCGCGGACAGGTCATCGTGGGGCTTTTACATCAGGACGTCGGACATTTGGGGATCTTCGTCTCAGGTCGAGTCGCTAAAAAGGAACACACGCAGATTGTTTCAGTTCTCAAGTCGATCGAAGCCTTGCCCCCAGGTCTCTACGGCATGCAGATCCTCGAACGGAGGCCTGCCAATGGCAAAGTGGAGTATGACGTTCAGTTTGTGGAGTACCGCCTCGAAGAAGTCCAGAAGCGCCTGAACCGTTTTAAGCGAGTCGACGAAAAACCTTTTAAGGCTGTCGTCGATATCGCGGATTTTAACCAGCACGCCTATGAGCTGTTTGCGCGACCCCTGATTCAGGCCAGTGCAAATGATGGAACCGCGAAATTCTTGCGTACCATGCATCCATTGCGATTTCAGCGCTGGGCCGTCTCGGATCTTAACCCGTGGCTGGCCTGGCTTGGCCCTATGGCCGCAACCGCCAGGACCGGGAGGCGCAGTTTGGGCCAGGACGTGCCGGCCCGCCGGCTTGAGGGGATTATGTCTGAACTGATCAGTGCCTCTCTCGATTTGTATCGAGAGATCCGCGATGCCATCAGCGAGGTTTTATTCTACCAAATCTACGGGAACCTGTTTTCGCTTCACCTCGCCGACTATGACCGGGACGCAACACAGGAAAGCGGTTGGGCAGCGGAAGAGGGGCATGAGCAATTTAAGCAACAGGCCCTGGCTTCGATCTCGGAGGGAGGGTACCCGGCGGCAGTCGCGCGGGTCTTTTCTCTGCTCGCGCGACACGGCGCGCCCTTCCCTCTAACGCAACTCCATCTAAAGAAGGAGCTCGCCGAAAAGTTCATCGACCTGTTGCCGGTAACTTCACCGGAGGAACAGCGGCGGATCCGTGGCATACAGGATTTGATTGTGCGTTACGACCCCGAGCAGGCGCTGAGCACCTTGCCAAAACTGCTTGCCAACCCAACCGATCGCAACCGGCTCCGCGATCTTCTGAGACGAGTGATGGCCGAGGATGCGGTGCGCCAACTCAAACTAACCAAACAGCAACTGAAGCGGCTTCACCAAATCTTGAAGGTTCTCTCCCGACCGGTACGGCAACGCCCGAAAGCCAGGACCAACCGATTACGCAAATCAGGGCGAGCCCTTCAGCCAGCCTAAAACGAAAACTATGGAATCTCTGACGAACGTCACCTTCAAAGAAATCAAGGTTGGCGACACAGCCACTGTCACCCGGCGTCTGAGCCGCCCTGAGGTCGAAGCGCTGGCACTGGTTGGCGGCGATGTCGATGCTTTCCACATCATCAAAGGTGAAGAGCTTAGTTCAGGTGCCCTACGAACTGAAGCTGTCGGGGCCGAGGCATTGCTTTCGGGTCTTTTGAATCGAAAGCTGCCTGGCCCCGGCACCTCGATTGCCGCGCAGGACCTACAATTTGATGGCAACGTGCAACCCGGCGACGAGCTGGTAGCCACGGTGACAGCACGTCAGAAAAACGCAAAAAAAGGGTTGGTCGTGTTTGACTGCCGTGTCCGTTCGAACGGCCACGACCTCATCACCGGCACCGTGACCGTACGCGCCCCCGAACGGCGGCTGCACTATGCCGATGTGGCAACTCCACAGGTCATTCTTCGTCGCACTGACAAATACGCCAAATTGCTCAAGGAATGTGAAGCGCTGCCGCCGATCACCTGCGTTGTGGCCCACCCGTGTGATCGGGACTCGCTGCTCGGCCCGGTTGAAGCCGCCAGCCTGGGGTTAATCGACCCGATCCTCGTCGGTCCAGAGGAAAAAATCCGCGCCGTAGCCAAGGCCGAAGGCCTGGAGCTCTCGCCTTATCGCATCGTAGCAACCGAACATAGCCATGCTTCGGCAGAAAAAGCTGTCGCCCTGGTCCGTGCGGGAGAAGGCGAAGCCCTGATGAAGGGGAGCCTGCATACCGACGAGTTGATGGGGGCAGTCGTCTCCTCGGCAACGGGGTTGCGCACCAACCGCCGCATCAGTCACGTCTTTCTGATGGACGTGCCGAGCCACCCGCAGGCCCTGGCCATCACCGACGCGGCAATTAATATCGCTCCCACCCTCGAGGACAAAATGCACATCGCACAGAACGTCATCGATTTGGTCCACGTGCTTGGTGTCGCTAACCCCAAAGTCGCGATTTTGTCCGCCGTCGAAACTATTAATCCTAAAATTCCTTCGACCCTTGATGCTGCTGCGCTCTGCAAAATGGCTGACCGTGGCCAGATAACCGGAGCCACGCTTGATGGTCCTCTCGCCTTTGACAACGCCATCAGTGAGGCAGCGGCTAAAACCAAAAAAATCACCTCACCCGTCGCAGGTAAAGCCGACATCCTGCTCGTTCCCGACTTAGAGGCGGGAAACATGCTCGCTAAACAATTACAGTACCTCGCCGGGGCCGATGCAGCCGGGATAGTCCTCGGCGCGCGGGTGCCGATTGTCCTGACGAGCCGCGCCGACAACGTGCGCACACGGTTAGCCTCCATCGCCGTGATGAAACTCCTCGCTCATTCGAGGCGAACGGGCGATAAACCTGTTCGTTAAGCTCATGACAGACGCCATCCTGGTCCTGAACGCGGGCTCCTCGAGTATCAAGTTCTCTGTGTTCCTCGTCGAACAGGACCAGCTCAAATTGAACCTCAATGGCCAAATCGAAGGCCTTTTTACTTCGCCGCGATTCCTCGCCAAAAGTACCGATGGCACGGTTATCAGCGAGAAGGCCTGGGGCGAAGGGGTCAAGCTTGACCACGACGGCGCGATTGAACATTTGCGTGTCTTCCTCGGAGAACTGAGAGGCAAGCTGCGGCCTGTCGGCATCGGGCATCGGGTTGTCCTGGGCGGCCTTAAATACTTCCAGCCGGTGCGGGTAAACGCGCAAGTCCTTGCCGACCTCGAACAACTGATCCCCTTGGTGCCCTTGCATCAGCCGCATAACCTTGCGCCGATTCGTCTGCTCCTTCAGCGCATGCCGGATGTGCCTCAAGTGGCATGCTTCGATACCGCGTTTCATCACACCAACCCGCCGCTGGCGCAAATGTACGCGCTCCCAAAGGAATTGAACGACGCCGGAGTTCGCCGCTACGGCTTCCACGGCCTCTCCTATGAATACATCGCTTCAGTGCTGCCCGAGGCCGCGCCTGACGCCGCCGCCGGGAGAACCGTGGTTCTGCATCTGGGCAACGGTTCGAGCATGTGCGCCATGAATGCCGGTAAGAGCGTCGCCACTACAATGGGGTTCTCGGCACTCGATGGCTTGCCGATGGGTACGCGCTGCGGAACGCTGGATCCCGGCGTGATTCTCTTTTTGCTGGATCACCGCAAGATGGATGTACGCGCTATAGAAAAATTGCTCTCCAGCCAGTCCGGACTCCTCGGTGTCTCCGGCATCTCGAGTGACGTCCGAAACTTGCTCGAGAGCCAGGAGCCGCGTGCGAAACTGGCGCTGGACCTCTATGTCTATCGCATTGGACGCGAGTTGGGCTCGCTTGCGGCAGCCCTCGGTGGGCTGGATGCCATCGTCTTTACGGCGGGGATCGGCCAGAACGCCGTGCCCATTCGCGCCAGCATTTGCCGTGACGCTGCCTGGCTGGGCGTGGAACTTGACCCGGCTGCGAATAACAAAGGTGGACCTTGTATCACGACGCCGCGCAGCCGTGTAACCGGGCTGGTATTGCGGACCGATGAGGAACTGATGATTGCACGCCATGCTCTACGCACGGTCGCCGGCACCCCTAAAGAGCAAACCAATATCCTAGCCAGGACACCATGAAAGGTAAGGCAGCCATCATCACCGGTTCTACCAGCGGCATCGGCTTGGGCATCGCCCAGGCCCTGGCGGCCCAAGGCAGCGATATCCTCCTCAATGGCTTTGGCGACGCCACCCAAATCGGCAATCTACAAAAAACACTGGCGGCTACGCACGGAGTGCGGGTCAGTTACAGCGGCGCAGACCTCTCCAAGCCCGCTGCGGTGTTGGCGATGGTCGAGCAAGCAACCAACGAACTTGGCCGAGTCGACATCCTCGTCAATAACGCCGGCATTCAATTCACCGCCCCTGTTCAAGAGTTCCCGATCGAACGCTGGGACGCAATCATAGCCATTAACCTATCGGCGGTGTTCCACGCCATCCGTGCCGTGCTCCCGCAAATGTTAAGTCGCAACTGGGGACGAATCATCAACGTGGCTTCCACGCACGGGTTAGTCGCCTCGACCCACAAAGCCGCATACGTCGCCGCCAAACATGGCGTGCTGGGGCTGACCAAGGTGGTGGCGCTGGAGACCGCCACGACTGGCGTCACGTGTAACGCCATTTGTCCGGGCTGGGTTTTGACACCGCTGGTTCAAAAACAGATCGATGAACTGGCTACCCGCGAAAACCTCAGCCCCGAAGCTGCAAGAATGCGCCTGCTGGGTGAAAAGCAACCCTCGCTCGAGTTTGCCACTCCCGAGCAACTTGGTGCCTTGGCAGTGTTCCTTTGCTCCGACGCCGCAACACAGATCCGCGGCGCAGCTCTTCCGGTCGATGGCGGATGGACCGCGCAATAGCCTGGAAGAAACGCTATGAAAACAATTTCAGTCCAGCAGGCCGTCGAACTCATCCCAGACGGCGCGAGTCTCATGATTGGTGGCTTCATGGGAGTGGGTTCGCCTGAACGGGTTATCGATGAACTTGTACGACAGGGCCAGCGTGATTTGACCGTGATCGGAAACGACACGGCGCGACCCGGCGTGGGGATCGGCAAACTGGTAACCGCGGGCCTGCTCCGCAAAGCCATTGTCAGCCACATCGGGCTAAACCCCGAAACTCAGCAACAGATGCTCGCTGGCAAGCTTGAAGTCGAATTAGTGCCGCAAGGTACCCTGATCGAGCGTATCCGGTGCGCCGCGTTTGGGCTCGGCGCGGTCTTAACCCCTACGGGTGTTGGCACAGTTGTCGAACAGGGCAAGCACAAGCTCGCAGTTGAGGGTAAAGACTACCTGCTGGAAACAGCCTTGCAGGCTGACTTCGCTCTGGTGCAAGCGATGATGGCTGATTACCTCGGCAACCTTAGTTATGCCCTGACGGCGCGCAACTTCAACCCGGTCATCGCCATGGCGGCCGGCACCGTTATTGTCAGCGTAAACCACATTGTCCCGGTGGGGGTGATCTCGCCAGATCATGTCGTAACGCCGGGCGCCGTCGTAGATTACCTGGTTACCAACACCTGAATTCTATGGAGCCTCAACACATTATTGCACGGCGCATCGCCCGGGAGCTTCGCTCGGGAATGCTGGTCAATCTCGGCGTCGGCATACCGACCCTGGTGGCGAATTACGTGCCCGCAGGTGTAAACGTTTTCTTTCAATCCGAAAACGGTCTGATTGGAACGGGTCCGATCCCTGAAGCAGGCATGGCACACCCTACCCTGACGGATGCGGGTGGCCAACCCGTCACCGCCTTGCCAGGTGCCTGCGCGTTTGATAGTGCGATGTCCTTCGGCTTCATTCGCGGGGGACACTTGGACATGACCGTCCTTGGCGGTTTGCAGGTGGACGAACACGGCCTGCTCGCCAATTGGATGATCCCAGGCAAAATGGTCCCCGGCATGGGCGGCGCGATGGACCTCGTCACGGGCGCAAAGCGCGTGGTCGTCGCGATGCAACATACCGCCAAAGGTAAACCGAAGATTGTCCGGCAGTGCTCGCTGCCGCTTACCTCAATCCGATCCGTCGACCTGGTTGTGACGGAATTGGCCGTGATTGGTTTCCCCAACGGCCAGGCCACTCTCCTCGAAACCGCGCCGGGCATAGCCGTTACTGACGTGCTGGCACAGACAGAGGCCAGACTCCAGGTGCCGGACCAGGTTCCGGTCATGCCGTTATAAATCGCAAACTATTCTAATTATGCACACTGTTGTTCCTCATCCCGTTCTTAAAGGCGCCAAAGCGTTCATTATTGGCATCGCGAACGAGCATTCTATCGCCTATGGCTGCGCCAAAGCCTTCCACGAATTGGGCGCCGACCTGGCCATCACCTACCTCAACGATAAGGCCAAACCTTACGTTGAACCGCTCGCACGGCAGCTCGAAGCGCCGCTTTTTCTCCCGCTCGATTTTGCCCAGCCCGGCAGGCTGGAAGCCGCTTTTGAACAGATACAACGAGCGTGGGGTCAGCTTGATATTCTGGTTCACTCCGCCGCGTTCGCGCCAAAAGAGGACCTGCAGGGCGGGCTGCTCAATTGCTCCGCTGAGGGGTTCAGCAAAGCGATGGACATCTCTTGCCATTCGTTCATTCGGGCGGCCAGACTGGCCGCGCCGCTAATGAAAACCGGGGGAACGATGTTCGCCATGACTTATCACGGGGCCAACCGGGTCATCCCCAACTACAACGTCATGGGCCCGGTTAAAGCCGCACTCGAATGCGCCTGCCGCTACTTGGCTTTCGAATTGGGCGAAAAAAAGATCCGGGTTCACGCCATTTCGCCGGGTCCGTTAAAAACGCGCGCCTCTTCTGGTCTCAAGGATTTCGACCAATTGCTGGCGGAAGCGGCAGAACGCGCACCGCTTGGCGAACTGGTAGACATCATGGATGTGGGCTTTGCCTGCGCGTACCTGGCGACACCTTACGCTCGCCGGATTACTGGCGGCACTATCTATGTCGATGGTGGCGCCAATATCCGCGCCTGATAAAGTGCGAGCCTGAGCGCGTCATCTGAGGAGCGATGCAGGGTTGGAGCGATGCAGGGTTGGAGCGATGCAGGGTTGGAGTGATGGAGTGGTGGGGTTTGGCCTGGTCGTTTCTCCCTCTCCTCCACCGGAGGAGAGGGCTGGGGAGAGGAGGACTTTTCTCACCGAGCTTCACGCGAGCACTCATTTGCTCGCACACGTGCATTGGACCATAACTCTCGACATTTCGCTCGTCCTCGTCCTCGATCTTCATCGATAACAACGACGATGAGAACGAGAAGAATCCGACAGGTTCATGCAGAGGAGGCCACACTTTTTGAAACTGCTCTAGAAGAGAAATCGGACGTATCACTGCTTGGCTACCCGCGAAAGATGGGTACTAATCGCTTGCCAGCGCCCATCGCGCCTGATGAAAACATCGGTGAACCGGAACTGTCCGCTGGCGTCTTTACCCTGGACTTTGATTTTTTCCGTCACCAGGCCGTAAGCAATCGCAGTATCACCAAAAACGCGCACTTTCAGCTCGTCGTTGTGAACGGATTCAAACGCGACCGAGCCCGACTTTAAATCAGCGTCAGCCTTCGCTTTGGTAACCAGGCTACCGTCCGCATCGGCAAGCATCCAATCCTGGGCCTCAATCCGATCGATGACAGTCTGATCGCCCTTGACCAGGGCATCGGCCCATTCTTGTTCGACTTTTTTGATAGCTTGCTCGGCATCTTTCGACTTTTCATCTGCGGCTCGCAATAATTCAGTATTGGCGAAAGCGGCAAGCGCGACGCCAACGAGTAATGGAATCGATATTATTTTCATAGATTGTGAGTTGAGGTTTGGCGACCCATGGATAACAACGACTGGAATTTCGCGACCATAGGCCGGCCGGTTAAGAAAAATCAAGATTCAAAATTAGGACCCTACCTGACTTTTTGCGGGTGATCCTGGTTCGTGCCAGAAATCACTGCCCCTTTAGTTCCATTCACAGAAAGCCATTCGTGCCCTATCAATTGTCCCATGGACAACTTGATTACTGTCGTTAGCCGCTTCCAACTGCCTGCTGGCGTTACCGCCGATCAGATTCGCGCTGCGTTTGAGGAGGCCGCACCAAGATTCCGCAACGTGCCCGGTTTAGTCCGGAAACAATTCCTGTGTTCAAAGGACTGCCGGACCGCTGGCGGAGTTTATTTGTGGAACGATGAACCTGCCGCCCGTGCGTTCATGAACGAGCGCGTCGCACCGATGATTCGCCAGAAGTTTCATGTCGATCCTACCATCGAATTCTACGATTCGCCTGTGATCGTGGAGAATTGAATGCAAAGCCGCAGCATCCAGCACTGACCGACCGCTCCGGCCGATTTACGAACCCGAACTGGCCAAGGAGGGTACGTGCAGATCGACCAAACACCAGTGGCCTACCTGGAAACGGGCCATGGCAAAACCAAGCAAGTTTGTCTCTGGACCGGCTGCCGATGCCTTTTCTGGTGGAACACCGGTCGTGGCGCAGCCCGTCTGGAAACGGTCGTCAGACACCATGCCTGGATTTGCCAATCGATCTTCTGACAAGCTTCATCGAGGGTTTCCAAAAAGACGACTCAGTCTTTGTCATCGTGGAAGATCGGCTCGCGACGGTCGCCGCGGTTCATGACATGATAAATGGCTCCCGGATACTTCTGGCCCCGACTTTGCATAACCCCCACTTGCGGGGACGCGTCTATTAACGGGACAGGTCTGTCAATGTTATACGACAATCTGACGCTACGCGCGGCAGGCACTCGTCCAATTCTCAAAAGCGATTGGCTTACGCTCTGCTTTTCATTTATGGGCACGCGGACCAGAAAAACAGCACTAATGAAAAGAACTCTCCCGCGCAATCTCTCCCACTTATGTTTCGTCGCGATACTGGTCCTAGCTGCAATCGATTCTCGGGCTTGCGGAACCGGTACCACGACGATCACCAACCTTCCAGCCCTTAATCTCGGTGGGTACCAGGTCTACGCGTTGAACCCGAAGGGCGAGCTCACCGGGTTTTTCTATGACGCAACTCACGGTCCTCATGCCTTTATTTACGAGACGGGCGCTCTTGCGGACCTTGGGACTTTGGGCGGCGCCATGAGCTTCGGTTACGCCATGAACTCCGCGGGCCAAGTAGCAGGGCAAGCGGATCTCGGCACCTCCAGCCAGAGCCACGCATTCCTCTACACCGGCGGATCTCTTACCGACCTCGGGACCTTAGGGGGTTCCCAGAGTAGCGCGGCTGCCATAAATGAAACCGGCCAGGTCGCAGGAAATTCCTTAACGGCAGGTGATGCTGGCCCGGTGGCCTTTCTCTACGCGAATGGATCCATGATGGGTTTGGGCACCTTGGGAAGCAATTACAGTTCGGCTTTTGCGCTCAATAACGCCGGCATGGTAGTAGGGGAATCCGGCCTGGCGGATGGGGCTATCCATGGCTTCCTTTATGCCAACGGGGTTTTGTCCGACCTCGGAACCTTGGGTAGCAACTACAGTTCGGCGTTTGCCCTCAATGATGCCGGCCTTATCGTCGGCGAATCATCCATCTCCAGCGGTGATACCCATGCTTTCATTTATGCCAATGGCGTTATGACTGACCTTGGCACCTTCGGCGGCACCTATTCCACCGCGTTCGTGGTCAATACCAATAGCCAGGTGGCAGGAGTGGCTACTACCACAAACGATCAGGAAACCCACGGGTTCCTCTACGATCATGGCACCATGACCGATCTCGGCACCCTCGGTGGCACTTACAGTTCGGTCTGGACTATCAACAACCGCGCTCAAGTCGTCGGCGATTCCGCGACCACTAACGGAACTCGGCATGCCTTTCTGTGGGAGAAAAACAAAATGGTGGACCTGAACACGCTGTTGCCAGCCAATTCCGGTTGGGAACTGATCAGTGCCCAGTTCATTAATGATTCCGACCGCATCGTCGGTTTCGGCCTTTATGGCGGCGCCAACCAATGGTTCGTAATGGATCTTTCTTCAGGGAACAACCCACCTTTGGCTATCGCCGGCCCAGACCAAACTGTCGATTGCCAGGCCCAGGTCAGCCTCGATGGTTCTGCCTCAACCGATCCGGACCACGACCCGCTCATGTTCGAGTGGAGCCTGGGAGACACCATTTTGGGAACGAACGCAACCCTGACCGTCTCGCTTCCTCTCGGCACCAACGTTCTTATCCTTAAGGTCACTGATCCTTGCGGCGCCTGCGGCCAAACCAATGTCCTCGTCACGGTCCTCGATAGCGCCCCACCCACCGTCTCTTGCCCAAACGACATCTCAGCGGCCAATGACGCCGGCAAATGCAGCGCGACCCTCACCGTAGGCGCCCCGACGGTCAGTGATGACTGCGGCACCACCGCCCCGGTGGGAGTGCGCAGTGACAACCTGTCCCTGACCGATCCTTATCCAGTCGGCCTTACGATCATCACCTGGACAGAGACCGACATTCAAAACAACAAGGCGGCATGCAACCAAACCGTGACCGTCAACGACACCGAAAAGCCGGTTGTGCATCCTCCGGCTAACATCGCCGTGAAGAATGACGCGGGCCAGTGTTCGGCCAGCGTTAGCTTTGCCGCCAACCCGACTGACAACTGCGGCGTGGCCAGCACGGTTTATGAGGTTGGTGCGACATCAATCAGCTCGCCATATATCTTCCCAGTCGGTCAGACTATTGTGAACGTGACTGTGACCGACATTCACAACAACACCGCCTCGGCCAGCTTCACCGTGACAGTCATTGACAATGAACCGCCGAGCATTGCCTGCCCGCCCGACCTCGTCATTTCCGCAGGGGGCGCGTGCACAGCGGTCACCCTGAGCGCCACAGACCTTGGGACCCCGGTGGTTTCCGACAACTGTGGCGTAGCCAACGTGAGCTGCAATGCGCCCGCCAACTTCCCGATCGGCGTCACCACCGTGAATTGGACTGTCACCGACGTTAACGGGAACAGCACGACTTGCTCCCAGAAGGTCAGTGTGACGACCGACAACTCCATCGCAGCAAACTTCAATGGGACCGCCATCTCGGCGGGCGAAACCGTCTGGTTCTCCGCCGTGTTGAAGCCAAAGTTGCCTAAGAACTTCAGCGGCCCGATTACGATTCGGTTCCTCGGTCAGAAGATCGCTTCCAGCCAGTTCAACCTGGCGGTGCCGGATGCGACCGTGATCTTTGACGACGTCCCGTGCGCCAGGACGACCTGCGATGGATCGGGCCGCTGGACGACGGTGGCTCCGAAGTCCGGCTTAGCTGGCAACTTCTTCCTGTCAGGCCTCGCCTACACGCTCCCGCAATCACTCCCTGGCGGACTACAGGCGGTGACGTGGTCGGGCACGTTCATCACGGATACGCCTGGTGTCACCCTGAAATGGCAATGGGCGGCGGCCGTGTACACCCAGTTCGGCAGCGCCTGCAACGAGGTGAAGTCCACCGACGATACCAAGGGCGACTGCACGTACCAGAACTCGGACCACGCCGGCACGCCGGAGAGTTCCAAGCAATACGTCATCGGCGGCGCCAGGGGCGGTGGTGGCTCGAATTGGACGGGCAGTCTCAGCGGTACTCAGGCGGTGGCGCCCTGCGGCCCGTAACGCGGAAATGAGATAAGCTTTTGAGGTCGTTTCGCGTCTGCTCGCGGGCGTTGCCCTTTGCGTCGCGACCCAATGTTCGTGCAAAGGCTTCACTCCCCAGCCGTCTCCCGGGCGCGACTGTGGAAGAGCGCGGCGACCGGGTTCCAAACGGAAGCCGAGTCGTTCCGTTGCGCACAACCGTGACACTGGATTTGAATGGCGCCTTCCACAGTCGCTGACTAATTATCCGAATTGCCCTATCTGCCCGGCGCGACGGCGGTTCGCTGCCGCGCCCTGGCTAGGCAACTTTTTGTAACACCACGCTGCCCCAATATGTCCGAGGAGAGCCCGTGCCTTCTGTCCTCGGCTACTGATCGAGTAGCAATCGATGGAACAGACAGGGCTGGGTGAAGGGCTCATACCATTCCTCCAAGCCACCGCGCCCGATGATTTTGACGCCCGTATCAGTCCAAGTCGAAAGATTGGTACTGGATTGCACTGAGTAAACCTGACCCGTCACGCTCTGCCAGGTGAAGTGTTCGGCCAGCGAGCACTGTATGACTAAAAACTGACCTGTACCGCCACCTGCACCGACGTAAGCGGTATGACCGCACACAGTAGCCGGGCCAAGGGGGCGCACAACGGCATTTGTGCCGACGTAAATCATTTCCGGTCGGTTAATCACTACGGATGACCCGGCTGCTGCCATGGCCAATAGTGAGATTGAGAAAATTCCTATGAGTTTCATTTAACATAATCCCGCGGCCGAGGCCGTTCACTTCTTTTTAGGTTGACTCTCGTGCGTTTCAACTGACGCAGAGGGCCAAACCCCTAACGGTGTTAAAGCGATTCACGTGCCGACGGCGCGCCATCCAAGTTTTTACCCGTCAGAGGGGGAGGGAGGGAAAAGATTTTACACCGTGGAATGCTGGAATTACCGGTACAATCTCGGACTTTCCCCTGAGAGATGGAGACCGCTTTCAAAAAGATTTTGCTGGACTGCGGTAGCTTGTGACGAGACGGCGCAATGGGCGTGTAAGCTTTCTTTCCAACAAGCGGGCCTGAATGGAAAGTGAATTGCTCGCAAAAGAGACCAGCCGCAGAGTACACAGCGCAGCGAAGCCGCAACCAAAGAGTAGCGGACTAAAGAATAAAAGAAGGGTCAAACCGTGGGTCAAACCGTAGGTTGTCCTCCGGGTCACTTTGCAATGACGTTTGACATTCGAGAGATCACTTTCACCCGCAGTGCGATAGCTCGGGCGCGCAGTGCGTCCAGCATGGCCAACTTTTCCTCAATGGGCTTGGTCGCGGGCGTTGGCGGAACTCGCGCTTGCTCGCATGATTTTGGCCAGGTCAAAAGTCATGCTGTGCCCCCCAGGAATTGTTGTTCAAACCGTCGCCAGGCTGCTGTGAGTCCATGGCGCACGATGACATCTTGAATGCGCGCGGTGTCGAGCGCGCCGGCTTCAATGAATTGGAGTAAGCGGGCTTTGTCTTTAGCGCGTCCGTTCTGCGGCTCAATGGCTGCTAGGTGTTCGGCGGTGCGGCGAATGACGCTGTCTGCCTGCATCTGATTGATCGCTGCGATGGTATCTTTGATATTCACAATCCGCGAGGTTGGTTGACGCCATTTATTCGTCGCCGTAAATCAGCGCAAAACAGGTTTTCTGGATCTTCGTTCCCTCAAATCGTGTATGGACGCAACCGCAGCCGGGGGGGTATATTCGAGCTGCTTTTATGAAAAAACTCGTGATCCGCTTACTGATCGCTCTGTTTGTGCTGCTCATCCTCGGGGTCGTCGCGGTGGGTTTCTTCCTCGATGGCATTATCAAGCGGGGCATTGAAACGGTCGGGCCCATGGTGACCAAAGTGGAAATCAAGCTCGATTCAGTCAGCCTTTCGCTGCTGTCAGGTTCAGGCAAAATCAAAGGCCTGGTTGTCGGCAACCCGGAAGGCTTTAAGACACCCTCCGCCATCCAAGTGGGCACCGCCAGTTTGGCACTGCAACCGAGCTCGGTTTTTGGCGACAAGGTCATTATCAAGTCAATCGCCGTGCACGCGCCGGAGATCACCTTCGAGACGGATTTGAAACAGAACAATCTCAGCAAAATCGTTGCTAACTTACAAGCAACCACCGGCGGCGGCACCTCCACCGCCACGTCCACCAATCAAACCAAAGGAGCCGGTAAAAAACTTCAAGTCGACGATTTCGTCATTTCGGGGGGCAAAATTCATGTCACCCTAACCACCTTAGGCGGCAAATCGGCAACCGTCCCCTTGCCCGATGTGCATCTGAGTGATCTCGGGAAAGGCCCCGACGGGATCACACCCGCCGAATTGGCCAGCCGTGTGCTGCAGGTAATTGAAAAACAGGCCGTGCAGGCCGCCAGTAGCGTCGCGACCGATTTGGCCAAACAAGCGACCGATTTGACCAAAGACGCCGGCAAGACCGCCACCAGCGCCGCTGAAAAAGCCACGCAGGGGCTCGGCGGCTTATTAAAAAAGAAATAGTGTTCGCCGAACGGGAAAATTGTGTTGCAATCTGCCGCATCGCCTGAGTGTAATAGGACAGTTCATTCTTAAGTTCTGATGCTTCCACCACCCAGGCTGACCACCACTTTACTAGCGACGGCAGTTCCAGCTCTGCTTCTGCTGGGGCTTACCTCGTGTCAAAATCCGCAAACATCCACGCAGAAACCGCCGCCTCCGGCCCGGTACAACGCCACTTACGATAAAGAGATCAACCATATCATGGAACTGGCCAGCCAGGATCGCTGGGAAGATGCGCAGCGCGAGGTCCAGGCATTGTACCAGCAGGACCCCACAAACCCGACCCTGGCCCGCATTGATACCTGGGTAAATCAGCAGGCCCAACGACGCCGCGCACAGGCGGTCGAAGATAAGATCCGGAGCATCGACGCCAAGAATTCTGTCTTTAGCCCGACCATCCGCAGCCTGGCCACCGAACAAAAGGATCGCGGTTTACCCGCGCGCAAAGATGTGCGCGATGCGGTCGATCGGATCGAAAACACCCCCTATATCCCCGACACCTACGGCAAGACGATCCACGAGGAAGGACCGCTCTTCGACTTCGAAAGCGCCAAAGGCAGCATGGCAAAAGTCCTCGAGAAAGAGGTCACCATCCACCTGGACAATGTCCTCCTTGAAGTTGTCCTGATAAGGATCAGTCAAAGCGCCGGCGTTAATATCGTCGCGGACAAATCGCTGCCCGCCCTCAAGCAGGTCTTGAGCATTAACCTCGAAAAAGTCAAACTTGGCGAATTCCTGCGCTACACCGCTCGCAATTATGATCTGCAGTTCCAGGTGGGGCCCGACCTAATCTGGGTCGTCGACGCCAAAGATCCCAAAAAACTGATGGAAGAAACGCGGTTTTACCGTTTGCGCAAGGGCTTCGTTTTGCCGGCAGAATTCGGCTCGCCTGAGGCGACCAGGACGAAAACGACAGCCAACAACGTGACCACGGAGACCGAGGTCCAAAAGTTCCAAAAATTTGTTAATGACCAGGCCCCCGCCTTGCCGTCGATTGAACGCGCGATCACCAACTTATTCACCGGCTCGAAAGCCTTCATCGATTACGAACACAACCTAATCGTCGCGCGCGGCACGCCCGAACAGCTCGAGGTGATGGAACAAATCATCAAAGAGTTCGACCAGCCTATCCAGCAGGTTCTCATCGAAGCTCGCTTTGTCACCATATCCAAACCCGCCTTTCTGCAACTGGGTGTGCTCTGGGAAGCCGATCGCACGGGACAAAGTGTCACCGTCCAAAGCACAACCGTGCCCCAGGACTTTACCGGGCTGATTAACGGCCAGAACTTCCCCAGCGCTATCAATCAAAGCGCCACCATTCCCGGAGTGAATCCCGTTGTCGGCATTGGAATTCAAAATGCCTTCACGAAAGTTTTCGGCGCCAATAACCTGACGGCGACTATCAGCGCGCTGGAACAGAGCGGCGAAAGTCAGACGCTCAGCGCGCCGCGCCTGACGGTGCTCAATAATCGTCCCGCGATAATCAGCGACGGCAATGTGCAATACTATTATGAGGAATACACCGTCGCCTCGACCGTGCAGCAATATTACACCTCCTCGAGCTGGGTTCCCAGCGGCAAGCCGACAAAGATCACCGCCGGAGCCGTGTTGCACGTGCTCGCCAGCATCAGCGGAGACGGCAAGAGCATCGTCCTGGCGCTCAACCCGGTGGTCAACACGGATGTGCAACTGGTGAAATACGCGACCCTCAGCCAGTACGGCGTCGGGACCAACGTCCAGAGCACCTTTGATATCAAACTGCCGCAATACCGCACCGAGGAAATTGCGACCCGTGTTTCTGTCAAGTCCGGCGAGACGGTCGTCATGGGCGGAGTGTTGGAGCGGGATCGTACCACGTTGGTCGAATCGGTGCCGGTCCTTGGCGATATACCAATCCTGGGAGCGTTGTTCCGGCGGCGCACCGAATCCGACGTTCCCCGGTACCTGCTTATTTTTGTCACTGCGACCATCGTTAAGGATACCGGCGAGTTCCTGGTTTACGACGACACGACCGCTCGCACCAATTCGGTGGTCCCGCCGAAATGAGCCTTCGCCCGCTTGCCGTGTCGTTTAAAGCGTCGTTCCAACCTAGTCTGTTTTCGTTTGTTTGATCATGCGCACGCAGCCCAAAATCGACCGCATGCGCCCCCCGGTGCGCCGCGTCCTGGCTGTCGATGGCGGCAACCGCCGACTCAAGTTGCTGCTGGCCGAAAGCGACTTCGGCCGATTCCGCCTGCTGCAGCAAGACATGTTGGATCTGCAAGCCGAAGGACTGGTTTCACCGGAAGAGCTTAAGACTCACCTGCAACAATTGCTGAAGGCTTACGGGCGGCCGCCTTTGGCATTGACCCTGCCACAGCACGTTGCGATTTCCCAGGTTATCGACCTGCCTCAAACGGCAGAAAGCGATGTTGAAAAACTGATTGCAGAGGAAAGCGTCAAACTTGGAGGGGTCACCGATAGCCGAATCATTTACGATTTTGTTCGCATTGAGACACCGTCCTACCGCCAGCAATACTGGGTGACCATCTGTCAGGAGGGCGATGTTCGCGATCGCATTCTGAAACTCGGAGTCGAGAAAGAAGAGATTTGCGAGATCACCACCGTTGCCAACGCCCTTGTCGCCGCATACCGCGCCTCGGCTCCAGATTCCGGCCGCGCGATTCTCGTCCATTGCGGCGCTCAGACCACCGTTCTGGTCGTCCTCCTGGCCGGCCAGGGCGCCTTTGCCACCAGTTTCCACATGGGAGGAGATTTCCTCACCCGGGCATTGGCCCGCCTGCATGACTGCTCGGAAGAGGCGGCCGAAACGCTCAAACGCGACAAGAACTTCCTGACCGGGCCGCAAGCCTCAGGCGAATTTATTGCAGTCGTGGAAGGTTGGGCGGCGGAACTTAAACGCCAATTAAATGAATGGTTCCAAGCTAATCCGACGCTGGTCGCAGAAGTCGCCACTTTCAAGCTGGTCGCCAGCGGTGGTGGCTTTGAAATGCCCGGGCTGCTGCCGTTTCTCAAGAGCCACGCCGAACTATCCTTTCAGCCCTGGCCGCGCGAGACCCAACCCGACGCGGTGGCGCCGGGAAAAGGTTTCGAAGTCGCTTTCGGCACAGCGCTGCAGGCGCTCGGTTACAGTCCCCAACCGGTTTCGTTGTTGCCTGAGGATTACCGATTGGCGTGGCGCAAGCGCCTGGGACGTCAACGGATCGAGGTGGCCAGCGCGGTGCTGGTCGCGCTTTGTGCGTTGCTCCTGGGGATGGGCACATGGCATAAACTCTCGCTGATTAGCACTAAGAAAGCATTGTTGGACAAAGTGCGTGCCGGTCAACGCGCCTTCGACGAAAACGAATCGTTAACTGAGGATCTGCTGAACGAATATGAGAACTTGCGGCCACTGTGCGCGGCGCAGCAAAGCACGCTCGACACGCTAAAAACCGTCGCCTTGTTGGAGCAATCCCGCAGCAATCGACCGCTGTGGTACGTGCTGATCGCCGACCAGCAAAGCTACTTCACCATGCCTCCCGCCCTCTTATCGACGAATCGTCCGGCAAAAACCAACCTGATCGGCGCCGCCCTCGAAGCCGCCCGCGCCACACCCCTCGGGTTGCGACCTTTCCCCTCTGTCCTGACCAACAGCTCTCCCGCTCGACCAGGGTTGATCGCCGAGCTCTGCGTGCCGGGCGATTCCGAAACTACCAGGCAAGCCCTAAGTGAATTGGTCAATAATCTGAAACAGCAACTGCTGTTCTCCAAAGTCGATTTGCTCTCTGACGATCTCCGGCGAAGTCTGGCCGACCCCAAGGTAACTGTGCCGGATCGCTATTTTGTCCTGTCACTGGATTTCGCCCAAACTGACTTTCAGCAGCCCATCCGGTATAAGAAAACCACCGGCTCGGACGTGTTGCGGCCGAACAAACGCCCGAATCGGACCAGTTCAACCCCAGAGGTTGACCCAGGTATGTCGCAGATTCCCTGAGCGCCTGTGCCTTGAACAAAAACGCAGTGAAGGAACGAAATAAAAAATAAAAATCCTGAATGGCTTCTTTTAAGGAGATACGACGCCGGTGCTTGCTCCCGTTAGCGGGGCTTGCATTGGGCTTGTTTTATCTTCTGGGTTTCATGCCCCTCGCCCATGAAGCCGCCAGCCTGGACGCGCCCTTGAGTGCCGCGTGGCGCAAATTGGCCGCCTCCATGGGCCAGACCAACGTCTTGACGATTGATTTCCTGCACCTGACCAACCAACTTCACGAGACTCGCCAAGCCCTAACCATCCTCGAAGATACAAAGAAAAAAGCCGCCGCACGCCTGGAAGTTGCTCCGGAATTGAAGGCAAGGCTCAACGACCCTTTCCAATTGGTCGATTTCCAAAACGAACGCAGCAAAAAGATGGATGAATTGGATCGGCTTGCCCGGGAGCGAAAAATCACGATCGAGCCGGCTGTCTTCGCAGGATTCCCGGAGCACACTGTTGAAACAAGAGATCCGTCGCTGCTCTGGGCAGCCCTGGCGATGAGCGATGAGCTGCTTTCAACCGCCGTCGCCTGCAAGGTCAGCGCGATTCATTCGCTGGAAGTAAATCTCGATCTGACTAATTCCGTCCCGTCCGAGCCGGCTCGGCGCTGGACCCAGATACCGGTTCAAATCGAGTTTACCGCCACCGGAAACAATGCCATTAAGGTGATCCAAAGCCTGCCGCTGCGGGCCGATGAGTTGCGAGCGGCTGGCCTTCCGGAGGCTCCGGCGGAAAAAACGCCGCTTCTGGTCGATCGCCTGGTCGTCCGCAAAGAATCGCCCGAAAAACTAGACGAGGTTCGAGTCTGGCTGCAGGCTGTCGCCTTCGTTCTTCGGGAATAATATGTCGAGCACGCTTGTTCAAATCCTCCGCGGCCGCCCCTTCGCGGTTGGTGTGCATGTCAGCCTTTGGTTGCTGCTTGGCCTGGTTATGTTCAAGGTCGGCGGCAAAGCGCCGGATTTCCGCGATTCCGACTCCTTCTCAGCGCCGCCGCAAAACCTGGCGCCGGTGACCACGCTGGGTTCACTGTTTGCCTCGGTCCAATGGCCTACTTCCGCCTCTGGCGAAGGCCCCAGCCCATTTTTCACGCGGTACTTCGTGCCAGTGCCTTCCCCGGAGCCGCCCCCGCCTACCACGCGTAAAATCGAAGTGACCTACCAAGGTTATTTCCAGGCCGAAGGCAGCCCGAAAACAGCGATCCTCAAGGTGGGCGATACGTTTGTAGCGGCAGCTGTCGGGTCGGCGCTCGAGACCAACTATTTTGTCGCCGATGCCACGATGCAGACTCTGACATTGACCAATCAGGCAGCCCAGACGACTCTTCTGCCATTGAATTCGAAAAAGGAAATTGAAGTCCCGATTAAGTGAATCCAATGTCGACCACGCCGGTCAAAGAAACAGGAGACCTGTTGTTGGAAGAGGGCAAGTTGACCCAACAGCAGCTGGAACAGGTGCGTCGGCGCCAGCAACGGCTCAATTTGCCGCAGTATCGGGCGATCGTTGATCTCAATTTCGCGTCTGAGGAAGACACCTGGCGTGCCCTGGCCAAAGCCAACCACCTCGAGTTCGTAGATCCCCTCGCGATCGAACTTAAGCGTGAGACACTCGAGTTGGTGCCGATCAAAATCATTTTTCATTACCGCTTGCTGCCCCTCGGCCTGGAAGATGATTGCCTGATACTGGCGTTTAGCGAACCGCCTCGTCAGATGGAACAGGGCAACCTGCGCCTGCTTATAGGCAAACGGTTCCGGATCGTCCTCGCCACCCCCAGCGCGATTCACGCCATCATCAAAAAACATTTTGGCCTCGGCGCGGAAACGATTCAAAAATTGCGTGAAGAACGCGGTGGAACCGAGATCAGCCAGGAGATCGTCTTCGATGTGCAGGGCAAAGAAACCGACTCAGCGCTCGAAGCAACCGTCTCGGCGTTTGTCGATCAAATCCTGCAGGAAGCATTGCGGTTGAATGCGACCGACGTTCATCTGGAACCGTATGCGAATGCAATCCGGCTGCGCTATCGAGTCGATGGCATTCTCGAAAGCGTTCCTGTCCCCGTCGACATGCGGCACCTGCATTCGGCGGTCGTGTCGCGCCTCAAAATCATGGCGGGTCTGAACATCGCCGAGAAACGGCTACCGCATGACGGCCGGATCGCGATGAAAACCGCCAACGAGGAATACGACTTGCGGGTCTCGATTGTGCCGACCAAATACGGAGAAGGTGTCTGCCTCCGCATCCTGGGCCGTCAAAGCCTCTTTCTGGACCTTGGCCAACTCGGGATGGAACCGAATCAGGAGGCCATTTTCGCACAATTGACGCAATTGCCACAAGGCCTTGTCCTGCTGACCGGCCCCACCGGTAGCGGCAAAACCACCACACTTTATACCGCGCTGGCGCAAGCCAACGACGAGGAGCGCAAGATCATTACGTTCGAAGATCCCATCGAATATCAACTCGAAGGCACGGTGCAGATCCAGGTACGGGACCAAATTGGGCTCACCTTCGCGACCGGCTTGCGTTCCGTTTTAAGGCACGACCCCGATGTCGTCTTGATCGGCGAGATCCGGGATTTTGAAACCGCTGAGATCGCCGTCCGCGCTGCCCAGACGGGTCACCTGGTCTTCTCAACCCTCCACACTAATGACAGCATCAGTGCAGTCACCCGCTTGCTCGAAATGCGAATCGAGTCCTACCTGATTGCCGCTTCCCTCGTCTGCAGCATCTCCCAACGCCTCGCCCGCCGGATTTGCCGCCATTGCGCTCAGGAGGATCGCGATATTACGCCGGAGACTCGCGAGGAAATGGCCGCCGCTCTGAACCTCCCGCCGGACCAGGTAAAAGCCTGGAAAGGAGTCGGCTGCGTCGAATGCAATCAAAAAGGGCATCGAGGGCGCGTAGCGATTTACGAGTTTTTCCTTGTTAACGAAGCCCTCGCCGACCGGATTCAGCCTGAGCTAAAAACCGGGGAACTTCGTGGCGCAGCGCGAAAGCTCGGCTGGCGCTCATTGCGAGAGATGGCGTGGTTGAAAGTGCAGCGAGGATTGATTCCCATCAGCGAGCAGGACCGCTGGACCCGGCTGATAGACCCGAGTGCGTTGACGCGTTAGTCTAGAACGTGAAACGTTAAAGCCTTAAAAGGTGAAAACGTTAGAACGTTAAAAAGGGCGGAGAATTTATCGTAAGTTTGGAAACTGCGTGGAGATCCACGTTTTAACGTTCTAACGCCTTAACGTTTTAACGTGTTTACGATTTGCTCTTGGCCGCTTCTTCCTTTTTCCACGTGCGCTTCGGCGCCTTGATGACCAGCCCCTTCTTGATTGCGGCCGTCGAAACGCGCACATAACGCACCTCGCCGTCGATGACGGCCTTGACCCGCTGAAGGTTGGGAAAGAAGCGCCGTTTCGTGATCGCCGTCACGTGAGTACCGATACCGCCACTTTTCTTGGATTTACCACTGCGCCAGATGATACTGCCCTTCATCGGACGTTTGCCGGTCAATTCACAAATTCGCGCCATATAAGATCCTGTAAAAGAGGGCGGGAAAATACGCCAGGGAGTGACCTGTCGCAAGCATTAATTCGATGCAGTTCTGGCAAACTCGCGAGAAAAGGCCCAAAAATCCCCATGATCGTGCATTTTTCGCACTCACTTTGATTGGCAACCAACAACCCATCGCACCGCAGCCTCAGTTTCCTCGTGCCTTCCCAAAAGACTTGGCTATCTTGCCTCGCTTCATGGCTACTGTTAAACCGTTTACTGCGCTGCGACCACGACCCGACCTCGCTGCTCAAATCTGTGAACTGCCCTATGATGTGATGTCTTCCGAGGAGGCTCGAATCCTCGCACAGGGCAATCCGCTCAGCTTTTTGCATGTCAGCAAGCCCGAGATCGATTTGCCGCCGGGAACGGACCTCTACTCTCCTGAGGTGTATGCCACCGGCAAAGAGAATTTTGGCCGCCTCATTGGTCAAGGCGCTTTGCGGCAGGATTCTGAACCTTGCATTTACCTGTATCGTCAAATCATGGGAAATCACCAGCAGGTCGGGCTAGTGGCGGTTGCCAGTTGCCAGGAATATTTGCAGGGCGTCATCAAAAAGCACGAGTTCACCCGGCCCGATAAAGAGGACGACCGGGTGCGCCACATCGAAACACTGAACTCGCAGACCGGGCCGGTATTCCTGGTTTATCGATCCAGCTCAGAGCTCACTCAGCTGCTCAAGAAAAGCATCGAGCAGCAACCGGATATAGATTTCACCGCAGTTGATGGCGTGCGCCATTCCGCCTGGGTAATTCGCCAGCCAGATGTAACCGCTTCAATTCAAGCGCAGTTCGGAAGGATGCCCGCGCTTTACATCGCCGATGGCCACCACCGCTGCGCCGCCGCCGCTCGCGTATTTCAAACACGAAAGGGCACTGGAACCAGTGGTTTCTTTCTGTCGGTGATCTTTCCCCATGACCAGGTACAAATCCTGCCCTACAACCGCGTCCTGAAAGATCTGAATGGGCTCTCCGCAGCCCAGTTGCTGGAGAAACTCGACGGCGTATTTATTTTACAATCGGCAGGCTCAGGTGGGGCACCCGCGCCAAAACGACAACATGAGCTTGGGCTTTACCTCGACGGCAAATGGCACACGTTGCATTTCCGCCCGCGCTTTACGGCCACTTCAGACCCGATAGAAAAATTAGATGTGACCCTGCTGCAAAAGTATGTTTTGGATCCGATTTTCGGCATTGATGACCCACGCACCAGCAAGCGGTTGAATTTTGTCGGCGGCATTCGCGGAGTGACGGAGCTCGAGAAACTGGTGAACAGCGGCGAATACGCCTGCGCCTTTGCCATGTGCCCAACCAGCATCGAAGAGTTGATGACGATCGCCGACGCGGGAGGAATTATGCCCCCCAAGAGCACCTGGTTCGAGCCTAAGCTGCGAGACGCGATGTTTTGCCATATGATCTGATCCGGGTCTGGAGTTTAGACATCAAGCTCGTTCGGTTAGAGCATCGAAGTAATCGAATCGAGGTGCAGCCACGCCGCCAGCCGGGAAGGGGTTTTTGCGGTATAACCACAGAGTTCCTGCAATTCCGCGGGCAGGTTATTGGTTTTCAGCTTGGCAAACCCCACGCCGCCTTTCTCGGGTTGGAAACTGACCATGACTCCGTCAGATTCGACCTTTTGAACCTTTACATTCAAGCACGCCTCCCCGCTGCGCGTGGTCATCTCGACCGAATGGCTGCGCTTGGCAGTCTGGATGAGTGCGAGATTTTTCTTCGCGATGCGAGAGCCTTGGTCGGCAGCCTTTGTGCACCAGCTAATCGCCGTGTCCAGGTTTTGTGGTATTCCCCCCAGACCCGTCGCGTATAGCACTCCCAGTTCGTTCTGCGCGACCGAAAAATTTTGCGCCGCCGCCGTTTCAAGCCACTTCATGCCGGTCTTGCAATCACGGGTCGTACCCAGTCCTTTGATATAAATCAGGCTGAGGGCGGTTTGCGCCTTGGCATTGCCCTGCTCGGCAGATTTCCGGATCAGCTTTATCGCCTCAGACCTGGTTTCCATCGTTTGGGCCCGGTCAAAACAGCGTTTGCCCAAAAGGTATTGTGCCTCGGCCTCGCCACGCTTGGCTCGGGCCACAACCATCGCTTGATCACAGTACCAGCAAACGCCCCCAGTAATGCAAAGCCCGACAAACAGGAACAGCAGGATACAAGTGAAGGTGTTCAGTGACTTGCGGCCCCGAGGCCGACCCGACCAGTTTTCGGTCTCAAAAGTTAAGCAATAGTTTTCTTTCATACGTTTGTATTTCTACGCTTCTGTCCGGATTATTGCTATCGGCCGAAGTACCAAATGAATTTCGGGTCATTCCTGGACATGGTCCCGTACTTTTAGGAAGCAAACTCCCGGGGAAACCCCGGGCAAAAGGGGCTGGAATTTCCCCCGTCAAACATGCGCGCGCAGGCCATCTTCGGCCGAATGTTGGGAAACTACTTGCAGCCCGGTATAATCAGAAAAGAACTCGGAGATATTATTGCGGCGGAGAGGTATACACACGTGGTGGGCGCCCAAAGTCGCCCGTGGGGGTGTAGGGCGGCTGAAGTTGGTCATTTACCGCATCCACCCCGCTGGTATTTCTCACGATATCGTCAATCTGCCGCCGGACCTGCTCGCTGGGGACGTTGCCGCTCAATGTTACGGTCCCATTTTGCGCCGAGATCAGGACATCAGGTGCCGTGCTGGACAACTCAGCATTGCTGCTCAATTGCGCGCGCAGTTTGCGCTCCAGAGCCTGATCGGTATCGACCAGACCGTAATAGCGCGGTGGATGGCCTGCATACCCTCCCCGGTCCGCACAACCGGCAGCGAAGATAATTGAAACTATCAGAAGCAAGCAGTTTGAAATTCTCATAATTCGAATCCGCTAAATAAAGACTCTGGCGAAGCGGTTTCGGGTTCCAGTAGGTGTTCTGCTCCTATCCAGCGAATACGATATGCTTTGCGGGAAAGCAACGGTTTGCCTTACCCTGTGCCTGGCCCTTGAGCAACTGACCACGCTGCTGCCTGATCGCCGAATTTAAATCTCCGCCGCATGCCAATCGTACCTGAAGACTCTCCGGCTGATGGAAGCGCGCCGGCGCCCGACCGACCGGCCTTCCGCCCACGTCGGGCCGCCTCAGGTGGTACCACCCGACCGCGCGTCATGCTCAATCCGGAGGAGGCAGCCAAAATGGTTGAACGTCTGCGGAGTCTGTGTCTCACCAAAGGCGACGAGGTGACCGGGTTGGAAGCCGCTGCCCAGGCCTTGCGCCAGTCCGGCTACAAGCAAGAGCTCAGCCAGGTGTTGCGGGAAGCGATTTGGTGGCCGGAGAGTCATCCCCACGTTGGCGCGCTATGGATGCGCCGGCTGCTTTCCAGTAATAACTGGGACCGTCGATATCCAAAGACCATGGACCAACTCTGCCGGCAACACGGCGAGATCGGCCATCGCGCCGTGATCGAATTTCTCGGCACGGTCGCCGCCAAACACCGAGTCCCGCTCGTTCGAGAGGCGGTGCGGAAACACGGTCGGTGGCTGCGGAACGATCCGCAAGGTTGGGGCACCACGGCGCGGGCGCTGGTTGCCGTGCGACTGTATCACTGGGCCGCAAAATGGATGTCAGACTGGAGGCAGCGGGGACCCTTGGATCTACCAATGTTGCATTGCCTCGCGTTGGCATTGCGAGGTGCCGGCAGAGAACAACAGGCACAGGAAATTGTCGATCTGGCGCTGACCAAACCGGACGTAAACCAGCAATTCTCCATTTTTCATCTCTGGCAGGCTCAGGAACAGGCCCTGGCAGGCAATACTTCGACTGCGGTCGCCCATTTCAAAGAAGTTCACCCCGAAGGTTGGGAGGATGATCCATTGGTGCTCTATTATCTCGTCCGAGGAGTCATTCGCGTCCAGCGCGGCGAAGGCAAGGTACGAACTGCTTCATTTTGGGCGGCCTATGACCGGGTCGGAGATCAATTAGGGCGCCGTCGCATTCACAAATCGGATATGATGTTGCGCCGTCAATATCGTCGCTGCATGCAGCGCATGGCTCAGGACTCTGGCCAAACCTGGAGACGACTGCTAATCCCCTGGCGCAGCGCCGATTCTTGGAGCCTGACTGCTCCGCTGTTGCTCATCCCAGGAATGCAACTGCTCTTGCCGCTCTATTTGCTGCGGCTCTGTACCAATCGCCGAGGGCAGATGAAGCGAAACTGAATATCCGAAACCCGGAAGTCGAAATCCGAAAACAAATTCAAACCTCCAAATTTAAAACGGCGAACAGATTGGTGGTTTAAATTCTTTTGAATCAGGTTGGTTTCGGGCTTCGAGTTTCGGATTTCGGATTTTATTCTGCCGGCTTTATCTCAAAGTGGTGAGACTTGGGCTTTCGCAACGCATCAATGCGGCCTTCTGCCTCGGCGATCCCCTGGTCGAGCCGCGACAATTCCGTGGAACGCTTCGCCTCGACCTCAGCCGATTGCGCCCATTGCGGAAACGCAAACAGCTGGACACTGCGCCACCGGTCGAAAAACAAATTATTCTTTTGAAATACTTGAGCGAGAACGTCGCGGGCTTGCTTTGTAATCGGCCCTGCGCGGTTGGCCAGATTGCACGCCTTGGCAAGCTCCTCAGAAGTCACCCGGGCTGCCTTTTCTCCATCGATCGTAATCGTGTAACTCCGTGTCGGCAGGCCGCTCACCTGCAATTCATAACGATCTAAGTCGTCCATTATCGGGGCCAAACTAAGCGCCGGCTCGGCTCGTTCATCGATCGGCATCGGCAAGGCTTCATCGAGCCGATCGAAGCTGATGTTCGCACTATCAATTTTCAGATTTTCGACGCGACAGCCTTCTGCGGCTGCGACCTTTTTCGCTGTACAATCGAGCACAACCCGGGACACCATGGGCGACGCGCCCAAACCTTTCAGCACAGCCCAAGCCATTACAGTGTGTCCAATCGGGCCCGGATGGACCGCGTCACCGCCACCCACCATGCGATCCGGGTTGCCGGTCCGCTCGCGCAAAAGCATTGTCATATAGGGATCGAACTGATCGACAAACGCGGCCCCCTCTTTCTCCGCAACCTCGCGCAGACCGTCGGAGAATTTCCGCAATGACTGATTGCGGGCGTCTTTATCCGGATCCGGACGCTTATCCTCAATCGGCTGCGGCGTCAGGAACGCGACTCGCGCGCCGTTGGCTTTCAGGTCTTCGGCGATCTGCTTCTGGCTGCGAACATACGCTTTGAAAATATCCTCACGGAATGGCTGATACGAATGATCGTTCATGCCAAACTTGACCGTGACAAATGTTGGTTTCAGAGGCAGCACGTCGCGTTTCAACCCGCGGCGGACCGAGTCTTCCACCATTTGTTGCTGATTCGCTTCATCGGCCGCGAATAGTTTTGCCTCATCGGGATGAGCGCGTTGCCGCAACCAGGAAGTATCTCCTCCCCAGCCGACGTTACGGAACGTGAGCTTCCATTCCGGGTGCCGAGTCAGAGCATAAGCTTCTATGTAGGTCGTATAGAGCCGCTGCTCAGTAATACTGTCCCCGAGGAACACGACTCGATCCCCATCATGGATCAAAAAATCGGCGCTGGTCGCGGCGTTGCTAACCAGGAGCGCGAGTAAAAGAGGCCAGCAAAGCTTTTTGCAGGAAGTGAAGGAAGCGTTCATCGCGCGTGAGCTTAAGCAAGTCAACGCGGCGGCGGCAAGCCCGGACATTTCCCGGAGGAGGTGGCGCTGCCGGCTCGGTTGAGATTGACTAACCCGGCGGCATCAGGATACTTCGAATCAGTAGATGATTGATTCAGAATAAGACCTAATGAGCACGATTACTAATGCGAAAAACTCCGCCTTCACGCTCATCGAGTTGCTCGTGGTCGTCGCAATCATCGCGATCCTCGCCGGACTGCTGCTGCCGGCCTTGTCCCGCGCCCGGCTCGGCGCCCAAGCCACCGCGTGCGGCAACAACATTAAGCAATTCGCCACCGCATGGCTCATCTACTGCGACGACAACCAGGGTGTGCTGGTAAATAATTCCAGCTCGGCCGATACGCGCACTTATCGCCAAAGCTGGGTCAATAATATCCAAGACTGGGGCACCAGCGAAGAGAACACGAATGTCGATTACGTTTTATCGGGCAAATTGGCCCCTTACGTGAGCAACAATCTGCGCATTTATAAGTGCCCATCGGACCAATCCGCGGCGCAAAACGGACCACGGCTCAGAAGCGTTTCGCTTAATTCGCTGGTCGGCGACCCGCTCATCAATCCAAATCGTTTTAATCCAAACTGGCTGCAGTTTATAAAAATCAGCCAATTCCCGCGACCGGCTAATTACTATGTTTTCATTGAGGAACACCCCGACACGATCAACGACGGCTATTTCATGAATCAATGGGACGAGATCAAATGGGGAAACCTGCCGGCATCATATCATCATGGCGCGGCCAACCTTTCGTGGGCCGATGGGCACATTGAACGGCATCAGTGGTCAGCCAACACGATACGACCAGCGCTTAAGGGCGGCGCCGGAGGCGGATTTGTCCCCACCCCGCCCGACGATTATCTCTGGTTGCGAGAGCGAACCAGCGTAAAGCTCACTCCTTAACCCTAGGCTATTGGATAAGTCACTTTGTCGCGCACTTTATCTCCTCACTTTGTCGAACATCACCAAAAAGGTCAGACCCGACAAGTGGGAAAGGGTAAAGGCAAAGTGAAGCGGACGGAACCAACAGCGTTTAGCTAACACTGGTGGCATCGGCTGGTAAGTGCGCCGAGGCTGCGTTGGAGCAAGACACTGCCAAACTCGCAAGCGAGGACGCTCGCGTTACTTGGAGCCCTCCCCTTGTCAGGACCGACAAGATTGCTATGCTCCGCGAGTGAATAACAACACCAACATCAGCTTTATCAAGGAAGATCCCTGGCGTGTTTTCCGAATCATGGCGGAATTTGTCGATTCCTTCGAAGTCCTGTCCCAAGTGGGGCCAGGAGTGACCGTTTTTGGGTCGGCGCGCACGTCGCGAAAAGACCACTATTACCATGCGACCGTGGAATTGGCGAAAGGTCTCGCAAAACACAACCTGGCGATCATCACCGGCGGTGGTCCGGGTGTGATGGAGGCCGCTAACAAAGGCGCCTGGCTCGCCAAAGGCAAGTCGGTAGGCCTTAACATCGAATTACCCCACGAGCAGATGGGTAATCGATATGCGAACATTCCCATTCATTTTCATTATTTCTTTTCACGCAAAGTCTGCTTCGTGAAGTACAGCATTGGCTTTGTCTTTATGCCCGGCGGCTTCGGCACCCTCGACGAATTCTTCGAAATTGCCACCCTCGTGCAAACCCGGCGCATTCCACGCTACCCGCTCATTCTGTTCGGGAAAAAGCATTGGAAAGGCTTGCTGGAATGGATGAATGAGCGCCTGGAGGAAAATGGCTTCATCAGTCCTGGCGACTTGGAATTGGTGACACTGACCGACGACCCGCAACAGGCGATCGATCTTATTTTGGACTACGAACGTCGAATTGGCCCACCGGAGATCGTCCCCAAGGCATTTGCTTGAAGATTGCGACAAAGGCCTGACCATCGCATCGCCTGTACATGTACCACGTCACGCAGCTGAAAAATGGCCTAAGGGTTGCCACCGCGTCGATGCCGCACATGCTCAGCGTGAGCGTCGGAATCTGGGTCAATGTTGGGTCACGTTATGAACCCACGCCTCTGAATGGCGCTTGCCATTTCATCGAACATCTCCTCTTTAAAGGCACCAAGAAAAGATCAGCCAAAGAAATTTCGCAAGCCGTCGAAGGCATCGGCGGATACCTGAACGCCTTCACCAGTGAGGAAACGACCTGCTTTCACGCACGCGCGGGGCACCAGCATTTCGGCGAGTTGCTCGATGTGCTGATGGACATGATGCTACATTCTCAATTCGCCAGCGCGGAAATCGCCAAAGAACGCGAGGTCATTAAAGAAGAAATGGCGATGTACCTGGATGAACCTCAACATCACGTTCAGGAGTTGCTTAATGCCACCCTTTGGCCGGAGCAATCGTTGGGCCGACCCATCACCGGCACGGCGGAAACCCTCGATTCCCTCAACCGATCGATGCTGCTGAATTACCTGCGGCAATATTATGTCGCAGAGGCCACGCTGATCGTGGTCACGGGAAGGATTAAGCATGCTCAAGCGGTGCGCGCGGTTGAGCGGTATGCGTCCCATTTTGCGCGTACGACCCGCCCCTCCCATGCCCCGGCGCGTGAAGAACAGTCGACGCCCCGGCTGCGCCTGTTTACCAAACAAACCGAACAGACGCAAATCGCCCTCGGCGTCCGCACCTGTTCCCGTCTGGACGAGCGCCGGTACCCTCTGCGGTTGCTGAATACGATTTTGGGCGAGAATATGAGCTCGCGCCTGTTCCAAATCCTCCGCGAAGACTGCGGTCTCGCCTATTCCATTTACAGCACCCCAAGTTTCTTCAGTGACACCGGTGACCTGGTTATCTCCGCGGGATTGGATACCGACAACGTGCCCAAGGCACTTCGTCTGGTGCTGCGCGAACTAAGCAGACTAACTGAGGTCCCCGTCACCGCAGCGGAACTCCGCCGGGCGCGCGACTATGTATTCGGCCAAATTGATTTGGGCCGGGAGAGCACGGATAATCAGATGAACTGGATCGGCGAGCAGGTCCTTGCTTACAACAGGATTTACTCCCCAACGGAGGTCAAGCGCCGCCTGGCTTCAGTTACGGCGGCTGACATTCGCGCAGTTGCTGGTGATTTCTTCCGATCCGAACGGCTCAGCCTCGCCCTGGTCAGCCCTATGAAATCCGACCGCTCGCTTCAGTCAATTCTTCGGTTGGCATGAGCTGCTTACTAGTCCAGGAAGTTGCGACGGAGTTGACCCCGGAACGGTTGGCGGAACAATTCCGCTTTGAACCGGGCATGATGCTATTGCGGACGGCGTTGTTTGAATCGGCACGTGATCGCTACTCGTTCCTGACCCTCCGACCGATTCTGACCTTCCGCAGCTTCGGCTCGCGTTGTGAGATAGAATCCTCCACTGGCCATTTGGTCCAGTTCGGCAATCCATGGCTCCTGCTGGCCCAATGGATGTCCCGTTATGAGTTGCTCGATGATCTCGATCTGCCATTCCCCTTGGGTGGCTGTTTCGGGTATTGGGGCTACGATTTGAAGAATTTCACCGAACCTAAGCTCAAGCGCGGCGCCAGAAACGAGCTTGAATTGCCGGATTGCTACCTGGGTTTTTACGCCAGCCTCCTGGCGATCGATCAGCAGCTTGGAAAGAGTTGGATTATATCGACCGGGCTGGCGCCGGATGGATCACGCAGCGAGGCGCAGGCCCAGCGCGATCTGGCCTGGTGGCAAAGCCAACTCGGCAATCAGGCGCGTCCACCGTCGCTCGAGCCTAGAAGTGACCAGGACTTCTGGTCCGAATATCGCACCGCGCCTTTAGTGTCCGATTGCTCCCGTGATGAGTTTATCCGACGCGTCAAAAGGGCCCAGAATTATATCCGCGCCGGCGACATTTACCAGGTGAACCTTTCGCACCGGCTGCAGATGCGCCGCCCAGTCGCTGGTTGGCAACTCTTTAATCGACTAACGTCTCTGTCGCCGGCGCCTTTCGCGGCTTTTCTGAACTGCGGCGATTTCCAGATCGTCTCTTCATCTCCAGAGCTTTTCTTGCGCATGAGCGGCGCGCAGATACAAACACGGCCAATTAAAGGAACGCGCCCCCGCTCCGAATGCGCAACCCGCGACGCGCAACTCGCTTATGAATTGCAGACGAGCGCCAAAGAAACGGCCGAGTTGGTCATGATCACAGACCTGCTTCGGAATGATTTGGGCAAAGTTTGTGAGTTTGGTTCGGTCCACACGCCGGAATTGGTCCGCCTCGAACGGTACCCCCAGGTCCAACACCTTGTCTCTACCGTCCAGGGCCGTTTGCGGCCTGAAGTCGACCATTTAACCGCGCTGGCATCTTGTTTTCCAGGAGGCAGCATCACCGGCGCTCCCAAGTTTCGCGCGATGGAAATTATTGATGAACTTGAACGGACAGCCCGCGGGCCGTATACCGGGGCTCTTGGCTATCTCGGATTCAACCGCGAAACTCAATTGAGCATGACCATACGGACCGCGATTTGCAAACGCGGGGCGGTTTACTTTCCGGTAGGAGCGGGAATCGTTGCGGACTCCAACCCAGAGGCCGAATATGAGGAGACCCTTGTCAAGGCTCGCGGGTTTTTTGCAGCGCTTGGCCTTGGCATAAATTCCCTCCAGCCCTGCCCGCTTGGCCCGGAAGAAGTATTTGGCCCTGGTTCATGATCGTCTTTCTCAATGGCCAATTCGTCCCCGAGGAGCAAGCCACCGTTTCGGTGTTTGACCGAGGCTTCCTCTATGGGGACGGATTGTTCGAGACCATGCTGGTTGCCAACGGCAAACCCTTTCGCTGGCATCAGCACCTGAGTCGTTTTCTGGGCGGCGCGCATTTTCTAAAGCTTCAACTGCCTTTTACAATAGAACAGCTAGCTGCCAGCGCAGATGAGCTGATTCGGCGAAATAATATTTCCGAAGGGATCCTGCGACTGACTCTCTCACGCGGCAAGGGCCCGCGCGGCTATTCCATCCGCGCTGCCGACCATCCGACGGTCGTGATCTCCTTGCACCCCTCACCCAACCGCAATGCGGGGTCCGTAAAAGCCTGGCGGCTCATCACCTCTAGCGTCCGCATTCCTGCAGCCGACCCGTTGGCCGCATTTAAAACTTCCAATAAACTCCCCCAGATTCTTGCACGCTGCGAGGCCGATGCGGCAGGAGTCGATGAGGCGCTGGTCAGCAATACCGATGGTTGGGTCGTCGAAGGCGCAAGCAGCAATTTGTTTTGGATCCAAAAGGGCAATGTCTGTACTTCTCCCACACCCAGTGGAGTATTGCCGGGCGTGACTCGCGCAGTCATTATTGAACTTTGCAAAAAACTGCAGATACCCACCTGGAAGGCTTGCATCAAACCCGAGCAGCTGCTTCAGACCGAAGGGGTTTTTCTATCGCTCAGTTCGCTGGGGATCATTCCGGCCTCAGAACTAGACCAAAAACCGCTCTCCCAATCTCCGGTCACGGAGCAACTCATGGCGGCGTATACTAAATTGGTACGTGCCGAGACGCAGGGCTAGAACGGTTTAAGTTAAACTATAGCCCGCTTTCGTCCGCATGGTCATTTCCTCCCTCTCCTCCCTTTGGAATCCTCTGCAGGAAAGGGTTGGGCAGAGAATTCCTCGAAAGCATTTTCGCGCTTTGAACCCATGAACCGCGGACTTCCTTTCGGCGGACGCCGTCGGGGTGCCTCTCCCTCTCCTCCCCGGAGGAGAGGGAGAGGAGAGGAGGCCTTTTCACACTGCGGTTCATGGGAGCCTCGAGGTTTGTTAAACGCGCATTGAGACAATGAACCTACCGACGTTTGCTCGTCCTCGCCCTCGTCCTCGATCGCTCTATTCGAGGACGAGGACGATGCAGGCCGTTCATCGGCTGGACGCAAACTCGAGAGAACCTCCGATCGGAAGCTCACGAATCTGCCCGTGAATTCAGTTCCCACGTCAATCGCAAACCTTCGAGCGTTAACAGCGGATCAACCGCGGTAATCTCAGGTAGTTTCGAGGCGATCAGCTTGCCATAGCCTCCGGTGGCAACCACAGGCAGGCGGCGCGTCTTTAGCTCCCGTTTCAACTCGATCAGCAATTCCCGAATCAGGCCGCGGTAACCGTGAACCGCCCCGACAAGCATCGCCTGCTCGGTGCTGCGGCCGATGGCGCTCTGGACTTCACGAATTCTAATTCGTGGCAGCAACGCCGTTTTCTCGTGAAGATATTCGGTCATCGCGGTAAGTCCCGGCGCGATGATGCCTCCCACATAATTGCCTGCGCGATCGACAACGTCGAAGGTCACGGCCGTACCAAAATCGACCACCACAACCGGTGCCCCGAATCGGTGTCGAGCGGCCAAAGCGTTGGCAAGCCGATCCGGCCCAATCGTGCCAGGCCTCGGGTAATCAATACCCAGGCCTCGTAGCGTCTTATGAGTCAGTTCCAGACAGGGTATGTCCCACATCCGTTTGGAAGCACCACGAACAAAAGGTGTCGCGCGGGGCACCACGCTGCAAACGGCGGCCCCCTGTATTGAGCTGCGACCCACGAACTTTTTGACCTGCTCGCCCGCAACACCACGAAACCAGTCTGCCGTCAAAATATTCGCCTGCTTTAGCACCCGGTGAGCATCGGCCAGACCAAGGTGGGTGTGAGTGTTGCCGATATCGAACAGGAGGAGCAACGCATGGGTTATGGAAGCGCTCATACAATGATTCACGGCTACAAATCCGAGCCAATTGCAAAACGGGCGCGCCTGGCAAGCTGGCAGCCCGCCCACCTCCTGGCGGCAGTTCTCCCTCCCCCTGGGAAAGGGCGCAGTGAGGCGAATTCGAAACCAAAAACTTTGGGATGATCTAAAACCGGCCGCCGCTTCTCTCTCTGGAGCCCAACGAGAGAGGGTAGGAAAGAGGGAGAGTTTTCCTCAGTCTGTTGGCGAAACCCAGCACGTCGAATTTCCAAGAAACGAACACATGCGGTTCCCTCTCCCTCCGGGAGAGGGCTAGGGTGAGGGGAATTTGGTACTCCCAAAACGCTACTTGTTTGGAGCTTTGAACTCATCCCATAAACCCAAACACAGGCTTCCTTTGGTAGGGACGGCTCGCCGAGCCGTCCGCTTTCCTGCACAAAAACGGGCTCGGCCCGCTCGGCGAGTCGGCCCTACCAGTTATGAAATGGATTGTTGGAGTTTGTTCCATTGGATTTCGGGTTTCGGATTTCGGATTTGTAACCCCAGTCGTTGTCCAATGCGGAATCTGTCTATTCACTTCTCCACCGTCACATCGCCCCCAACGATCGGTTCCAAGTGGCCATGCTCAGTTCTCACCAGCAGCGCGCCCTCCTCGCCCAGCGCTTCGGCCTGACCGCGAATCTCGCGTTGGCCGGTGCGAATGACAACTTCATGTCCCAGGGTAGTGCAATGGGCTTCCCATTCGTCAGCCACCGCGGCAAACCCACCCGAAAGGACCCGGGCGTAGTCCTTATCCAGCTCCCGCAAAATCGCGATGGCCAGGTCCGCGCGAGAGATCGGTTTGCCCGCCTCAGCCTTCAATGACGTCGCCAGGCGCCGGAGGTCCGAAGGAAAATCGCCAGCATTCAAATTGACATCCACGCCAACGCCCACAATCACGTATTTGACCCGGTCGAGCTCCGCGTTTAATTCTGTCAGTATCCCCGCGACTTTTCGTCCATTCACCAGAATATCATTGGGCCATTTGATTTCCGGATGCAGCCCGCTCTGGGCCGCAATCGCCCGCCGCAACGCCGTAGCGGCCGCAATCGTCAATTGAGTTGCAGCCAACGGCCGCAACCCGGGCCGGAGGAGAATCGAAAACCAGAGCCCTTTTTTTGACGGTGACATCCATTTGCGCCCAAGCCGTCCGCGGCCTTTGGTTTGCGCCTCGGCAAAAACGACCGCGCCTTCTTTAACCCCGTCGCGCGCGAGCTTTTCGATGACATCATTCGTCGACGTCGTCTCTTCAAACACGCGGATGTCGCGTCCGACGCAGTTGGTTTTGCCCAGACGCGCAACCAAATCTTCTGCGTGCAACAAATCCGGGCAGCTCAATAGCCGGTAACCTTGATGGGGACTGGCTTCGATATCGTAGCCGAGCGCGCGCAGGTCCTCGATATGGGCCCAAATCGCCGCGCGGCTAATGCCCAGCTCATTAGACAAATCCGCACCCGACACCGAACTATCCGAGGCCGCACGAAGCGCTGTCAAAATACACGCGTCGATACTCATAGGGTAAAATCAAGCCCGATATCGACAGCGCGCGCCGAATGCGTCAGCGCGCCAATGGAAATGAAATCAACACCGGCCTCGGCAATGGCGCGCACATTGGCCAGTGTAATGCCACCGCTAGCCTCCGTTTGGCAGCGCGATTTGCACCGTTGCACCGCCAACCGCAGTTGCACCGGGTTCATATTGTCGAGCAGGATCAGGTCGGCGCCGGCAGCAACAGCCTGCTCGACTTGCTCGAGAGTGTCGGCCTCGACTTCGATTTTGAGAGTCGGACAGTGCGCTCGCGCCCGCTGGATCGCGGCGGCCACCGCATTCGGCGACTCGCGCTTCAAGGCGGCCAGATGATTGTCCTTAATTAGCACCATGTCATACAAACCCATCCGGTGGTTGCGACCGCCACCGCAGGTGATGGCGTATTTCTCAAACCGCCGCCAACTCGGTGTTGTTTTTCGCGTGTCGAGGATGCGGGCGGGAGTCCCTTCAACCGCCTGGACGAATTGTGACGTCAGAGTCGCGATGCCCGAGAGTCTTTGCACAAAATTCAGAGCCACACGTTCGGCGCTAAGCAGGCTGCGAGCGGGGCCCGAAATTTGCAGCAACGCCTTATCCGCCGAAACGTGCTTGCCGTCATTGCTGTGGCGCACAAAGCGCACCGAAGGAGACATTTCCTCGAACGCGGCCTCGGCCAATGCCAACCCGGCGACGATCAGCGGTTCGCGCGCTCGCATCTCGGCGCTCGCTTGCAGTTCTTCTGGAATTGTCGCCAGCGTCGTCACGTCGCCCGGGCCCAAATCTTCCTGCAAAGCTAGCCGCACGGCTTGCCGGATCTCTTCGCTCGTGAGCTCTTCCACGCCTTGAGCATGGATCAAACCGAGCAAAAGCAAATCAGAAAAACCAGGAGAGCCCGAGCATGAAGTTGCTGGTGTTTACACCGAGATTGGGGAAGTCGATGCCGGCATTCGAGAGGTGAATGAAACGATATTGAAATGTCAGCGCCAGGTCTTTGCGCAGGAAGAAATGCGTGCCCGCCCCGGCTTGCAAATTGAATTCGAAGGTCGTGCTGAGGTCGCAGTCACGAATGTCCGTTGCAGTCACGCCAGCGCCAAAATCGATGAAGGGAACCCAGCGCCCTCCCGGCGCGAAATTGTACCGAAGCAAAGGCGCCGCACCGATCAAATAAGCATGTGAAGGATTAAACTGCTCACCTCCAAAAACGTGCGCCAGTAACTCCCAATTGCCGCGATGCCAACGATCGGGCGCGAGCACATCTGTGAATACCCAGCCGTACTGCAAGCTCCCCAAAATCCAATCATGTGCATGTTCGCCATGGATTATGGGCGTCCCGATCCCCACGCCCGCCAGCAATTCCAATTCGTGCGCGCCTTTGTTAAAGCCCTCGGCAGTTTCAGTTTTCCAGAGCCCCGGCAAGGGTGCGGCTAAAGGTGAGTTGGCCGATTCCTGAGCCAGTGCCCTAACCTCTCTTCCGGCCGCGCATGTCGCCCATAGTAGAAATAGCCCAATTTGGCGGCTGCGTAAGTAATCCAGTCCCATAATCCACCCAGGAGAGATCGTAACCCTGAAATCATAGCGACCAGAGATAGTCCAGGCTATGGGGTAAGCCTTCCATAGACGTTCCTGTGGAGATTGTGCTTGAATTGGGCCCTTGCTCCAACGTATGTGAAAGCCATTATGTCTAAGCGCGATTCTACCCCCGGGACCTCCTCGATGACTCGTCGGCAATTCTTGTACTACTCGGCCGTTGCTGCCGGTGCCATCAGCCTTCCTGCTTATGTAAAAGCCAGCCCGCGCGTGCTCGGCGCAGGAGACAAGCTCCGTATTGCGTCCGTGGGCGCAGGCGGCAAAGGCCGCAGCGATATACAGCACTGCAGCGCGGAACAAATTGTCGCCATCTGTGATGCCGACGAGAACATGGCCGCGAGCGCGCTAAAGGCCATACCCAATGCAAAATTCTATTCCGACTGGCGCGAGATGCTGGAGAAGGAACAGAACAATATTGATGCGGTAACGGTCTCGACCCCCGACCATCTGCACGCGTGCGTCGCTTCCGCGGCGATGAAACTCGGCAAACATGTTTATTGCCAGAAACCTCTTACTCAAACCGTTTACGAGGCGCGCTATTTGCGCCGGCTGGCGAAGGAGCAAGGTGTCATTACGCAGATGGGCAATCAGGGCAGTTCTGAGGACGGACTTCGCCGCGCGGTTGAGGTGGTTCACGCAGGCCTTATCGGCTCCGTCCAACAGATTCACGTCTGGACCAATCGCCCGATTTGGCCACAGGGCATTGTTCGGCCTGCCGGTCAGGACCCGGTCCCGCCCAACTTCAAATGGGATCTGTGGCTAGGCCCGGCGGCCCAACGGCCCTTCAAAGCGGGGGTGTATCATCCCTTTAAATGGCGTGGTTGGTTTGAGTTCGGAACCGGCGCCATGGGCGACATGGCCTGTCATACCGCCAATATGCCGTTCCGCGCCGCGAAACTTGGTTACCCACGCCTGGTCGAATTACTCGATCACTCCGAGCTTAATCCGGACACTTATCCCAAGACCGCCAAGATTCGCTTCGTCTTTCCGCCGCGCGAAGGCTTGCCGGAAACCGAATTCTTCTGGTACGACGGTAACCCGCGCGATAAAACCTGCGCCCCTTTGCGCCCATCCGATGAGGTCACCAAAGACATTAAAGAACTGCTCGAGAAGGTTCCCGACGCGGGCTGTTTGTTAATTGGCGAGAAAGGCCAAATCTTTTCTCCGGACGATTACGGTGCCCGGTTTTTCATCAAACTGAACGACGAGAAGGAATTCGTGAACGGGACAACACACGAAGGGGCCAAGGCAGTTCCAGTATCCCTGCCCCGCAATACTCTCGCGAGCGATACCGACGCCAAACAGCACCTGGAATGGATTGCCGCCTGCAAAGGCGGGCCGATCCCTTACTCAAATTTCGATATCGCTGCCTATTTAACGGAAATCATATTGCTCGGCTGCGTCGCCCTGCGAGTCGGCAAGAAATTGGAATGGGACGGACCCAACATGAAGGCCACCAATGCCCCTGAGGCCGCCCAATTCGTAAAGCGCGCTTATCGCGACGGCTTCGCGCTGGCTTAATATTTGGAAGGCCGAGCTAGGCGAGGCTCAAATGTGCTGCACGTTTGGCAGCGGCTTTCGTTTTGCTGCCCCGTCCAGTCAGGGCCTCACCGAGTTGGGCCTTCCCTACCACATGGCCTTACAGCCATCTTCTTCCCATTGCTGAGAACCGCGATAAGTCAGCATTTGGCTGATGTTTTTCCAGGTTACCGAGCCGTCTAGCAAGCCGATGTTTCCGCCCGTAGCGCCAATCTGACGCGGGTTAACTGAACCGACCTGATACGAACCCTGGTTGGACGCATCGGTGCCGTTCAAGATGGGACCTGCCTTGCCGTGCGGCGCAAATACGCGGCGGTCCGCGCGCGACCAGTCATTCATATCTGAGATGAGCACCAGCGAACTGGAGTCGGTCAGTCGTTGCGGCGAAAGCCAGCGTGCGGTGCTGCCGGAAACAGCCGGCCAGGGCGTGTTGGTGCGCCCACCGTGATAATTATAGCCAATCACATATCCGTATCCCAAAGCCTCGATTTGAAACGCGGCGTCCTTTTGAAAGTAAGCGGCAAAACTGGGGCAATGGACCAACTGCTGATTCCTCAAATACTGAATCAACGAATTGCTCGTTGCATTGCTGATGATCGGCAGATGATCGTCGAGCGGGCCAAACGGCGGATTTGAGGCCCCACTCGGGACTCGCTGTTCGTTATCGTCCCCGAACAAGTGCACACTGAGGAGAAATTGTCGCTCGCCGTTCTTGCAGTTGACACGACGCGTCTTTTCTTTTGCCCCCGCAAGGCTCGGCAATAAGAGGGCTGCCAGGATGGCTATGATGGCGATCACCACCAGCAATTCGATTAAAGTGAAAGCGAGCAAGAATGCCCGACTGGGCCTCCTAGCCAACATAAAGCGGCGACATTTCGCTTTCACAGGGGTGGTAGCCAAACTGGACTGTCCTACATTCGCTTTGGTGCCAACATATGTCCAATACTTGTTTTGCGATTGCTCGGGTGCGCCCTGGCACCTCCCCCGGAACGCCGGATTTATCCCAGGACCTGATAGAACGCAGCTTTCTGCCGGATAAATCCGGCGTTCCGGCCACTCTCTCGATTTCCGAGCGGGGCAGTGTCAGCATGCATCCTGATCGCTCGGGCACGATTAAAAGTGGATGCGAATGCGCTTTGCTGCCCGTTGCTTCATCTCATTAACACCTCCATTTATGAAGGTGTACCGGGTCCTCGGTGGATCGAACCCTCAGGGTTCTTTCGCCACCGCCCGCTTTTAATCGCACCCTGACCGCTCTGGAGTGTCAATGCTGGTTGACAATGAAATGAACATTACCTAATACTCGCCTGACTGGGAGTTTTCGCCGATGAAATCATCTGGCTTTTCTCGAAGTTGCCTGACACCGCATCGGAGGTCGCATGCGCTACCTGGATTCTCCCTCATCGAACTGATCACGGTTATTGCGCTCATTTTGATCTTGTTGGCGTTGCTGCTTCCGGCCTTTTCTCGCGTCCGGCTTGAATCGAAAGTCACGCAATGCTTAAGCAATTTGAAGCACATCGGCACCGGGGTAGCACTTTACGTGCAGGATACTCACCATTATCCTGGCAGCCTGGGCGGAACAGTTATGGCCAAGGAGTTTACCTGCAGGATGACCGACCGGGATTTGCTCGAGGAAATGAAACGGCGAGCTTTATATCAATACATAAAAACCGCTGAAATCTTCCATTGCCCCGAAGATCGAGGAGCGGACTATTCGCCGGACTCGTTCAACTATAAAAGCTTTTTTTATGCGTTTGGCTATAGTTACTCATTGAATTCCAGCCCCTGGGAATTCACGAAACATCGCGTGCAGGGAAGTCTCGTATGGCAGGTAGAATCCTGGGTAAAAGAACCTGCCCGTTATATTTTGGCGTATGAATTGCCCGCCCGGCCAACCTGGAAGCCCATGACCAAAGACCCCTGCATTCCGAGAGACGCAATCAAAGTGCAGTACCATTTCCACTGGCACTTCGCGACCGGCAAATCCACGGTCTCGAACCTGGACTTCGGCAGTGACCGTCAGCGCTTTATATCGCCGATCCTCTTTGTTGATGGCCACTCCGCTAATCACGATTTTACGCGGTCATTGCGGGATCAGCCAAAGTTTCCTACCGAGGCAACTAAAGACTGGATTTGGTATCAACCATTGCCGGACGTCCCCGGCCAGCGCTGGTCTCAATAATTAGCGTGTCAGCAGGTTCTGTGTCCGGGTTTGCCAACTGATCGACCAAGAACGCTTCTCGATTGGTGGCAACGAGACGGTGCCCAATTGCACCTCCTTGCCTGCAGGAGCCATCACAATTTCCTGGCGGCTCACGGCTTTGCCAGACTCGCTTACCAGTTCCAAAGCCCAAACCAACGAAATCAGCTTGCCGGAAAAGCTATACGGCGCTTGCGGCAGTTGTAATCGGAACAAGCGCGTTTCTTGTTGAAGTGGTTGCTCGAAACGAATGGTTTCTATAACGCCTGCGTCTTCGATCCCCCTTCCGCGAGTGAACCAAAAGAGTCGCAGTTCGACATCGCGAGCTGGCTTGTCGAATTGCCACGAGACGCTGCCGGCTACCTCTTCGCCCGGCTCATAGGCAGTACGGGCGTCTGCTAGGTCGATTTTCAATTCGTTCATGTGCAACTCCGGGCTGCCGGCAAAATGCTGATGGGAAACTCTTCATCCAAATCAGGCCACCGTGGAATCTCCCCCTGCACCCGCAGAGCCCAGATCACCTTGTTATGGCCGCCCTGGAAACAATGCATTAGATGAGCTGGCACCGTAACGGTACTGCTGCCGGATCGCATTTCTTGCGAATACGTAATGTCTGCGATCTCAATATCTGCAAACACATTTTTGTCGGTCGCCGTATTCTTGCCGCTTTGGTAAGTGGCCTCCTCGCGACCTACCAGACGCACGCGCAACCGTTCTAGAACCTCCAGGCGGCCTCGGAGTTCCCATTCGATGCGAAATCTCCCGCCCAACGGTACCGCACCAGGTGTTATCGTCAGATGCGGACGCGGATTGAATAGCGCCAAAAAGAAATAAATCGCCGCAACGATAATCCCCAGCCCGATTAGGACAAACGGCACCATGAATAATGCCAAAAACCACTCGAACGGACCTGAACTCCAGTGTCTAATGATGTTGATTCCGAATACGGAGACGATTCCATTCCAGAACAACGCGAAAATGCAGGCGGCAATCAGCTTGCCCAAAGGCGGCACACTCGGCTTTAACAACAGCGGTTCATTTATCTGCGCAAGACATGACTCCGGTAACGTCCCTGAAATGGGGGAGGCTTTCTTCGAGGTGGCAATATCCTTTGAAGATAAGCCCAGGGCATACTTGCCACGCAGCATTCCCCTCACACCTGCAAGACCAACCAGCACAAATACCAAGGGAATCAGTCCGATCCACATCGCCGGCCTGAACCCTCGTTCCAGGACCGCTTCCGTCGGGTCAGCAGGATTGACGTAACAGAAACTCCGGCTGCCGGGCGGGTACTTGGCCACAATCGCATATTTGCGATTGGAACCGCTCGATGAACCGCCGATAAAATTGTAACGATTAGCTTTGAATTCGCGTCCGTTGAATTCGTAGCTATATAAAATATTCACACTGTAGGTGCTGCCGTGATCCCCGCTGTGACGACGAACCTCGCTCGAAATCACCACGCATGGCACCGAGGGCCATTGCCGGGCACTCAACATTTTGAATAATGGCAGGACGAAGAAGGCGTAAAAGCATCCGCTGCCTACCAATACAAAAATCATGAAGAAGCAAACGCCTATCGTCCGGCCTGGCGGCCGTACCGCTCGATCCGAAATCGCCTTCTGCTTGTCGCCGGTTGCCAATTGGGGCCGCCACATCGAATAGATGCCCAGCACGCCAATGGCCACAAAGACCATAGGAAAAAGAACCAGCAGCGGCATAAACAAACTGCCACGCCGCAAGACGGCCTCATTGGGGGCGCTCGGGTTGACGAAACAAACCGCCCTCGATTCCGCGCGATACAAATCAGTCAACCGGCCGGCCTTGCTATAGTCCTGGAAAGCCGGCGCCTTCAAACCGTAGCGGTCAGAAGTGTAACGGTGTCCACTAAAGTCATACTGGTAGCGCACCTCAAAATAATAATCACCAGTTTGGCGCCCGTCGCGATCCCGTTGGCGCACCTCACTGCTGATGATTTCGCAAGGCTTACGGTTCCAAGTCCAGGTTTTCAACCCCACGTAGGCCTCGCGCGAGATTAGCCAGACAAAGACCAAACCCATTCCCACGAAAAACAGAAAAAACAGGCTCGCGAGAATGCGAGCGCCAACCCCAGGAGAGCTCTTGGAACTGGATTCAACCTGGAAATTGTTCATGCTTCAGCAACTCGCTAAGCACAGAATACCGGGTAAATTATGGCATTTCGGATGCTTCATCCGCGATTGTTGTATCATGAACCATGCCAAGTTAGCTTTGAATTCGCGTCCGTTGAATTCTTACCTCGAATCCAAAGTGTGGCTCCACTCGCGCCGCCAATCGCAGTTCCCAAGCGGCTTAATTGCTGTCAAATCACCCATTGGCAAGGGACAAGCCGACCCGTACTCTAACCCTGTGTTGTTGCTCCTCCTCGTCTTTTTAGCAGTGAGCCTCGGCGCAGACGCAGCCGAGCCCGCCAAACCCGAACTTCCTTCGGCAGCCTTGCTCGAAGGCTCGCCAGCAAGACAAGGGGTCGAGACAGAATTTCAAAAACTCGAGTCCGACGATGATGCCGCGCAAGCTGACGTGGATAAGTGGAAGCGCGAAAACGCCGAGGCAAAAACCAAGGGCGCAGGCCTCTCCGAAACGGAATTTGAAGCCAGGATCCGGGCGCGGTTCGAACCGGTGCGCAAAGCTTACGATGAGTTTCTGGACCGCCATCCGAATCATGCCAAGGCGCATTTGGCCTACGGTTGTTTTCTCAACGAACAGCAGGATGAAACTGGCGCCAGAACCGAATGGGAGAAGGCGCTGGAGTTAGATCCACAAAATTCCGCCATCTACAACAATCTTGCCGGCAGCTATAGCGAAGCAGGGCCGGCCAGCAAGGCGTTTGATTATTTCAACAAAGCCATCGCGCTTAAACCTACCGAAGCCTCCTATTATCATAATTTCGGCACCACTTTGTATGTGCTGCGCAAGAGTGGGGCCAAGTACTACGGCGTCGACGAGCAAGCAGTGTTTGCCAAGGTGATCCAACTCTACAGCAACGCCGTGCGGTTGGATCGCACCAATTTCAGCTTCGCCACTGACCTCGCGCAGACATACTATTCTCTCAAGCCGTTGCCGATCGAAACCGCGCTTGTTGCCTGGACTAATGCGCTTCAGGCTGCTCGTCAGGGAACACAACGCGAAGACGTACTCATCCATCTGGCGCGGGTTAAGATGCTCGACGGCCACTTAGCCGAGGCCCGCGCGTTGCTCACACTGGTGACCAATCAAAGCCAGCAACAATTAAAAGCAAATCTGATCCAGGCAATTGAGGCCCGCGAACACCCGTCTGCAAAAGCCAACTCCTCAACGGCTCTTCAAAACAAGCAGCCACAGAATTGATCCGACGGAACTCTTTAAAATTGGCTAACTACGCTCGCGGGTTAAACCGGGACTCCTTCGCTAACTGCTCCCACAATTTGCGCTCGGATTCGCTCACTGTGGTAGGCACCTCGACGCGCATCACGACGATTAAATCGCCGGCATCACCGTTGCGTTGAGGCAATCCTCGGCCACGGACACGCAGTTTTTGACCATTGTGGGTCCCGGCCGGGATCTTAATGTTGACCCGTCCGTTGAGCGTGGGGAGCGAGATATTGGTTCCCAAGACCGCCTCCCAAGGCGCGAGTGGCGCTTCGTAAATGAGATTGTGGTCCTGAACTTCAAAATCCGGGTGCTTGGCCAACCGCACACGCAAGTACAGGTCGCCGGCTGCGCCGCCGCCAACCCCCACTTCTCCTCGGCCCGCTATGCGCAGCCGCTGCCCTTCGGTCACCCCGGCAGGGATTTTCACCTGGTAAGTATCGGTTTTGGCGACCTGCCCGGTGCCTCCGCAGACATTGCAAACATGCCGTGCGCGCTGGCCAGTCCCACCGCAATGCTCGCAGGGCACGCCATGGCGCACGGATACCGAACGCACCGAGCTACGCATCGCCTCTTCCAGCGTGACCATGATATCTCCCTCAATATCGTTTCCGCGTTCCGCCGCCAGATCCTCTTCCGCAAATCCGCCACGACGCCCGAAACCGCCCGCTCGCGCCCCACGGGAGCCAAATAACTGTTCGAAAAAGTCGCTAAAACCGGTGCCTCCAAAATGAAATTCGAATTCCTCACCCCGTGGCCCACGTCCAGGATACCCGCCACTCGTGCTGAAAGATTCCCACCCTGGTGGCGGACGAAACTCTGAGCCCGCCCTCCAGTTGGGCCCTAATTCATCGTACTTCTTCCTTTTTGCCGGATCACCCAGGACCTCATAGGCCTCATTGACCTCCTTGAACTTCTCTTCGGCTTGTTTTTTGTTCTTCGCTACGTCCGGGTGATACTCCCGTGCGAGCTTCCGGAACGCCTTCTTTATTTCCGCCTCGCTCGCTGTCCGCGGAACTCCCAAAATCTCGTAATAATCTTTGTATTGAACAGGCATAACGTGCCATTCCCGAAGCAGGCGACCGCCCTGCTTTACCCCTCAGATCATGCCTGCACAAGCGCGTTTGTCAAAGTTAGTAGCGCAGGTTCCCGTCCGGTTGCCGCTAATCGTTTGGCGGTCAGACGCCAAAACTCGCAGGCACAAACGCTGCCCTACCAATAACTATTCGGCGTGGGTTTGTTGTCCGTTCTCCGATCCCGGCGAAGCGGGAGCCCATTCGACCGGGCAACCGGGACGGTTGCGGTCTGCATTTGGCGAACGGCCGAGGAGTTGGTTAAACCGTTGCGCATCGAGAGTTTCGATTTTTAGCAACTCACTGGTAACCAATTCCAATTGATCTCGGTGCTCGATCAGGATCGCTTTTGCCTCGGCGTACGCCTGGTCCAGGATCCGTTTCACTTCTTGATCGATCGCCTCCGCGGTGTGCTCGCTGCAATCGCGTTGCAGCCCACCGTCGACTCCGGGCAACCACACCCCATTTTGCGGACGCGCACAATGAGTCAAGCCAACGGTATTGCTCATGCCGAACACGCAGACCATTTGTCGGGCCAACGCCGTGGCATGTTCCAAATCGTTTTCAGCCCCGGTTGTCACTTCCTGGAATGCCACCTCCTCGGCGGCGCGACCGCCAAGCATCCCGCGGATACGGTCTAATAACTGGGAACGGGTACGGAGAAATTGGTCATCAGTGGGCAATTGCATCGTGTAGCCAAGCGCTGCGCGACCGCGCGGGATGATGCTGATTTTGTGAACCGGGTCGGCGCCTTTGCTGTACGCGGCAACTAATGCATGCCCGGTTTCGTGATACGCCACGCGCCGTTTTTCCTCGTCCCGCAGTCGCCGGCTCTTGCGTTCAGGACCGGCGACCACCTTTTCGACGGCATCCTCGAGGTCCCGCTGATGGATCTCGGTTTGATCCCGGCGAGCAGCGAGCAGAGCCGCCTCATTGATCGCGTTGGCGAGATCCGCCCCGGAGAATCCTGGCGTGGCCTGGGCGATACGCCGCAAATCGACGTCCTGGGCCAAGGGCTTGCCTCTGACGTGCACCTTGAGAATCGCGACACGCCCATCGATATCCGGCGCGTCGACCACCACTTGCCGATCAAATCGCCCGGGCCGCAACAACGCCCGATCCAACACATCCGGCCGATTGGTCGCCGCGATCACAATCACCCCGGCGTTGGCCGCGAACCCGTCCATTTCCACCAGCAATTGGTTGAGCGTCTGCTCACGTTCATCATTGACTGCGCCAACATGAACTCCTCGTTGACGTCCAATCGCATCCAATTCGTCAATGAAAACTATGCACGGCGCCTTGGACTTGGCTTGTTGAAACAAATCACGAACGCGCGCTGCACCAACGCCGACGAACATCTCGACGAAATCACTGCCACTCAGTGAGAAAAACGGCACATGCGCTTCGCCGGCCACCGCCTTCGCCAGCAATGTCTTCCCCGTGCCGGGAGGGCCAATCAGCAGCACGCCTTTCGGTATCGCGGCGCCGATCTGCTTGTATCTGTCCGGATGCTTCAAAAACTCCACCACTTCCTGCAGCTCGTACTTGGCTTCCTCACAGCCGGCGACATCTCGGAACGTCACTCCAGTCTCCTTCTCGGCAACCAATCGCGCCTTGCTTTTGCCGAAACTCAAAATCGATTCGCCGGCGCTGCCGATGCGCCGACTAATGAAGGACCACAGCAAAACCATAAGGCCAATGGGCACCAGCCACGACAGCAGGATTTGTGACATGAAGCTGGGACGCTCCCCCTGAAAGGTGACGTCTGCTGCCTGAAGATCCTCCACCAACTTGGGATCCTCGACACGAACCGTCCGAAAAAGGAAAGATTTCGCGGACTGACCTCGCGGAACCGAGTTGGTTTCCGTCCTCGCGGACGCAGCGTGGTCCTGGCGCACAATCTCGCCCTGGATGTCGTCCTGACCGATAACGCATTTGACGATCTCGCGGCGATATAAGTGCTCCTTGAACTCGCTATAGGAAATCGTCCGATAGGCAAACTGATTGACAGCGCTTTGCCATAACCACAGCAACAAAAACATTACCGGCAGATACCACAGCGGTGAGTTCCACTTTGGCCGGCCAGGACGATCCTTATTGGTTGGCGGTTCCCGTGGAGGCATAAGTCCTTAGTTTATTTACCTGCTCTTTCGAAAGCGCCTGACCAATATCGAACAGCCGCAGCGCCGGCCAACAAAGCGACCGCTGCGAATCACTCCGACGTTTTCTTCGTATTCTCAACGACTATGTAGTGAGTGCCTCCGCCTCCGTCACTGCCCTTACTCCAAACCCGCAACAGCACGCTCGTGCCATTCGCCTTCCGACTCAGAGCGACCGCTTCGTCGGCATTGCGTACCGGCTGACGGTTGATTCCGACGATTATGTCACCCGGTGTCAAGCCAGCCTCGGCCGCGGTGGAATCAGGATCCACATTGGCGATGAGCGCTCCCCGAATATTCCGCGGGATATCAAACTGCTGACGCGCTGACGCGTCTAAATCCGCGACCTCCACCCCATCGAGCACATCCATCTTTTCTGTTTCGTTGTCGCGTGGCGTATTCCGCTGAGCGACGCTCTTTTCAACCGGCAACTCTCCCAATGCTACCGTCACATTCCGTGCAACCGGTTTTTTGCCGAGTTCACCACGCAGCACTTGCAGACTCACTTTGGTTCCAGGCGGAGTCTCCGCCACCATCAATTGCAGGTTGCGCGAGTCGGTGACTTTCTTGCCATTGAATTGCACGACCACATCGCCGTCCTCAATTCCCGCCTTGGCAGCCGGGCTGTTCGGCGTTACCCCGCCGACCAGCGCCCCGCTGCTTTCGTCGGGCAGGTTGAATTCCTTGGCTAAATCCGTCGTCAGCGGCTGTATATAAATACCCAGAAAACCACGGCTGACCTTGCCAAACTGGACCAACCGATCCATCACATACCGGGCCATATTGACCGGAACCGCCAGCCCGACTCCCTGGAAACCTCCGCTCCGACTGAGGATCGCTGTATTGATCCCCACCAGCCTGCCTTCCCCATCGACCAGCGCGCCGCCGGAATTGCCGGGATTAATGGCCGCGTCCGTCTGAATGAAATTTTCGTAGCCGCTAATCCCCAGGCCGCCCCGCCCGACGGCACTGACGATGCCCATCGTCACGGTTTGACCGACGTTGAATGGATTGCCTATGGCTAAAACGATATCGCCCACTTCCAGCTTGTCGCTATCGGCAAGCGGTACGGCAGGAAGCTTTTTGGAAACATTGATCTTCAGCACGGCGACATCACTCGGAGGGTCGGTCCCTACGATCTTGGCCGTATACTCTGTATCACCTGTAGACAGCGCCACCTTTACAGTTTGCGCCCCTTCCACGACATGATTCGCCGTCAGAATATAACCATCAGGCGACACAATAACGCCTGACCCCAGGCTCTGGGCTTTATGTGGGCGCGGCTGCCGTTCTTGCCCAGAGTCATCGCCGAAAAAGCGACGCAGAAACGGATCGTTAAAGAATGGGTTAGGAACTGCTCGCTCATGCACAATGGTCGTCGAGTAAATATTTACCACGCTTGGTGCCACCTTTTTGACGACCGGCGCGAAACTGAGCGGAGCTTTTAACCCACGGTCAACCGGGGCCTCCTGGATTGTAAGTTTGGGCGGAGTCTCCGCCCGAAGAACCGGACATAAGTAACCGGCTACGCTCAATAGAACAAAGCTGCTGATCAGAGCGCCATACCTCTTAAGTTTTGCTCCAACAATCATCGAACGCACGGTCATGAAATTCCTTTCCCCATGTCTTTCACACTCCACCCTCCAGAAAAGGTCCCATGGAAACCGGCTTTGTCAAAGCGTCGTATACCTGTCGAGGTTTGACAGGTTCGGCGGTTTTTTGTCTCATGGCCATTCCATTAAATGGAATGGAAAAATGACTGCTTATGGAAGATATCGGGTTCAAACGGGGTGTTCATCAGCGCCGAAATGGGTCTTTTACAGAACCGACCGCGGGATTAGTTGGGAGTAGGCGAAATGCTACCGCATGCCCAGGCCTTACTTGGTTATCCCTGGCCTTGTGCCTTGCCGCGGTAAGCACCGCCGTCAAAGGTCTCTCGGCGACGCAATCGACAAAGATGCCGGTGGTTCCTAAATGGGGTCGCTTCGAATACGCCTTCACTAGCAGCACTAACTATGAAAACCCATTGCAACAAGCCACATTGCGCATTGTATTCACTTCACCGCTCGGGGAAACCGCGCAGGTGTTTGGCTTTTGGGATGGTAGCCGCACCTGGCGCGTTCGCTTCTCTCCCGACCAACCCGGGACTTGGAGCTTCAAAAGCACCTGCTCGGACGCGGCAAATTCAGGATTGAACAACCAGCGGGGAGAATTTCTTTGCACTTCAACTATTGGGCAAAGCCGTTTTCATCGACACGGTCCCGTTAAGGTGGCTCAAGATCGGCACCACCTCGAGCACGCCGATCGTTCGCCCTTTTTCTGGTTGTCCGATGAAGTCAGCAAAGGTGTACGAATGGCCGACGCAAAAAGCCTGGGAACCTACGCCGTGATCCGCTCCTCGCAAAATTTCACGGTTGCGCAATGGGCGGTAGCCCCGGGCGGTGATGCCGCTAATGAGTCGGCGCTCGCTGGGTTCCCGGAGCGGATCAGCGTCAACCCGGACTTTTTTAAACGGCTCGATGCCAAAATAGACATCCTTTCGACAGCCGGCATCCTGAGCGCCATCACTCCACTGGCAGAGCCTGATTCCAGTCCGGAAGCGGTTGCCTTGCCGGATGACCAGGCCATGCTGCTCACCCGCTACGTCGTCGCACGCTGGGGCGCGGACCCGGTGGCCTGGGTGCTCGCACCAGGAATGAGCAGCAAACAAACCGAGCGGTGGAAAAAAATCGGCTCAGAAGTGTTCTCGACTAACCGACACGCCCCGGTAATTGTCTACTCGCGCCAGGTCGACGAAACCCTGGTCGAATTTGCTGAGCAAGGCTGGGTTGATGTCCTTGGCGCACCCACTCGTGAGGTCAAACCCGAGGTCCTGTCGAAAATTGCGCAGACCCACCCGATAGTCGCCTTGACTCCTCACGAAAACGCCTTTCAACCTAAAACGCGCACGCGGGTTACAGCCCAGGACGTGCGAGGCTCAGCGTATTGCGGCGTCTTGCCCACACCGCCGGCTGGAGTCAGTTATGCAGGTTCAGCGGTGGAAAATTGGGATACCACTGTCGAGCCCAAACAAGAAGACATCTGGGGAGCAGGACTTCCCGTCTGGCATAAGGCCTTGTTCATGCCCGGTGCAAAACAAGTCGGCTACTTGGCGGGACTGCTAAATTCCGTCGACTTTTGGCGACTGCGACCTGACGCTGGAATCTTAGTCTCTCAGCCCGGTACCGGATCCGGCGGACCGGAGATCTGTCCCGCGGCGACTGAAACCAAGGATCTTTCGCTGGTCTATGTCGCTAATGAGCGTATGCTGGAACTGTCGCTGGACGCGATGCCTCATTCGCCCGCTGTCACCTGGTTTAACCCCCGACAGGGTGGCAACAGTCCCGCAGTCGCCGTCGTAGTCCAGGGCAAATGCCAGTTCCCAACGCCCGACCCTGAGGATTGGGTGCTGGTCCTTAAGGCGGGCAAGTAGACGCTAAATAAATCCGAAACTCGAAATCCGAAATCTGAAAACGCTACAACCGGACGCGCGTTCCAGCTCGGCTATTTTAAGCTTGGGAATTTCTTTCGGACCTCGATCTTCGGATTTAGGATTTCTTTTGCTCACCGTCTGACTCTCGCGCTGCCACCACGCACCAATGCTTCGACTTCACTCAGGGTTGCCATCGACGTATCCCCCGGCGTGGTCATCGCCAGCGCACCGTGCGCTGCCCCATACTCCACAGCTTTCTGCGGGTCCCCAAATTGCATCAAGCCGTAAATTAGCCCGCTCGCAAAACTGTCCCCGCCACCGATCCGGTCCAGCACCTCGACTCCTTCGCGCATTACTGCCTGAAAAAACTCACCGCCCGCCCAACAAATCGCACCCCAATCGTTGCGGCTGGCCGAACGAACGGTGCGCAATGTCGTCGCCGCTATGTTTATGTTCGGATAGGCGACGGACAATTCCCGAATCATCTTTTTGAAGGCGGCTACTTCCACTTTCGAAATATTTTCGTCGAGGCCCTCGACTGTTAACCCCAGACAGGCAGTAAAGTCCTCCTCATTTCCGATTATCACATCTACGGCTTTGACGATTTGGCGATTCACCTCCTGGGCGCGTTTCCGGCCACCAATGTTTTGCCACAACGACGGACGATAATTGAGGTCATACGACACAATCGTGCCATGTTTTTTCGCCGCCGCCACCGCTTCGAGGATCAACGCCGGTGTGGTCTCGCTTAATGCAGCGAAAATGCCTCCAGTATGAAACCACCGGCAGCCCTCTGTACCAAAGATGCGGTTCCAATCGTAGTCCCCCGGTTTCAATTGGCTCGCAGCGCTGTGGCCGCGATCCGAAATCCCCACTGCTCCGCGCAAACCAAATCCACGTTCCGTGAAATTCAGTCCATTACGCACACTCCGGCCTACCCCATCGAAAGGAACCCATTTAATATACCTGGTATCAACACCGCCCTGCAAAATGCAGTCTTCCAGCAGTCGCCCGACGTCATTATCGGCAAATGACGTGCAGATCGCCGTCTCCAATCCGAAGCAACGGCGCAATCCCCGCGCCACGTTGTACTCTCCCCCGCCTTCCCAAACCCGAAATTGCCGCGCCGTCCGCACCCGGCCTTCTCCCGGGTCCAGGCGCAACATGACCTCCCCCAGGGCGATCAGATCATATTGGCAAGCACCCGCAGGTTTGATGTTTAAGGTTCGCATGACGTCCAATCAGGCCGATTCGCCCAATTAACTTTGACTGTGAATGTGTGGAGAAATTGGTAGCCGCACAACCCTATTTCCGGACCCGGAGTTTAGTTTTCCTAAAAGGCGCCTCCAAATCGCCTAATCCCGGTTTGCTTTTTTACGCTCCCTGTGCTGTATTAATGCCCGGGCGCCGATCTACCCAGGTACTTTGCGCTCGCTGAATATTGATTGAATATGCCAACGACCATTGAAGAAACGCCCGTGATGCAAAAGACCAGGGAACTCTGCCAAGCCATTCTCGACCAACCGAATATGCAGTCCATTCGGAGACGAATCGACGCCTTCATGGCGGACGAAAAGAGCCGCACCCAATACGACGGCCTCGTCAACAAGGGCCAGGTTTTGCAGCAAAAACAGCACAATGCCACACCGTTAACCGGCGAGGAAATCGCCGATTTTGAGCAGCATCGCGATGCCTTGTTGCAGAATTCCGTTGCGCGCGATTTCCTCGATGCCCAGGAGGAACTTCATCAGGTCCAGCAATCGATTCACCAGTACGTTAATAAAACCCTCGAACTGGGCCGACTCCCGACCGAGCAGGAACTCAGCGGTGAAGGTTGCGGCCACGGCTGTGGCTGCGGACACAATCACTGAACTGGCCCTCGCCTAACCTGGGAATTTAACCGCCCTCGACGCAGCTCCGGCCGGGTCGTAAAGTCTCCTATGAAGAGGCCTCAGTCCCGCCAGCGCCCGTCTATTCGCGGCCAGGAAAGCGATCAGTTAGACTCGTTAAACGCGGCCGTCCGCTCTAAACGCGGTGCGTCTCAGACCATTCGGCAAGCCATCGAGGCTGACATCGAAGCCAAAGCCAGAAAGAACGAAGTCGATACTCGGCCAACTTCAAACACACCTAGCGCACGCCCGTAGCGCGGGCTTTCGAGCCTGCTGTATCGCAGGTTTTAACCTGCACGACTGTCCCGAGAACCCATTCAATTTGCCGACTGAAAGTCGGGGATACAGCAGGCTGAAAGCCTGCGCTACGACTGTCGCCACGGGCCTCTAGTTAAAGCTAGCCGTCAGAGTCGCCGCATCAGATTCTTTGCGCGGCGCACCCAGACACGATCCCGTTTTCTTTGGTAAGCCGGCGCGTGCAGATCATCGGCGATTGTATCCTTCAATTCCGTCCGGGCCAGGTCGGGCTGATTCTTGGCCAGGTACAATTCAGCCAATTGAACTTTGGCGCGCGGATACGAATGGTTTTGGGTGACCTGCTGCCAAATCGCCAACGCGCTATCGGTTTCCCCCAAAGCTGTCAACGTTTCGGCCAAGGCCATCTGCGAATAACCATAATCGTGTTTTGGATTTTCCTTCACCACTCCTTCCAGCAGCGGACGGGCTTCGGCAGGCTTGCGCTGGCGCAGCAGGCATTGGCCCAGGTGCGCACGTGTATCAATGTCCGCCGGGTCGCGCTCGAGCGAAGCCCGGTAGCACGCCTCCGCTTTGTCCAGCTTTCCTTGCTGAAAGTAGATATCACCCAATTGAAAATGATGGTGCGCTTTGTCCAGATGATGAATTTGCGCCTGCAACTCTTTGATCCGCTTTCGGTCATGCGCACCCGGCAGTTCAAATCCCTGCGTCGCCGAGGGTGCGGCCCGATAGACCGCGAAATAATAGAACAGTGCCGAAATGCCAAAACCGATAAAGATGAACAAAGCCCACAGCCACTCGCGGCGCCGCAGCGCGTCAATTAGCATCCACAGCTGGAATAGTGACATGATCACAACACCAGGAGAGCTGATCCAGTAATCGAGGTGCACCAGGTTTGAGATCAGCGACGCAAGCATTCGGAAAAAGCCTAGACACGCTCTGGTTGCACGGCAACGAAATTGAAATCCAAAAGGGTGGAGTCACCTTAAGTCGTCTTTTACAATTGAGGTCAGAATGACGAAACGTCGGTCCCCACCCGAAATGCGAGCCTTGCGCCGCGCCTATCGGCTGATGTTGGCCCGATTCGGACACCAGCAGTGGTGGCCCGGCGAAACCCCCTTTGAGGTCTGCATTGGAGCCATCCTTACCCAAAATACCAACTGGAGTAACGTCGAACGCGCCCTGACAAATCTGAAAACTGCGGGGTTGCTGGATCCCCACAAAATCTTTGCGCTCAGCGAAACCAGGTTGGCTCAACTCATCCGGCCGGCAGGCTACTTTAATGTCAAAGCGCGCCGAGTGCGTTCTTTCTTGCGAGTCTTGATCGAAGAATTCGGCGGCAACCTCGATCGTTTGTTTGCCGGCGACACCGGCGACGTACGCGCGCGCTTGCTGTCAATAAATGGCATCGGTCCGGAAACTGCCGATTGCATGCTGCTCTATGCCGGTGGGCACCATCGATTCGTGATCGACGCCTATACCAAACGCATCTTTCAACGCCACCATTGGGGAATCCCGACCGTCGACTACCACCACTTGCAACAATTGTGTGAAACCTCATTGTGCGAAAAACACGGCTCTGATCGGCTCGATTACTGGCAGGACTTCCACGCCCAACTCGTCATGGTCGGCAAACATTTTTGCCGGTCCCGGCAACCGCTCTGCGCGGAATGCCCGCTAAAGCCGCTGCTGCCGCAAAACTCACTCCCGTCAGCGTCGGCTTGAATCAGCTACCAGCAGCGTGCGGTTCACTCAACCCGCACTAAAGCCCGCATCAACGGGCAGGTCAGCGCCGGTCACCAACCTTGCTTCGTCACTGGCCAGGAACACTAGCATCGAGGCGATCTCCCCCGGTCGGCCAAAACCTCGTTCGGCGACCAGGGCATCCAGAGCGGCCGTCCGCCCCTCTTTCGCAGCGATCTGCTCAGGTCGGCCAGTGCGGTCCTGGCTCCCTCAGCTGCGAACCTCTCCGCCGTCGCTTTCCCGATGCCCGATGCCGCACCGGTGATCAAGGCGACTTTGCCGAGCATTCGTCTGGGGAAAGGTGCCGTTGGCATGCCGACGTTTTGCCAGCGTAACGCAGCGTTGGCCAGCTTGTTTTGGTCTAATCGTGCTTCGAGGCGAGGTGCCACAGCTACTTAGTGCCACCACTCTCTTCGTAGCAGGAGTCAATCTCATCAAGAATACCAAGGAGCCTCTCGATCTTTACGTCGGTTGAACTGTGGAAGGACCTCGGTTCATAACGCCTTTTCAACATCATTGCGTCATAGCGCACAAGCTCGTAAGCCCGCTGGGAAGAAACGCGCGGAGTTGTGGGATGCTGCTCGATCTTCCGTGCCACCCAGGGCGCTTTGCGAGAAATTTGCCCCAGGTAGTATACCGTTTCCCAATCGAGCGCGGTGGGACGAAACGCCGCATATCTCAGATCTCTGCGGGCCCAAACATTAGCATCCCAGGCTACTTTGTATGCCTCATGAGCTAGCTCGGCAACCTTCTCCGCATCGAACGGGTATGAAGTGTTTTCGGCCGGTTGTGCGGGAACTGCCGTTCTGCATCCCGCGCCAATGGCGCCCGCAATCAAAAGAGTGCAAAGAGACAAACCTAACCGGGTGAAGCGACTCATTCCGGTCGCAGAGATCACACTCTGGTCGTTCACTTATCCTGGACGTGCGGCGCCCAATTCACGCGCTCGCTCGGACCTGGCAATTTAGGGAACTGCATATGTGGCTCCGTCTGGTACCAATACGCCACGCTGTAATAATAGTTCAGGCTGTCGAACGGCGGCACGCCCTGCCCTTGCTCGATCAAAAATCGCAACGACTTGCGGAACGGCACCGGATCTGGCACATGCCAGCGGTAAGCGGAAATAAACGGCTCCTCTAACAGCGGCACGCCAAAATACGGAAAGCAACCGGAGCGCAAGCCGTACGATTCACAAAAATAATCTTCCGAACCAGTTCCCTGGATCTCCTGTTTACCGTCAATAAATACCATCTCGTCGCCCTCGCCCCACCAGCCTCCTTCGTTATTTTTCACGCTTAGCACGCAGCCAATCAGGTGGCCTCGACCTTGTGCGTCCAGGATGAGATAAGGTCCTTGTGCCGGCGGCGTGCCTTGGCGGTATTGCGCGTGGAAATAAAGTTGTTTCGTTGGCGGCTTGTGATAACTGCGGTAGTTCACCTCAAACCAATGCTGACTTCGTTCCTTGCCCTCATTGCTGATGGTGACCCGCGCCGATTTCCGAAATGGCATCGGAAAATAGCAATTCCGCGCCGCGCCCATCGCCGCCGCATTGGTGGCTTTACCGGGCTGTTGATCAATGGAGACCAGCGCCGAATTGAGCTTCGCCGTGAAACCAAAACCAATTCCAAAAAAATCCCCGACCGGCGCCTCGACGCTCGGCTGGCGTTCGCCATCCCAGTACATCCGCAGCACGTGATACTGAAGGTGATGCGTTTCTTTGCTGGTGATATTGTCCCGCCAATGAACAATACAGCCTGGTCCTTTAATGTCCGCGAGCACTAACGTAGCCCCTGGCTCAAGATAACGCCAATCCTCATTGCCTCCTTTCGGATCGCTGGATGTGATCCGATGCGCATCAAAGTCCCGCGCCCCGGGCAATTGATCCAAAACCAAGTCCTGCCCGAAAATATCCACCTCGATCCACATCACGCCCAGTACCAGCAAGCGAAGCAGGTACCGCGCCAGGGGCAGCCACTGTGGCTTGGATCTCAATTGGAATTGCTGAAGCTGCGCGGGGGTTTGCTGTCGGCGGCGAAACGAAACGGTTTGCCGCCGACGATTTGATCGCTGCTAATGGTTGGGCACCAGTATTTCTCGATATGCCAGCAGACCAGATCCGTGCCGATGAAATGATCCACGAAAGGACGCTGGCGATGATTATACATTGTGTCGGTAAGATCCCGTACCAACGCTACATTCTGGCCCTGGAACACCATTTGGCGCACTGAGAACGGCCGGCCCAGCACACACATGTTCTCGTGCACACCCATCACCAGCACGTTCGTGATGCCTCGTTGGCGCATCAAATTGTAGGCCTCACCATTGTCTGTAATGGCATCCCTGTCTTTGATTTCAATGGTTGAAATCTCGCGCCGCCAGGGGAAATTCTGTGGACATTGTGGCTCGTCATCACACCCCCCGTCGGAATCGTCGATCGGCAGCGGCGGCTCCTTGACCGACTCCAAAATGCACCAACCCTCCGCCGGGCGCTTTGTTGCCACGAGCGGCGCCGACTGCGCCAGCTTGCGCCCGGAGGTGCCCTCGTAAGATTTCATCGTCTCACTTGGACAATGAATCACCAGGACACCTCGTTTGCGCAATTCGGCTATTGTCCGGTTCATGCAGGGAGCCATTTCTGCCACACGCGCGGTTGCTCCCTTGCACCAGTGTTGATCCCACATGTCACAGATCACTACGGCCGTCCGGGAAGGTTCCCACATCGCAGACTGTTCCGAAATTCTCCATTGCCCGCTGCCTTTTGGATCCTCAATCAAACGGCGCAGCTTCAAATCCAGCGGTTGCCCAAAAAGAGTGGCCGCTGCCACCCACAACAGGCACATGAGGGCAGTCATTAAACGCCCGGAACGCGTCGGGTAATCCAGCATAGGTCTCGAACAAAACGTTACTTAAGTCACCATGCCCTCGTCAATAATCCGCGCCTAACACGCCTGACACGTATTGGAATCAATGGTCTTTACGAGGATGTGATGGAGTTGGCCGACGCAATCTTAACTACTCCGCTCTACGGCTGACTGCTAAAGGTGTGGTTTGCCGCAATGGCGAAATTATTGTCAAGAAGCAATGCTTCCCCCGATATCTTTTCCTACTTCGGGTCCTGCAACTGGTTATGCAAACCGCCCTTCCATTGATGGCGGGAGCGCCAGAGTTTTCGTCTCCTTGAAAACCAGAATGCGGACTTGCATTTGCCTTTGGCATGACTATCTTCTCCGGCTCCCTGCATGGAAGCAGGATTAGTTTTGGATCGATTGAGTAGAGATTATGGCAACAGCAAATGACCTTCGCCGCGGCATGGCGATCAATTATAACGGTGATATTTGTGTCGTATTGGATAGCCAACACCGCACCCCCGGCAACCTCCGCGCTTTCGTCCAAGCCACCTTGCGCAGCATCCGCTCCGGCAGATCGTCCGACGTGCGCTTCAGCTCCACCGAACGAATCGACGTCGTGCCGATGAACACCCGAAAAATGGATTTCAGCTACAAAGACGGCGAAGACTACGTATTTTCCGACCCGGAAACTTACGAGACCGTTACCTTGTCGCCTGAGCTCGTCGGCGATGCCAAAAACTACCTCGTGGAAAACGGCGCGGTAACGGTGACCTTCGTGGAGGACAAAGCGGTCTCGATCGAGCTTCCTTCCAGCGTCGTGTTATCAGTCACCGATGCCCCAGAGGGCATCCGCGGCGATTCCGCCAACAATGTCCAAAAATCCATCACCCTGGAAACCGGCATTACGGTTCAGGCCCCGCTCTTCATTAAAACCGGCGAGAAGATAAAAATCGACACTCGTACCGGCAAATACATGGAACGCGCCTGAGGCGCCAGCTTCCGTCGGTTAAGGCTTCTGAATTGCTCTCGCGCAGTGCCCGCTGATGGGTGTTCAAATCATTTTAAGCATTGACATTCCGGGCTATTAGTGCTTCTATTCACTAACTCGGGAGATTTCAAACTTGATAGCGGGCAATTGCGGCCATTGTCGACATAGCGCCGTCACGTATTTTTGGGGTGCCGGTGCAGGGGATAAAGAATCGTTTCTGGAGGACCAGCTTTTCCTGTTCGGCTCAAGTCGCGCCCCAAGTCCCTGAATCCGAGCAGCGGGGTGCTGACATGAAACCCAGAATCTGCATTTGTTGCGGTGAACCGATGGCGAAGGGCGGTCATGCGTTGTCGCGCGATGCCAATCTGTGCGCCTCCTGCTCAAGTATGGCCGATGGCATGTCGGAAGAGAGCGCGACCGCCTCGCTGCAGCGCCTCGCGCCCCAATCTCTGTCTTCCCCCTCCTCCCGGGACCGTCTCCATGGAATTGAGTCTGCTCCTAGCGCGCGCCTGGAGCCCAGCGAGGCAGAATCCAGCACCGCCGGGGAGGAGATCGTTATCGAGTGGAAAGGCGGCCGTTTGCGCAAGCGCGAATAGCCTTTATTCGGCGCCTGCTCTTCCTGTAATCTGTTGGCGATCCGGGTTTTGCGGCAAGCCGGTTAGACTTGTCGGCAAATCCTCGATGTTCACAACCATCCAGGCCCATGGCTTCCGAGGTACGCAAGAACGCCAAAGCGCCACGCATCCTGATCGTCGACGACGATCCCGGTCAGCGCAGTTTGCTCGACGCGTTCCTCCGCAGTCAGGGTTTCGAAACCGTTCTGGCGCCTTCAGGCGAGCGCGCTCTCGAAATCCTGCGAACCGAAAACTTCAGCCTGATGATTTCCGACGTGCGCATGCCGGGGTTGAGCGGCCTCGAAACCTTGCGACGCGCACGGCAGGAACACGCCGTTCTGCCGGTGCTGCTAGTGACGGCTTATGCCGATATTCGCGAAGCCATCGGTGCCATGCGCGATGGAGCGCTCAACTACCTGCCCAAACCCATAGACCTCGACGAACTCGTCGCCACCGTTCGCCAGGCGACCGGACTAACCAAAACGACACCACTGCGGTTTAGCTCCGATCGGCAACTGCCCGCGCGCGTTGTCGCCCGGAGTCCCTTAATGCAGGCCGTCTTTCACGACGCCTCGCTCATAGCCCCTTCTGAAAGCCGCGTATTGATCACCGGCGAGAGCGGCGTCGGCAAGGAGGTGCTGGCGGATGTCATCCACGCCTGGAGCGCTCGCGCCGGCGGACCTCTGGTCAAGGTCAATTGCGCGGCGATTCCCGAAACGTTGCTTGAAAGCGAGTTGTTCGGTCATGAAAAGGGAGCGTTCACTGGCGCGGTCGCACAGCGAATCGGGCGCTTTGAGCAAGCCAATGGAGGAACGATTTTTCTGGACGAAATTGCCGATATGTCGCCGCCGCTGCAGGCCAAGCTGCTCCGCGTCACACAGGACGGCCTCTTTACTCGAGTCGGGTCCAACAAAGAACTCCAAACCAACGCCCGCATTCTCGCGGCTACTAATCGCAACCTCGAAGACGAGGTCAAACGGAACGCGTTTCGCGAAGACTTGTTTTATCGCCTCAACGTGGTGGAACTCAACATCCCCCCTTTGCGCGAACGGCAAGAGGATATTTTGCCTTTAGCGACCGGGTTTCTCACGGAGTTTACCCACGGCAAAGCCCGTTGCTCTCCTTCCGTTAACGATTGCCTGCTCGGCTATAATTGGCCGGGCAATGTGCGCGAACTGCGCAATGCCATGGAACGTGCCGCGCTCCTCTCGATGGGCGAACTTATCCTGCCCGAGCATTTGCCTGCGCGAGTCCGCGCGGCCAATCACGTTGCGCCGCCGTCTCACGCGACACCCGAGGACCTGGGCGAAATCGAACGGCAAGCCATTTTCCAGGCCCTCCGCAAGCACGATTTCAACCGCACCGAAACGGCAAAAGCCCTCGGTATCAGCCGACGCGCGTTGATTTATAAGCTGCAGCGCTTCCGCGAAGCCGGATTCGAAGTAGACCCGCGCGCCTAACCCACCGTAGCGGCAGGCGTCCTCGCCTGCCGTAGAGCCGGGGATCTTGCCCGGCGGATCCAGTCTGAAATTTCGCTAAAACTTTTTGCTACTCCAAACGACGACGTGCAAACCCGGACGGCGGGGATCCCCCCCTTAGGCGACACCTCGAGGGCGACTCGGAAGGCCGAGTTCTTCGACGCTACCCCTCACAACGTCCTGCGGAACAGCATCGTCGCAGCCGTCATCGCCAGCACCGTAAACCCAATCAAAAACGCCAGGTCCGGCGCGATCGCCATAATGCCCGTGTTTTTCAACGTCAACTCCTTGAAACCGTGCACCGCATACGTGAACGGGTCTACCACCGCGATGACCTTCATCCATCCCGGAAATGCCTCGATCGGATACACCGCCCCACTCGGAAAAAACAACACCGTGTTCAACACGCCAAAAATCGCCCGTGGCACCAGCGGATCGCTCACCCGGACCATCAACAAAAACATCATGCTGATGAGGGCCAGCGCCGTTACCACGACCAGCAGAAGCATGCGCCCCAGCCTAAGCAAGTTCAGCGGATCAGGAATACCCGCAATCAAGGAACCGCAGGTCACGAGCACCACTCCAGCTAGAATCGCTTTGGCGGCGCCGGAAATGTTGAATCCCAGGATCAACTCGACTTTCCGGATAGGTGTCACCAGGTAGCCCTCGTGCAACCCGCGAGCTTTGTCGTCAATGAAGATGATCCCGCCGCCGATCATCGCTGAAACAAAGATCGCCAGCACCGTGGAGCCCGGCAACAGGTATTGGATATAAGGAACGTAAGGATAAATCTCGACTACCGACAAGGCGGCGCTCGAGTTCAACCGCGGCGGCATCGGCTTTTGATTGAAGGGCACTAATAATTGGCTTAGCGTTCCCTCCAAAGCCGATGCGACGAACTGGTCGGTATTATCCTCGATCAACGCGACCCGTGGGCTCGCGCCAGCCATCACTTTACGCGAGAATTGGGGCGGGATCTCAATCACCCCGTTGATTTTTCCGTTGCGCAGATCCTGCAGCGCACGGACCTCGTCCACATAGGAAACAGTATCGAACGTGCGCGCGTTGGCCGAAACCGCCTGAAACATCTCCTTTAACTTAATGGCCTGCACTCCATGATCCTGATCGACGACCCCAACCGTCAGGTGTTTGATTTTGCCTCCGAACGCATAACCCAGTACTACCAACTGCACCAGCGGCATCACCATCGAAACGATAATCAACGTCGGGCTGCGTCGGAATCGGCGCAAATCCCGTTCAATAATGGCGAGAATACGATTCATAATAGTGTGCTCAGGCCGCAAGCAACCAGGCGGACAGTTTCTACGCGAACCCCACAAATTATTGCCAGGCGCGCCGCGCTCCGTGAGAGACGGAATCTATTTGCGATCATACATGAACGAACTGCTGTACGCCGGAGCGCTTTGCAACGCATCCCGTAATTGATGCCCTGTGTAATGCACAAACACGTCGTCGAGGGTTGTGCTCTGGACTGAAAGCGAAGCAATCGTGATCCCCGCCTCCCGCGCCGCCTCCATCAGCGCCACCGTCGTCCGCGGCCCATTGTGCGAAGCGATTCGAAACACATTGTCGTGCGGTTTGACTTCCGCCACTTCGGGCAGTTGCCGCAAGGTATCAACCCAATTAGCGGGAACCTCCGAAAAGCTGACCTCGAGAATGTTGCGACCGGGAATCGACGCCTTCAGCTTGAGCGGCGAATCGAGTGCCACCAGCTTGCCATGGTCGATGATCGCGATCCGGTCACACAACTTGTCTGCTTCATCCATGTAGTGGGTCGTCAATAGAATCGTCAGGTCCCGTTCGCGCTTCAGCCGGACCAGCATTTCCCAAACCGCGACGCGCGAAACCGGGTCCAGGCCCGTCGTCGGTTCGTCCAGGAAGAAAATCTTCGGTTCGTGCACCAGGCCGCGCGCGATCTCCAACCGGCGCCGCATGCCACCCGAAAACATTTTCACCGGCTTATCGGCCCATTGCTCCAGGTCGACGGCTTTGAGCAGAGCCGGGATCATCCGCTTGCGTTTTTCCCGTGGAATACCATAGAGCTTGGCGAAAATGCTCATATTTTCCCGGGCGCTTAAGTCCATATCCGACGTCATCGCCTGCGGGATGACCCCGATGCGTTGCCGCACGTCGTTCGCCTGCCGCACCACATCAAACCCGCCGATGCGCGCCTGCCCCGATGTCGGCGGCACCAGCGTCGTCAACATCCGGATCAAAGTCGATTTGCCGGCACCGTTCGGACCGAGTAAACCAAAGACCTCGCCGTGCTGGACCCCAAAACTCAACGCGTCCACCGCGACAAAATCGCCAAAGCGCTTCGTCAATTGTTCAACCTCAACGTCAGCCATATCCATTCAAGGCCTGGTCAGGGGCAACGTGACGTAAGCCGTCATCCCCAACGCCAGGCTCCGATCCCGATTGTCACACCGCAACCGAATCTCGAATGTCTTGATGTCCCGCTTCGTGCGGCTCACATCCCGTTGGGTCGCATAATCGGCATCGATTCCCCGAAAAAAAACCGTCCCTTGCCGCATCGCGCCGGAAGGCAAGCGCACCATCAGTTTGTCCCCCAAACGCACACCGTCAATGTAGGTCTCTTCCACGTCGATGCGGACCCACAGATTCTCCGGGTCGACTAACGTCACGATGCCTTGGCCCGCGGTAACGACCTCCCCGGGCAACGCCGCCCGAATATCCACAATCCCATTGATCGGCGCCCGGATCTCGGTGTACTCCAGGTGCACCTGGGCCTTCTCCTTTTGCGCCCCAGCGGCCGCCAATTGATGCAGATTCGCCTGCACCACCGCGCGCCGCGCAGCAATCTGCTCTTCATTCGACTTCGCCAGGCCCACCGCTGCCTCCGCCGCCTGCGCCTGTTCCCGCAACGATTGCGCCCGCGCCTTGGCGCTGTCATAAGTCGTGCGCGCCTGGTCGTAAGCTTGCGTGGAATTGACACCCTGTTTGCGCAAGTCTTCCTCGCGTTGAAAATTTAATTGCGCAATCTCGAGATCCGCCTCCGCTTGTCTTGCCTGTGACTGCGTTGAAGCCAGTGTCGCCTCCGCTTGCCGAACCTGATTGCTGGTTTGGGCCTCCTGGTACCTTAAGTCCGCCTCCGCCTGGGTCACCTGGGCGGCGTATTGCTGTTCGCTGTTGGAGTAAAATGAGACGTCGGCTTTCCATTCCTGCGGCTGGATCCGCGCCAGCAGCTGGCCATTGGTCACCCAGTCTCCTTGCGCCACTAACAACTGCTTCAAACGGCCCTGTATCTCGGCGCTGACGATCACCGAGTCAGTGGTGACAATGCCGGTCAGCACGAGCTGGCGCGGACGACGCAAGGCCAGGAAGTAAGTCGCCGCGCCCGCCACTAATAGCAACAGTACAATAAAAACTATTCGGCGTTTCATGAGGTCGTAGTCTTCGGCTCCACAAACAGGCTGTAGCGGATGAAATCCAGCACCTCTTGTTTGCGCCGCCGCAAATTTGCCGTGCTGTAGGCATCGGCTTGCCCCAGCAGCTCAAGCACCGGCGCACAGGAGAAGTAAAAGACGATCAGCGCCACGATGGAAACCGCTGTGTGCCAGCGATCAGCCGGTCGAAATTCCCCGGCGCGCATCCCGCGATCAAGCAGTTCGATAAAAGCTTCGCTCCGCGCCTTAAAATATTTGCGGACCAGCCGTTCCGGCAGACGTCCCCCGCTGCTCAGCAATTGCTGAACCAATGGCGCATACCGATGCCGCGCGCTGATAAAATCAAAATGCAGGCCCACGTAGCGCAACAGCACGTCCCGCGCAGGCCCGGACCCTGACAATACTTCGAGCGCTCGCCGATTGAACTCACGCAGGTGATCCTTCAGCACCGCTTCGTAGAGAGCTTCTTTGCTCTTGAAATAATAATAGAGCAGCGCCTTGTTCACACCGGCCGCCGCGGCAATCGCCTCGGTGCGCGCACCCGCCAAGCCGCTTTCGGCGAATGCCCTTTCAGCTGCCGCTAGAATGGACGCACGCGTCGCGACGCTGCGCGGTTCCTCCGGGTGTTGTCGGCGGTTGGAGGACTTTGGCATATCCTTTTAATTAACTAACTGGATAGTTAATTATGACAGGATTCCTGCTTTGTCAATCTTCTCGAGGGCCCAGTCGGCTTTCGCCGTCGGGGCACAACCAATCTCTCGGGAGCAGAGTCCAATGGCCCTTGAACCCAGAGTTTGGGCTTCATCTTTCCAGATGATTTTGTTTGAATCAGACGATGGTGTGCTCGTCAAACTTGCTTGGTGGAACTCATTAAACAGAAGGAAATAGAATGAACCGAACAGTCATACGCTCGACGGCGCTGCTGATGAGCACATTACTATCCGGCGGACTGCTCGCCGGCTGTGCCTGGTCCATCGGGAGCGACCGAGCCGCAAAAGTCGTCAGTCAACCTACCCGCGGCCAGGAACTCATTGACCTGCAAAAGGCACGTGACCAGGGTGCAATCAACGAGGACGAATATCAGACCCAACGCAAGCGAATCCTGGAACACTGAAGCGCAAGCGTAGAAAAGTCCATCAATTCGCTTCCCCGGGCTTGGCGGGACCATTCCTAACCTTTCAGTGTTCGCTGTTCGGATTTGATGTTGAGTGCTCATGGTTTGAGGTAGAACACATGCCAGCTAGGTAGAGAAGCAAGTTGGATGGGGATAGCGCGTTGCACCCGGGCGCGGCGGTCGCTTTCTGATTTGTCTCCGCAGTTTCGCGGCTGGCATGATCCACCGCTTGCGAATCGCCCAGACTGCGCAATATATTCGCACCGAATCGCGATCAAATGAAACATTCTCACGCTTTTTTGCCAATCTTGCTGGGTCTGCTGGCACCGACGAGTCCTTCCCTTGGCGCTCGGGTCACTCTCACACGAACGCCCGATGGGGGCATCCAACCACAAGCTGCGATCGACAGCCGCGGAGTCGTTCATCTTATCTATTTCAAAGGCGATCCCAGTGGGGGTGATATTTTCTATGTCCACAAGCGTCCTGGAGAAACCGAGTTCTCCAAATCGATCAAGGTCAACAGCCATCCTCGGAGTGCGATGGCGATCGGCACCATTCGCGGGGCACATTTGGCCATTGGCAGAAATGGTCGAGTGCACGTTGCCTGGAACGGCAACGCGCCTGAAAAAGGCGGTTACCTGGAAGCCCCGATGCTCTATACCCGTCTCAATGATGCCGGGACCGCATTCGAGCCGGACCGCAACGTGATCACCTTCGCAAAAGGGCTGGATGGTGGCGGCTCGGTTGCGGCCGATAACGACGGGAATGTCTTTGTCATGTGGCACGCCCCAAACCCGAGCAGCGGTAAAGAGGACGAGACTGGCCGGGCAGTGTTCATCGCGCGCTCTACCGATGACGGTAAGAGCTTCACGGCGGAAAAACTCGTCAGCCCACAATCGACCGGCGCCTGCGGCTGTTGCGGAATGAAAGCGTTTGCGGGTAATCAGGGAGAAGTTTTTGCACTATATCGCGGCGCGTCCGAGATGGTGAATCGCAGCGAGATCCTTCTACTCTCGCGTGATCATGGCTCCAGCTTCACGCCGGTGTACGAGCACCCTTGGAAGATCTCTACCTGTCCGATGAGTAGCGCGTTCTTATCACAAAGTACCACCGGCATTTTCGCTGCTGGAGAAACACACGAACGTGTCTTTTTTTTGCGAATTGATCCCAAAACCGGCAAGACTTCAGATCCCGTGTCCCCGGAAACTAAAGCCAAACACCCGATCGTCATCGCCAATAAAACAGGCGAGATCCTGTTCACCTGGACCGAAGGCACCGCTTGGGAAAAAGGCGGCAATATCGCGTGGCAACTGTATGATAAAAACGCGAACCCGGTTTCAAAAATCAGCCGCTGCGAAGGCGTCCCGGTATGGAGCCTTGTGGCAGCCTATGCCGAGCCGTCCGGCGACTTCGTGGTCGTCTATTAAAACGTAAATGGGCCGGTTGGCACTTGCTCCGGTGATGTCGCCGATCAAGAGTTCCTCAAACCTGTCATGACTACGTCAATATTTCATAGACGCTCGATCGTTATTCTGTTTTTCGTTCTCAGCGCGTGCACGCTCAGGGCTGCTAATCCTCCCGGGCCGGCCGAGTTCGGACCGCAGTGGGCGTCGTTAGTTGGGACTTGGAAAACCGAACCCGGACCCGGACCATCGGGCATCTGCGCGTTTCACTTCGACCTCGCCAGGCACGTCCTGGTCCGAACCAACCACGCGGAGCTTTCGGCGGGGGCTCTTGCTCATGAAGATCTAATGATCCTCTCCCCGGAACCGGCCACCGATAAAGCTCGGGCAATCTACTATGACAATGAAGGACACGTGATCGAGTACGATGCAGAATGGTCCGACCACGGCAAGACTCTGAGCTTTACGAGCAAACCGGCTCCCGGGCCGCAGTTCCGATTAACCTACCGAAAAACGGGCACGGATACTTTCGCCGTGACGTTCGAGATGGCTCCGGCGGGACAGCCTGGTGCTTACAAGACCTACACTTCGGGAAAAATCAGCCGGGTCAAATAGTCATCTTAAGACCACTGTTTGTTGATTTGCCAAGCCCTCCTCGGCATCCGGAGCCCTACGGCTGAACCTCGCGCACAACGGCTTCGTGAAGGAACATGGAAATCCATTCACGAGCGTTCTGCCGATCGTCTTCTGTCCCGCCAACCAACTCCAGCTTGCCGTCGAAGTGCTTCACAAGGCGTGCTTTGCCAAACTGCGCCAGCGTTTCGCCCCTATCCGTGATTTGCGCAGGAAGATTTGTAAGTTTCATTCCTTTAGTTTAACGGGGCACTTGGACAAAGACTGTCCAAGTCTTAAATCACCGTGAAGGACGGCTCTAACAACTAAAGCTAAAGGAGCGGAGTCCTAATTTGAAATCGGCGGCAATGGGATGAACGTGCCCCCCAGGATCTGAAACTCGTCATTTAAGACCACCAGTTCCGCATTCTTGATCTGGTATTCAAGAACCTTCATTTCAACTGTGCGTTTGTCCTTAAAATGTTGGGCCAGCCTCGGGTCAGTGGTCCACTCCCCCTGGTCGAAGAATAGTCCCGTGTCCAAATCTCTGAGTGCGAGCGGCATCTACACATACCGTTTTATTAAAAGAGCACCCGTCTGCAAGGCTTAAAAATACGGACACTGGGACATAGGAGAACCGCGGATAAAGTTGTGCCAACGGCGATCAATTGGTCGCCTGTGCCATGTGTCGAAACTCGAATTGGATAGAGGCCCGCAGGTGGAACCTCCCGGTCTGGTTAATTTGCCACCACCAATTACATGAATAGGATTAGCGCTCAAATCTTAGAACCGAAAAGCGATCACCGCCTTACCCAACTAAGGACTTCCAGAACTTTTAGTTCTTCGCCCGATAATCCGATCCAGCCGCCATCCGCTTTTTGATATCCAATACACCGAAAACGCTCGCATTGTACAATAGCTGTGGGGCGCGGCCCGCATTGCCGACCCTGGTGAGGCTTGGGCAAATCGCTTACGCTGTGGTTTTCGTGCTTCATGGTCGGATGATCTTGCAGCCGCAGCCCAACGTCTTAGTCAGGATTGCCAAAGATGCACCCTTCTTTGCCATTAGTTCGCCTTCTCATAGGCATTCCTCAGGCGGCTGCGTCTAACAACCAACGTTCTCGCAGCCGCGACGCAAGGGCCAGCAACTCGCCAAAATCTCTCGGCTTCTGAACGTAATAATCACAAATAAGCTCGCGGGGAGCCCGGTTTTCACCCAAAGGCTCGTTTCCCGAAAAAACGACACACGGAACGCCTAGCAGCGGCGGCTGCTGACGGATCCACCGCACCATCCGCGATTGATTACAGATTTGTGGCAGAATCGCGAGCACTATTAAAGCGGGGCTGTTGCGCTCAGGTTTGCTCATCAAAAATGTCAAGTATTTGATCGCCTCCCGGTCGCTGCTGACAATGTCGATCGGGTTCCGCACCTGGACCTGCTCAAAGGCTAATTTTACCAGGTCAGCGTAAGCTTGTTCGATCTCGATCAAAAGAATTGGCTTTTTCTCCATAGCTTCCGTCGCGGTCAGATCCAAACGTCAATCCAACGGCTTTAATATGCATCAAGCAAGAGCGGAACGCCAAGGAGGCAAGACCCGGGGCGAGCTTTGTATAATTACCCGCCCATGCATTTTTGGGCCCGCGGGCAAATCAGACGCGTCTTAAGGCTTCGTTTAAGAAAGTTATCTTCGGTATCCGAGGCCGGCGTCGTTCGGGAGATGTTTGAGCAGTTGAGTGAATGCTTCGAGGCCGCCTGCGGAAGCGCCGATGCCAACGATCGGAAAATCGGCGGTTGATGGATTATTGGATTGATGGATGGATTGACCCGCCTTCGTCTGACTTCGGCGCAGTGAATTGCTGGAGGGCGCGCGGAAGCCCGCTTTCCTATTGGTGGACTTTCGCCTTTTTGCCCTCGTTATGAACTGACGTTTCACTTGCCTAATTCCTGAGTTGCCAGCGGAAGCGAAAAGGGAGAATTCTGGATCCGCGCACTACTACATTATGTAACCCCCCTCCGAGAGTTGCCAACATTTTCTTGAATTGGAGGCGTTGTCGGAAGCGTGGGACGGAAGACGGATTCGGAAAGATCGTTGGTTGGATTTCAAAGAAAATGAAATGGAATTCCAGCAAGGGGATTTACCCGCACCTCTGCGTAATTCATTGATTATCAATGGCAGCGCGTACGGGAATCGAACCCGTCTTTCAGCCTTGAGAGGGCCGTGTCCTAAACCGATAGACGAACGCGCCGCACCGTCAGCAATTCCAATCCTAGCCTTGGTCCGATGCTTGTCAATGACATCCGAATGTACCGCAAAAACCGCGAAGTAGCGCGATTGCCCCACAACTTTCAGCCTGCCGCAACGTCACTATAATTATAAAGCCTAAGAAATCGTGCACTGGACGATTTTGCGAGATAGAATCGCTTTTCGGTCAAACCACACAAATTGAGACGACCCAAGCTCATACTGATTCTCCTCTCCGCCGGGCTGATTGTGATCGTCTCTGTCGCCGGCTGGTGGCTAACCCGCCCGGCCACTTATAACGGAAAGACAGTTCGCGCGTGGGCGATGCTCGTCGCCGCGCCCGATCCCAATGTGCGCGCCCAGGCCCATGCCGAATTGAAACGCATTGGTCCCGAGGCCGTGCCGGTGCTCACGGATATGCTTCAGGAACAAGACCCCGCGTTTCGCAGCGGCGCCTGGCGAACCGCTCAACATCTTCCTCGCTCCCTCCGCTACATGGTTTTGCGAAATGTGGCCTGGACAAATGCTGTCGAAGTCCGTGTCGCTGCCGCGCGATCCTTGGCGATTTTGGGGCCTGAAGCTCGCACGGCTATCCCGGCACTCAACCAGGCCTTGCATGACAAAGAAGTGCGCGTCCAACTGGATGCCGCCGCCGCCCTGGGCCGCATCGGCCGCCAATCGGTTCCTGTGTTAATGCAGGCACTCGAGGAAAATGACGCCTCAATCCGCCACGCCGCAGCGTATGCTTTGGGTGAAGTCGGTCCAGATGCTCAGCCGGCAGTACCGTTGCTGACCAAGGCGTTGGAGGATAACGACCCGCAGGTCCGCTCCTCAGCCGCCTACAGTCTTTCCGTCATCGGGCCACGCAGACTGCCGCCGAGATAACCTCGTAGTGTCAGCAAATTATTTCGCGGTTAGCGCCGGAATGAGGCTGGCGGCGAATGGGGAACCCAGGCCGGTCACCAGGTCGTAGCTCGGCACCGCGTAGTCATCCGGATCACTGCCGTTATTGCCGGAGGTGATATCGTAAAAATAGCTGGAGTTAAGTTGATAGGTGCTGTTGAGATTCGCGAGCGAGTAAAGCGCAGTATCCGCGTTATTCAAAACGCCCGCGGGGCTGCGTAACGAGTTCGACAACGCAATAAGTGCCGCCCACTGCGGCGCACCCACGCTGGTGCCGCCAAACACGTAAAGCCTGCCGCCATAAACGACCTCAACGCCGGTACTCGGGTCCCCGACAAAACTGACATCGGGCACGCCACGCCCCGAAGCCGCCAGCCAACCGGACTGATACCCGGGCAATGGTTCTACAACGCTGATCCCACCGCCGCTCCCTGACCAGGCCGTTTCCGAAGCCCGATTATTGTTCGCATCCAAACGAAGACTGGTGCCGCCCACACTGAGCACATAAGGCGATGCCGCCGGCCATTCAACGCCAGTGCTCTCACCATTGTCACCGGACGACGCGACAAACGTCACACCGGGAACATTGAAATGCGAGTCCCACTGCACTTCGGACGAGGATTCCGACCCGCCCCAGCTCATCGAGACGACATTGGCGCCAAGAGTGTTCACAGCATAATCGACTGCGCCCAACAGATTGTTCAGGCTGGCGCTCTGCGCTACTACCAACACAATCCGCGCGCCCGGCGCAATCGCGTGCGCCCACTCAACATCCAAAGCGGTCTCCTGCGCCCAACCCGTATTGCGGCCGGGCTTGCCTTGGGCATAATACACTGGGACCGTAATCGCCGGCAGCTTGAACGTGCTGCAAAAGGTATTGAGATCACTTTGCATCGATGGGCTCCCGTAGGCGTCTACAATCGCGATGGTTTGCCCGGTGCCGATGCTCGACAGTTGGTCCACGCCGTAGGCATGGCGAATCTGCGCCGGACTATAGTAGACCGAGCCGGACGGTGTCGTATTGATATGCAGCGGCGGGCGGGCTTGTCCCGGCAGTAGTGGGCCCCCGGCATGGATCGAGTCGGCAGGCGCAGTTCCGGTTCCGGCGATGAACGCCAGCAGAAAAACGGACGCGAAACACGGCAGCAGATTGGTTGCAGGACGCATAAGTGTCAGTATGTATATTTAAGTGACGCGGCAAAAAATGGCATGACTATCAGCTTAGATCAAGCCCATCATCAGCCGGATTAATACGGACTTATCCCTCGGGTCAATTCAGGACTACGCCTTAATGGCGGCACTGGGTGAGACATTTCAAGGTGCGATCCCAATTTCGCGATACCTCCCGAAACCCCAGCCGGTCAGCCTTCAATCAATGCCCCTCAAGTCAATTGCACCCGCCACAACACCAAGGTTGACGCTGCGGACCGCCCTTTTACAATGCGCCGACAAAATCACTGAATTGTTATGGCTGCAGACCCCGTTTCTTCGAACATCGAATCGATCCTTCAGGAGAATAGAGTTTTTGCTCCACCCAAAACCTTCTCTCGTGGCGCGCACATTAAGTCCCTCTCTGAATATCGCCGTCTTTACGCCGAATCCATTCGCTCGCCGGAAAAGTTCTGGGGCCGCGCAGCCAAAGAAGAACTCGTCTGGTTTAAGCCGTGGACTAAGGTTTTGAAATGGGACGAGCCGTTTGCAAAGTGGTTCATCGGCGGCAAGACCAACGTCAGCTACAACTGCCTGGACCGGCATCTCGGCACACCCATTGCCAACAAGGCGGCGCTGATCTGGGAAGGTGAACCCGCGGCGCCCGGCAAGCCGGGCGAGGAACGGGTGCTGACGTACCGGCAGCTGCATCGGGAAGTCTGCCTCTTCGCCAATGTCCTGAAGCGGCACGGCATCGGCAGGGGTGATCGCGTCCTCATTTACCTGCCGATGGTTCCCGAGGCCGCCATTGCGATGCTCGCGTGCGCGCGCATCGGCGCCGTTCACTCCGTCGTCTTCGGGGGATTCAGCGCGCAATCCGTTGCCGATCGCATTCAGGATTCTCAGGCCAAACTGGTCATCACTGCCGACGGTGGATTTCGGCGTGGAACGGTCGTGCCGCTGAAGGCCAACGTCGACGAAGCCCTCACGTTAAAGGATGCTCAAGGTCAGGTGTTGTGCAAAACCATTGAGAACGTCATCGTCCTCCGCCGCGCCAATAATGACGTTTATTTTCAGGATGATCGCGACCTCTGGTGGCATGAAGAAGTCGCTCAAGTCGACCCTAATTGTCCGGCCGAAAAGATGGACAGCGAAGCCCCGCTCTTCATTCTCTATACCAGCGGGTCGACAGGTAAACCGAAGGGCATTCTGCACACAACCGCCGGTTACTTGCTATGGGCGAAGATGACAGCACGCTACGTGTTCGATTTTCGCGATGAAGATGTCTACTGGTGTACCGCTGATATCGGTTGGGTGACAGGTCACAGCTATGTGGTCTACGGACCGTTAGCTAACGGTGCTACCAGTTTGATGTACGAAGGCGCACCGAATTTTCCGGAACCCGACCGCTTCTGGCGCATCGTTGAAAAATATGGCGTCACAATTCTGTATACGGCGCCAACCGCAATTCGCGCGTTTATGAAATGGGGCGTCGAATGGCCCAAGAAGCATGACTTGAGTTCGTTGCGCTTGCTCGGCACGGTCGGCGAGCCGATTAACCCGGAAGCCTGGATCTGGTATCACGAAGTGATCGGCAAAAAACGCTGTCCGATCGTCGATACCTGGTGGCAAACCGAAACTGGCGGCATCATGATTACTCCGCTGCCCGGAGCGACCCCGACGAAGCCGGGCTCGGCCACCCTGCCGTTTTTTGGTATCGTGCCGGAAGTCGTCGATGATAGCGGCAAATCGGTCCCCCGCAGCAGCGGCGGCAAACTGATCATTCGCAAACCGTGGCCCGCAATGTTGCGCGGGCTCTGGGGCGACCCCGAACGATATAAATCGGTATATTGGAGTGAGGTCAAAGGCAGCTATTTCACCGGCGACGGTTGCCGCCAGGACAAGGATGGGTATTTCTGGATCGTCGGTCGAATTGACGATGTCCTCAATGTGGCGGGCCACCGAATCGGCACGGCCGAAGTCGAGAGCGCGCTGGTAAGTCACCCTAAGGTCGCTGAGGCCGCGGTCGTGGGACGTCCGGATGCGTTGAAAGGACAGGCCCTGGTCGCCTTTGTGACACTCAAGAGCGGCGTCCAAGCCGATCCTAACCTGCGCGAGGAATTGCGTCACCACGTCGCCAAAGAAATCGGTCCGGTCGCAAAACCAGATGACATTCGTTTCGCCGAAGCTCTGCCCAAGACGCGCTCGGGCAAGATTATGCGGCGTCTCTTGAAGCAGATCGCCGCCGGGACAGAAATCAAAGGCGACACGACTACCCTCGAGGATCTAAACGTCCTGGCCAAACTCGCCATCGCTGAAGAATAGCTTGCCGACCGGCGGCCCAACCGCAATCTGAGGAGAGATTAACCGCGGAATAAGGAATACGCGGAAGGAAAACTGAACGCTGGTTCTTATTCCGCGTATTTCGCGCTCCTTTCATTCTTACATTTTCTTTGCAGTGAAAGGGTTCGATCCACCGAGGATCTGTTACACCTCCATAAATGGAGGTGTTAATGAGATGAAGCAAGGGGAACATTCGTATCCACTTTTAATCGTGAAGACGTCGGACCAGCGGCTCACGCATTGACTTGAGATGCTGAATCCAGGAAGCTGGCATACTGCGAAATGAAGTGTATTCCGAGCTCTTATCCACCGGCGAGGCCGCTCTTGTTGATTGGCTTATCGCTCGCGTTTTTGGCGTCTGTGCTTGTTCCGACCTCCTCTGCCTTAGCTGAGAACGCCCCCTTCCCCAAGCCACCTTATAACACCCGCCAGCAAGACAGTCGCTTTCTGGCACCCGAAGAGGCCGTCAAGAAGTTCCACCTGCCTTCCGGTTTCCACGTCACTCTGTTTGCGGGTGAACCAAACGTGCAACAGCCCATCGGCATGACGTTGGATCCCCGCGGCCGGCTTTGGGTCGCGGAGAATTACACCTACTCGGAACGCCCCTTGAGCTGGGACACAAATCTTTCCGATCGGATCATCATTCTGGAAGATACCAATCACGACGGGCAGTTCGACAAACGCACGGTGTTTTGGGACCGCGCCAAAAAACTGACGAGCGTCGCGGTCGGTTTCGGCGGCGTCTATGCGCTCTGCCCGCCGCAACTGCTCTTCATTCCGGATCGCAATGGCGACGATGTGCCCGACAGCGAACCGCGGGTGCTGCTCGACGGCTTCGAAGACACGGTGGTTTGGCACAATATTGCCAACGGCCTCAAGCTCGGGCCCGACGGCTGGCTCTATGGGCGGCAAGGCATTCAAGGCGTAAGTCATGTCGGTCCGCCCGGTTCAGCTGCTGACCAAAGGATCGCTGTGAACGCGGGCATCTGGCGCTTTCACCCGGTCACCCATCGATTTGAGGTCGTCGCCGAAGGGACAACCAACCCGTGGGGCGCCGACTGGGATGACAACGGACAATTGTTTTTTATCAATACGGTCATCGGCCATTTTTGGCATGTGGTGCCCGGAGCGTATTACAGGCGGATGTACGGTGAACACGCGCGCCAGCACCTCTACGAACTGATCGACCAGACGGCCGATCACTTTCATTGGGATACGCGGGAAGTGTGGAGCAAGATCCGCGAGATCGGTGTCAGTCCCACCACTTCTCAGGCAGGTGGCGGCCATGCCCATTGCGGCATGATGATTTACCTGGGGGATAACTGGCCGGACCGCTATCGCAACTCGATGTTCACTGTCAACTTCCATGGCAAGCGCGTCAATAACGATACTATCGAGCGACAAGGAGCCACTTACACCGCTCATCATGCGCCCGATCTCCTCACCGTCGACGATCCCTGGTTTCGCGGTATCGACCTTTTGTACGGTCCCGATGGCGGCGTTTTCCTTTCGGACTGGTCTGATACCGGTGAATGCCACAATGCCGATGGCATCAACCGAACTTCGGGCCGCATCTATAAAATCACCTACGGCGAAGTGCCACCGCAATGGACCGGCGATCTGACCAAACTATCGGACCATGAGCTGATCAACCTGCAGTTTCATCACAATGACTGGCTGGTCCGCGAAGCGCGACAGGTGCTGCAGGAACGCGCGGCTCGCGGCGACAAAATGACGGCTGTCCATACCGCCCTGCACGAGATGTTCGAGTCCCAAAGGGACGTGCGCCGCAAGCTCCGCGCCCTTTGGGCGCTGTATGTCACCGGCGGGACGGACGAGGCCTGGCTGCGGCAAGTAATGCGATCCGATAACGAGCAATTGCGAGTTTGGGCTATCCAGTTGCTGGTCGATCAAGGCGCGCCGAGCGATTCGGTGTCGACTGAGTTCGTTCAGATGGCCAAGACCGAACCTTCTGGCCTGGTGCTCACATTTCTGGCCTCAGCGATGCGTCGCGTCCCGCTGGACCAGCGCTGGCCAATCGCTACCGCCCTCGCCCAGCGCACCGAATTTGCGGAGGACCGCGTATTGCCGTTGATGATCTGGTATGGGATTGAGCCCGCCATTCCGGACGCTTCGGAAAAAGCAATTGAGTTTGCCCAACACAGCGCATCAGCGAAGCTCTCCGGGTTCGTCGCGCGGCGGCTGGTTGAAGAATCAAACGCAAAATCAGCCCCGATGGATCGAGTCGTGAATTTATTAAAAGGGCAGAGCGATACAAGATTCCAAGCCGCCGTTTTGAACGGCATCAGCGAGGCGCTCAGAAATGTTCAAAAACCTGCCGCGCCGGGCTCGTGGCCGGCTGTCGGAGCGCTGCTGGCGGGCAGTTCGGATACAGAGGTGAGCAATTTAGCTCGCGAACTCAGCGCCCTGTTTGGCGATCCCGGAGCAATAGAAAACCTGCGCTCCAAAGTAGCCGATACCAATGCCGACATGGCAGCGCGCCGTCAGGCGCTGCAAACGTTGCTGCGGGCGCGCGTAGGCAACCTGACTTCTCTCCTGACACCGTTGTTGGATGACAAAAGTCTCGCGACCGACGCTATACGCGCGTTGGCAACAACGGGAGATCCACACACACCCGAGCTTCTACTCGCGCGGTATCCAGCTGCGGTCGATGCGGAAATCCGCACCGAAATGATCAATGCATTGGCGTCTCGTTCCACCTTCGCGACAAATTTGATCGAGTCGCTGCATCGCGGAGTCATTTCGAGAAAAGACGTTGGCCCCACCCAGGTCCGGCAATTGCGCAGCCTCAAAGATCCGGAAATCGACTCGAGCGTTGCCGCTCTTTGGCCCCAGCTCGACGATTCCCCCTCCGCCAAACGGGAATTGCTGACTCGCTACAAGCAGTTGCTGACGCCTACCCGTCTCCAAACCGCGGATCCTTCCGCCGGCCGGCAGGTTTTTAAACTGGCCTGTGGCGTCTGTCACACGTTGTTCGGTGAAGGTGCCAAAATCGGACCGGAACTCACCGGCGCCGATCGCCGCAATCTGGATTACCTGCTTGAAAACATTCTCGATCCGAGCGCGGTTGTGCCGGAGAACTATCGGGCCTGGGTGATCACGATGAAAGATGACCGCGTGCTCAACGGGATTATCGAAGCCAAATCCGATCAAACAGTTACGCTGCAAACGACTTCAGAAAAAATGGTCCTTCAGCGCAGCGACATCGACTCCATCTCCCAGTCACAACTCTCGATGATGCCGGACGGTTTGCTCCAAGGTCTCATCGAGCAGCAAGTCGCGGATCTGGTCGCCTACCTGATGTCGCCCGAGCAGGTTCCCCTTGCCGCTAGACCGACATCGAAGTAACTACCCGCAATCGATTTTGCAACGCGCAAAGGTCAACTGTAGGAAACGACGTAAGGAGACTCTGTTCGATCCCCTTCTGCGCTCAGTCAGAGTCTCCTTACGTCGTCTCCTACAAGGTTCATAGTGGTATTTCTGCGATCGACGGCGCATACCAGCACCTAACCCCAGAGCTTATTCCCAGCCCCAGCAAAGTCCGGCCATCGGGAGAGAAACCCAACCAAAACGTCAAATCGCCAGGGCCTGACAGGTTCAATACCTCCTGCATGGTCGCGAGGTCCCACACCTTGGCGGTTTCATTGCCGGAGCTCCCCGTGACCAGCCGTCGGCCATCTGCGGAAAAGGCCAGGCCATGCACGCCCAGTAAATGCCCGCGCAACGTGCCGACCTCCTGCCACGAGCCGGTTCGCCATACTTTAGCGACGCC
>DATJGF010000230.1:0-16162 GCA_035495315.1 Candidatus Limnocylindrales bacterium
CCGCCAGGCTCATACATCAAAGTAGTAAAAGAAACGTGGAGAGGTACCGAGCTCCTCCTTTAACTGGATGAAAACGCGCTTGTTTTTCAGGATGTACGCCACCTCACTCTCCGGATCTAGAGCGTTCCCGAATTTGCGCGCTCCCGCCGGGCACACCTCCAGGCAGGCTGGGTATTTGCCCACCCGCGTCCGTTGAATGCAGAAATGGCATTTCTCCATTACTCCCTGTCGGCGTGGACGATTTCCCAAATACGACATATTGGGATTGAGGCGGTCCGCGGGGACTGAGGGTTTAGTCCAATTGAAGCGCCGAGCGAAGTACGGGCAAGCCGCTTCGCAATAACGACAGCCGATACACCAATCATAATCAATCACTGTGATGCCGTCGGGTTCCTGCCAGGTGGCTTTCACCGGACAGACTTTGACGCACGGCGGGTTCTTGCATTGCTGACACTGAATCGGCATGTAGAAGAAACCCTTCTCCGGAACTGATGCCGTAGCGTAGTTGTGATCCCCTTTCTCCAAGTCGAGCGAGCCGTGCGGCATCTTTAGCACGCGGATGTATTGAATCTCCGGGTTGCGCGATTGGTTGTTTTCCGCGACACACGCATGAACGCATTTGCGGCACCCGATGCAGCGCGTGAGATTCAGGCAATACACAAACTCCACGCCGTCCATCGGCCTGTAATCCTTCACCGTTGGCCGAACGTGATACTGCTGCTCGACTTCCCGGGCGATGCGATCCAGTACTTGCTGCATTTCCTGAGGCGACAACTCCTTGTAGTGCTTTTGCAGAAATTGCTCCACCGAGGTGTATTTTCCTATCTCGCGTAGTGGTGCCAGGCTCGCCGCCAGGGCCGCAAGGCCGGACGTCAGAACCGCCGACGTGCGTAAAAAATCGCGTCGTGAAGTTCCACTGTTTCGTTCTGTCGATTGAGAAGCAGGGTCGGACATTTAAGCAGGCCTTTCGATTCCCGTATGGGCTGCCGGGTGAAGGGGGTGCGGGCCCGGAGCTGGGGCCCGGGCGGGAAAGGCGGGGGAATGCGGATTGTGACAGGAAGTGCAAACCTTGCGGTCGATTGATCCAAGGTCGCGTTTCCAGTAGCCGCTCGTGCGCCCATGCACACCGGCCTCCCAGTCGCGGTACGTCGGTCCATGGCAGCTACCGCACAGGGCCGGGCTTTCGATCAGCTTCAAGTGCCGCCCGTCGCGTGTCTGCAGCGATTCCAAATTGGTTTCGTCGTGGCAATTAAAACAATTATTGTTGCGGTGGTGACGTCCATGAGCCATCACCACTTCGCTGTGCTCCTTGGGAACAATGACGTTGCCTTCCGCGTCAAAGGTCAATTTCAGGGGTTTGTTCTTCTCATGACAGGCATAGCACTCGAGATCCGAGGTATCCCCTCCCGACTTCACCAGGTCGGCTGCCGAAACACGCGCGGTCGCCGTGCTGATGAAGTTGGTGTCAACTAAGGGGATCGGCGCCGATTGGGCCGGATGACCCCAGGGATCGGCGAGGAAAATGAACAATAAACCAACAAAGACTACGCTCAGTAGCGCCAGCACCGACCCGGTTCGAGCTGCGGTTGTCATGCCGATAGCAATCTTCAGCCAGCACCCCACCAACCCGCCTCACATTCCTTGCCTTATGTTTAGCATCTATTGGCCTTCATTGGATTTCTTTATCGCCAGCACGATTTGAGCTCATGCAACATCAGTGAACGCACCGGCACCGACCCGCCCTCGACTCGGACGCTGCAGCCCACATCGCTCGTTTTGGGTATGAATGGCATGGGGACATAGGTCAGACCATCGCTGGCGAACACTTCCAGCACAGTGCGATCGCAAAAGATCCGCAGTTGCTGCCGGCCTTCCCGCAACGGGGCATGACTGCGATGTCCGTTTACCCACAAGTCCTGCGTTTTGCCCTCGTAGACGATCGTCGCGCCCCGAACTGCGAATACAATCTTTGCCTCGCCGGGGTCAAAATCAGCCTGCAATTCGCCTAATTCCGCTTTGGCCTTTTGGAGCGGGTTTGGGCCCTCGGGCTCTAACCGGATGTTTTTGATGGCAACCGATCCCTTGCGCAAGGACTCAAGCTCTTTGACCGGATTCCAGGAAAGCCGAGGGCCGTCATCTGTACTGACTAGTCTCAACTCAGCCGGGATCGACATCGCCTGGTTGAACGGCATGCCTGGCGAAGCTGCCTGTAGCCAACCAATCCGGATACGACGTCCATCCGCGGGCGGGATATCACTAAAAGTCTGGGCAGCGTAATAACCCTGGCCGGTGTGACCGGGCAATTTCGGGGTTTCGGGAGCGAAACTAGTGCCATCGAAGTGGCCAACCATGTACTCGCTGCTGGCGGCCGTGAGCACCCATTTGCGCTGCTTGAAATCGCCATCGACTGCCAGCTCGAAACAATCCGGGCATTCAAAGAAACCATCGACTGTGCTGCTCAAGGTCCAGTCCTTCAGGTTGCGCGAAGTGAAAAAATGTATGGTGTGGACTTTATTAGTTTCCACGTAGAGAGTCATGATCCACCGGCCGGATGGCTCATGCCACAACACTTTTGGGTCGCGATTGCCGCTCGTCAATTGCTTCACGACCGGGTTGCCAGAGAATTTCGTAAAGCGGCGTCCATCGACGCTCGAAGCGAGACATTGAACAGAAGGATTTCCAGCAGCCGTATAAAGGAGGACTTGCGGCGGGTGTCCTGGCGTACCCAAACCGCTGGTGTTACGCCAATCAACTACCGCGCTGCCGCTGAACATCGGCCCCAAGTTATCAGGTGCCAGCGCCTCCCCTAGCTCCTGCCAATGAACCAGGTCGCGACTGACCGCGTGTCCCCAATGCATATTGCCCCAGTTCCAGCCAAACGGGTTATGTTGATAAAACAGGTGATACTCACCGTTGAAGTAAACCAAGCCATTGGGATCGTTATTCCAACCGCGCTTTGACGAGAAATGGAACTGAGAGCGCAGCGGCTCGCGGTAAAGATTTTCAGCCCCGGTTACCTTGTCACTTTGCTCAATGGCTTTGAACCCCGCGGATTGCGGCGCCACTCCTTCAGCCTCGACGACGACCCTGTGCCCTTTCCACTCGGTGAGCTCGATGAATGCCCACCAATCGGGTTGCCCCTCCGCCAGTTCAATGTCGAAGAAACGCTCCAAGTGGCCATCAACCAATAGCTTTAAATGACGTGCGGTTGCGCCATTCTTTACCGGCAGGTTGAGAAAGCGCTTCTGCGCGACAAACTCTCGCGTAGCGTTTGTAACTGCCGACGAGCTTTCTGCCTGCAGCGATGGCCTGGAAAGGATAATTACCGCCGAAATGACCAATCCGAGTCGGCGGCGTAAGCAATTCCGATGAGATGGTTTAGGCATGAACGGATTGTAGTGATGTGATCCTTGCAGTAAATGCCCGAAAGGTGGATTTGAACCGCTTCGAACAATTCCTCGAACTTCGAACTCCGGTGTAGGCCTGGCAGCAAACCTGTAAAGCTCCGGGGTGACTCGGAATCAGCAACTCTGCATAGCTGATAACTGTCATTAGTAGAGTCAAAAAATGTCCATCTTTTGACAAGGGTCGTGTAGTAGGCCGGAGGCTTGAACTCTAATTTGATGATAGACATTGTGGAAGAAGTCACTGGACATATCAACGGCCTGGCCGAACCAGGAAAGAAACGGAATTCAGTGCGGTCCAACCACACCGCAATTGCCAGCAGCTCACCGGAAACCGCCTTTGGCTGCCCTCGCGATTTTCTCGATAACCATTTCGTTTACGCGGTGGTCTCGGCGCGCGCACGCGGCCTGTCGGTGGGGGTAAACATGAACCCCGACAAAAACTGCAATTTCAATTGCGTGTATTGTGAAGTGCACCGCAATGGAGAAGCCCGGGAGCAACTGGACGTTGATTTGATGGCAGCGGAATTGAGGAAAACCCTCGCGATGGTGCGAGCCGGTCGGTTGCGCGAACGCCCCTGGTACCATTCGTTGCCGGACGAATTGCTCCAACTGCGGCACGTCGCCTTGAGTGGAGATGGTGAACCGACCCTTTCCCCCAAGTTCGCGGAGGCGTTGCAAGCGGTCGTGCATGTTCGCGCCCTGGGTGGGTTTCCGTTTTTCAAGCTGGTTTTGATTACCAACGCGACGGGCCTCGATCTGCCCCATGTCCAGGAAGGGCTAAAATCCTTTACGATGAGTGACGAGATCTGGGCAAAACTGGATGGCGGCACCCAGGCCTATGTGAACAAGGTAAACTGCTCAGAAATTCCGCTGGAAAAAGTGCTCTCGAATCTCCTATTGATCGGGCGTCAGCGTCCCATCGTCATCCAGAGTCTTTTCCCTGCAATTGACGGCGAAGAACCCCCCCTTGAAGAAATCGAGCAATATGCCCGGCGTTTACTCGAGCTTAAGGACGCCGGCGCGGATATTTCACTGGTTCAAATCTATTCGGCCACCCGGCCCTCCGCCAATTCACAATGCGGTCATTTACCCCTGCGTGTCCTGTCGCGCATTGCACAAACGGTGCGGCAAACAACGGGCTTGAAGGCCGAGGTATTTTAACTCCCCTGGGAGTCTCTGCTGCATTCCTGCGCTGCTGGTCCCTTTCGCCGGCAGCGCTTTTTCATTCAACGCTGCGCTGAAGCTCGAACCTTCCGTTCCAAACTTGTCAATCTGCCGATGTCACGGCTAACGTCGAACTCATCATGAGAAGGATCTACGATTCCCTGTTTTTGACCGCTTCAAACCTCGCCGTATACCTGAGCATTGCGGTAAGCGCCAACTCCCTCACCCCATCTTCGGGCGCAGATATCGATTTGCTGCCTTCAAAATCCGGATTCGATCTCGAGAAGATTCTCCGGACCGATGCGAAGATCAGCCTGATACCCGGTGCCGCGTTGCGAGTGGAAACCGGACACGAACAATCCTGGCCGGGCGTCACCCTGCCCTGCCCTTCCGGTTCTTGGGATCTATCGGCGTATGCTGCCGTCGCGGTAACGGTTCGGAACAGCGGCACGAACGAAGCGTCAATTTATTGCCGCATCGATAATCCCCGAGCCGATGGTACCGACCATTGCGTTACCGCATCAATGCGGCTGGCGCCGGGTGCGGTAGATACGATCAGTGTGCCCTTGAAACGGGCTGCCGGAGACAATCTGAATGGCACACTATTCGGGATGAGGGGATATCCAGTAGCGGTGGGAGGCAGCGGGACAGTGGATCCAACGAATATCACTCAGCTCCTTATCTTCGTTAGCAAGCCTTCGGCTGACCACAGCTTTGAAATCAGGCAAATCCAAGCTCGAGGAACATACGTCGCTCCCACCGCTTGTATCTCTGATGCAGCTGACTTTTTCCCCTTCATTGATGAGCTGGGCCAGTATCGCCATAAATCCTGGCCCGACAAGGCGCACACTGCCGCCGAATTAAACGCGAGGCGCGAATCGGAGAAAGCCGAACTTCAAAAGCATCCAGGCCCACCGGACTGGGACAAATACGGAGGCTGGAAGAAAGGACCGAGTCTGAACGCGAGCGGATTTTTCCGAACGCAAAAGGTGAGTGGCAAATGGTGGTTGGTGGACCCGGAGGGGCGACTGTTTTTTTCGCACGGCATTGATTGCGTCGGCATGCTCGATTCCACCCCAATCGACCAGCGCGACACATGGTTCGAACACTCTCCCGCGGCAGAGCCTCTGTTTGCTAGTTTCCTTTCCAGCGGGCGCGTTTTGAAGGGGCATTATGCAGGTCGCAACCCGCGCTCGTTCTCTTTTGCCGGCGCGAATCTGAGCCGCAAGTATGGGAAGGATTGGAGTACAATTTATCCGCAGGTGATACATCAACGTCTGCGCAGTTGGGGCCTCAATACGATCGGCAACTGGTCAGACCAAAAAACGGTGCGCCGGCGCCAAACCCCATACACTGATGCGATCGGGTCAAGCGGCGCGCGGATGATCCAGGGGAGCGAAGGTTATTGGGGTAAGTTCCCGGATGTGTTTGATCCCTCCTTCGCAGCTGGCTTGCGCCGCGGGATGGAAAGGAAGAAGGCTACAAGCGCCAGCGACCCCTGGTGTATCGGCTACTTTTCGGACAACGAAATGTCGTGGGGCGACGAGCTGTCGCTAGCGTTCGCGGCGCTGAGATCTCCCGCGGATCAGGCCTGCAAACGGGCGTTCGTAGATCAGCTCAAGGTGCAATATGGTGAAATCTCGAATCTGAATAGCGCCTGGGCCACTACCAACGAGTCCTGGCAGGCGTTGCTCGAAAATCGCGAACCGCCGTCGAAAGAGAAGGCAGAGGCGGACCTGGGGGCCTTTTATACCAGGATCGCCGAGCAATATTTCAAAACGGTTCGCGACACTATCAAAGCTGTCGCTCCCAACCAGCTTTACCTGGGCTGCCGCTTCGCCTGGGTGAATGCGCGAGCAGCTGCCGCAGCGGCCAAGTACTGCGATGTGGTCAGTTATAATTTGTACCGCCGAAGCGTCGCCGATTTTCAGTTTAATGGGGGAGCCGATGTGCCGTTGCTGATTGGCGAGTTTCATTTCGGCGCACTCGACCGCGGTATGTTCCATACCGGACTGGTCCCCGTAGCGGATCAAAATGCCCGCGCAAACGCCTACATTGATTATGTCCGCGGTGCGTTGCATCACCCCCAATTTGTCGGCTGCCACTGGTTTCAATATCAGGACGAGCCAGTCACCGGCCGGGTGTACGATGAAGAGAATTACCAAATCGGATTCGTTGACATAGCCGATACTCCTTACGCCGAAACGATCGCCGCCAGCCGCAAAGTGGGATATTCGTTGTACGGACAAAACGTTCCAACACGACCATAAACCGGATCGTTCTCCTCCTCATTCTCGCTCCTGGGCAATCGAACAGGTGGTGAGATTTGTTGAACCTTGAACGGTGCAGGCGGAAAGCGGCTCAACTACGCCGCGAGTTCAGTTGTCGGGTAACAAAACGACGTAAGTCGGTAGACCAATCACATCAAATTGGTTGAGAACGTATTTTGCCGGGGGATCGTTCGGTTTTTCGGCGTTGTAGCGAACGACGACAAATTTCTCGAGCTGCTGTTTGACGTCCGAAGTGGGAAATACGGTGGAGTCCATAGCGACACAGTTCTTGCACCAACTGGCACCGAAATCAATGAACACGGGCAGGTGCTGAGCGCGCGCCTCCTCAAGGGCTTTGGCGAGGGCGACATCCGATTCAGTCGATTGAGTGCCAGCTTGGCTGGAAGTGGTCGCGCGCACGAGGAGCCCTTCGTCGTTTTGTAAAATTCCCAGCGCCAGGTGGCCATAATAGCCAGCAAACAGCAGGATCAGGACGCCAAATGAATATTTTACCCACTTCATCCATTTTCCCGGCTTGGGAAGAAAGCTCAAACCTGCACCGGCAAAAGGCCACGGCAACGCCATGCCCACGCCAAGGAGAAAAGGCAATAGCAACCCTAGCATTGCGCCCTTGCCATACAGATGCGCCGCGAGAAGCAAAACGGAAATGACCACCGGCGCGACACATGCGCCAGCCAGCAGGGCCGCCATTACACCCATGCTCAATGCGAGGACGTACGGGCCTTTGGCGGAAGAGCGCGCGCCACCCATTCCGCTTTGGAACCTTGAGAAATCCACGGTAATGACGTCGAACATCGCGAGAGACATCACTAGAAAGACCACCGCGATACCCACATTGAACCAAATGGAAGAATTCAACGCACCGAACTTTGACCCGGTCAGCACAACGATTAGTCCTAAAACGCCGTAAACCAACGCCATCCCGGCGCCGTAAATACCCCCCAGCGCGAAACCGCGCCGGCGAGAACTCGCGCGCGCGCCTGCCCCGATAATCGCGAGGTTAATCGGAATCAGCGGAAGCACACACGGTGTCAGATTCAGACCAAGGCCGCCGGCGACAATAAGCAGAAGGGAAACGAAAGGACCAAGCTGATTGAACTTGGTGATGGCATCGGGGCTCGTCGCCTGGCCATGGCGCGCACCTTCAAGAAAAGCCACGAAGGCCTTCTTGGGAACATAACCGCTCTGGCGCGCAGCGACTTTAAAGCCAGTCGTGTTGATAACCGCCTTAGCTTCGGCGAGCGACGGTGTAGCACTTTCGGTCGCTGGATTATCACTGGCTTTTGGAACAAAACCGGCAGAAGTCATCGAGAAAGCACGGCGTTCGGGGAAATAGCATGCAGAATTGCTGCAACCCTGCATCTTGACGATTAGCGTGCGCGGGAGAGCTGAATTGAACTCCAATGCAGCGGAGAATGCATGATCATAAACCTTTTTGTCCTGGCCACTGACCTCATCATGGTGCAAGACCGGATCAGGAATTGATACCGGCTTTAAGAACTGGCCATCTTCAGTCTGGAAGGAAAGGCGTTCGGCGTAGAGCACATGTTCGGGTGGTATACCGAAAAAAAAGGTCACCCGAGGAGCGCCATTGGATGAGGCCAGCGAAGCGCTGACGATGAAAGGGCTGGAAGGAGTGTCCGCATAAGCCTCGACCAGAAGCAAAAGAGCAGCGAGCAGAACTGCGCCCACAAGTGGCCTCATCCTGCATCCCACACTCCGCACTCGACACTCGTTAAGCATTGTTTCAATTACAGCCGCAGCCGCCCCCGCCTACCCCCTGTCCACCCGTGGCGGCTTCGCGCGAAAAGAAAATGTGATCATTTAGCGCCGCGCCAAGCGGGTCGCGATCCGCGCGCATGCTGATATCCGCCAGCGTGCCGCGCTGCCAGGGTTTGACATTCTGACAACCCGTCGCGAGGAGCACGGCTGCGAAGCTGATGAATGCAAAGTTGATGCGAGACTTCATAAGCTATTTCAACATGCTTTGAATCTCTTCGTCGTATTTCTTTTTCGTTTCCGTGCCCCGGAAACCATTGTGCATAAAACGAACCTTGCCTTCACGATCGATCAGAAAAGAGCTGGGCATAGTCGCCACTCCGGTCAGTTCAACCAGCTTTTGCTGCGCGTCGCGCAATATGGCGAAAGTTACCGCGTTTTTCTTCAGGAATTCATCCATGTCCGCGCGGTTTTCATCCACATTCACCGCAATAATAATCAACCCCTCTTTGGCGTAGCGCTGGTGCAAGTCTTCCATCACTGGAAATGACTGTTTGCACGGCTCACACCAGGAAGCCCAGAAGTCGACCATGATCACCTTGGCTTTGGCGGTTTCGGGCAATTTCCCTTCGAGTTTGAAGCTAGTGAGATCAGGAAAGGTTTCACCAGTTTTCACACCGGCAAAAGCGTTGGCAGCCAGAATGACAATGCTGGCGAGCAAGCCAGGCATCGGAACCAAATGGAGAACCCGAGGTAAACTGTTGAAACAGTTCTGGACCGCCCAGCACGCACGTCCCATCCAACTAAAGCCGGATCCATGCAGACTTGAACAGAAGGAAACGAAGAGCCCGGAAGGAACGTCATTGCTTCGGATTTTGCCGTTGGAGCTCACCATAAAGTGAGCGTCTAATGATCCGCCAACGAACTGAGAATGCGGTAGCTGTGCCTTCATTTCCGTCGTTGGCTTCTGTGAAACTGCATGGCTTGGGCAGAAGTTGGATGTTAATGAAAGCGTTAGGCCTGGTGGGATGAGCAGTCGGCGGGAATCTCGCACACTCTCATTAACACCCCGCTTTAGCGGGGTGATCGCTGGTGCTGGAACGCCGCGAACCGCTTCAGCGGTTTCCAGGCACGGCCTATTTTCACGACGTTGTGTATGCATAAAAACCTTTCGATTGGTAACGGTTGGATTCGGTGTTGATGCAACCTTCGACTCCCGGGCAAAGCGCAATCAAGTCGGCCCCCTCTTTGGGCCCGAGCACACAGACCGCGGTCGAAACAATGCCGGCATAAGTGCAGTGGGGTGCGATGATGGAAGCTGATAGGACACCATTGTTCACCGGGTATCCGGTGCGGGGGTCGAGGATATGGCCATAGCGCCGGCCATTATGCACGAAATGGCGCAGGTAATCTCCGGAGGTCGCGACTGCGTGATTCATCACCGCCACCCCAATCCAGACGTGTCCTGGGTTTTTCGGATCCTCCAATCCGATATGCCAGGTGCCTTTTTCAGGAGATTGACCATGCACGCGTACGTCCGCGCCGAAATCAACCAGCACGTCCGGAATGCCTCGTTGCAGCGCCAGCATGAGCACGCGATCGACTGCGTATTCCTTCCCGATTCCCCCCAGATCGATACACATCCCCTTTTGCGGTAGGAAAATTCCTCCCGGGCGCCGCTGAATTTTGCGCCAGCCGACCAGGTCCAGAGCGCGCTTGATGGTGTCATCATCCGGTACGATTGGCGGTTTCGCCTTCCAATTCCACAGCCGGATCAATGGAAGCGAGGTCGGGTCGAAGACGCCGCGCGTGAAGAAGATCATTTCCTGGCACAGATTAAACAGTGCGTCGGTGTCCGGATCGACGTCGACCCAATGCAAACCAGCGGCGGCGTTTATCTGGCCAATCAGGCTGTCTTCAATGAAGCGTGAATAGCGCGCCTCAAACCAGGAAATCCATTGAATCACTTCTTCCTGAAAGTCTCGCGCCAGGCTGGAATTGGCCGTCGAAAAATTCACGCGGCAAAGCGTGTTCATGGCCTGGAAGGTGAGTTGGTACCAGGTGCTTTTGACCCTCGTCTGCGCCGAGCGCTTTACGCGCTCGTAAACGGTCCTGGTGGAGTCTGGCGAGGTCAGAACCATATGCTTGCCCCGATGGTGACGACGTTAGCCTTGGGATAGGCACTCGAAGAGGTCACATTGTCGAGCCCATACATAGCGTAGCGCATGTAACTGGCATTTACCGAGAACCACTCCGTGATTTTCGCACTGAGATCGACCCCGACCGAGAAAGTCTCCATCTTCGACAGGCGATAATCGGCAGAATAATACGTAGGAATTGGTGTTGGGTCAAATGGGTTGGAGGGGTCGCCGGGGAATTGGGTGCCGTAAAAGCTCGCAGCGGTCTGCCGGTAGTACCGGAAGAACGGCGAGAGCAGCACGCGATTGATAATTTTCTGATGCCAACTCAAATTGATCGTATGAGCCGAAATGTCATAGGTATCGTACGAATAGCGATAGGCCCCTTCGATGCTCCCATGCAACGGCGTTATGAACTGCGTCAGCGACACGAAACCCAAGTAGCTCTGCCGAAAATTGGGGCGCTTTTCCGGAAACAGGATCGGCTTGTTCAGATCGAATTGCGGATAATCCTGAAAGAGCACCCCCCGGTAGGGATCATTGAGGTAACCGTGACTGTTCCTGAACGTGAAATTGGCGGTCAGCACGGTTTTGGGACTGAGCAGTTGGTTAATACCGATCAGTATATGGTCGGTGTCCTTCGGTTGCTCCTGGGTCAGGTAAGTACCCGAGATAACCGTGTCCCAATCGTGCGCCCAGCCTAAATTCAAAGTGGTATTCTTTTGGTTCAGATCGAGCGAGTAATTCAGCGCCGTCCCATATGAGGTATAATCATGTTCGGTGCTGTAGGAGAATTGCGGCGTGATGTGATGTGGGCCGAAAGTCAATTCGCCACTCAACGAACCCGCCCACCGGGTATCCTGCATATGCGCCGTCGGAACCGTCGTCTCCAACGGAGTTGGCGGCGGAGTCGGCGGATTCAGGGTTTTGATTTCCGAGGCTGGCGGGGCGCCGATGGGTGTCGCCCCGGCAATCGCGTCGTATACCGCATCACCTCGCAAAGTCAGCCACGAGGTGATCTTTTTTTCGAATAACCAGGTGTGCGTGTCCACCCCAATACGCCCGTTATCTTCCTGGTAATTTTCAAACCGATAATCGACGTGATCTGCCGCCGAGACGCGGTTAAGCCGAACCAGGTAAAGTGTGATCGCGAGCCCTAACCCACCGAGTCGTTTAGTAGCTCCCCCTTTCAATTTATAGTAGTCGACGTAAGGAGACTCAGCCCCCGGGACCCCTGCATTACGAAATGCACAAACGCAGCTTAGCGTTTGCCCGGTCCTCCTCTGGAGGGAACGGGCGAAGAGAGAATTCGCCGAAAGCAAGACCGTTCGCGCTTTGAACCCATGACCCGCGGACGCGCTTGGCGTCTTTTCCTTCTCCTCCACCGAGGGAGAGGGCTGGGGAGAGGAGGCCTTTTCACACTGCGGTTCATGAGGAGGAGGGTTAGACAAGTACGAGTTCCGTCCACTCCTGCTCTCGTCGGTGCATCGTTCCGAGCGATTCCGCGTGTTAAACCGGTTCACGTTGATGGTGGTTTCTTTTCGCAGAGTACTAACCGAGGAGTTCCTTGAAGATTATGGGCTCAAAGTGGCCCGATAAAACCGTGTAGTAGCCCCGGAACTCGGGTCGTTCACCTGGATTGTCCCACTGGCAGAAAAATTCGTTTGCAGCGGGCTCCAATTCACCAGGTCGGACGAGGTCCAAATGACGTAACTGGTTTGCGTAGGCCCAGAAACAGAAAAGCTCCAGCTCGTTCCTGTCCATTGCAAATTGGCCAGCGACAACGGAGTCGAACTGGAAACTTGAACGGTGAGTTGGGCGGGCTGACTCGTCACAGTGCCGGCTGTGTTGCTGACATCCACCGTGTAAGTTCCGGCATCGTTGGCTTGCACACTCGGAATCGTAAGCGTTGATTGAGTTTGCCCAGCCAAATTGGTTCCGTTCAACTTCCATTGGAACGTCGGGGCTGGAATACCGGCAGCCGCGACGGAGAATTGCGCAGAATTGCCGTTTGTCACCGTAACGCTTTGCGGCTGCGACATAATGGACGGCGGCACCTCAACGGTGAGGCTTCCCGATGCGGAAGCCTGCCCCGCCGAATTGGTCACGGTAATCGTGTATGACCCTGCGTTATTGGTTTGGACATTAGTCAATTGAAGCTTGGAACTGGTGCCGCCGACTATCGCTGTGCCACCAAATTTCCAAATATACGTCAGCGGCGCAGTACCCGTCGCCGTCGCGGTAAATGTAACGTTGGTTCCCGCGACAGCCGTTTGGGTTAGCGGTGTCACAGTGACTGTCGGTGGAGAAGTACCGCCACTGCCGCTGATGGTTATCATCACGTCCAGCGTAACCACTCCGGCATAATTGGCGTTACCGGCGACGAGTGTGACCGGATAATACACACCGGCAGTCGTGGGGGTACCGAGAATGTAGCCATTTCCGTTGTTTGCCCCAATGTTGGTATTGATGGTGAGCCCCGGTGGTAACGGATAGGCGTTGAAATAATTCTGCGCGGAATTAACTCCGGGATTAGTGACGACGATCCGGTAGGCAAATGATTTGCCAACGGTTCCAGTCGCATTCGTAGTCACTGGTCCTGGCGGATTCAGATTGGCCAGCCCCGCGATTGCCGCAGACGCCCCGGAAACCGCATGGTAACTGCCCAACAAGGCCACGGCGCCTGCCACCCAACGGAACACGATGGCAAAGCCACTTGGAGCAATCACTTGGTTGACAGTGGCGACACGCGCAACGGGAACGACCTGCAACGCGGCAGCCAACACCAACGCGGGAGCTTTTTGGATTCGGATGTGCATATGTCGTATCGGTTTTGCGAGCTTCGGATATGGACTACTGAAATTATTGATTACGGGACTCGACGCACTCGGAAGTACTGGGTATCCGAGGTCACTAAAACGTAAACATTGTTAGTTATCCCGTCGGAGAAGACTGGATCGAGGTCCATTTGCCAGGAATACGGTTCGGCTAGATCGGTCGACGCCTCCAGCGAAGTCGGTATCGTATCGACCGGCCAAGATACCTCGACCATGAACCCAAGCCAGGTAAGAGTAAGCACCAGCGGCGGGCCAAGCGTCGGACTAATAGTCAGAACCCCGCTCGCGGTCTGACTAATGCCACTCCCGGTCGCGGTCAGGCTCCAATTGTAATCACCGGCGGCAGGATAAACGTGTGCGACATTGGTCCCGTTACCGTGCGCTGTCCCATCGCCGAAATCCCAATCATAACTGATTGCGCCAGCACACTTCGAGAGCAACCCTGCGGCACGGAACGGTACGGGAACATTAGGAAAATCGGCCGTGGGGACCAGCGTGCTCAGTGTTAAGACGCATTGCCCTGGAGTAATCGTGAGATTAACCGTGCCAAGATTTGAATCGGTTGAGCCATCCCACGCGGCGTAAGTAAAGGAATCGATGCCAACGAAGCCCGGCCCTGGAAAGTAGTTGGCAACCTTTCCGCTCACGCTGACGGTGCCATGAAGAGGCTGGGAGACGGCCCGAAAACTCAGCGCAGTTCCATTGGCATCTGAGCCGGCCAAATTAATTTGCACGGGAGTTTCGGCTGAGGTCGACGCGGCGACATTGACTACAGTTGGGGCGACGTTTGTGTTGGGGACATCAGTACCGTCCGGGCCGAAGTGGCACGTATAGCAGCCGGCTTGGAATTTTGGCCAGAAATGCTGTGTCCCGATCGCACCAAAAATGCGATCGGCTTGTGCCCAGGAAAGCGCCGTGCCTCGGTAATCGGTCCCGTGACAAGCCTGGCACGAAGTGCGCCCGAAACCTTCGCCGTGATTCGAAGCCCATCGCGCATCGACCGGATGCATCCCATGTGGCCCTCCCAACTGGGAGGATGGTGTATTAGTGTGACAGGCAACGCAACTAGTCAAAATCCCCGTGGCTCCCTGCAATTTTTGATTTTGCACATTGTCATTGGCCTGCAAGCTGAGCAGTTCCGCGTGCGGCGCCCCATGGCACGAAGCGCACTTCAGCCCGCCATGGCCTGCGGAGGTTTGGAAAGGCGAAAGGGCCGCAACAGTAGAGTTGGTCTGGGCCGCAAAGGTGGAATCAACCGCCTGGCGTAGCTGCCCCGAGCCATCAAAGATGGTCGTATAACGAAGGGAGCCAGCATTTCTGGTTGCCGTGCCGGTATGACAACTCTGGCACGCGGGCTCATCAACCCACCCTTTTCGCCCGGGAGCGCCGACCACGGTCATTGAACCGTGACAGTTCTGGCACTGCATCGCTAAGGAGCCGTCAGCATTTACAGTGTTGTGGTGAACACCGCGCACAAATTGCTGTTCCGGCCCGGCGTGGCACAGCAGGCACGCGGCGCTGTTCGTGCTAAAGGTCAAAAGCCCGCCCGTCTTTGGATCAGTCACGTAAGCATGCTTTGTGTGCATGATGGGAGTTAGTGGCCGCACGCCAGTGACACCCGTGCCGGGGATTGGACCCGTCGCATGACAAAGGATGCAGGATACCGGTTTGCCATCCTCCTTTACAGTGGCCACCAGACCCGCCGTGTTATAACCCACCGCGCTTAGTACCTGGGCGTACAGCTTAGTACCTAACTGATGATCGTCGTGGCTCCGCAGAATATTGAGCTTGTAATCCTTCACCGGGTCGGCTGCCCACTCCCAACCTTCGGGCGGCCGAGCCTCAAGCGAAGAACCGGAGGCATGACAGGCTCGACAGTCCATTTCGTCTGTGACCGGCAGCGTAATGTCGGTCGTTGCCAGCACGTTATTGGCGCTGCCACGCGCCACCAGCCGCATCATCGGAAACTTGTTTTTGCGTCCTTGATCGTCGTAGGGCGTCACAGGAATTCCCTGCGCTGTGAACCAGTTTTGCGCTGGATCAAAAGTCATCGCCTGGGGCTGATTGTTCGGCCCGGGCATCCCGAACCCTGCCAGCCCTTGATCCGCTCCGAGCGCAACTCCATACAGCGCTTGCGCGTATTGGTAAAAATTGCCCTTGCCTTGCGAGGTCGAATTGATCGAGCCGGTGGAATCCGCCACTGCTTGGTAGGTGACAGCCAGTCCAGCCGGGTTGGTAACCAAAAGGCCGCCCACCACCAATTGAGCGTGTATCGTGCTGTAGGGTGGCATTAACGAATACACCGATACATCGCTGCCGTCCGTCTCATGGATCCCCACCTCACTCCACCCGACCAGCGCTGCAGTCGCAGCCAGCAAATGCTGTTGCAGCATGCTCGAGAGCGTTATCGCCAGCAATCCACTTAGCCAAGCGCGACTCCAGTGAACTAAACGTTTCATCGCTTAAACGGTCGTAGATCAGTCGTGCCGGGAGAGAGAATCCGGGAAAGAGGCGCCTCTTGCGAAAAGGTAAAGACCCGACGGACCAACTATCAACTGGACTTCTCTATTCATTCAATCGCCCTACTAGCGCCCGGCTGGGGTTTT
>DATJGF010000231.1:0-31203 GCA_035495315.1 Candidatus Limnocylindrales bacterium
GCAACTATGCCCGCGGTACGCTCCGCCCTAATCAACAGGAGCCCGATCCTATTCGCAAACGACCGCAGCTTGGTGTCCAACTCCTCATCGTTGCTAATCATCAGAATCGTTCTGCTTCCTTCATGCAACGAGAGGTATTGCCTAGCCGCCAGCAGAAACTTGCGCGCGCGCTGTGCTGCAACTTCTGTTTTCATAAGCCTGATTGCGCGACAAGGCAGCGTTCATGCCCTTGAACCAAGCAAACCAGGCGCAGAGCGGCCTGGATTAGGTCCCAGTTGCACGTTGGTTTTCCACTTATCCGTCCGCCGGTTTTTTCGCGAACGGATTTGCTTTTCAAGTTTTTTGATGACTTTGTCCAGGGCGGCCGGGAGCGTGTGATCACTGGCTTCCGCGTGGAAATCAGGGCCAGGCACCTCCAATTGGGTCAGCACCCGGAAGGCAGGTTTGACGTCGGCCTGCCATTCAAGATTCACCCGAGCCGTCGCTATGGCGGCGAGCTTCTGCAGTTTCTTCAATTGTGTTTCAATCAATTCCTGCCAAATGGGCCGTTGTTTAAGGCCCCAATAACGAACGATGATCTTCATTTTCGTAGGTCTCTTTCGTGAAAAATATTTTGGTTAAAGTCTGGTCACGACCGCATGCGGCGGTTTGAATAAGGCGTAAGCCGACCCGAGCATCCTCTGCATCCCATACGGGCATGCCGAGAAAATCAGGCGGAATTAGGAGACCAACGAAGGAGCGCGCGGCTCTAAGGCCGTCCGACAAAGAAATTGCCAACGAGAGGCGAGCTCTGGGCGAGTGCTGGCAACGTTGACAAAAGCAACCGTTAGCTCAGACCGGCCCAAGTGCGTTTTAACTGAGTCGGCGGGAGAGGCGAGTCCATCAGTCGCCGGCTGGATATTTATACGGCGACTCCAACGCCGAAGCGCCTGGTCGAAGGCGCTATCGGTCGAAGAAGACTTGTCCTTTTCGGATTTTCCCGGCGTGAACAGGCAACGGAGAACATCGGACCTGCAGCTGTTGTCCGGAGCGCCATAGCAGTCGACGGATGCCAGCAGGAACAACGCTGGGGTCACGACCACCAAAATGGCTCTAACCCGATTCATTATCACTTCGACGCACTTCGCCTTCGGACGTTCAAACTATTGCGACAGGTTGACAAGTGATGAACACCGATGAAATGCACGCATATGAGGATAGCCCACATTGACGATCCGCACTTGTTACAAAAGGGGCTCGTGGTTGTAACAGCATGCCTGGCGAGGAATCAGGAGGTTGGGTAAGGAGGAGTTTTTTACAAACGGAAACGAAGCTAACGAAGGTGTTTGAGGTCAATTTCCACCGAGCATGGAAGCCGCCGCGCGATCCGCTAGCACACTCGCGCGTTCCTGGCTGATGCGGCCGGCGGGAATCGAAGGGTCGCCATCTCGTAATCGCGCGAGCCTGGCGGCTTTTTCCGCCCCCGTAATCACCCATAAAATTCGCCGGGACCGATTAATGACGGGATAGGTTAACGTCATTCGTCGGCGTTGTTGATAAAAGCCAGTGATTGCGAGGTCTCGCTCGACGACATCAAGAACCGGGTCGCCGGGCACAAGCGATGCCGTATGGCCGTCGGGTCCAAGGCCTAAATGCACCAGATCCAGGATCGGTGGGGAACCGGCAACCTGCTGCAGAGTTCGCGCATACGTTGCGGCGGCAGATTCCAAATCCTTTTCTTCAACCGGCATCGGATAGATTTGGTTGGGTGGCAATGGCGCTTGTGCAAGACTTTCGCGCAGATGTGTCAGGTTACGATCGGGGTGCCCGGCTGGCGCAACTCTTTCATCGACTTGCAGCACATGCACGTTCTTCCAAGGCAGACGATCAGCGGCCAAAACACGCAACATCTCCCAGGGAGTTTGCCCGCCACTGATCGCGACCACGAAGCGGCCGCGCGCCGCAACCGCCGCGAAAACTTCGACGGCGATGAATTGGGCCGCCCTCTTGGCGACGGCTTCTGCGTCAACAAGAACCTCGATGTTCATGGACGTTTTAGAAACTTCATTGAATCGATGAGCGGTTAGAAAACGAAATTCCCCTCACTCTACTCCCACCCAAGGAGAGGGGAACCCTGCGGACGCTCGGGGCAATTCGTTGGCCTCATGCCGCTTTTCTGAGGCTTGGGCTCTCACGTCGTCTCCAACAGTGTGAGTGTTACCATGGAATGATTTCTTTATCTCGCCAAAAAAGGCCGGTCTTTTCCTGCGGCGCATCGGCAGCGAGCCAAACGATGCCGACCGCGCCCTCCTCGACCGAGCGCGGGGCAGTCGAGCCGCCCATCTCGGTGCGGCACCAGCCGGGACAAACGGAATTGACGGCGATGCGTTTGTCCTTGAGGGCGGCGGCGAGCAGGCACGTGATCGCATTGAGTGTCGTTTTGGAGGCCGCATAAGCAGGGGACCACGTGCCCATATCGCTGAGTTGGCCGGCTCCGCTTGAAACGTTCACAATTCGAGCGCCGGAACTTCGCAGCAAGTGCGGCAGAAACGCCTGCGAGACACGCAATGCTCCAAGCGCGTTTGTCGCGATCGTGCTGGCCATCACTTCAGGCCGGATGCTGAGAATGTCCTGGTCGGCTTCCGCGATGATTGCGGCGTTATTGATCAGCACGTCGAGATTCCGCACCTGTTTGGCGGCGCGCAGCGCGCTTGCCTCATCGGTGATATCGAGTTGCAGAAATGACGCGTTTTTCAGTTTAGCCGCAGCTTCCGCGCCTTGGTCTTTCCGACGCGCCGTCAGAATTACCTTCCAGTCACGCGCCGCAAGTTGCCGCGCGACTTCATATCCCAAACCCCGGTAAGCGCCGGTAACAAGCACGGTTTTCATTTTAGGCTGATCGGTTCGGCCACCCTGGAATAATAGCACACGAGTGCCGCTGTAAGTGGCTGATATTTACAAAGGACGTTCTGCGACCAATTTTGTAGGAGACGACGTAAGGAGTCTCTGATCGGGAGAGCCATGCCGTCTGTTTTGGGAGCAGAGTCTCCTTACGTCGTCTCCTACAGTTTGTGTCCTTACGTCGTCGGCTACAGGTCTCCTTACGTCGTCATTCGCCCATAAAGCGGCCTTTGGCGAGGAATTCATCAATTTTATCGGCGACGAACGAATGGCCCTCGGCTGACCAATGGTAACCTTTGCCCGAGTACCGCAAGTCCGTGCTTAAATCAACAAAGGGAATTTTAAAGTAAGTTAGTATCTGTTCCATCGGAGGATTGCGCCAGGTCAACCCGACCACCAGGCGAGCATCTTTGCTGCTGACGTATCTTTGGATATCACGGACGAGCGCTCCTGACGGATTAGGAGTGTTCTGGATAACGCGTGGTGCAGTTAACTTGAAATAGCCGAGTGCTAGCAGGCGAATGACGTACGACCTGACCAGAAGCTTGTGAGTCGCAAAGAAAAAGCGGTCAGAACGCGGAACGGGGATTCCATGGACTTTGAGACGCGAACCAGTAACAGTCGCATACGGCTTGTAATAGCCCCATCGGTGGTTCGTGGAATTGTCCCCATCATCCGTTTCTTCGTACATCAAAAAGACTACACGCGGATGATACCGATCAAATTGTTGATGCAGCAGCAGGTACTCTTGGTCGGTGCCGTAGCCGCTGACCCCAAAGTTGTAGATACTCCATTCGGGATGTTTGGTCTGAAGCTTCTCCGTAAAGCGCTCGGATAATTCGACGTCGTAGCCCCAGACGAACGAATCCCCCAAGAAAATGATTCCAGGCTTATCCGCAGGAGCATAGTCGGTGGCGGCCCGAAACCCTTGGCTGTTGTGGGCCACACTAATTGTGCGCGTGCCCAGAAAGAGGTTACTGCGGCCGGCGACTGGAAACCAGCCGAGGATTGGGTCGTAACGGTAGAGCAAGTTTCGTTCATCCTGCACGACGGAAAGTTCCGAAGGGAAATAGATCCGCAGGCCGACCTCCATCAGCAACGCCGTAAATAAGAGAGAAATACCGACCGACAGCCATCCCATGACCAAACGTTTCTTACGGGATGGCGCTGCAGCAACCCTATCCTGCTGGCTGGCGGATCCGGGTTCTTCCGTAGAACCTGCAGCATCAGCACTCATACAATTTGGCGCGCGGAACGTTTTAACGGACTCCGCGACGCGAATGCGCACATCGCCCCGGAACGCCGCCTTTACGCGGCAGCCATGTGCAAAACCCATACTCCTGCGGCGTGAACGCGGCATTCCCATCTGTTGTAGACTGCCTATCCGGGCAGTGAGCGAATGCACCGCTCCACGACTCCCCGCATTCTCCTTCTGTTGTTCTGAGGTGAGCGATTGTGAGATCCACTTTCTTATGGCTCCAAGGTGGCTTAAACCTCAACCGCACTTCGGGTCTCTGTGTTTCCTCCTGTTCCGGTCGGAATATCCGGCCAGAAAAGCAACGCGCCGGCAGCAGCGGCCCAGGCGATAAGGATCGGAAAGAGATATCGGGCGGAGGCGATTTCAGCAGTGTAATATTCGAGAGCCCGAGTCCGGTCCATCGTGCAGACGAACGCCGAAAAGACGGTGCTGAAGCCGAGCAAAATCATTCCAATCATTGCGCAGAGCCAAAACACCAGCCGGCGTCGCGCCGGGTACTGCCAAACCGTTAGAAGTGTGAGGCCCAGCGCCACCCACGCCATGCCAAGAGTCGGATGATTATATAAGGAGGAAAAACCGTCCCAGTGTCCAATCCAATGGAGATGGCCACCCTGAGCTTCCCAATCGGCCAATGTGGGACTAACAAACCAGCGTGCGGTCATCATCAATAAAAATCCCGGAATACTCGACAGCGTCGTCCCCAGATGCGAGAAGGCATAACCGGCCCAACCCGATTCGTAATGCAGTGCAGGAATCCGGAGCCGGAGGCAAACAAAAGGGAATGCCGCCAGCAGACAGAATCCCAGCGTGCGCCAAATCGGAGCCATGGGAGCCGGCTTGCGACGACCCCAGAAGGTAATAATAAGCGAACCTGTAGCCGCAATCAGGACGATGGCTCCCTCGAACTTGGCCATTGCTGCTCCAAAAAGGAGCGCCAGGCCCATCAACAGCCGCGCGCGGTTTTGGTCGAGCATTGCGACGGCACACAGCACGGTGCCCCACGTGACAAAGAAGACCATTGGCATCGTCCCGCCTTCCATCAACACATACTGGCGCGTCGCCGGCAGGAGCAGCAATGCCAGGCACAGAAATGAGTAGCCTGAAAACCGGCGCCGCGCCCCTTGCAGCGACAACAAGGCAAGGAAGAGCAGTAGCAGCATCCAGGCTGGCCAGAATTTGGTGACATACTCATCGACATGCCCGATTGAATCAAAGGTCGTCGCGTGAAGAGCCGGAACCAGCGTTGGATAGTCCATGTGAGCATGAGCCAGGCGCGGCTGGGAAAACCACTGAATAATTTGGCTCCCCGTGCTCAGGTGAAAAATCTTCGCCTTCAACATCCAGGCGCCCACCGCATCGGATTCAACAATTCCCAGTAGTCCCGCACAACTGAATATCAGGAAAAAAACCAGCAGCGCCGGCAGGGTAATTGGGTTTCGAAGCGCGGCATACATGCCGGTGACAGAGCCGGTGGCGAAATTAGTGCGTTGCTCCCACAGGGCGAGCAGCGCGCCGGCAGCGGTGATCAGCAGCACCAATCCCCAGCCATAGAACCCAGCCAGCTTGATGCCCAGCGTCAGCGCCGCAACGGCCATCATTCCCAAACCGAAACCGCAAGCGATCCTTTGCATGGGAGGCAAACTTGAACAATCCGGGAACACCCACTTAACCAGCCAGAGCCCCGAAAGGGCGCATAACAATGGCAGCAAAAAAGCTATCAACCAATCGAGCCGGCTACGGAACCATGGCGGACTGATCAGAGGCTGGAGCGGAAGATCGTCTCGCAAAGGCCTGCCTTTGATGGTATCGGACCGCGCGCTGAGTTCCACATCGAACCCGTTGGTGAGCAATTCCTGGGCGTAGACAGCCGCGCGACCGACGTAACCGTCGCGGGTGATCAATGCCGGGCGATCCAGGCTGGTCGCTATTTCTCGCGGGAACAAGTAATAGGCGACATATGGATAAAAGAGAGCGCGATCCAGATTCGTCGCCCCCGCCATATCGTCCATGTAGATACGGGCATCCAGCGGCAACGCCAGATCGAGCTTGCGACAGGCTGCGTCGAAAGGATTGGCAGCCGTCTCGAAATCAATCAGGTTGGTGAAGCCGATCAGGCGCTGTCGCTTCACCGCAAGATCCGAAAATGAAGGGACGCCAAAGAACGTTCCCGAACCAAAGAACTGGGTAATGATTGCAACGACAGCGTAAATTGCCAGAGCAACCGTAACCGCAGGAAGCTTACGCGAAGCATCGTGCTTGGGGGGAGTTTGAAGCTTGTCACCTGCGATGACCTCGCCGACCGATGTCTCACCGCGGCTCGTTTCGTTCACCGGCGCAGATTACAAAAGCTATCGTGAGCCAAAAAGGAAAAACATAATGGCCACCAGAGATCACAAAGAATTCGGGCCGTCACCTCTCTCTTGATACAAAAAGTTCGCGTTGCGGAGCGGCAGCTAAAGGGCAGGATATAATCTGCTGCCAATTACTGTTGATTACCCTCCGCGCCAGGGGGTTTACGGTTGCCCGTGGCTTTCACTACAGCGTAAACCAGCGCCCCAATCATGCCAACGGCTCCTGCCACAAGCATCAACAAGCAGAGCAAAACAACAGGAATTAAAAATCCCGAGGTCTTGTCCGGCATGGAAACGAATCCGAAATATCCCAGGACCAGCAGCACTGTGCTGCCCAAAAATAGAAGCAAAAATCGATTTGATTTCATGGGCTAAAGGCCGGCGCACACCCAACGCAAGCCGCAGGCCATCCATCTGCCAGCCTGCGCGACAAATCTGGATTAAACCAGACTTTAAGCTTTGGAACTTACACTTTGACTTAAGCCTTTACTTCAGCGCCGCTTCTATTGCCGAGGTGAGTTCGGGCGATTCCGGCGTTATGGGCGATTCAAAGCGCTTGAGGATCTTGCCGTCACGTCCGATCAGGAACTTGCTGAAATTCCATTTAATATCCCCCGGGAACGGGGAATCCTTGCCAGCCAGTGCGACATACAGCGGGTGGCGGTTGGGACCGTTCACATCGATCTTGGAATAGAGCGGAAAAGTGACGCTGTATTTGCTCGAGCAGAATTGCTTGATCTCGTCAGAGGTTCCCGGTTCCTGTTGGCCGAATTGGTTGCACGGAAAACCAAGCACGGCGAACCCTTTATCCTTGTATTTTTCGTAAATCGTTTCGAGCCCCTTGTATTGCGGGGTGAAACCGCAGCGGGAGGCGACATTGACGACGAGCACGACTTTGCCCTGATACGGTTTCAGGGTTGTCTCTTTGCCGTCGATATCCTTCAAGGGAATATCGTGAATCGAGCCTGCCGAGAGCGCGAGAGCTTGCATGCAGAGGAATCCTGCCCAAAGTGCGGTTGGTTTCATAAGACAAATCCTTAGCGCGGAATTGGGCGTTGTCAAACGCGTACAGTCCAAAGTCCAAGGTCCAGAGTCCAAAGTCGAAAGGACAGAGCCCCAAGTCGCAGCTCCATCCTCTGGTATTTGTCTTTCATCATGTTCATTCTCCCGCTCTGTTCGCCGCCTTGTGTCTTTCGGTTTTATGGCCTTGGACTTTGGACATTGGACTTTAGACTATTAATTGACGGGTCGCCCGTGGGCGGCGGTGCGCGGTCAGTCTTCGCGGGTGGGCCAAGCAGCTCGGTAAGGATCGGTTTCAGCCCATCGGCCCAGACCTCGTAAGCCTTGAGCGTCGGATGCAGTTGATCGGCGTTCAGCCTACCCGGAAACGCCCTGCCCTCTTTGTCAGCCAGTTTGTCATTAACATCGAGATATCGGATTTTCTTGCCGTCGGCCATCCGCGCGAGGTTATGATTGATTTGGTTGATGGTCGGAATCACGGCCAGGTTGTCGTTACGCGGAAAAATTGCCGTAAGGATGACCGTTGCGCTGGGAGCTTTCGTCTGACACACGCCGACAATTGCTCTTAATCCATCAGAAATGTCTGCGACCTTTTGTGCATCGCCTGGCTGATTGCCGACATTGTTGATCCCGGCGAGCACAACGATCACCTTTGGGTTCACGCCGTCGAGTTCGCCGTTTTCGAGTCGCCAGAGAATATTTTCGATTCGGTCGGCTCCCCAACCGAAGTTAGCGGCGTTCCACCCGAAAAAGTTCGTTTTCCAGTTCTGCAGTAGCGGTCGATATTGGGGATCGGTTGTACCCCAGCGGCGCGTAATTGAGTCGCCGACGAAATAGACATCGATGCCGCCTTGTTTTGCCTTTTCGACCAGCTGTTGATGGGCGAGGAGCGAATTAGGATCGGTTCGCGGTCGCGGGTCGCTTGCAGAGCCAGGCGTGTGAGTCGCAGTGAATGACGGCTGCGCGACAACAGAACAAAGTGTCAACGCTGCCAGAGTGGTAAAGAGAAGACGAGCGCACCGAGAAACCGCCGCCTTCAGTTTAGGACTCCTCCTGCTGAGAAACTCAGCGGAACGTCGAACATTGAACTTCGAGCATCGAACTTTGAACGAATATCCCTTCAAGCGGGGGATAGGTGGTGCACGGTTCAAGTTCGAGGTTCAGCGTTCGATGTTCGACGTTCGATTTGCGGTCGTTGGCGCGGCAGCCGACACTGGCGGGACGTGCTTGAGGAGTTTGTCAGCCCAGTCGATGAAGTATTTCATATTGGAGCGGTCCTCGTGACCGCCATCGTGTTGACGCCAGGCCAACTCGCCGTCCAACAACCCGGTGTTCACGGGCGGCATTTTGGCGCTGTGGTAATCGTCTTTCTCACCGATATCGTGCGCTCCGAGCAAACGAAAGACTGGTCCAGCGGCAACCGTGGCCATATAGCTGCCCTGTTGATCCAGCCAATTGGCATCGCCGCGTTCCGGCACACCGTAACTAATGAAAGTGAAACGCGGGGCACACAACGCAATCAACATGTGCGCATCGACCGGCAGATCCCCGGCGTCCTTACTGCCAAACGAAGATTCCGCAGCGCCATACTTCAGGAAATTGCCCGCCATCCAATGGTATTCGCCCGAACCGGTCAGATTTTCGACGGCTTCGCCGATGTTGCGGCGATGGAGCTTGGCGCCACCTTCACCCGAGGAGCCAACGAGCACGGCGGCAAAGCGGGGCTCAAACGCCATCGTGACCAGCGCCGCCTTGCCAAAACGCGATACCCCTTCAATCCCGACTTTCGTAGCATCGACTGTCGGATCAGTCTCCAAATAATCGAAGCCCCGCGCCGCGCCCCATGCCCAGGCCCGCAACGCACCCCAATCGTCCGGCTTTCGCGCCTGACCTTTGTTGATCAATCCGATGATTCCTTTGGTGAGCCCCGCGCCATTATCGGCCTGGATGCTTCCCGGGTTAATTGTCGCGTAGCCCCAACCCGCCGCAAGCAGTTGTTCAGTCGACGGCGGATCTTTGAATGGCCCGCCGAACTCGAAGCGATTCGTCGGTGCAGGAGTCCCGGCGGCACGCGGCATACCGTCACCGAAGAACCCGCCAAACATCATCAGCACTGGTACGGGCTCCTTAGCCTTGGCCGGCGTCACAACCGTCATACGAATATCGACGGTAATCGCCTGGCAGCTCGAGTTATCGACATGGCCAACGAGACGTTTGCCGTTGGCCGACAGATTGCCCACTAAGCCGTCGGTAATATTCGAAACTACGGTCCAGGTCACTTTGGGCACGCTCTTGGGCACTCGGCCGATTACTTCACGTTCGAAGTCCTCAACAATCTCCGGACGTCGTTGTTTCCACCACATTTCGGCGGTGGTGACCTTCTGCCCGTTTTTGAGCGTGAGGAGATCGGGCAAATCAGGAAAGGGATTTGCCTTGGCCGGATCGTAATTGGCTGAATTGGTTGCACCGGGTTGGCCGCTGGGTCCTGGACGCAGCCGGGTGATGCCCAATTGCTCCATCATGTTCTTATGATCCTGCTGCGCAGTCCAGTTCAGGGGTTCGGCGGTCTTGGCCGATTCGCCCCCTGTCTGAGCAGAGAGCTCACATGGACAGCTTAAGAAGATCAGCAAACAACACGCGACAGCTCGGTCGAAATTACAAAACGCAAGGTTTCGCATAGAGTGTCCAGCCACAGAGCAACATCGTGCGCCCTTCGTGATCTGGTGGGCGGAGTTTGCCAAATCTAGGAGGGAACGTCCAGCGGAGCAGTTACTGTGGAATGACGCCGGGCACGATTAAAAGTGGATGCGAATGCGCTTTTACTCCCCGTTGCTTCATCTCATTAACACCTCCATTTATGGAGGTGTACCAGGTCCTCGGTGGATCGAACCCTTTCAAATTGAAAGGGTTTGTCGCCACCGCCCACTTTTAATCGCACCCAATGACGCCGCGCCTTAAGTGAAATGCCCGGATGCTCGACACTCTTTGCACGGGATTATTCCCAGGGCGCGTTGCCCAAACGTTTCGGAAAGCCGAGCTCCGCGAGGCCGACTTTTAACCAGATTTGGCCTCGTGGACCTCGCGGAGCTCGGCGTTCCGAATTTGCAAATTTGAGCACCTCGGCCCTGCTTTAAACCCAAAGACTCAGGCTCAGAAGTGCAACTGCGCTCAGCGCGAGGATTAGCCAAACGATTCGCTCCGCCCCTGAACCATCAAGCGCCTCTTGCCGTAAGCGCTCGAGCTCCGAGCCCGGCCTCGTGGCCGGAGCGATTGTGCGCCGGACAGTGCGCACGCGGTTGGTCGTTGGGACCGGGAGGGCAATGGTCCGGCCGGCCACCGAAATGGAGTCGAGATTCATTTGCATGATGGCACCCTAATCCCTTTCACCAATCGCAACAGATGCAGCGGAGAAGAAAGATGACCATAACAGTTGCTCCGAGCGCAAAAACTGTACTGGTCAACTTTTGTGCGAGGTGTAACTATCGGTGGCGATATTCCGGATTAATTTAAAATTCTATGATTCACGACCTTGCCTCCCATACCGCCGCGCAGCTTGACTGCGACGAGATGCTGTACAAGCAGGTGGCACTTAGAATCTCGGAGTTGATCGAGCACGGCACGTTGCGGCCGGGTGAACGGGTGCCCTCAGTGCGCAAATGCAGCCAACAGCAGAACGTGAGCATAGCGACCGTTATGCAAGCGTACCGTCTGCTGGAAAATCGCGGACTGATCGAGGCCCGTCCGCAATCAGGGTACTATGTGCGGTTGCAGCGCTGGACTCCCGCGCCCGAGCCGGGTCGCTCGAAACCGCCGCCTCGCGCAGTCGAACTGCGAGGAGTGAGCGATTTGATCATGCAGGTGATCAAAGCGGGGCGCGATCCAAACCTGGTGCGCTTGGGTGCTTCTCTGCCCAGTCCGGAATTGTTTCCGATACAGGAACTGCATCGGGCGATGGCATCTGCCGGACGTCGCTCCTCCGTCGCAGCCAACAGCTACGATTCACCGCCCGGCAACCACGCGTTGCGCGTGCAGATTGCACGCCGGGCTATGGAGGCCGGCTGCACCCTCGCGCCGGATGACATCATAACGACCGTCGGGGCGACGGAGGCAATGAACCTTTGTCTGCGTGCGGTAGCCAAACCGGGAGATGTCATTGCTATCGAGTCGCCGACCTTTTTCGGGATTTTGCAGATTATCGAGTCGCTCGGCATGCGGGTCTGCGAACTGCCGACTTATCCTCGCGAGGGAATTTGTCTCGATGAACTCGCGCTGCGTCTCAAAACGTGCCGTATCAAAGCCTGCCTACTGACGCCCAATTTCAGCAACCCGCTCGGTAGCTGCATGCCCGACGAAAAGAAGAAGGAATTGGTCCGAATGCTGGCCCGTCGGCAGATCCCGCTCATTGAAGATGACATCTACGGGAACCTCACCTTTGGTCAAACGCGTCCCAAGGTTGCCAAAGCTTTCGATGAAGACGGATGGGTGATGCTTTGCGATTCCTTCACCAAGACGCTTTCGCCCGGGTACCGCGTCGGCTGGGTTGCGCCCGGCCGGTTCAAAGAGCGCGTCGAGTTTTTGAAATTCGTTAACACCGGGGCGACGCCGTCGTTGCCGCAAATGGCGATTGCGGAGTTCCTCCAGAATGGCGGCTACGATCATCATTTGAGAAAGATTCGCAGACTCTATGCCGCACAAATGCATTGCATGTCGCAAGCAATCAGCCACTACTTTCCTCCCGGAACCAAATTGACGCGACCCACCGGCGGGATGTGCCTCTGGGTTGAGTTGCCGGCGCACATCGACGCCCTGCGCGTGTATGAATTGGGCATGGCAGCCGGAATCAGCACCGCCCCGGGCCCGATCTTTTCAGCCAAACGGAAATTTCCGAATTTTATCCGGATTAACTGTGGCAATCCATGGTCGGAGAAAATGGAAAACGCCGTGCGGCAATTGGGGACGATTATCGAATCCCTCGGCCCCGCCGAAGAAACGCATAGCGGCCTTAGAGCGGTAGCCAATTAGCTCCAGCCACCCATTTAGCTGGCGGCGAGCGAGACGCAAATCAGTTCCTTGCCGTTGTGCACATAAGCGCACCGGTTGGCAAAAGCCGGATGGCACCAGGTAACGATGCGGCCTCGAGTTTTTTCCAGCGGTTCCAGAAGTTTCGCGCGGCTGATTTCGTGATATCCCTCCGGGCGTAGCTTAGCAATAATCAGTTCGCCCTGGTCATTGTAGAGAAAGGTTCGATCTTCCTGCTCGGTCAGAAAGGCGTTGCCGAAAAACGCCTTCTCGCCCCCGGTCGCGGCATAAGTCTCCCACTTGCGGTCGCCGGTTTTTGCCTCCAAACATCGCAATTCACCGAAACCGCAAACGCCATAGATATATCCGTCCTTGATCACCGGAGTGCCCAGAATGGTATGAAGCCCGTCATTCATCACCTCGTCGCTTGTGCTGCGTCGGTTCCAAAATACTTTGGGTCCTTCCGGCAGAAGCTGGAGCATTAATGATCCCTGGTAAAAGCACGTCAGGAACAGCCTATCTCTCTGGAGCCGCGGCATAGCGATTGTCACCTCCGGACGCTTGGGTTCCCCACCCACGGGATACGGATGTGACCAGAGTAAGGTGCCCGTCTGCGGGTCCAGCCCGCTGACTGCGTCTGGATGCCAAATAATCAACTGGCGACGGCCTTGGATACTGTAAATCACCGGCGGGGCGTAACCAATTTCCACCGCGTTCATCGCGTGCCAAAGTTCCTTCCCGGTATCTTTATCAAAGGCGACAACCGCTGTATTTGTTCCACCAACCAGGCAGATAAGACGGTCACCATCCAGCAACGGATGAGCCGCCCAGCCCCAAACCGGCGGCTTGGATAGATACTCGGTCAGAAAATGCCGGGCCCAAATCACCTCGCCGCGTTCGGCGCTCAAACAAAGCAAATCACCCATTGCCCCCAATGAGTAAACCCGCCCATCAGCCACCGTGGGTGTAGTGCGAGGTCCCGCCGGGTAACCGATATTGTAGAGACAAGGATAAGAATGCTCCCAAACTGCGTGGCCCGTAGTGGCGTCAAGGCAGAGAACACGTTCTTTCTTGATGGTGCCAACACTTTCTTTTGAAGCATTGTCGCTCGCGGCAGAGCTCACCGGACGATCCAGAACGAAAAGACGTTTGCCGACAACTGCCGGCCCCGAGTAACCGCCTTGGATTGGAGCCCGCCATACTACCTTCGGACCATTGGCCGGAAAGTGGGAGAGGATGCCGTGTTCCCGCCAGACATCATCGCGCTGCGGGCCCATCCATTGTGGCCAGTCATCGCCTCGTCCAAGCGTTGGCAAAAAACAGCAGATGAGTAACAAAAGAAAGCTACGGAGATTCATGCGATGGACACTACCATCGGAATCTATTTCGTGCCAGATGGATAATATCTCGTTGAAGTGCGCGAGAACACGAATCAGGAGGACGAACTGAAGCCAGAGTCGCAGTGCCCAATATTTACCGCTGAAAAGTTAAAAGCGGTTTTAATTTGTGGCAAGCCCGACGCAGAAAACTCCGACAGGATGGCCGCTCGAGTTTCCCTTCCGCGACCATTACAGAGGCGTTCATCAGCCGCTTTTTGTACAGAGTGATGCCGGTGCCAATATCAATCCACTGCAAACCCAAAGGCTCGGCGTATTGAGCCATTTTTAAGAGCAGAATCAGACCAGGCGAATATTTGGCAAATTGACGATCGTAGGCCGGAAACCAATAGTGCCAAACCGTTCGGGAGCGCATCCCCAGATGCCCCGCCACCAGACGCTGACCCGCAAAAAGCAATGACAGCATCCCGGCGAAATTTGGATTCTGCGTACAGTGAACGCGATCGACGAGCCTGCGTCCCCAATCCGTCGCAAACAGATCGTTCCAACCGCTCTGGCGATACTGTTGAGATTTCCATCCCAGAACCTGAGCCAGCAATTTTGGGTCCAAGGAATGAACAACGAATCGAACCGGGCCTATCTCGCGTTGCATCCGGCGTATCATGTATTCGCATCGTTTGATCTGATGCGTTCCAGCCGCCCGCCGCTCCCGAACATAAGTCACGTAACCTCGCGAAAGATCAATTCGCGCCGAGGCGGTGCACTTTTTGTGATAAGGAACGAACAGACACTGGGAGGCCAGCAACCGATCGAAATTCCAGTCGGTCAAATTACAAGCTTTCAAAAGTTTTTGGGGGTCGAACGTGAAGCCGGGCTGGCATATCAAACCCTGGTAGTCAGAAACCAGCCCACCCACAGGAACGGCTCGCGAAGCGGTTCGCCGCTGAAACGGGAATATAGCGACGATTCGATCGTTTTCTCGAATAAGCGCCACCTCGACGTCGTCCCGTACCGAGGCGACCGCCTGCGTAAACTCAGCAGAGAAGCAGGGACTGCAAAGCTCGGGATTGCTGCCTTGCAATTGGCGCCAGGCGATTACCTCTTCGGAGCTTAATGCACGGCCTGGGACCAGATCGATTGACAGGCGACAAGACTGAGCGCCTTCCCGCCCAGTCTGACAAAAGGGCTCGGACGCCGACACCGGTTGCACAATCATTGTGGTTGAAAATGAGCGTTTCAGCTTCAAACGTCCCCCCTGGACGTTTGAAGACAAGGTAGGGGATTCCCTCCTGAGGTGGTGCAACAGCTCAAAGTCTCAGAATTTCAAAGTTCAAACTTCGAGGTTCAGCACTTAGACGTTCTGACAGGTATTTGCCAGGAAACCCACCACGCCCTCGCACACACGCGAGAGGGTGTGTTATGTTCCAAAGACTGGCATAGTGACGGATCCCGGCTATGGGCAGCTGGACCAAAAGCAAAGTATTGTTGAAAAGAGCGCTTGGCCGATGCGCCATTTCGGTTGCCGTGAGCTTGCCCCATACCAGATCGCGTTTAGCTCCCATCGGACTGCGCTGTTCGGGAGGGTTGTTTGCGGATCGCACTGTGACAATCCCACTGGATCAGGGCCGCAAGCTTCGCTTGACTCACATTGACGATTCATACTTGCCGTTTGAACTCTTTTGGCGTGGGGCAAATTATTATGAACCGATCACCCGCAGGGTTCTCGAAGCCCTGGTTCAGCCAGGCACAACCTTTATCGATGTGGGCGCGCACATCGGGTTTTTTTCACTGATCGTAGGCTCATCCCCTGCCCAGCCGCAGGTGATCGCTTTTGAACCCAACCCGCAGAACGTCCGTAGTCTGGTCGCTAACCTAAAAGCGAATAACCTCACGAATGCCGTTTGTGAATCCCTCGCAATTTCCGACCGAGACGGAATCGGCACACTTTACCTGACCGAGTCCGACATGAGCGCCTCGTTGATGAAGGATTTCCAAGCCGAAGACACTCGACAGATAGGGAGCATCACAGTGCCGACGACCACTTTGGACACTTATATGGAGCAACGCCAAATGACTGGTCCCATGGTGATCAAGGTTGATATGGAAGGCCACGAACCCGCTTTCTTTCGTGGTGCAGTCGCTACCCTCGAGAGATACCGCCCGGATATTCTGTTGGAGGTACTATACAACATGGATGAGGAGTTAGTTGCCCAGCTCAAATCTCTCGGATACAACTTTTATCCAATCACTGACAAAAGCTTCGAGGAGGAAGATATGCCGCGGCTCGTCAAGCGCTTTCCGTTTTTATTCTTGAACCATCTGCTCTCTGCACGGCCAAAGGTCGAGCTTAGCGAATTGTTCGAGGGTGTGCGGCAAGGAATTGCCAACATTAACTTGTTGCACACCAGCAAACATTTCCCGAAAGAGCGGTGGCCATTGCTGTGGCAAGCCGAACCTGACACGGAACGTCTCGAGTCCCAACCTTGAGGCCGGTTGCCCAAACGTTTTTGCGAAGGCCCAGCTCTCGCGAGGCCCAAACAATCAAGCCCATGGTCAAAATGGCCCTTTTCTGCGTTGCGAGCGTCGCCGCAATGGCGCTGTGCTCCTGTGCGACCTCGTATCAGACCGCAAAAGGCGGGACGGGTTACGCTTCGACTCAGACCGCAACCAATGAATTCGACGTGAGTTTCCAAGGCAATGCCGACACCGAAGTTGAACGTGCCTATGATTTCGCCCTGTTGCGCTCCGCCGAAGTTACCTTGGAGCACTGCTGTCGCTTTTTCTCGGTGCTGGATGTAACGAATACCAGTTCAGCGAAGCGTTATACATCGGTCTACCGAACCTACTGCAGCATGCCTATGGTTGGCGCTCAGGACTTCGGCCGTTACGATTATATCGTTGCGCCCTCCATGGTTCAGGTCCAACAGCCGAGCATCTATTTTACACCCGGAGTCGTGCTGCATATCAGATGTTTTCCAGAAAAACCGGAACGATCGTTTGCCTACGACGCCGAGGCGTTGCGACAGACACTAAGAAAAACGTACAAGCTGCGTTAGCTTGTGCTCAGAGTCCCCCTCTTCGAATTAGGTGAACCAGACCTGGAGCATCTTCGCTGTTGCTACAAGCGCGAACGCCAGTGAGAGATACCACAATGATTGCTTCTTCGTTACCAGGCAGATTGAGCCGAGGGCGATAGCAATTTGGAAAATGGCAATCGCCAGGCCCATGCCACCGCCATGCGTGCTTGCCACCCCTGCCGCGGCGCGAGCGGTATCGCGCTGCTTTTCCAGTTCCCGAGCCTCGGCCATTATTTTCTCCTCATCGGACTTATATTTGGCGATCTTGGCCTCAACAGCAGCTCGACTCTGATCAGAATCGGCAACCTTGCCGGTTTTTGCCGAGGTCTCGTTCAACGCCTCGTAGAGATTCTGCTTGATCGATTTTGCCTGGTAGTAACTCCATTGGTCCGATGCTTTGGCTTGGTCGAACGTTGAATTATTCAATTCCACCAGGACTTTGCTCGAGTATTTGCCGGCCCATTGGTTAGCCACCGCTGCCAGCACGGCAATAAACACCAACGATATCGCAGTGTACTTGGTCCAACCCTCGCGCCGTTCTTTTTCCTTTTGCTCCGCGCGATCTGCCTTCAGGTCGGCGATAAACCCTTTGAGTTCGGCAACTTCTTGATCCAGTTCTCTGACGTTGTTCATAAAAGGCTTAATGTGGCAAGGTAGGCGCACGGACCCGATCAAGCTCTCAGCTCGAATGCCTAGGGTCGTGAAAGCGTTCTATTATTCGTTCCGGTCTGAGAGAAAGCGTTCGGCATCAATTGCGGCGGCGCAGCCCATGCCGGCAGCAGTCACTGCCTGACGATAAACGCGATCGGCACAATCACCCGCAACAAATACACCCGGCACATTTGTTGCCGTGCCGTGTTTCGCAATGATATAGCCATGCTCGTCCATGTTGATGAGGCCTTTGAAAATTTGCGTGTTGGGAAGATGGCCGATGGCGACAAAGACACCAGCCGCATCTAAAACGCTTTCGTTTCCGGTCTCGAGATTCTTTAAACGCACACCGGTAACCTTGCCTCGCTTGACGTCAAGAATATCTGTCACTACGGAATTCCAAACCGGTTTAATCTTTTCATGGGCGAGGGTCCGTTGCGCCATAACTTTAGAAGCGCGAAGAGTATCGCGCCGGTGCACCAGGTAAACAATTGATCCGAACCGGGTCAGATAAGTCGCTTCTTCACAAGCCGAATCGCCTCCACCCACGACGACCAAAGGCTGGCTACGGAACATCGGCAGCGCGCCATCACAAGTGGCACAATACGTCACGCCCTTTGTCTCGAGCTTGAGTTCATTTTCAAGACCTAGATGCCGATGACTCGCACCGCTCGCAATGATTATTGTTTCGGCCGAAATAGGTTCGCCATCGACGGTGAGGCCAAATGGCGGCTTGGACAAATCGACTTTTTCCACTGTGCCGAACTGGACCCGCGCCCCGAACCGCTCAGCCTGCTTCTGCATGCGCACCATCAGTTCGTAACCGTCAATGCCCTCAGGAAAACCGGGATAATTCTCGACCACAGTTGTCGTAGTCAGCAAACCGCCGGGCTGCCGTCCGGTGAGGACGAGCGGCCGAAGATTGGCGCGCGCGGTGTAAAGCGCCGCCGTCAGACCGGCACAACCCGAACCGATAATGACTACTTTTTCCATAAAGGGGCAAAAAGTAGAGCCGATAGGCAGCTATGGCAAGTGGCGAGTAAAAATTCAACAACAACAACGGAATACATTGATGGCCAGTGCCTTGCGCTTGAAAGCGTCAAGTTGAAAGGATGCCTCCGACCGAATCCCAAATCCGAATCCAAAATCCGGACCCAAGGGGCAAATAGAGAATTCGGAGCCTCGGATTTCGGCTTACAGAGTGGGCTACGTGCCACTCCGGGGTTGCTTACGCCAGCGATTCAATCGCCAGAAGACGCAACCAAAGAATATCGCTCCGCAGCCGTTCACTCCACTTGTATAGCCCAGTTTGTAGCTGAGGCCCGTGTTGTTTTGCGAATAGATAGTCACGTCGCGTCCGACCAGCAGGTTTGGCATCGACATCGGCATGAGCGCTCCTTGCACAATCCCACGACTGAAACCCGCTGGACGCGCGCTCCGTTCGAGCGACGAGGACAGGTAATTAAGGATAATCCCAATGGCAGCCGCCAGGAGCAAAATGCCGAGCACACGCACTAAAACGTTTCGGACGCGTCGCCAGACAGAGACTTTAACTTGTATGTCTGTCATGAATTACGTAGAGCAACAGCATGTTTTTGAGCCGCCGCAGCATGCAAGCAGAATATTTCGATGCGGAGCGACCTGCCATTGAATTGGCACATTTTTTCAAATCGTTGGGACGCGTAAACCGGTTTTTCGCATTTGCGGAACCTTTTCAGCGGCTCGTGCCCAGAAGGATTGGGACCGAAAAATGCCAGTCACTCTCGATCCTGGATCTGGGCGCCGGGGACGGGACGCTGGGCAACGAACTCAACGCGTGGGCGCGGCGGCGGAATTGGAACTGGCATATCACAAATCTTGACCATAGCCTCCCGGCATTGCGTTTGAACCCAACGGCGTCCAACGTCGCAGCCTCGGCAACGGCCCTGCCGTTTCACGATAATAGTTTTGATCTCGTGATTGCCTCCCAAATGGCACACCATTTAGCCGACGAGCAAGTAATTCAACTATTGCGCGAGTCTTGGCGAGTCGCCCGCCTGGCCATTTTTGTCAGCGACTTGCACCGAACGGTCGTACTGTATTCGCTACTTTGGATTTTGCTTCATATTCAGGGACATACGGAGGTCTTTTGTGCCGATGGGCTGCTGTCCGTGAAACGCAGTTGGCGGGTTCCCGAACTCAAGCAGTTGGCAGCGAAGGCTGGGTTGTCGGAAGCTTATATTAGTGTCTTGTTTGGTACCCGCGTGATACTCGAAGCTTCTAAGCTTGCTTAAACTCGGCAATAACCCGGATACTTAACCGTGAAAGTACGGATAAGTTTTGTTGATGAAGCAACTTGCACCTGAAGTCCCTACATGGTAGACGCTTTCAAAGCTAAATCGGCTCCATATTACTTCCCGTAGAATGATGTGCGCGCGCTTTTGCCGCGCGCTCCCGCGGGGTGGTGCCCCAGCTCGAGGAATTTACTGCGTATGCGCTTCAAACGAGAATGCTTCGCGATCATTCTCATGACTCTCGCGGCAGAGCTGGCTGGGAACTCCCTCAGCCGGGCGCAAGGGATTTTTCCAGATCCTCAACTGGACGCGGCGGTTTCCTCCACTCTGGGTAAAGCACCCGGAACCGTCACCCTCAACGACCTGGCGCTTTTGACGTGCCTATCGGCGTGCAATCGCCAGATCACTAACCTTGCGGGGTTGGACCAAGCGACCAATCTCTTGGCCCTGTTTGTCAGCGGCAACAGCATCCAGGACCTCAAACCCATAGCTGCTCTGCTTCAACTGACCTCGCTCGACGCCGGTCAAAACGCGATCCAAAACCTCGGACCATTAGTCAACCTCACCAACCTAACTTGCCTTAGCTTGAGTGAAAATCCGGCCACCAACTACTGGGTTATCTCCAATTTGACCCATCTAAGCACTCTGACGATCCGCGGAGGCAACTTGAAAAACCTCGACCTCCTGCGGCCTTTGAGCAGCCTATCATTTTTAACGCTCTGGAGGAATGGCATCACTGATACGTCACCTTTGGCAGAGCTCACAAACCTCATAACCGCGGATCTACGATGGAATAATATTGGCCAGGCGACCAATAACCTTGCTTGGCCTCCAAATCTCGTAAATTTGTACTTGGGAGCCAATACCCTGAGCAATGCGCCCTTGTTGTTGAACCTTCGTAATCTGACATTGCTCAATCTGGACGACAACTGCCTGCGCAATCTTTTCCCATTAACGGATTTGACTAACCTGACGTACCTCGCCGCAAGTCGCAATCCAATCACGAATTACTCGACATTGACAAATCTGACGTCGTTGGCGAGCCTGGAGTTACGAGGCAACAACCTCACCAATCTCAGCTTCCTTTCCACCGCCATAGGCTTGTTCTACCTGGATTTAACCTACAACCAGCTCAGTGATACGGCCGGTCTGCCGGCACTGACAAATCTTCAATCTCTCGTATTGGCCGGCAATCCGCTCATTAATTATGCAGCACTCGCGGGGATGCAGCAAGTGACCAACCTTTGGCTGTTCGAGAATAAAATAAGCAATGCGGTAGTGGTCACCAACCTCACTAGGCTTGCCTATTTGAATCTGGAACGGAACCGAATCACAAGCTTAGCCCCGCTATTAACGTTAACAAATCTAACCGGACTCGCGCTGAGCCGAAATTCCGTGACGGATTACTCTGGCCTAACCGGCCTGACCAATCTATCGAATTTGCGGTTGGATGCCTCTCGTCTCGTTGACCTCAATCTTCTGACTAATCTGGTTGACCTTGCATTCCTGAGCCTGGATCGCAACCAAATAGTCGATCTTTCACCCTTGACGAATTTCCTTCAACTGCGGGACCTCTACTTGCAACGCAATTGCATCTCCAGCTTGCAACCACTGCTTTCACTTCCCCAACTTGCCAACGTCGATATTAGCCGCAATTTCCTGGACTTGAGACCCGGCACGACAACGTCCTTACTTATCCAAACCCTGCAATCACAGCGTACGGGCATTCTGCCGTGCGGTTGCACCGTCTCTAACGCGGATTGGACCCAACCTTGCCAGGGCGTCAGAGTGGCCTACCTCCCCACTAATCAACCACCTAACCTGTCCGTCTTGCCGAAATGGTTCATTCCGTGCAATACCAATTCAGAGCTGGCAATGACGGTCACCGAGTATCCTCTACCGGAGGAGCCTTTGACGGTTACAGCGATTACGACGAATTCTGATTTGATCGCGGTGTCGCCGGGTGCTTTGGCTGGAACTAATGAAACCCGGATATTGGAAGTATTGGCAGGTTGTAATGTTGTCAGCAACGCGGCTTGGGTGACTTTGAACGCCGTCGATGATGTCGGCTTGAGCGCCAACGCAGTGGTTCGGGTTACAGTCGTGCCAAATCTCATTGTGACCAACCTATGTGCCGCGATTAACCAGGATCTGCTATCGGCGCTTAGCACTTCGACGCAAAAGCCAACGGAGCTCCTGAGCGTCGTTGATTTGTTGAATTTGACAAACCTCGATTTGGGGAATGCATCCCTCGATACTTCATGCGTGATACACTGGTTGACCAATCTCACTCACCTTGGACTGGCGGGTTCGCACAGCAATCTCGATTTCATTACCAACCTTGCTCAACTAACCGATGTGACACTCGATAACACTGTCGTGCAAGACCTCTTTCCACTGGTCCAGTTGCCGTTCCTGACACAATTGCGAATCATCTCCGGCCACGCCACTAATCTTAGCATCGTCATAACGCAACTAGGACAGTTGGTCACACTCGACCTTACCGGGAATTCAATCAGTAATCTCGACTTTCTGGGAAACCTGACGCAACTGCAATCGCTTAATCTTGATAATAATCGTGTGACCGACCTCTCAGCCTTGAGCAGCTTGACCAACCTCCAATCCTTGTTTTTACAACAGAACTTCCTGGTCGACATTGGGCCGCTTACGAATCTGTCTCACCTGTCCGCGCTGGACTTAAGGCTTAACCTGCTGGCTCTCGACAGCAGCTCCACCGCGCTCGGAATCCTCAACACGCTCACCTACAACGGAGCTAACGTGCTATACTGGCCACAACGGGCTCCGCCCACAATCCTGCTGCCGACCGTTTGCTTCGTTCAGACAAACCTGATCTCCACTATTTCTTTTACTGTCTTCGATAACTCGTTTTACCCCCCCTCCTTCTTAGTACACGCATTTTCACAGGATCCGAATCTGCTGCCGAATGAGAATCTGGCCGTGGCAAGTACCAACAATCGCGATTGGTTCCTCAGTTTAACACCAGCCCCCGACAGCGAAGGTTTGGCGCCCATCACGTTGAGCGCAACCAATGACGCGGGCTTGGGATCGACTGCCGTGTTGCGGGTCAATGTCGTTGTGCCCGTACCGGTGTCGGTTCCCGACCCTAACCTTCTGAGCGCCCTTTCGGTTGCCTGGGGTAAATCGCCCGCCACTGTTAACTCAGTAGATTTTCTCGGCTCAACCAGCCTGAATCTGGCGAATGCAGGCATTTCCAATCTCACAGGGCTCAGTTCGGCTACCAACATGACCAGCCTGTATTTGGATAACAATAACATAGTCGATCTCAGTCCGTTGGCTATGCTCAATCAGCTTTCCTGGCTCTCCGCTTCGAACAACCTCATAACCGATGCATCGCCGCTTCAGCAACTGCCTCAATTGCAGTTCTTGAATCTGAGCCTAAATCCTATCACCAATTATGACGTATTCTTGACGGGCTTCACTCAGCTCAGTTCGTTGTATCTGGCAGGTAACGCGATGCGTAGTCTGACCTTTCTAACAAACCTGAGCCAACTCACCGTCCTGAGCCTGGCGACTAATCTAATTTGGGATTTGCCTCCGCTTGGAAGCCTCACCAATCTTAATGTCCTATTACTTGGACAAAACCTGCTCACCAACATTTCGCCGCTCCAGACTTTGCTTGCCATTGGCGCACTTGATCTCACCCTCAATCAGTTGGACCTCAGCACCGGTTCCGGAGCATTGGCTACCATCGGAGCATTCCAAACCAGAGGATCATCTGTGTTATATTTGCCGCAACTGCCTCTGGATAGCGATGGCGATGGCATGCCGGACGCCTGGGAGATTGCTCATGGACTCAACCCCTACGATTCCCGCGACGCCTTGCAGGACAGCGATGGCGATAGCTGCCCCAATCTGCTGGAATATATGCTTGGAACAGACCCACAAAATCCCGCGGACGGATCGGCTAACTTCGTCAGTTTCGCAGTAATGGAAGCTGGAGTGAATCATCTGTGGCTGCAATTTAGACGGCCCCATGCGCCTGTCCATCCGCAATGTATACCCGAAGTATCAGGCGATCGGCTGACGTGGTACTCCGATCCGCAACACGTGCAGCAGGTAAGCATTGTGCCGTTGGATAGCGACTTTGACATTATGACTGTCAAGGACACCACTCCCATCGGTTTATCGCATCCCCGCTTTTTCAGATTGCGTGTTACGCAGAATCTTCAATAAGCAGCATACAATAGTAAGCGTGCCACCTTTCCGCAAACCTTGGTCATAGTGCAAGGAATGCTAAAACTCATCTCACAAATCCCCAAAGTGGCCTGCGCGATAGGGACGGCCCGCCGAGCCGTCCCTACAAAAGGAAGCCTGCGTCGGGGTTTATGAGATGAGTTCTAGAAACATTCCGCAGCGAACGCTCATTAAGAACGCATCGAGGAAGCCTGCCAATTCATAGTCAGTCCGTATCTTACCCGAACGCAATCTCCGTTTTTCTGCGGTAGGCTTAAAAGCGGTTTCAGCCTTGCTTGCAACGGACTCCGGTTGATAGCGTAATTCAACGAGCCATGTTATCGCCCGAGAATCTAAGGCAGCCGAAGTCTTGGTCGCAACGCGATATTTACACTCGCTTGGCGCATCCCTGCGTGCGCCTCGCTGGCCACCACGGCCACTTTGACCCCTTGAGCTTATTTGGAGCGCTTCCTGACCATGAATAGAAACCTTATCAGATTTTGGATCCTGACTGGTCTGTTGATCATGCCCGGCCTGTCCTCCCTGGTTGGAGCTGAAACCGACCCTGTGCCTGATGCTGGGTCGTTGTCAGCGGCTGGCACTAACGCTGCCCTGTCCGGCAGCGAATTGCGTCGACTGGCCAAGTGGCAACACCACTTGACACTCGGGCCGGGCGATTTGCTCAATGTCTCTTTGTTCGAAATGCCGGAGTCCGCTCAACGCGAGGTCCCCATAGGTCCGGATGGGAGAATCACGTTTCTTCAGGCACGCGACATAGTGGCGTCTGGGTTGACGGTTGATGAACTGCGCGCAAAGCTTGATAGCGCTTTAGGCAAGTTTTATCAAAATCCACGCACAATCGTCACGCCAGCTGCCATTCGCAGCAAAAAATATTATGTTCTAGGAGCAGTGGTAAACAGCGGCGTTTATAATTTAGATCGACCGCTAACCATTATTGAAGGCTTGGCGCGCGCTGGCGGCCTCGAAACGGGGATCTATGATAGAAACACCGTCGAACTGGCTGATTTGGCTCATAGCTTCCTAGTACGCAACGGCGAACGATTGCCGCTGGATTTTGAGCAATTGTTCCAACACGGCGATCTATCTCAGAACATCCCGCTCGAGCCCGAAGATTATCTGTATGTCGCAATGGCCAGTGCGAATGAAATCTACGTGCTCGGCGAAGTGAACAGTCCGGGGACGGCGGCATTTCTGCCGCGGGTAACGGTGATCGGAGCAATTGCGGCGCGGGGCGGCTTTAGTGTGCGCGCGTACAAGACGCGAGTCCTGGTAGTCCGCGGTTCGCTAAATCGCCCGGAGAGTTTTGTGATAAATACCGACGAGATTTTGTCTGCCAAACGGCCGGATTTCAAGTTGCAATCAAAAGACATCATATACATCAGCCAGAGCCCGTGGGTTCGTGCCGAGGAGATACTCGATGCGGCGGTCACAGCGTTCGTTCAAGGCTTCGTCGTTTCAGTAACCACCCGAAAAGTTGGTCCGTTCTTTGACCCATTGGTGAAATAATATGAAGAGAATTCTTTCTTTTTGGGTCGGCGCATACCTCGTACTGGTCCTGGTTGGATGTGCCAGCGATACACACCACAAAACCGTCGCCAAGGGCTTTGCCGAAGCGGTAACAAATGTTACCACGCTCAATTTAACAAACGCGTTGGATCCTATATTACTGCGTCCCTCAGCCAGCCTGTTCAATCTCGGACCCGGTGACCAGGTGGACATCGAGATCATCGGAGATCCGACCTCGCGCACTTTAACAACGGTAGGCCCAGATGGAAAAATCTACTATCAATTGCTTCCTGGCATAGATGTCTGGGGCTCAACGCTGGCACAGACACAAGAATTGCTTGAAGAAGGTCTGAGTAAATACCTGAGCCAACCACATGTCACTTTGACTTTGCGCGCAGTCGCCAGCAAGCATGTTTGGCTATTGGGTCGTTTAAACAAACCTGGCATTTATCCCATGACGGGACCAATGACCTTGCTGGAGTGCCTGGCGCTGGCAGGAGGCAGCGCGCGAACTTCATTGCAATTGGCCACCGAGGAGTTGGCGGACCTGCGGCATAGCTTTGTCATGCGCAAAGGACAACTTGTGCCGGTCGACTTTTATCGCCTGATACGACAAGGAGATATGTCGCAAAACATTTATCTGGAACCGGACGACTTCGTTTATGTCCCCTCCTCGTTGTCTCAACAGATCTATATCCTCGGCGCGGTGAGGTATCCGCGCGCTGTTCCCTACTCCGAAGGAATGACGTTGATTGGAGCTATTTCAGGTGCTACGGGCCCCCTCAAAGTTGAATGGTTATCTACCACCTACGCTGGCCTGGCCCCAGATGCCAACATGGGTCACGTGGCCATCGTCCGTGGTTCGCTCGCGCAGCCTCAGCTTTCCATCGTCGATGCGAACGCGATCATCAAAGGTCGCCAGGCCGATGTAACTCTCGAGCCAGGCGACATCGTCTTCGTCCCCAACGTGCCTTACGCCATCCTCAAAAGATACCTCAACACGATCGTAACCACCTTCATCTCTACAGTCGCCGCAAATGCCGGAACTCGAGCCGGTGGCGGCACTACCGGCGTCGGAGTAGCAGTGCCTGTCGGTAGATAAGTTCAGACTGATCTCTTTCCCACACGCCGCGTCACCTAGCGCGCCGCCCCCGCGCGCACAACCGACCACACCATCCGTTGTTTCACGGAAAAGCGTCCGTAATAGTTCCCGTAGAAGAATAGCCAATCCTGGTTGCTAGTCCGACAAGCCCAGTGGTAATGTCAACCCATACCAGGAGTTAGGGAACAGGCATCCCTACAGAGAGGACATGTACATAGTTGGGGAGACGCGCTTTTAGCATAAGGAATATTTGGCTGGTTCGCAACCAGTCCAATCACTGCTCATTTATTTTGATATGAACCTTGGAAACTATCGCATCGGGATCATCGCGGCGTGCTGCGCTTGTTTGCTCATGGCAGCAAACACATCGTATGCTACCGCTAATGTCTCTACTGCCGCCAGCGCCAACATTTCAGCAGATACCTCAGCCGGCGCGTATGTCACCTTGACCGGCCCCGCGCTCACCGAAGGCGCCAACCGGGATATCGGACTTGGAACCATCATCTTGAATGCCCCTGCAGGTTTTCAATTTGATCCAACCGCCGTAGTCACCGCGACGGTAAGCAGAGCCGGCGGCAGCGGCAACAGCACTTTGTTGAGCCTAACTGCCGGAGTGGCGGTTGTAACTACCACGACGATTACAATCACCGTCGCGACCGTCGACAGTAGCGGCTCCGTACGGTCTCGCATTACCTGGTCTGGTATCCGAGTCCGCGCGACTGCTGGCACGCCGCTCGCAACCGCCAATATAACCAGATCTGGCCTCGCACCTATTGCTGGAATAACAACTTCAACTAGCTTCGGTTTGTTAACCGAGGTTGGCGGTGCAGTCCAATCCTTGGCCTTTGACACTCAACCGACGGGCGCTGTGGCGGGCACAGCATTTGCCACTCAACCAGTAATCCGCACGCGGGATCAGTTCGGCAACAACTCCTCAAGCGGGCTTCCTGCCACTGCCTTTGTTACCGCAACCCTTAGCGCCGGCACTGGACCGCTGCAAGGAACAACCAGCTTGAATATTGGAACCGCTGGAGGCAACGGCACGGTCACCTTCACAAATTTGCGGATCGATGTCGCCGGAAATAACAAACAGTTGGCAGTTACCTCCACCAATGCGCTGACGGCAGCAGTTAGCAGTGTTTTTACCGTCACACCCGCTGCCGCCAATAAGCTGGCGATCAGCACTCAGCCCTCCTCCACCGCAGTTGCCGGCGTCCCGTTCGCTCAGCAACCGGCCGTCGTAATCCAAGACGCTTTCAATAATGTGCGCAGCGCCGATACCCTTGCGATTACTGCCGCGAGGTCCGGCGGCACAGGCACTCTATTAGGAACAACAACCATTAATGCCGTAAATGGGACCGCCACATTTGGCAATCTTGCTCATCCGATCGCTACCTCCATAACACTGGCCTTCTCAAGTGGCACTTTAACAGGAGTGACCTCCGCGCCTGTCGTTATCAGCCCTGCTACATTCAGCCAACTGCTTGTGCTACTACCCGGTCAAACGAGCGCGCCGGGCACCGCAACCGGCAGGGCAGGAACTCCGAACGTGACGGCTGGCACCAGCGCAGCCGTACAAATCAATGCGGTGGATGCCTTCTTCAATTCCGTCGGTACCGGTTCCGATTCCGTGCGATTGACCTCCACCGATCCGAATGCCGTCCTGCCGCCCAGCACGCCGATGGTTAACGGCACCACCACGTTAAATCTAACATTTAAAACCGCGGGCTTGCGATCGGTCACTGCAACTGATCTAACTGATGGGACCAAAACGCCCAATACGGATCAGGCCTCGGTTAATGCCGGGTCATTCGTTCAGTTGCAAACACTGGCGCCCGGAGAAACCGCCGCGCCCGGTTCGCTTGCCGGAAAAACCGGCTCTCCCATTGGCCAGGCCGCCGGGACACCGTTTTCGGTGATAGTCAATAGTGTTGATGCTAACTGGAACCCGGTTTCGACAAACGATACGGTTCAGTTTACATCGAGTGATGCCGGTGCCACGCTACCTGCTAACGCTCCACTGACAAACGGGACCGGAACCTTCAACGTGACACTGGGAACAGCCGGTTCTCAAACGATCACAGCATCCGATGCGACACGGCCAACAGTCCTGGCAGGAACGACCGCGCAAATCTCAGTGTCCGGCGGCAAGCTCTCTCAGACAATTTCCTTCGGGCCACTAAACAACGTCGTTTATGGAGTAGCACCAATCACTCTAAGCGCAACCGCCTCGTCCGGGCTGTCCGTGACCTTCAGTGTGGTCTCAGGCCCGGCCACCGTGTCGGGAACCTCACTCACAGTGACAGGTGCAGGAACTATAACCGTGCGGGCTTCTCAAGCTGGAAACGCCACTTACAATCCCGCACCAAATGTCGATCAAAGCTTTACTTCCAGCCCGGCACAGCTAACCGCGACCGCCGACAACAAGGTGCGCGCTTTTGGAACTGCCAATCCGCCTCTCACAGCAAGCTACACAGGGTTTGTAAGAAGCGATACCACGAGCGTTCTCTCGGGTGCACCGACGCTAAGCACTGCCGCGACAATTAGCAGCCCAGCAGGCGTTTACCCGATTAGCATATCTCAGGGGACACTCGCTGCCGCAAATTACACCTTCGCGTTCGTGTTCGGCACCTTGACCATCACCAACGTGCCGATTCAACAGGGACCTACGACCCTCAAGCCGCTGGTTGCCATTCACGATTCCGAATTGACCAGGGCTTTGGAAACAATGCCTGCCTCAGGTTCTACGCCCACAGGGCCCGGGACAACCGGATTTCAATGGTGGTCGACTGACTGGCATTATTTTGTGATGGCCAACGCACTCAAAGAGGCCCTCCGTTCCGATGGCACAGCTTTCACGGTTGTAAGTGATGCAGATATTAGCAACGGCAAATTACTCGATGCCAATGGCAACCCGGTTTATCCGATTGTTATTAGCTTGTCTTCCGAAGCCGTGCGCGACGATGAAATCGCCCAGTTCACTAACTATGTCGCCGCCGGCGGTTTCCTGATGGTTGGCGGTTCCTCTTTTACTCGACAACCCACCGGCACGCCGCGCGGGGATTTCGCCTTCGCTACCCAGATGGGAGTGCATTCCGCAACCGCCAGCCTTGCAAACTGGGTTGATAATTCTACCTTCAGCAAGACCCTCAGTCATCGGATCCTCAACCATATCCCGGCAGGCACCCTAACTTGGCAGATGCCCTCTTCATCTGAGGAGGTTTCATGGCAGGTGCCCTATCACTTAACCGGGCAGACCGTGCCGGGTTTGCCACATTCGATTTGGCAAATCGCCTCAGCAGACGCTCAGGTGATCGCTCAGGCCGATGCCCAGCCTTACATAACCGTGAAGCCCTATGGCAAAGGAACATTTATCTATGATGCTTCGATGCAACCGCTGATCGGGCACGGCGGTTGGTCTCCCGGCATGTACGCCTATGGCATCTTCCGCAAGGCCATCGAATGGGCGTTTGAATCCGTTCGCCTTTCGGTGCCTAAAGTAAGTCCTTGGCCATATCCTTACGACGCCGCGGTGATCTTCCGCCATGACATGGAGGCGATGCCCTCCCGCATCAATTCCATCGAAGCATCCGCCCAATTCGAAAATGCGAATGGTGCAAAGGGCGATTACTATTTCTGCACAGGAACCCTGCGACTCGACATGCCCGGGACCTCAGGCAGTTCCGCAATTGCCAGTCTACAGCGTGCGGTAACCCTCTATGGCGCGACCATCGCGCCCCATAACGGCGGCTTGACCAATATCAATCCCGTATACAACCCGCGCCTGGTGCTGATCGAACCCAACTTAAGCCAATTGCTTAGAGAAGGATGGATCACCATCGCTGATCCATACCAACCGGCGTTAGCGCCTCTGATTAATGACGATTATGACTATTGGCACTGGGGTCCAGATGAAATCCTCGATGTGCCTAGCGCCGCTTTACCTCCGGGCTATGCCAATGGACGCGCTTACGCGTTTACTTCGATGTCCAATTCCTTTGTTGACATCGCCGGATGGGGCCTGGCCAATGGCGCGCCGCGCACCTGGGTGTGCCCATACTTCAATGCTACCCGCGAAGGCTCTTACATTATTCAGGACGCATTAGGTATAAAGGCGACCGGTGACGACAAGCTCACGCCATTCCCGCACTGGATCTTTTCAACCCAAACACCGGATAAGCATTACTCCACGCTGAGCCTGCCAGTAAGCGACTGGTATATAGGCTCAACCGTCGCTCAGTCGATGGAAACCGGTCACAATTCGTCGACCATTCAGCAGCTTGTGGATTTTTATTACAATCTGGGCGGCTTGATTAATTTGTATTGCCACAGCTCCTCGGATGGCTCAGGTCCCGATGGTACTTTGCCGACGGGCTATGTCACTTACAGCTTAAGCAAACCACGGGTTTGGTCGGCTAACACCGTGGGCATCTATAATTGGTGGCTGTCCCGAACCACTGTGCAGATTGCCCCAACGTTCACAAATAACGCCG
>DATJGF010000232.1:0-70314 GCA_035495315.1 Candidatus Limnocylindrales bacterium
AATCCGGGATCCGCAATCTGGCAAATGGAGCTTAAAACGCCTTTGGTCGACGGTATTCGGGCCCGATTCCATGATGCCCACGTTGCAGGACTGGCGCGATTTTGTCGCTCACAACCGGTGGTTTTTCGGCAAAGGCCCCAAACCGCAGTTCGATCGCTGGACCTATTGGGAGAAGTTTGATTATTTCGCTGTTTTCTGGGGCGTTTTCATTATCGGAGCCTCGGGCTTGATGATGTGGTTCCCCACCACCTTTACCCGTTTCCTGCCAGGTTGGTTGATCAATGTCGCGCTCATTATTCATTCGGATGAAGCGCTGCTCGCTGCTGGATTTATTTTCTCGATTCATTTCTTCAACACGCATTTCCGCATCGAGAAATTCCCGATGGATACCGTCATTTTCTCCGGGCGCGTTTCCAAGAATGAACTGCTGCACGAGCGCCGTCGCTGGTACGATCGCTTGATGGCTGAGGGCCGGCTTGATGAATTCCGTGTCCGCGACGAATGGCTCCGGTGGAAAAGTATTGCACGCTCATTTGGGTATTTCTTCTTCGGCCTGGGTGTAATCCTGCTGGTATTGATTCTGTATGCAATGATTACGCGCTTAACGCATTCGTAGCGGTTGTAGGGCGGGGCTCTGCGATCTGTAGGCGACGATGTAAGGAGACTCTGAAAAGGAATGCCGACGAGGCGCACATGAGTCTCCTTACGTCGTCTCCTACAATGACGCCCGCGTTAGAGTAATTCCCTTGACTTGCATCATTAGCTGTGGATAATCAAACCAGCAGTCCGTTTTATGTGAGCTTCTATCGCTATGAACGCTGCGCCGCTCAAAATGGCTCTGGGGTTCCTCGCTGCCTGGGCTACGGTCGTGCTTTTCGCCGTGTTGCTGACCCTGGTGTTCAGCTTTCTGGGTGCGATCTTTTGTGCGGCTTTGGCCGGCATGATGTTTGGTTCAGTTAGACTGCCGTTGTGGCAGGCGACCACCTTTTCGCTGACCTTCCCGGCAGTCCTCGTGTCAATCCTACGCACCGGCGGGGCCGAATTGCTTGCCGGTCAGGTATTGCTGCTCGCGCTGGTCTGCTTGGCTACTTTCTGGCTTACGTATGTCCTGGTTCGAGCGCTGATTTGGTATGAGCGCAAGCCTGACCCGACGCGAGCAGGGGGCGCAGTTAACTCGCTGTCTCACACGTCAGCGCTTCCGGTGCATTCACTCGAGGAGGCTAGTCCCACGAACCCCGTCGTTTCTACGCCCGCGCGATTTTGGCGTGAGTTGAGCCTCCAACTGCTCCAGGGGAAGTGGTCCTGTGTCAGTGTCGATGGCGAGTCACGACGCGAGCACAAACTTATGGAAATCGAGCGGGAAGAGCTTCGTCTCAGCGTGAGCGATTTCGATGGTAAAGTCCGCTTCATAAGCAAGGCCGAAGTTAAGCTAGCTGACTCACAGCCTCGCCTCTTGACCGTGTCGCCATTCGTTGATCAACGCTGTGATGACACTTTGGTGAGCATCTAACGGCCTGCAGGAGCAGCGAAAGGGGCGGGCGGTATCGGAGGAAGCAAACCTCTAAGAAACTCCTTTCCGCGCACTGTCTTTTTAAGCGGGCAAATGCAACCATCTTTGTGAATAAGTTCCCGTGATTGCAGCCGGAAAGCGCTGGCATTGGCGCAAGGAGCCCTGCAAAAAATGCTAAGCAATCGACAATGCACGTAAAGCAATGTTAATGCTGCATGCGGATGCTGATCCGTATGGGTTTCAGAAGTAAAGGAGGCCGAATTATGGCTGCCGCGCTGGCCATTTCGGCTCTCACTTGGGCTGCCTTCGGCGCCGAGGAAATAAAAAATAGCGCCTGTCTGGATTGTCATTCGGACAAAACCTTGTCCAAGACTAACGCGGCCGGGAAGGAAATCTCGCTTTTTGTTGATGAGGCAAAGCTTTCGGCTTCGATCCACAAAACGAACTCTTGCGCGAGTTGCCACAGCGACATAACGGCTAAACACCCCGACGACGGCGTCGCGGCGCAACCGCCGGCATGTTCGCATTGCCACGAGAAGCAGTCGGAGAGTTACGGTGCGAGCGTCCATGGCTTAGCGCTGGCACGCGGGCAAGCGCACTCGGCCCGCTGCAGCGATTGCCATGATGGACATACGATCCTGCCGCCGACCTCACCGGCATCACCGTTGCACTTCTCGCAACTGGCTCAAACTTGCGGTCGTTGTCACGCTCAGGCCGCAAAAGACGTGCAGGAGAGTGTGCATGGCAAGGCGGTCGCGGCCGGCCACCGCGATGCGCCAACCTGTACCGATTGTCATTCGGAGCACAAAATCGTCGGCTTGAAGAGCAGTTCGCCCCTGAAGATCTCGGCTGATGTGTGCAGCAATTGTCACGCCTCCGAGCGGCTGAACACCAAGTACAACCTGCCGGCCGACCGTGTAAAAACCTTCTTCGAGAGTTATCATGGGCTGGCCGCGCAGTACGGCTCGACTCTCGCCGCAAACTGTGCCAGTTGTCATGGCGTTCACAAAATCCTGCCCTCATCGGATCCGCAGTCGACCATAAATGCAGCAAACCTGATGGTTACCTGTGGCAAGTGTCACCCCGGCGCCACCGATAATTTTGCCCAAAGCAAAGTACATGTCGACCTGGCGGCCGCAAACAGCGGCAAGGGTGTTGGCGAGAAAATCAATTGGTGGGTACGCCGCGTCTATCTCGTCCTGATCGTTGGCACGATCGGGTTCATGCTCGCCCACAACGTGCTCGTATTTTTCCGGAAAATGGCCGCTCGCTATCGCGCGGCCAATCTCACCATCGAACGGATGAATTCTTCTCAGCGCCTGCAGCATTTTGTGCTCGCGGCAAGTTTTATTGTGCTGGCTGTGACCGGCTTTGCGTTGAAATTCCCCGACTCCTGGGTTGCCAAATTGCTGGGGTCAAATGAAATGTTCCGGCGCTGGAGCCATCGCGTCGCCGCTATCATCCTGTTGGCGGTCGGGGCTTATCACTTATTCTATATTTTACGCAAAAAGGAAGGCCGCCAACTGGTGAAGGATCTCTTTCCCATCAAAAGGGATCTGCACGATGTTGCAACCAGTCTGCGCTATCTAATCGGGCTTAGCAGCGAGAAGGCGAAGATTGGGCGGTTTGGTTACGCCGAAAAGATGGAATATTGGGCGGTCATTTGGGGCACAATCATCATGGGCGTTACCGGGTTAATGATCTGGTTTAAAATCGACGTTACCGCATTCTTGCCGCGCTGGGCCGTCGATGTAGCTCTGACGATTCACTACTACGAAGCCATTCTGGCATGCCTGGCGATCGTGGTATGGCACTTCTATCATGTTATTTTTGATCCCGATGTCTATCCCCTAAACTGGGCCTGCTGGAAAGGGAAAGTTTCCGAACATTGGCACGAAGAAGAACACCCTCTGGATAAGGCCACCGGGCCGGAAAAAGCATCCATACGCAGTGAAACAGCGGTGGAAGTAGAAACACCACTGCCGCGTTAAAAACGGGTAGTTCCGTTTACCGCCGATCGCTAAATTGGATGCGATGAGATTGGCCCGCCTCGCAGCCTTAAGGCTCAACGGAGCTGCACACAGAAGATGTCCGCGGCATCAGCATCATACCGCAAAGCCAATTCGACGTCGCTCAGTCCGTACCGCGCACAAGCTTCGGCTGCTTCAACTACGTCGGAGAAGGAGTGTGCTTCGGCCGGATTTTCCGTCCAGTGACCATCGGCGAAATAGGCTGATGATGAGCGGTGGCGTAAGACTCGCTTGATGGGTCTCTCCTCAATGGTGCCTTGAATAGTTTTGGCTGACATAAGAAATTCTCGAAAATCGACGGGTTAAGTTTGAATTCGAGAGGGGGATGGAACAATGGGGTACTTACCCTACAGCGGCCGAGGTATTTCCTAACATCGTCTTCGGCCAATCCAGACGGGCGTGTCAGCGGAGCAGCAAAATACAAGAAGAATTGGACAAGACAGGTGAACTGGGCTAAGGGAAAGAGCATAAGATCCCATTTGGTTTGCTTGCACACATTTTGTGCTTGGTGTCGAGCAATCCTGAACCAGTTTCGCAATGGCTCGACGAGTCAACAATGAGATTGATCGTGACTGCCTGAGCGCCCAAATTGAGGCTGAGGCGAGAGCGATTCGCCAAAAATACGGTCCAGAAATTGGGTGGGATCAGCTCCTACGCCTGTTGGATGACCGGAATTGTGTGCGATTTCCATGTGAGATTCGGTTTGATGCCAAACCGCTGTTACCGGGGGAATTTGCGCACGCAGAACCGAACGGCGCCAAGTCGGATGAAGGTTTTACGATTTACGTCCACCCCTCCTACGCCGAGCGACTGCCTCTGGTCTCGTATGTTGTGTTACATCAACTTGTGCTGGTGAATTACGGCACGAGCGCCACGGCCGATGATGCTGAAACGTTTGGGTCCGGTGCGTTGGGGCTGAGCAAGGACCAGTATTACAGTATGCTCTGCGAACTCTCTGGACAGATTGGCGGCGACGAATTGCTTTAAGGAGAGAGGTATTCTCAGTTGCGACGATGAAGGCGGCGCTTGCGACCCCTCTTACACCTTTAGGCCCAACGCCTGAGCCACGACAGAGTCCAAGACGGGTTTGCCGTTGGCCTCTTTGCGGTTGAGGCCAAAGGCTTCGTCCCAGCCCCACACCGCCCAGCCTATTCGGTTCTCAGCCAGCACCTGACCGAAATCGCGAAACCAATTGGCGCGATGCTCGGGTTTGCTGCGCATCGGGAGGACTCCGAATTCACCGCAATACAGCGGCACGTTATGGGTCGTGCCCCACTCAATTCCCTGGCGAAAACGCGCCGCGAGTTTCGTTTTGTTCCACCGCGCGTTGCCATACGTTTCCAGCATCTTTTTGGAGCTGGCCGAGCCTGCGATTTCGGCAAGCAGGGGTTCGACGGCTTCGGGGGTGGAAGGGTAAGGGACGTCGTGGAGTGGCTTCACCGCATCGCCGGCCCAGGTAGCACCCTGGTGCGTAAAGGCGAATGGATCATAACAATGAAATGAATAGACAACGTTCTTGTCCTCCAAAAGATGCAGTTTCTTGAGCCCATCGATACCACCCCAATTGGGCCCCGAGGTTACAATGGTGTGCTGCGGCGCGTGAGCTCTGATGGCTGAAGCGAGGCGTGCATTCAACGCGTTCCATTCCTCCTCTCGATTAGCAAAGACCGGTTCATTGATAATCTCCAGCATCGTCAACTCAGGGTCAAAACCGGAGAGCTGCTGAGCCAGATTTTCCCAGAATTTGATAAATGCCTCTTGCCACGATTGGTCCAGTTCCGCGGCGCGGTCTTCATTGTGCAAATCCACCATCACCAGCAACCCGGCTCGATGAAACCGTTGGATGGCCGCTTCGAGTTGCTTACCGCGTTCCTCGATTACTTTACCGGAAGTGCGATCCATGATCACACGTGGCGCAACACACAGTCGCACGTGTTTTAGCGCCGTCCCGGATATGAACGCGGCCTCTTCTTCGGAAATGTAGTTGGCGAAGTGCGCGGCAGTCTCGTTTCGGGGAAAACGGAACCAGCGGCAGATGTTCGCGCCAGTTGCGAGGCGATCGAGGCGGGTTTTGGGCACGGCACTCGACTGCTCGGCAGCGTTCAACTCAAAGCCGAACATTACGCCCCCACCGGCTGCGGTGGTCAAACGGAGGAACGAACGGCGATCGATCGGGTGGTGATTTTGCATAAAATGGGCAACTCAGCGATATCAGCGGCAACGAGCGGCGAGTTCATTGCAGGGGTTAGAATATACTTGACGCTAAAATATGCAAGCAGCATCGCCGATTCTCAGGGGTACTCCTGGAGGCGGAAGTATTTTACGCCTTGTAGATTCGAAACGTCATCGGTGGTTGTGGTCCTGCCATTGGACGTCATAGTCGCGTTCGTGACCGAGGTCCATACCTTGCCGGAAAGATCAGTTGAGTACTGCAAATGGGCATCGGTCAGGGTTGCCGGCCAGGAAAGTTGAATAGCATTCCCGTCTCGACTGATTGCGAGGCCTTCCGACTGGGCCAGATTTTCGAAGCTGATCTCATAATCCGATACGCCGCCCATGAAAAACCGGGCAATCCCGTCGGCGGATTTATCGGTGCCCTGGCCGGGTTCCAGGCCCATGACTTGCGGGTACCAGGCGCCGCCATTCAGCAATTTCGCCGGTGCAGACCAACTGAACGGATCAGCGAGGTTGGTGGACGAGGAGAAGTAAATACCCTCCTGGATCCAACCGGCGCCTTTGGCTCGGTTCAACAACATCACATACTGCTTCGCGCGGGTGTTCCAATGCACCGAAGGTCCCCAGAATGCGTCGCAATCCTTGCGTTCCCAAGCGCTCATCGCCGGGAAAAGGGGAGTCACAGTGCCTTCTATTCCCGGGGCCTGCCACGTTCCTTGATCCCATTTCCACACCTTGCCGGAAGGCGAGTCGCGATCGTTCCACGCCATGCGGGCCAGAGCCACACCCTGCTCAGTTACGTCGCCCGCATAGGTACTGAAGAAGAAGTAGAGATACTCACCGGCAGGATCGAGCATGACGCAAAAGTCTCCATTGCCGCCGGCGAAGTATCCATTTTGAGCGGTGCATTTCAGTGTGCCGGGGCGGGTTTGGAGCACAGTTCCGAGATCGGTCCAATTGGCGCCGTTGTTGGTGGAACGAGCGGCGCCAATGCGAGGGGCGGTAAGGGTCGTGCCAGGACACAGCCCTGCGGGTTCATTATGGTACCAGCCATACAACGTTCCGTCGGGTGCTCTCCAGGTAGCTTCGATCCACCGGCCGCCGTTTGCCGTGTTGTTGAATACTACCGCGACGGTATTGGTTAACTGAAATACGTTGCTTCCGTAGCTGCGGAATGCTTGCACGGCCGAGTTGAACAAATAGAGGCGGTCGCCATCCCAGTGTCCCGGGCTGTTGGAATCAGTCTGGTGGGGGAACTGCAGCCTCGGCGCGGGCCGCAGCGTGGGCGTAGCCCCCAGCGCGTCGGCCACCCAGACGAAAATTAAGAAAATACATGCGGGAAAGCGCACGCCGAATTGTGTCTAAGGCAAACGCTGTGCATTTGTCGAGGGTAAAGGCGCAAAGATAGTGCGAGTTTGGTTGCGGTTTTGCCGAGGTGTGGAGTATAGGTTTCACACTTATGCGTTCATTCAAAACCGTTGCCAACCTCATTTTGTGTATTGGCGCATGTGCAGCCAGCGCTTCCGACAGCGAGAAATATTGGCCGCAATGGCGAGGTCCCCTCGGCAGTGGGGTCGCCCCGCAAGCCGATCCGCCACTGACGTGGGGCGAGAGCAACAACATTAAGTGGAAACTCGCGGTCCCAGGGGAGGGCGATGCGACGCCTATTGTTTGGGGGGATCGGATTTTCCTGCTGTCGGCCGTTGCGGCCGCGAACGAATCAACCGAGGCCGGGAAAGAGAAAGGTCCGAACGGAACCTACCGGTTCACCGTGTTTTGCGTCGATCGCAATTCCGGGAAGATCCTGTGGCAAAAGGTTGCGCGTGAAACCTCACCCCATGAAGGCCATCAGGACAATAATACATTCGCGTCCGCATCCCCCGTGACTGACGGGAAACTGGTCTGGGCATTTTTTGGTTCTCGTGGGCTTTACTGCTATGATTTTGACGGGAATCTGAAGTGGCAAAAGGATCTAGGGCTGATGAAGACCAAGATGGGTTTCGGCGAAGGGGCCTCGCCGGCCTTATCGGGCGATACCCTCATCATCAATTGGGACCATGAAGGAGATGATTTTATCGCCGCTTTCGACAAAACCAGCGGTAAAGAACTGTGGCGCCAGCCGCGCAACGAACCCACCGGATGGTCGACACCGCTGGTGGTCGAGTTTAACGGACAGAAGCAAGTCGTGGTAAATGCGACGGAGAAGGTGCGCAGCTACGATCTGGCAACCGGCAAAGAACTGTGGTCGTGTGGCGGCCAAACTGCCAACGCGATCCCGAGCCCTGTCGCACAAAACGATGTGGTCTATGTGACCAGCGGGTTCCGAGGCAACGCCCTGCAGGCAATCCGCCTTGGGCGAAGCGGGGATTTGACGGGCACTGACGCGATCGTCTGGAGCCGAAATAAAAGCACCCCTTACATCCCCTCTCCAGTCTTGTCGGAGAATTACCTATATGTAATCTCCGGCAACGAAAACCTGATCTCTTGCTTCGACGCCAAGACGGGTGAGCCTTTCTTTGAACGGGAACGGCTGGAAGGCATTCGCGGGATATACGCTTCCCCTGTATCAGCCAAAGATCGGGTTTATGTGCTCGGGCGAGAAGGAACCTGCATCGTGTTAAAAAAAGGTCCCAAATTAGAGGTGCTTGCGGCGAACAAGCTCAACGATTCCCGCTCCGACGCCTCGATTGCATTAGTGGACAACCAGCTTTTGCTGAGGACCGCACATAATCTGTACTGCATTAGCGAGAAATAACTCGCCGCCTCTGCTGCGGTTTTGAGGAACAAAAACGAACGTCAGCCGTCTTACGGGTAAACCGCAGACGTCCGTAACAGAAAGGCGCAAATGAAATGTGTTGGGGTATCAGGTGCTTATCGGACTGGGGCACCATGGGTCATCACGGCGCTGGCTGCGAGCATGAGTTTATCGTCCAGCCTGGCGGCAGATTTCACCGTCACGACACCTAACGACCAAAATGCCTATGTGATTAACGGGCTAAATAATAACCCCACGATCACCTTGATTCGCGGTCGGACCTATACGTTTGCCATCAATACAAACCCCGACCACCCTTTTGCGATCGGCACGGCGCTTGGCTTCCCTCCTCCGCCGGGTGTGACTGGCAACGGGACCAGTTCAGGTATTGTGAGTTTCAAAGTGCCAACCAATGGCACCTCATGCGTGTACTATTGTGTGATCCACGACTTCGGAGGAATGATCCAAGTGATCGACCCGCCAAAGCCTCCTGCCGTGAATATCATCGGTTTAACGATCGGTTCAAATGTCACCCTGACCACACTGCAGGCGACCACTAACGGCTTTTCTTTTATTCCAGAGGCAAATACGAATATGGTCGGTACGAATTGGTTTGCCCTTTCGGTCAGCAGCATCCGCTTCGGGAACGGCACTAACGAAATCATTTGCGGCCGACCGCCCGGCACCAACGCTTTTTTCCGGATTCGCGTGCAGTAAAAATCTAGGAGAGGATGTCAGGAGAAAATTGGTAGTCTGCCAGTGAACGGGGTGCAATCGCTTATTCGGCTCAGTTAGTTAGCCATGCCTCTCCTCCTGGTGTTTGGCGTCGCTAGTTCATTGCCCTCATGCCGCTTTTCTGAGGCTGTAGTTCGCCTGACGTCGTCTCCTACAAGGTAGCCAGGATGGCGTCACAGCGGCTTGCGTGCCGCCTTAATTATTGGGCAGAACTTGCCCGCGAATTTCTCCGCCGATATAATTCGTGGTGTGAATGTTGGCATAGGTCTGACCCGTCACCAGATACAGCAGATTTTGCGAGCTGAGCGAAGCGCTACCGCTGATCGTCCCAGAAGAGGCTGCCGGAGGACTGAATGGTATCAGAACTGCGTTGTTGTGAGCGGTATCGGCGGGTCCATGAATGTGGGCTCCAGTTGCGGAGGAGAGCAGGTTGGTAAAAGTAATATTATAGAAAAGCACACTGTTGCTTACGGACAGTGTGCCTGACCCAGTACCTGGCGAAGCGGTGGAGGGGACTTCGGCCGCGGCATTCATGCTGACGGCAAACTGGGCGGGGGCGATTTGTCCCCGTATTTCCCCTCCGGTGTTTGTGGTGCTATGGACGTTTACATACGTCTGCCCCGACAGGAGATATGCCATCTGGTTTGGAGTTAACGTGGCGGTGCCTGAAACTGAGCCGGATTTCGCCGAAGGCGGGGTGTTGAACGGCACGATCACTGGGGCATTGCTGCCGACCGGAGCCGGCCCATGGATGTGAGCGGCGATAGCGTTGCCAACCAAACCAGAGAAGTTGAGCGTGTAGAATAGGTGGTTCCCCACAAGGGTCAACGACGCCGAGCCACTTGCTGAAGTGGTGACGGCGGGAACTTCCGAGGCTCCATTGAGCGTTACGGGAATATGTAAGGGCACGACCTGGCCGCGGACTTCGCCGCCCTGATTAAGCGTTGTGTGAATGTTAACGTAGGTCACACCGTTGATTATGTCAGCCAACTGGTCCGGGGTGAGGACTTGTGTTCCGGATAAAGTCCCTGAAGTTCCGGTGGCGCCACTAAGCGGGAAAAGAACGCCTGCATTGGTGGTTGCATCGGCAGTTCCATGTAGATGCGCAGCAATTGCCGGTGACGATAAACCCGAGAACGATATGTTGTAATTGAAATTGCTGCCGTCGATCGAAATCGTTCCAATCCCAGAAGCCGTTGTCGCAATGGAAGGAACTTCTGAGTCGCCATTGAGGAATACTGTAAAGGGGAGCACCGTTTTTTCGGTCTGGCTGGATACTCGCCAGAAATTCTCAGGGCCATCTTTGCCCACCATCATTGACCGGCTGCTGGTCGTCAGGACATCGAACCAGTTGGTATCGGACAGCGTGGTTCTCTTTTGCAGCAAGAACGGGCCCTGGCCTCCAGCCCAATTCAGTGTGGCTGCGACCCCATTGTCCTGGACCGCTGTGAACGCAGGGAAAACAGCCGAGATGCTGCCGAAAAGCCCGTGATCCTCCACTGCGCCTGGGCCAGGAATCCCAGCTGTAAAGTAGAGCGTATGAGCCTCGCCGCCACTGCCGCCATTGCCAAATTTTATCGCCCAAAGGCCTTGCACAGAAAGGGGAACCCCTGTGCCGGCATCCGTCAATGTTCCCAACAAACTGTTGTTGTTGTTTGGATCAAACGCGTTGACCCTGCCGTCACCGAAATTGCCTATCAAGAGGGCGCCGGCGAATGGGCCGAAACCAGCCGGTGCCAAGGCCATCCCCCAAGGGGAATTAAGCACGCCTTGACTCGCAAAACGCTTTACTAGTTGCCCGTCTGTGCCGAACACGTTCACATAACCATTTCCAGGACCGGCGACATCATCATGCGCGTCGGCGTCCTGCTTGGCATAGGTGACAAAGAGCTGACCATTGACAGCCTCAATGCCGAATGGAGCAAAGCCAGCGGGTATTGTAGGGTCGCTGAAGTTTCCGGTCAGCGTCACCGCAGCGTAATTCGTGTCAAAGACATCGATTCTGCCGTTGTGAAAGTCGGTCGCATACAAATAGGTGTTGTTGCCGCTTTTGGCAATTGCGAGGCCCTTGTAAACGCTCCCAGCCTGGGAATTATCTGCCTTCAATATGGCGTTGGTACTACTGCTCCATCCGACAATAGTCCCATCTTCAGTGGAGAAAATAAAGCGCGCCGGCGCGTTGGAAGCGACGGTAAAGCTCGTAGTGCTGTTGAAGATGATTCCCGTAGGAGCGCCCGGAGGGGTTCCACCGTTGGGAGGCGGGATATTGACGATGAGAGCTGACGGTGTTCCGGCGGTATTGTACAACGTGGAAAGTCCTGAGTGATTGTTGCTAATCCAGAAAGGGCTGGTCGAACTGAAGGCTATGCCCCAAGGATTCACCAGATTCGTGTCGGTGACATCGGCAAGCCCAGGCAGGTCCGAAACCAGGTTATGTATGACGTAGGCATTTTGCGCTTGGGCAAATGCCGGCCCAAGACTCGCACCAAGTACGGTCAGAGAGATCGCCAGCACGCGGCTTAAGCTGCATATAAAAGCACCGGTAATTTTCCTTCCCAGGTATCTCGAAATAGTTCTCATGGCTAATCAGGTTGCGTTGACGTTTATTGGATTCGTACTGTAGGAAGTCCCACGCTTGAAAAGGTTCCCGGGAATTTGGGGCGCGAGGTGATCCTGGGCTCCGCCTGCTGTCATGGATATTTCCCTTTTCGCACGGGTTACACCCAATATCGCCAGTGGTTGGGCAGGACCTAAGTTTTAGAAAAACAATGAGGTATGAATAGAATCGTGTTTGTGGCGCTGCTGGCGGCGGGGGTCGTGTTGATCATCCTTGGTATAAATGCCAGCAACTCATTCAGTTCAGACGTTTCTCGCTTCTTTACCGGTTCACCAACCGATAAGTCGGTCTGGATGCTGGTCGGCGGTATTGTCGCATGTATCGTGGGCCTCTTCGGTATGGTCCGTGGAAGGCAAAGTGACGTCTGACGGCACTTATCTAGTTCTATTCACCTCGTACAAATCGGTTATTGATATGTTGGCTGTTACTTTAATTCCTATTTTTGGAGCAATTGGCTACTCCATCCTTTATCTCCTGCTCGGTGGGGGGTTGGGGGGCGCACTCCTCATCTTTATCGTGGCTAAAGCGCTTGGGAAGTAAGCGCGCGTCTTTGGTGGCGAGTTAGCCTTGGGAGCGGAAACGTCGTTTCAACGCTTCAGCTCTGAATTGGAATATGCGCTCGATATCAGGGCGCACGAGCCACTGGTTGACCACGAAATCCAAGGATACCGCGTAGCGCACTTTGTCCCGCACGCTCGTGCCACCGTCTTTGGGTTCGAATACGTGCTCGTGAACCCATTTCCGATAGGGGCCGCGAATCTGCTCGTCGACGAATAGTTGCGGCGGACGCCAGAGGTTGATGCGAGTTCGCCACCGTAAGGGGATTCCGCGCAGCCTTAAACGGTAATCGATAAGCGCCCCTTCTCGCATGGTGATCGGCAGCGGCGTCAGAATCTCAAAATGCAGCCAGGGAGGTGTAATGGCATCGAGATTCGCCGCGTCGGTAAAGAATAAAAACAAACTCTCCGGTGTAACCGGCAGCCACAATTGGGACGTGAATTCTCTGATTTTCAGGCTTTCGGAGTGCTCTTTGAGCGATTACTCCAACTCGAGCTGCAGACAAGTAACGGAGGCAGACGGGAAGCTGTGGAAAAGCTGTCCCTCTCTCATTGTAGTCTCGATGCCACGTGGTTGGACGACATTGGGTTGCTCGAAACTGTTGTGGGCGTGAATATCGCTGCAGGCCAACACCTGGCCCGAAGCGGCCTTCAACTTTGCGGCAGGTACCGAAACTTTGACCTCGACGGCTGCTTCCACACTTGGGTTGACCACCGTGAGCACCACTCGTCGGTCGTGAAGAGAAGCTGACCCAGCCAACCCAGGAAGCACCGGTTCTTTACTGCTAGTGCTCAATTGGTCCACGTTAAACGCCGCACGAACCGATTTGCCGTGATGATGCGCCGCATACATTTCAAACACATGGAAATTCGGTGTGGCGACGAATTTGTCGCCCGTTGCCAGAAAAAGTGAATGCAAGTTGTTGATGAGTTGGGCGACATTCGCCATTACGACCTTATCGGCGTGTCGGTTAAAGATGTCCAACGTCAAACCGGCGATTAACGCGTCGCGCATGGTGGAGGTTTGGCCAAAGAGGTGAGCGCGAGCGACCTCAGTACCGGGGCGATGCCAGGCGCCCCATTCGTCTACAATCAACTTAACGCGGTGTTCCTTATCGATTTCGCCCATCGCATCCCAATGGCGTTTGATCAGATTCTCCATCTGAGTGGCTTTGCCCAGGAGTTCATACCAATCAGCGGTCGTGAAATCGATCGCGTCACCCTTGCCGGCGGTGCCGCAGTAGTAATGCATCGCCCAGCCATGTAGCGTGTTGAGCAAACCGCGGTCACGTTCGGTAAGTTTGGAGAAGAAGCGGCGCGTCCAATCTACATCCCCGCCATTTGGGCCGGAACCGATTAAAGCCAGTGGAACACCATAATTCGGGACCCACGCTGTAAATCTTCGAAATTCGGTCGCGTATTCCTCCGGAGTAAAATTGCCGCCGCAGCCCCACGATTCGTTACCGATGCCCCAGAAACGAACGCGGAATGGGTCCGAGTCGCCGTTCGTCGCGCGCTGAGCTGAGAGCGTGGTCAAGCCGGCGGGCGCGTTGCAGTACTCAACCCATTCGTCAAAATCGCGCGCACTATTTCCTCGCAAATTGACCGCCAGATAAGGCTCGGCGCCAATCAGGCGGCAGAAATGCATGAACTCGTTTGTACCAAATTCATTCGGGTCATATTTAGCCGGGCCGTCCGGTGCATGCTGCAGGAACGAATCGTTGATCCAGAAGTTAGTTCGCCGGGGCCGCTGCGCGCGGGATCCAACGCCATCTCGCCAATTGTAACTATCGGCAAAACATCCGCCGGGCCAACGGACGACCGAAGGTTTAATGCGCCGCATGCTTTTGACAAGGTCGGTGCGAATACCTTGCTCATTGGGGATCTTGGAATCTTCGCCGACCCAAATGCCGTCGTAAATCACGCCGCCTATGTGTTCGGTAAAATGGCCGTAGAGATCAGGGGATATGGTGCCAATTGGTTCATTCAGGAGAATTTCAATGGAAGGCTCAGAGGTTGCCGCCCAGGCACGCGGAACCGCAATGGCCGAGACTGTGCCGATCGCTGTTTTTTGGATAAAATCTCTCCGGGTCAATTTCATTCCGGCGATTGTTTGCGAGCTTGTTCCAAGGCCGCGCGAATTTCGGGCGGCAATTCCTCAAGCGAATGGTACACCCGCTCGTTGCCGGCCGCGTCTTTCACCCGATACACTGAAACAGTTTTCTCAGTTACGATCTTGGTAATTGGTCCAGTCGTGGACGAGGAACTGAAGGTCTGCTGTAACGCGTCGGACTGGATCTTTTCGATTTCGGCCCTTAGCTCGGGCGGAACTTCGTCCAACGAATGGTACTCGTGTTGCGCCCCGTTTTTGTCTGTCGTTTTGATGGTTATCGTCTTCTTGATTTGAACCAGGGGACGTCGTGGTCTGGCAGAGCCTTGAAAAAGCGCAAGAAATCTTTGCCACAAGCTGGGTGGTTCGATGCGCGCGTAACATTTGGGACAGAATTGAGCGCCGGGCTCAACTGGATCGCCGCAATCGGGGCAGTTCATAAAGACATCGGTTGCGCGCAGAATTTGTAGCGGGTTTTGGGCCATGTTGCAAAGAAATAGCCACGAAGAAGGGGACAAAGCACCCAGAGAGACGGACGACGGAGAGGGCGAACGTCGAGCGATTCGTCAGGTTTTGGAACGCGCCAGTTCTCTGGCGCCGTTGGTGGTTCTGATTGGATTCAAGAGCGCCCCGGCACTGGCGTACTGCAAGACGTGGCGCACCTAGCAGCGCGGATACCGGCCAACTGCCATGAGGATTCCTTGGAGCAGAGCGTAAGGATTCGGTGGGCAACCGGGGATATAAACATCGACCGGAATGACTTTATCCACCCCGCCGAGGCACGCGTAATTCTGGCCAAAGATGCCGCCGCTGCAACCGCAAGCGCCGACGGCGACCACCAGCCGCGGGGCTGGAGTAGCATCGTAGGTCTTTCGCAAAGCCAATTCCATGTTGCGTGAGACTGGACCTGTGACCAGCAACATGTCGGCATGCCGCGGCGAGGCAACAAAGTGGATGCCGAAACGCTCGATGTCGTAGATGGGGCTGTTCAGGCCAACGATCTCGATTTCGCAACCGTTGCAAGAACCCGCATCGACTTCGCGGATGTGTAATGAGCGGCCGAGTACTTTGTGGATCTGTTGCTTTAACTGGGGGCCTAATACTTCAATTGATTCTGGATCGGAGCTTGAGGCTCGTTTTAGGGTTCCTTGGTCATTGGCCGGCTGATCCCCCAAATGTATGTGCGTATCATTTGCCCCCAGACGATAGAAGGCGGTTGAAATTAAATCCCGTCTGCGAGAAGTAGACAACTCTGTGTCGCCGGTCATATGAATAGTGTCGTCAGCCTCGGCGCACAAACCACAGAAGGTGCATTTGCCGAGGTCAAACGTAACCTGTCTCACGTTCCCAGAAGGGGCGTACTCGATGGCGCCCGTTGGGCAAGCTGTGGCCGCAGGACGAGGGTCTTTCCATTTTGTGAAGTCAATTTCCGGCCGACCGCGTCGTACCGGGGCATTGCCGTTTTGCGTCTCACGCGGAAAGGCGGTGGTAACGACGCCGGTGGCCAGGCTTTTACGAAGAATCTCAAACATAATCAGCGATCGGTTCCGGAGTACGACAGGTTGAAGCTCTTATTCACGACCGGAAAATCCGGGATGATATTGCCGAGGATGGCTTCGCTCAGAGCGGGCCAATTCTGTAACGAAGGATCTTTGATTTTGCACCGGGCAAGCCGACCTCCTCCGGCGCTACGGATCCAATGGAAGATCTCTCCGCGCCAGCCCTCGACGTATCCGAGCGCGACGGCGTCGGCCGGCAAATCGGGCACTTTGACGCGTATGGGTCCGAGTGGCAATTGGTCGATGAGCTGCTTGATAATCGAAAGCGACGCGGCGACTTCATCGATACGCACCTGCATCCGTCGCAGGACATCGCCTTCCTGGTACACGGGTATGACAAAATTGAGGCGGGAATAAGCCGCATGTGGATGATCACGGCGCAGGTCGTGGTCGAATCCAGACGCGCGACCGGCAATGCCGACCACGCCGAGGTCGCGCGCGGTTTCGGGTTTGAGTATGCCCGTGGTTTCAAGACGGTCGCGGGTAGAGGAAGATTCGCGGATGAGATTAACCAGCGAGTCGAAATCCGGCTGCAATTCATCTACGAATTGAGCAATAGCTTGCAGTTGGTCAGGGTTCCAATCAAAGCGGACCCCGCCGATACAGGCCATGCCCCGCAGTAATCGGTTTCCCGTGAGTCGCTCGTTGAGGCAGAGCACGCTTTCTTTAAGTCGCATCGCGTGTGCGTTAGCGACGACAAACGCCACGTCGGTCGCAATGGCCCCGATATCAGCAATATGGTTGTAGAGTCGCTCAAGTTCGAGGCAGAACGTCCGCAAGACCCGCGCGCGCTCAGGTGGCTCGACATTGCCAGCGCGTTCGATCGCATGGCAGAAAGCAGTCGCGTGGGCAAAACTTGAGTCACCCGATATACTCTCGGCTAGCCGCACTCCGTGAGCGACCGGAATATTTTCAAAGATTTTCTCGGTGCCCTTATGAGTGTAAAAGAGGCGAATTTGCAGATAGAGCACGGGTTCGCCCGCGACGCTGAAGAGGAAATGGCCAGGCTCGATGATCCCGGCATGAACAGGACCGACAGGTACTTGAAAAACTCCTTCGCCTTCCACCTGGCGGAATTTGTGGCGTTCCCCCTGAAACTGTGGGAGTTGGGTTCGCAAATCGAAATCCTTCCGCAGGGGATAAACAGCGGGCCAATCATCATGCAGCGCGCAGCGGCGGGGGTTAGGGTGGCCTTCGAGCCTCAGGCCGAAGAGGTCCTGGATTTCGCGTTCCTGCCAGTTAACCGCCGGGAGGGCATTGGTGAGGGAAGTGAAGACGGGCTGATCGGCTGACACAGGGACGCGCAAAATGATGAACCCATGTGCAGTGTCCAGTGCGAAGACATAGTACAAATGGAAACTCTGGGTATTCCGGCGTACATCGTCAGCGAACAAACTCACCAGCCGGCCGTCCCATTTTTTATAAAGCTGGGCGCAAAAGCCTGCGACCAAATCCACATTCCCATGAAAATAGATCTCGTTGGGACGCGGCGCACGCACGTCGGCGATCCTCGTCCGGAATTTTTCCGCTAAGTCGGTGACAATTGGCTGCAGGGAAGACAGGACATTCATAAGGAACCGGAAAGCAGATGAGCGGAATCCTGCAGCAGACCGTAAATAGGGCGCGGTAGAAAGATTCCCAGCGCAATAATGACGCAGGCGACCAGTATCATCGCAGTCATTTTCCAGGGGCATTCCCGGCCGGGCGAATTCGGCTCCGCGGCCGCTCCGAGATTCATGTTGGCCATGTGGACGAGGAATCCGACGAAGATAGTGACAACACCGACAATGAACAGCGCCGCCGCCCAGGGATGATTACCGTCTAGCGCGCCGCTTAAGGCGGTGAATTCGCTTTGAAAAATGCTGAATGGCGGCGTGCCAGTTACCGCAAGCGTAGAAACCAGCAGCAATCCAGCGGTCCAGGGCAGGGTATGAATCACACCGCGGACTTTGCGGAAGTAAGGGGTACCGAAATGCTGCTCGATATTACCGGTGGTGAAAAATAACAACGGCTTGGTGACAGCATGGAACAACATGTGCAAGACCGCTCCGAGTGCCCCGAGTTTGCCACCAAAGCCGAGCGCCGCAACCATGATCCCAGCGTGATCGATGCTCGAATAGGCGAGCAAACGGCGGAAGTTCCGTTGGACGAGGACGAACGGCGCTGCCAGAAGAATCGAGAATACGCCAAAGCCGATTAACATCACGCTAGGGAATCCATGGCCGAGGCATTTCTCCGCCAGGACGTCGAAGCGCATAATAGCGTAGATAGCACAATTGATGAAACCAGCCCCAAGCAAGGTGGCCGCCGGCACCGGCGCCTCGGAATAGGCATCGGGTTTCCAAGTGTGCATCGGTGCCAGACCGGCTTTAGTGCCGTAGCCCAGCAGCACCATCACAAAAGCCAACCGCATCGCTGTAGGATTTAACTTATCGGCGATTTCTATCAGCGCCGACCAGTTCATTCCTTGATGCGGATGCTCCCCGAGCACCTCCACCGCCGAGGAATAAGTGATCACGGTCCCGAATAACGCCAGGGAGATACCGACGCTGCCGATGATGATATATTTCCAGCCGGCTTCGAACGAAGTCTTCTGGTTGTAGAAGGTCACCAATAATACCGAAGCTAATGTCGTGCTTTCAATGGCTACCCACATAACCCCCAGGTTATCAGCCAAAGGCGCCAACAACATCGCGCTCACGAAAATCGGCGCCAGCACGTAATAATGCCGCAATTGCGCTTGAGTGATACGGCCGGTATCCAGATCGCGGCGGAAATAGCCCACTGCATAAATCCCGCAGACGAGTGCGACAAAAGCGGTTAGTCCGAGTACCAACGTGCTTAAAGAATCCGCGCGCAGAAAACCTCCCAAGGCGACAACCTTTCCTTCTTTACTCACATCCATGCCGACCAGAATGGAAAGCACCGCAACAATTCCGAACGCCAGGAGATTAGCCCGTTCCCACCAGAGGCGCGAATTTATCAGCAAACAAAGCAGCCCGGTTAAGAACGGTATAAGCACCAATAGAATCAGTATCATGGCTGTCCCTTGATGATTCCGGCCGCATTCCACAACAATTGACGCACGGGGGCAGGCAGCCAAAGACTTAAGAGCAACAAGGCGCCAAGCAACAATCCCATCGCGGGTATTTCCTGCCAGGATGCGGACACTTTCGGGCGTTCCATTTTAGCGGCGCCAAGAAAGATGCGTGTCAGTTGGTATAAAATTCCACAAAACGAGGCGAGCAGGGCCAGCAGCAGGAGGACACTGACCGAACGGTAACCGGCGGCAACACCGCCGTTCAGGATGGTCATTTCACTAAAGAATAGACCAAACGGAGGCAACCCGATCGCTGCAGTCGCGGCCAATCCCATGCACAGAACCGTCAGCGGCAGCGATTGAGTCAGTCCCGGACCGATCAGCCGGATCTGAAGTGTGTGGGTCGCCTGATGGATGTTGCCGGCGGCGAAAAAGAGGACCGGTTTTGTCAGGGCGTGATAACCCATGTGCAGCAAAGCTCCGAAAGTTGTCAGCGAAGAATTCAAGCCGATGGCAGCGCAAATCAGCCCGATATGTTCGAGGCTGGAGTAAGCCAATAGCCGTTTGAGATTTTTCTGAACCAGGATGAAGGGGGCAGCCAGGCACATGGAACCAAGGCCGAACACCAAGAGGAGCGTGCCGCTAAAACTCGGACCCAGACAGGCGCTGGTAAGTATATGAAAGCGTAACAGGGCGTAGAGTGCGACTTTGAGGGAGACGCCGGAAAGCATCGCGCTGGTGGGTGAAGGGGCTTCGCTGTGCGCATCTGGCAACCAGGTGTGCATGGGAGCGAGGCCGGCTTTCGTTCCATAGCCGACAAGGACGAAGATCCAGGCCAATTTGATCATGCGCGGATCCAGGTTTCCGGCGACAGCCATCAGATGCGACCAATTGAAGCTGGGCAGAGAAGAGGATTGCCGATCAATTGCGGCGGCGTAGGTAAAGACAGTGCCGAACAGCGCCAGAGCCAGGCCGAGACTGCCGAGTATGACATATTTCCACGCCGCCTCCAGTGAGGTGGCGCGATTGTAAAGGGCGACCAGTAGTACCGAGGAAAGCGCAGTGGCTTCCAATGCGAACCACATCACTCCTAAATTGTTCACCAGGACCACAAGAAGCATTCCGCTGGTAAACAAAGGCGTCAGCACAAAAAACTCCTTAACCCGCCCAGGTGTGATTGCACCGGCCTGCAAATCTTTGCGAAAATAGCGACCGGCATAGAGCGAGGAAGCCAGCGACACGACGGAAATCAGCAAGACCATCAGAGAGCTCAAGGCGTCGGCGCGGAAAAACTCGTCACATTCAGTGACGACCTGCTGAGCCAGCACAGCCTGCACCAACCGGACTCCGCCGATGAGAGTGAAGAGAAAAGCGACGACGTTAGCGGCACTCATCAGACGGCGCGAGGCAGTGAGGAGACAAGCCAATGCCGCGAGCGCGGGTGCGGTCAGTATGGGAATCAGCAGGGGCATGAATTTGGGCCTAGCCTCGCAGTTGGCTGAGTTTGCTGACGTCCATTGACGCGAAAGTCTCCCGGATACGATAGACGAGGATGCCCAATACCATGACGGCAACCATCACATCAAAAAAGATGCCCAACTCGACGACCAGCGGCATGCCATAGGTAGTGAGGGCAACGGCCGCAAGCATAACACCATTTTCAACGCTCAGCAGCGCCAGCACCTGCGTGATGGCTTTGCGGCGGTTGAACATCAGGAAGAAGCCGGTCAACAGGAGAGTGATAGCTATACCGAGGGTGTTATTGCCGAGGCGCTCGAGCGAAGTGAACGGCCGCGCAACAATGTATCCGAGCAAGGTGAGAAGTCCGCACACCAACATCGAGGCGGTGGAGTTGAGCAACGGTTCGATCTCCTGATGAATCTGGATGCGCCGCACCAGGCGGTTGAGGAGCCACGGCAGGAAAAAGACCTTGCCGACGAGGGTCAAAATCGCCACCGCGTAGACATGGCCAGCGTTATGAAAGAAGGCGATGATGGTCGCAATGCCGGCCAGCATCAAAGACTGCAGGGCGAAGAGCCGGATGCTGGTCAAGAGCATACGCTGCACCACCATCAACAGCTGAAGAACAAGCATGCCAGCAGCCAGGAGTGTGATCCATTGAGAGGCCAATTCAGATTGAGGGGCATTGGTGAAGCTCATTGGAACAGGAAAGTGGAAAGCAACGCGAGGGTGGCCAGGATGAACGCCGCACTGAGCAGATCGGGCACGCGAAACAACCGCAATTTGGCATTCGTGGTTTCGACCAGCACGACGGCCGCCGCTAGTGCGAACAGTTTGGCGAGGAAGAACAGAACAGAGAGGCTTACGTCACGGAGAGTGATTTCCGTCGCGATGCCGATCGGAAAAAAGATATTCACCAACAATGCCATGAGCACGAGCTGCTTGATCGAAGCGCTCCATTCGATGAGCGCGAGATACCGCCCCGAGTACTCGAGGATCATCGCCTCGTGGATCATTGTGAGTTCGAGGTGCGTCGCAGGATTATCTACAGGAATGCGTCCGGTCTCGGCCAGCAACACGATGAACAAAGCGGCGAACGCCAAAACGTGCGCGGGGTTGAGCAGTTTCCACGCAGGGCCGTGCGCCGCGAGCAACATTTGGCTAAGATTGGTTGAACCAGCCGCGATGGCCACGGTGAATACCGCCAGCATCAAAGCCGGCTCAGCGATTGCCGCAATGGTCATCTCGCGGCTGCTCCCCATCCCGCCGAAGGCGCTCGCCGGATCGAGTCCGCCCAATGCCAGAAAGAAGCGTCCGAGGGCGAGCAAACCCACGAGGGCGAGCACACCGCCGAAGAGGCTTAAAGGCGCTGAGATGCTGATTAGAGGGACCATCAGTCCAGCCAATAAGGTTGAGAGAAACAGAACATAAGGCATGAACCGGAAAATCCAGGAGGCGTGCTCGGAAATGACCATGTCTTTGCGCAGAAATTTGGCCAGATCCAGGTAAGGTTGCCAAATGCGAGGTCCGCGCCGGTTTTGCAGTTTCGCCTTCCAGTTCTTGATGCACCCGCTGATCAGGGGCGCCAGGAGGAGCAGCAAAGTAGTCTGCAAAATTATTGTTATCGCCGCATTCAGCATAAACCCGCCTCGCCCATCGTGCTCATCGTCCTGGTCCTCTTCGAACTGTTTCGCTTTGCCAAAAACTGCTCGAGGACGAGGGCGAGAACGATCAATTGAGTAATCATATCGCGAACAACAGGAGCAGCAGCAAGGTAACGAAGATGTAAATAAGGTAGGCTTGGATACTGCCAGCCTGGAGCGCCCGCATGCGGCGCGATAGGCGCAAAATCCCACGGTTCAAGGGGCGGTAAATGCGACTGACGAACGCCTCTTCAATGTGGCTCTCAAAGCGCAAGGTTTTGGCGAAATAAGGCGAATAATCGTACTCGCGCTGAACTTCGCGCCGCGGCCGGAAGAGAGCTTTGAAGATCATGCGGATCGGTTTGGAAAAGCCGGTGGCGGTGTATTCCATTTGCGGCGTCAAGCCTCGCAAGCCGCAATCCCACGTTGGAGCCAGGCGAACTTTAGTATCTCTGCCAAAGAGAAACCAAAGGGCGGCGGGAATAGGCAGCAGACAAGCACCGGTCAGAGTCAGGCCGAGCGTAGAGACTGTGCCACCTAAGGCCTGTCCGCTGCCGAGCACCAAACCCTGTTCGAGATTAAGTTGAGAGCCGAGGGTCTGGCCCATGAGTTGCGAGGTGATTGGGTCGAACAGCGTTATCAAGAGGGTGGGGAAAAGGCCCAGAAAGACACAGGTAACAGCCAAAAGGGCCATGCCCCAGAGCATAGCCCGGGAGACTTCTTTGGCTTGCGCGGCATGTTCACTGCGGGGCTGTGCCAGGAAACTGATACCGAAGGCTTTCACGAAACAGGCCGCCGCCAGTGCGCCTGTCAAAGCCAGCATCGCACCGCTTAGCGGGAACATCAGGCGCACTAAACTCGCGGTGGTCCCGAACCCTTGGAGCAGCGATTGGTACGTGAGCCACTCGCTGACGAAACCATTTAGCGGTGGCAACGCGGAAATAGCAACGGCACCGATTAAAAAGAGAAGTGCGGTCCAAGGCATTCGTTTGATGAGGCCGCCCATTTCTTCCATGTTGCGTGTATGGGTGGCGTGGAGAACGGCACCGGCACCGAGGAACAGAAGCGCTTTAAAGATCGCGTGATTGATTGTGTGAAACAACCCGGCGATCAACGCCAGGCTCGCCAAGCCGGGATATCCCGAGTGAAGGAACATCAAAGCCGCGCCCAGGCCCATCAAGATGATGCCGATATTTTCGATGCTGTGATAAGCCAGCAGACGCTTGAGGTCATGCTCCATCAGGGCATAGAGCACTCCGAGCACCGCCGAGACCGTTCCAATCGTCAGCACGGTAACGCCCCACCAATTCGGCGGCGTGCCAAGAAAATCAAAGAAAACTCGCGCCAGCCCGTAAATACCAGTCTTGATGAGAACCCCGGAGAGCAGCGCCGAGATGTTACTGGGAGCGACAGGATGGGCTTCCGGGAGCCAAATATGGAGCGGCACGATGCCTGCCTTTACACCAAAGCCGGCGAGAAACAGGAGAAAGGCAGCGTCCCGTCGACCAGCGGTCATCTTATCGCCGATCGCGTGGAAACTGTCGAAAGAGTAATCCGCTGAGGCCTGCTGGAATAGCAATAGAAAGCCTAAAATGAGACAACCCGTGCCGATGTGCGACATGACGAAATAGAGCACGCCCGCGTTGCGCGTCTCGGTCTTCTCATGTTCAAAACTGACCAGACAGTAAGCCGTTAAGGCCATAATCTCCCACACCAGGAGAAAGAAAAAGCCGTTGGCCGCGGTGAAAACCAGGGTGGTGGCCAGAAGCAAGCCATTGTAAAAGCACGCCAGCACCCCAACGCTCTTGCGCCCATAAAAGGCGCGCACGTAGCCGAATGAATAAATAGACAAAGCCAAGGCGAGGAGTGAAACGATCAACACGAAAAACGCCGACAGTGGATCGAGTCTGACCAACAGCTGGATGTACGGGATTAACGAGGGCCAAATTTCAAAGGATTTAGCCTCTAGCGCCGAGCCTGCGGTTAGGGCAGAGATGGCGCACAGCACTCCCAGCAGACCTCCAACACTGGCACAGCCAAACCCAATGGCGTTAGCGATTCTTTCACGTTTGACGGCCAAAAGACTGCTCACCGCCCCCAACGCATAAGCGCCCAGCGCCAGTTGGAGTAAAAGGGTAGGGGAGAGAGGGGGCATGAGGCGCGTTAGGCTTGAGGAAGCGTGTGAGAACTGAGATTTGAAAGCCGAAATCTGAAGTCAAAGCAAAATCGGAAAAAGCAATGCAGAATAAGCCTCATTCCTGGCGCATTTTGAGTTTCCGGAGTGCCGACAAAATCGCTTCCGCCTTAGGCGCGTGACGAAGCTCTGCGAGAATCTCGGAACATTGCCCCAGCCTCGCCAGCGCTGCTAGCAACTGCAGGTAGGGCGCGGCATCTGTTGCCGGTACAGCCAGAAGGAAAACCAACTGGATTGGGGTTGATCGTTTGGGCCCCCAAACGACTGGTTCACGAGCGCGGCCTACCGCAAACTGAAGGCGCTTCACCCCATTGAGCCGCGCATGAGGAAAGGCAAGCCCATATTCGACCGCCGAGCTGGCGAGAAGTTCCTGGTTTAGGGCCGCGTGATAAAAAGGAAGGACGTCAGGCAAGCAGCCGTGGCGCTGAAGCACCTGGCTGAGTTCGCTAATAATTCCCGCCGGATCTCGTTCTCGCAGCTCAGGAATTATTAAACCGGCATGAGTATAATCCGCAACCGTCCCCGTGCTCACACCGCGAACGCTGAGGTCAAGAGCCGGCATTCGCGAGAGCCTTGCGCTTGCGAGACTTTGCAGCAGGTTTTGTCGGGGCAGCCGGCTCGTGCGGCTTGGGTTGTTCGGGTTCAGCTAGAACGAGATAACGGCCACAGCTATCGCAGAGCTGGATGTCCTGGCCTTGCATCAGCGTGTTAACTGTCCCGATCGGCAGACGCATGTGGCAACCGGTGCAGACTTGGTTGCGCACAATCGCGACCCCTTTCTTGCCGCGCGTGACCAAACGGTCGTAATGACCGAGGATTTGCTGCGGCACTCGGGCCCGCAGCTCCTGCCTTAGGGCCTCGACGTTCTGCTCAGTAATTTCCTTGAAATCGATAGCTTGGAGTTTAAGGAGGTTGGTCCAAAGATCGTTCATAAACTGCTTATATGCTATTTGTGTACCAGAATCGGCCAAACAAGGCTTAACTGCTCTCCAGCAATCGCTTGTAGAAAATGCCTCAGGCGCGTTGCTTGCCAGCGCGTTCTTGCGGGGTTGTAAATGTGCAAGCTTTGCACCGAAAACAGCGAAGAAGTGCAAACGCCAGGAGAGAAGGGATTCCAATCGGTTCGGCGAGTAAGACTGGCGCTGATCTTCCTCCCGGACCGGCGCCAGCTTGCATGCAACTTCAAATCATTCCGGATTACTTCGGGATCTAGCGCTTGCGGAAATTCCGCTTGGCAGGTTTGGGTGTAGCCGGTTGCGGAGTGGTTGTGGGCTGAGCCGTAGGCTGCGTGGCGGTAGTCGTAGTAGCTGGCGACGGAGCACAACTGCAGTTGCAGGAGTTAGTTTCAGGCGTGACGGCTGGTTTGATGGTTTCGCTCATAATATCTTCGTTTGGTTTTGTTCGATTGCCGAAAGCCGGCAATAGTTCGTGCCAAACCATTAGGCATCAGCCGTGCCAGACCGGAGGAAAGATTTTTAAGAGACTTTAGAAGAATCGCTTGAAAGAGATTTGGCTAATCTCTCGATGCTTACTCAGGATTCGCTCAGCGCAATTCATGCACGAGGTCGAAGGGTAGCCGTGCAGGGTTAGCTGCAAAACTGCGCCAAGGCCGAAAGCCGAATTGATACACTTTTCAACCTTTTCGGATTTTGGACGCGCTCATTTAAGATTTCGGGAGCTGTCGCGGTGCCGAATCATTGTGGGCATTGCCCTCGAGCAAACCGTATTGCTTGAGTTTGTACTGAAGAGCCCGCCGGCTAATACCCAGCGCTTTCGCAGCCGCCTCGCGGTTGCTGGTAACATGCACAAGAGTCTGACGGATGAGGAGTTTTTCGACCTCCGCCACAGACATACCGGGTCGGATGCAAAATGTGGTTGTGTTTTGATCGTGTTCTCGAAGGAAATCCGGCAGGTCGACAACTTGGACGATAGCTTCACGGCAGGTAATCACCAGCCGTTCGATTGTGTTGCGCAATTGGCGAACATTGCCCGGCCAGGGAAAGCGCTGGCACAGTTCAAGGGCTTCGGCCGACATGCGTTTGCGGCGGCGTTTGTGTTTGCTGGCGAATTGCTCGAAAAAGGTTTCGATGAGAAGGGGAATATCCTCAGGCCGATCTCGCAACGGAGGCATTAGGATAGGCACAATTTGGAGCCGATAAAGCAGATCCTCACGGAACTTGCCGGTTTTGACCGCCTCCTGAAGCTTTTTGTTGGTGGCGGCGATGACGCGGACGTTTACTCGGATCAATTCGGAGCCGCCGACCATGCGAAAAGCGCCATCCTCGATCACACGCAGCAGGTCGCCCTGGCCTTTGGGCGAGAGGTCACCAATCTCATCGAGAAAGAGAGTTCCGCCATTGGCCAATTGAAAACGGCCGGGTTTGGTGGCGACCGCGCCGGTGAAGGCTCCTTTGACGTGGCCGAATAATTCGGCTTCGAGCAGTTGCTCGGCTAAAGCCGCGCAGTTCACCGAAATAAATGGCCGATCTCGCCGGCCGCTTTGCAGATGGATCGAACGGGCGACGATCTCTTTTCCCGTGCCGCTTTCGCCTTCGATCAACACGGTAATGTCGCTGTTGGCGACTTCCTCGATTAACCGCCCGACTGCCCGTATGGCTTCGCTCTGGCCAACGAGCAAGCCTCCCTCAGAACGTGTGCGGAGGCGGAAACGCAACTCATTGTTCTCGGCGACTATCGCCTGGAATTCCAAGGCCTTTTGAACCAGAACGCGCAGCCGCTTCAAATCGATCGGTTTTGGCAAATAGTCATAGGCTCCCTGCTTCATCGCCTCGACCGCGCTTTCGACCGATCCATACGCCGTCATCAGAATAAACAGCGTATCGCGATATTGCGCCCGGACCTGCGTCAGCAGGTCCAGACCGCTCAGTCCAGGCATTTTGATGTCAGAGATTACGAGGTTATATAAATGATCCCGTGCCAGCTTTAACGCAACCGCCGGGTCGGTCGTCGCATCAACCCGATAACCTTCTCGGCGCAAGGCTTCCTGGATACCGGCGCAGAGCCCTTGCTCATCATCGACGATCAGAATCTTAATCTTAGCCTTTTCCAACGGGCTCCTTTCGGGTCAGCGGCAAGATAAGCATGAAGGCGGCGCCGCGCTCGGGGCGGTTTTGGGCCGTGAGACGGCCGCCATGAGCCGTAACGATCTGCTGGGCAATCCAGAGGCCAAGCCCGTGTCCTTCGCTTTTGGTGGTGAAAAACGGGTCAAAAATCGAGGCCAGCTTTTCTGTCGGCAAACCGGGCCCGTTATCGAGCACGCTGAGGCTAAGGCTTTGTTCCAGAAGCTGGGCTGTGACCTCAACTTGGCCATTGCGTTCAACGGCTTGAATCGCATTGATAACGAGGTTTAGGAGAGCTTGAGTGAGCCGAACCGAATCAGCTTGGATTTCAGGTAACGGATCCTGAATTCTAACCGAGATTTCGATCTGGCGCGTCGCGGCTTCGGGCCGAAGCAGGTCGCACACATGATTGACTATTTTCGCTATCTCAACCGGTTCCAAATCGAGGGACGAGGGGCTGGCCAATCGCAGAAACTGCGAAACGATACTCTCCAGACGATGCAATTCCCCGCGAATGATGCCGAGGCGAGGATTGAGTTGGTTGCGCATATCGGGGGAAAGGCACGTGAGATCTTCCTCGAGCAACTGGACGTGCACGTCAAGTGAGCTGAGCGGGTTTCGAATCTCATGCGCGAGCCGCGCGAGCAAACGCTCGAGCAAATCCCGCTTTTCTTCGGCAGAGTATTGGCTGGCATCGTGTCCGAGGGCTTTTGCCAAAATAGTTTCCACTCTTGGACACGATAGTGGAAGGTACAGGTTGTTGCCAATGGCTGATTGTCAATTTGACCGCCGCCCGGAAAGCGGCGGGTCCTGTTGGGATTTAAAATTGAACAAATGGATTCTGTTGAAACTAGCACGGTGGTGCTGCGCACAATAGCGAGCAAACGTCCGTTGGTCATTGCGCATCGCGGCTTCAGCGGTCGCGCGCCGGAGAATACAGTCCCCTCATTTGAACTCGCTTTAGCCGTCGGAGCTGACCTGGTGGAATTGGATGCGCGTCTCACCCGAGATGAGAAACTGATTGTGATCCACGATCATGAGTTGGATCGGACGACCGACGCCAAACGGAAGTGGCGCCGGAGGCATAACCGCATCGATGCTCGATCCTTTTCAGAGATTAAGGAACTGGACGCCGGAGCATGGTTTAGTCGCAAATTTACCGGAACACAAATCCCGCTCTTAACGGAAGCCCTTGCCCTGATTCGCAAAGCAAGTATTCCATTGATCGAGCAAAAGGCCGGCAGTGTGTTGGTTTATCTGGACTTTTTACGCCAACACAATCTCGTCAACGAAGTTATCGTGCAGTCGTTTGACTGGGACTTCCTGGCGACGCTGAATCGGCTCGAACCGGCCCTGACGCTCGGCGCCTTGGGCCCGGCTCATCTGCTGGTGGGCGGCCGAAAGCCGCTAGGCATCTCGCGCAAGCTGAATGCTGCCTGGTTAAAGCAATTGGCAAAGACGGGCGCGAGAATTGCCGTCTGGAATCGCCAGGTCTCAAAGGGAGGGGTGCGATTGGCGCACGAGCGTGGACTGAAAGTGTGGGTGTATACCATTAACGAGCCGAGGCTGGCGGGACGATTGCTCGATATTGGCGTTGATGGATTGATAACTAACGAACCGATACGAATACGTACGGTGGTTCAGAAGGTATTCCCTCCAACCGAAGTGCTGGAACATCCGAGCTCTGCCGCCTAAACGCACCCGGCCAGTTGGGATCGGGTCGAGATCGAAGGCGAAACCGGTCTCTGGTTGGACTCAGGAGTTAATCCTTCTTTCTGCCCAGCCACAGTAAGCTGTCGAGAATAAGCCGATTCTGGATTTCATTATCGAAAGTAGAGGAGAGTTCCTTGTTCGTCTTATGTTCATAATCGATGTCGTTATGACCCATGTTGAAATAAATCATCCGATAGCGTCTATTGGTCCAGGCGACTGGGTAATACCCTTCATGCCATATCTCGTGCAGTTTAGGGCCGGTACCCAGCGGGAAACTCGCCGGGTCGATCGATAACAGGATCTGGACGCTTGAATTGGTGCGCAGATCATTGGTCCATTTGTACCACTCGTTGGGAGCGGACTTGAACGTTGCCGGGAGGTGGTGGGTGGCCGGATGGTTTGGAGCCTCGACGCGAAGCACGGCAGAGGTTGGTCGCCAGGTATTGCCAACATAGGAACCGGAGCCGAGAAACTCATTGTGATACCAATCCCAGTTCTGCGGTACCTGCGAGGGAGTCAGGGCGAAACCCGCAAAATGGAAACCCATCCAGGCACCCCCTTTCTCCATGTAACGCTTGAACGCCGCTCGCTGAGCTGGATCTTCCGGGCGGGTGTCCAGAAAGACTACGACCTGATACTTGGCCAGGAGCTCCTCGTTGAGCTCATTCCAATTAGTCGTTGAAACAAAACTGAAGTGGGATTCGCCTGCCATTTTCCCAAACCACGGGATCGCTTCCCGCACAAAGCTGATATGGGCCTGGTCATTTTTGCCGGTGTAAAACGCGATCACCTTAAACCGCGGGGCAGGGGTTTGCGCCTGCAACTCTAAGCAGCCAACAACGAATAGGGCGAGTATCGTTGTTAACGTTTTCATGAATCTTGTAGGAAACGACGTAAGGAGACTCTCATCAAGCGCGCGTTGGCGAAAAATCGGATCGACCAGAGTCTCCTTACGTCGTCTCCTACAGTTCAATGGTTTTAGCCGATCCCTGTTTCTCTGGTTCCTCCTGTTCGATCCGTTGTTCATGCAATCACACTCCGCATAAATTCGGCTGCCAATTGCGCATTTTGATTGGCGAACTCGATGCCCACCGTTTGACCATTAATAACAGGGAGTTGATGGCAAAGTTCATAGCTGAGGTAACCTTCATAACCGATACCTCGCATCGCCTCGACGAAATCCTTGTAATAGTGGTTCGTATCGCAACCAACTACGCCGTCGTTTCGTTCGAAACCGCGGATGCGCCCATCCGGAAGCCGTTCAAATTCACCGCCAAAATGCGACAGCACTTGCAACGCCCCTACTGCCCGTGCGGCTTCGTGCATCGCCTTGGCGCTCTTCTCCAGCATCAGCGGCGCGTCGAGACATACTTTCAATTGCGGAGAATCCACCTCCTTCACCATCCGAAGCACATCATGGTGGTCCTTGATGACCGGGCGATGATTTTGCAGAGCCAGCGTGACGCCAACGTCACCGGCGTAGCGCGCACACTCGATCACCGCGTCCCGGCACCAAGCCCAAATCTCCTCCGTGGAAAACTTCGCATGCACAGTTGGCCAGAGATTCTCCATGATCTCATATGTTGCCAATTGAGGGTGCAGAGTGACGCCCCACCAGGCGAGAAAGACGCGCAGATGCTTTGCGCCAAGATCGGCGGTCATGCGGATCAGTTCGCGAACATAAGCAACCTGGGCTTCGCGCACTTCCGGCGCCGGGCAGCTGAAATCGTTGTTCGCAGCGACGGCGTGGATTTCAATCCCTTCACCGGCGGCCAGCGACCGCAGCTCTTTGCACCGGGTTCTGGGCCAATCAAGCGGATTGCCGTGCGGTCGTTTGCCGTCGATCTCGATTCCATCGTAACCGAATCGTTTCGCGGTCTTGATGAGTTCAGGCAAGGTCAAGGCTGCGCCTCGATACCAAATGCCCAAGTATGTGATGCTATAGAGTCCGAGTTTCATGCTGTAAAAGGTTTATTTTGCCGCGGCCCAGAGGATAGCGTTGCGGAAGAGGGTGGTGAAAGCCTGGTTTTCGAAGAGCCAGGGCCCGTGACCCATAAAGATGTAAATATTGCGCGCGGGCACGTGAGGATTTGTCCAGATGACCGGGTGGTCGCCCATTTTTATGTTCGAATCAGGCGAGTAGCTCGATTCGTCGACAGTGGCAAGGACGTGCACATAAGCGCGGGGGCTCTGGTCATAGGTGTACCATTCCTCCTTTGAGATGAGGAACGACTCGGGCAACCCTTTCATGCAAGGATGCGATGCGTCTTCGACATGAACCGTCCCGGAGGTGAAGTCCGGAATATAATTCTTGAATTTAACCTGGCCCATGAACTCCGAGAACCAGGGCCAGATCGCATACCCATCGAAATTCCCCAACAGGGTCGCATGATGCAGGCCAACCCAGCCGCCGCGGCCCTGCTGGATGTACGTTTTGAAGGCTGCCATCGCCTCTGGCTTCCAACCGTAGGGAACAAAATCCAATTGCAGCACTAACTGATAGCGAGCGAGAGACGCTTCCGTAAGAGTGGTGGTGTCGCTGAAATAATCCACATCAAACCCCTCTTCTTCACCGCACTTCGTCAGCCACGGTTTGGCGGCCGCGGTGAATGCGACGTGATGTCCACTGGTTTCCGCCAGCGCCAGCACTTTGAATTTTGACAGCGAGGCACTTCCAGGGCGGGACGGTGTGGATGAACCGCTGGGGATTAGTGCGTGCACGACGTTGCTGTTGAACCGGCAGTTGCTGGCTTTGCAGCTTTCCGCCAACTGGAACAGGCCTCTCGCGGCGGTATCGCGAGTCGGACGTTCTCCTCCTTTGTTCCAATAATCCAGCACCTTCCTGAAATCGTCGGGTCGCTTGATGGTCAGCGTGCAGGAAGTCGATTCCACCTTCTTGTGCGGCCACCAGGCCCACCCGATGTGGTTGGTCTCCACCAGGCTGACACACTCACGAAACCACTGATTGTCATTCTCACCACTTTCTCCGAGCCAGAGCGGTTGATGATATTCGGCGCGCAATGCCAGGAAGCCGGCGATCTGCTCGCGCGTGTTCGGACTCCAGTACTTGTGAAAGCTGAACACCAGATTCTGATCCCAAACTCCAGGGAAACCATTGTAATTGTTTCCCCAGCCATTCCCTTCGACGATTATCAAATGATTCTTGTCAACTTCACGTATGGCCTTAGTGATGGCCTTGTACAAATTCCAGATCGGCTGATTTAAGGAATCCTCTTTCCCATTTTTGTCTTTGCCTTCGAACGTCCAGTTTGGCTCGTTCAACAAATCGTATCCACCGATCCATTGCTCATTGGCATAGCGCTCGGCCAGCTTGCGCCACAGGGCGATTGTCTTTTGCCGGTTGGCTTCGCTTTCCCACAGTGAGGGTTTAGCGGGATCATAGTCAGAAATATTCGCGTCTTTCCCCTGACCGCCCGGAGCCGCATGCAAATCGAGAATCAGATACATGTGATTGGCTTTGCACCAGGCCAGGAGATTATCGGTGAGCTCAAAGCCGGTCGTTAGCCACGTGTTCTCTCCTTGCACGGGTTCGTCCTGGATGGGTAGCGTGAAGAGATTGTAATGCATCGGCAGGCGGACGCTGTTGAAGCCGCTCTTTGCCAGCACGTCCACATCGGCGCGGGTCGTATGGTTTTGCAACCAAAGCTGGTAAAATTTATCGCAATCGGCTTTGCCAATCAGGTCGGCAATGCGGGTTTTGATGGCGTGCTGTGTCCCGTTGCTTCGGATGCCCAGCATGTAACCTTCCTGGAGCATCCAGCCGCCAAGCCCCATCCCGCGCAAAATGAGTTCGCCAGCCTGGCCATCCACAATGCGCGCGTTGCTGGCATGGAGGAAACCGGTCTGCTCCGCCTGGCTATAGCCCAGCGTTAGGAGGAGCAGCAGGACAAGACAATATCTAGTTTTCATGCGGAAATGCTGCTGCTTTCACGTTGTTGCCATTGCGGACTTACTAAAACGACCGACTCCTCAATCTGACGTTCCGGAATTGTCCAGTAGGTGCGCAACAATCGATTCTTTTGTTCGTTATCGGCCAGCGTAAAGCCATTTTTCTCGTAAAACTCGATCGCCCACTGCGCCGCCTGCCAGGTGCCGATTAGCATTGGCCGCCTGGCGAGCCGCCTTAAATAATCCAGCAGCGCACGCCCGATCCCATGCCTCCGGAATTTCGTCCGAACATACGCATGGCGGATCAGTGTCACATCTTTAACTTGCTGAATACCCATGACCCCAACGATTTGATTTTCCAAGCTGCAGCCGTAGAAGCGGACGCCTTTAGAAATTTCCGACTGCAGCTCCCCCAAGGGCATGTAAGGCTCATGCCAGCGGTCAGGCGGGATGACACCTTTGTAGGCCAGGGCTGATTCGTTGATAATCTCGCAGACGACCGGCACGTCAGCAGGTTCGCACGGCTGAATTATCATGCGGGCTATGATTCAGCGATGAGCCCATTTTGTAAAGCGCATCGCGTTGACATTGCCTCTGTAGGAGTCGAGGTAAGGAGACTTTGACCGATCCGATTTTTTTACCAACGGCGATTGATCAGAGTCTCCTTACGTCGTCTCCTACAACGACTGCTCAGCGAGGCGCTGAAATTATTCCGGGCCTCGCCGAGCTCGGCCTTCCGAAAACCCTTACCTCACGCGGTGCACGGTCAGCGGGTTCTGCTCAGGCAAAGCCAACGTTAACGCCATCGTCGCCCAACTCGTCCCGGCGGCCGACATCCACTGATCGTACCCGTGCGGGAAACCGGCATCGAAGAAGGGCTGAAAGGCAAGTGCCCGCGTCCTGGTATGCCAGGAACCATCTTCCTGTTGAGTCCCAAGCAGGAACTTGATGCCGCGTTGCCAGGCGGAGTCCGAGACAGGCAAACCGCCGAGTTGGAGCGCAACCAGACTACGGCCGGTCGCGTACGCTGTGCTTTGCATCGACGGCAGGTCCGACCACCCGCCATCGGACCGCTGTGTGGCCAGCAACTCTTGGAGCGCCTTTTTAAGCGCCGCTTTGTCGGTCGCGGCCCAGGCCAGCCCGGTCACGCGCCAGGCTCGGTCGTCATTGTTGAAGGATTGAGCCTTGGCCAGCCAGGACGCGGCCAGACGAATGGATTTTTCACAAGCGGCCTTGTGAGTCTTGGGCGCATAGAGTTGCAGCGCTCGCATTGACAGCGCTGTCTGCGCGATGTAGTCGAGGCAAATCGGCGGGCGCGTATCCGCGCGGGGGTAAGGCCATTCGCCGTTTGCTTTCTGCCGCGATTGGATCAGCAGCACCGCGGCATCGGTGCTGAGATCGGGTTGGTAATTATGAGCATGAAGCCCCAACAGCTGATAGCTCAAAACGAAATCAGTAAAATTGTCGCCTACCTGGAACGCATATCCCTGATGCATCTTGTCGCGCGTGGCAGCGAGTTCTTCCGAATTAACCCGCACCTGCGTCGCCGCGGTCTCTTCATCGACGCGCACTCCTCGGTTCCGCGCCAGACCAACTGCCATCGCCTCCATGCTGTTATTGTGGCAGGAAGTGCATCCGGCATTCTTTGAAAAATTGAAGTCGACGCGCTGCAACAACGGCAGGCTGTCCTCCACAGCTTTCCGCACTGTGTTGTCGTGTCTGGCTTTCAACGCCACGGAAACCTCCCCGGCGCTCTTCGCGCCATGTTCCCTTAGGAATTGCACGATCGGCGTCTCCCCGTTCAGTTTCGCGATGTCGAGCACTGAGAGTCCGGCGTCACCCGCCTTGGTGTGCTTGTTCTGGGCGTTGACGTCCGCCCCGTGCTCAACCAGCAGTTTTACCACCTCTAACGGCAGCAGATCGGAAATAGCGGCGTACATGAGCGCGGTGCGGCCGAAGACGTCCACGGCATTTACATCGGCTCCGTGATCCAGCATCAGGTGAACAGCTTTAAGATTGCCAAACACAGCGGTATTCTGCAGCGCGACCGTGTAGGCGTTTTTGTCGGTGATCCTCGCACACAGCAAGTCGAGCCCTCGATCGCACTCGGTTGTGACGGCCATGGTGAGCCCCATGAATTCGGTCGCTTTGGCGTCAGCGCCACGTTGGATAAGCAATTCAACAATCGCGGCGTCACCTCCGGTGAGGGCTTCGATCAAGGGAGACGATTCGGCAACCGGTTTGGTATTCGGATTCGGATTAGCACCTTTGTCGAGGAGGAACTTGACAATGGGCGCGGCTCCTGGGCGGCGTGCCGCAATCATCAATGGCGTGCGTCGATCATCGGATTTTGCATTCACGTCGGCACCGTGAGCAACCAACAGCCGCGTCTTTTTCAGATCTCGCGCGGCCCACATCAGCGCGGTCGCGTTTGCATCGTTTCGTTTGTTTGGGTCGGCTCCCAACTTCAGCAGTTTTGCAGCTGTCGCCCAATCGCTGTAAAGAACCGCATACATGAAAGGTGTCGAGCCTTCCGGTCCCCGCCCGTTGAGCAGCGGCGGATCGGCTTCTGCTGTCTTCATGAATGAATTTAGATCTCCTTTGCGGAGCGCTTCGACCATCGCGACCGCTTGTGGATTCAATGGCGGCAGCTCCATTTCGTTGGCCAGCGAATCGGGCCAATTGGCGCCGTGATCAATCCACCCTTTGATAATCGCCACTTGTTCTGGCCGAAGCGCGGCGGTAGGAGGCATTTGGGTGCCGTACTCATTGCCGATGATCCGGTGGTAAACCATGCTGTTGGCGCTACTGCCGGGCACAACTCGCCGGGTGAAGGCCTTCATCACCGAACTGCGGCGGTCAAGGCGCATTCCCCCCTTTTGCTTGGCGGGCCCATGACAATCGACGCAGTTGTCCCGTAGCAACGGGAGCACCTCCTTTTCGAAATCAACCGACGACTCCGCTCGAACTGATACGCAGTTGACTGCAAAAAGCAGCTCTATCACCAAAATCAAACAGCATTTCCCTGGCTGTTGTTGTGTAATCATGTTTGCCTTCAAGACCGCCGTTAGTAACCCATCGCGAGAATGCAACCCAACCGCGAACTGCTGATCTTTGCGCCCAAGACCTGTTTCGTACAATGCGACCGGTATCAGTGTCGCTCCAAGCGTGCTTATGGGGTCGTTGAGGTTTATTTATACAGCCCCAGTCTGCTAGCGCAAGCCCTTTTTCGGCCTAAGGCACTCCGTCTTTGGCGGTGCGCGTCCGTAGTCCGCCAGCGTTTTGGATTGCGCCAGTTCCCCGACACTTTTCGAAGTGCGCAAAAATCATCGTGTAGCGCGCGCTTTGTACGGTGCCGTAGGGATCTCGGAAAAGCGGTAGAGGCTACCGCACTCCAAGACACTTCGCGCTTGCCGATGCGCTTCGTCAATCCGCCAGGTCTGCTACTTTGGAGGCCATTCCACGTTGCTGAGTTCCTTCGGCAATAGTTTCGGATCGACCGGATAGATGAGTGAGAGGTCCATCTTGGATTTTGAACCTTGAAGAAACTCCAGTTCCTCTGGTGCCCCAACGATGAGCCAGAGAGCCTCGGCGTCGGTATCGTTGAACACCTGGCGCAACTGGTCCGGTCCGACCAGCACGCCACCGTAGCGCGGCACGGTTAACGTCTCGTTGCCCACGCGAATTCGTCCTGTGCCTTCGAGCACAAAATAGAATTCCTCTTGCCGAACATGCTTATGCAGCGTGTTGGCGCTCTTAGGTGGCAACCGCCAGAGGCGCGCGGCAAGATTTTCGCTGCCGGTTCGTTCCAGATAGTCTGCGTTGGGGATTTTCATGAGGTTGGACGGCCGCCAGGAGAGGTCTTCCGGCTTAATCAAAAAGCAACCTTCGATGGGCTTCATCAGTGCAAAGTCGCTCTTGATTCTGAGGGGCACAAGGAAATACGTCGGCAGGCAATCTTGGTTACACTAGTCGCTCCGACCTACGGGATCCCATTTTAAGGGACTCCGTTTCTTTGAGGCAGAAAGCTACTGTAAAGCGCTGGGAGCACCAAAAGCGTTAGCAATGTGTTTGTGAAGATGCCACCGATGACCACTGTTGCCAGCGGCCGTTGCACCTCACCCCCAACACCAACATTCACGGCCATCGGGATGAACCCCACTGCGGCTACGAGCGCTGTCATCAACACTGGACGTAACCGGACAAGGCATCCCTCGCGTACCGCCTGGTCGACGGGTGTTCCCAGCTCCCTGCGCTGCTTGATGAAGGTCACGAGCACCAAGCCATTCAGGATTGCCACGCCGCTCAGCGCAATGAACCCGATCGCAGAGCTCACAGTGAACGGCATTCCACGCAACCACAGAGCCCCAACGCCACCCACTAGCCCTAGCGGAATGCCGGATGCGACGATAAGGACCTCCTTGAAGCCCCTCAGGCTAAAGAACAATAATACGAAGATCAGCGCCAGGGCCATTGGGACCACGAACATTAGTTTCCGGTTCGCTCGTTCCATGTTCTCGAACTGCCCGCCCCATTCAATCGAGTAGCCCTCCGGCAGCTTCACTTGTCCTGCAATCTTTGCTTTCGCCTCCGCCACAAAACTCTTCACGTCCCTCCCGCGCACGTTGCACTGCACTGTAATTCGCCGTTTTCCCCATTCTCGATTGATCGTCGAAGGCCCCTCGATCTCCGTCACCTTCGCCACCTGGTTGAGGGGCAGGACCGGTCCTGCCGCTGTAGGAATCAAGGTTGCCGCAAGCGCCTCGGGGTCTGTCCGCTGTCTGTCTGCCAATCGCACCATTAGGGGGAAACGCCTCTGTCCCTCGCGCACGTCACCCACTCGTCGTGATCCCACGGCTTCCACCACATTCAAGACATTCCGCGTCGGCAATCCGTACCGAGCAATCGCCTGCGGATCGACACGGACCTGTAAAAAGGTCTGGCCGGTCAATTGCTCCGCCGAGGCCTCGCTTGCTCCACGAACTCCCGCCAACACCGTCTGCACTTCTCCGCCGAGTCGGCGCAATTCCTCCAGGTCATCTCCATAAACTTTAATAGCGATGTCTCCACGGGCGCCGGCGATCATTTCCTTCAGCCGCATTTCAATCGGTTGCGTGAACGCAGGCCTGAGTCCGGGCACCTGGACCAACAACGCGTGCATCTTCGCGGTTAATTCATCTTGTGTACGGGCTTTCTTCCACTGTTCCCGCGGCTTCAGCGCCAGGAAAAAGTCCGCCAATTCGGTTCCCATTGGATCGGTTGCCACCTCCGCCGTTCCCAGCCGAGTCCAGATGTGCTCAATTTCGTCCGGAAACTCTGCCATGAGCACTTGCTCAATTCGGTTGTTCTGCGCCACAGATTCATCCACCGAAATGCCGGCCAGGCGCACGCTGTTCCCCACAATCGCGCCCTCGCCTAGCTTCGGCAGAAACTCTCCCCCCATGTGCATTGCCAACACCACCGCGCCAGCAAATAGCACCACGGCTCCGAGCAGGGTCAGCTTCCGGAAGCGCAAAGCCAGGCCAAGCGCGGGCTCATACACGCGGTGCGCCAACCGGACGAGCCAGGGCTCGCGCTCCTTTACTACCTTTGGCAGAAACAGCACCGTTAGCACTGGAACCAATGTCAGGGCTAGAATGAGAGAACCCAGGAGCGCAAAGATCAAAGTCAACGCCATAGGCCTGAACATCTTTCCCTCGACTCCTTGCAACGTCAGCACCGGAAGGAAAACAATGAGAATAATACCCACTCCGAACGCCACCGGCCGCACTACCTCCAACGGTGCGCTGCGCAAGACCTCGTCCCGCTCGGCATCTGTCAGCGCCCTCCTCAACTCCTGTTGCCGGGCTGCCAGTTGCCGCATTGCGTTCTCCACCATCACTACGGCCCCATCCACAATTAGGCCGAAGTCTATCGCTCCCAGGCTCAGGAGACTTGCCGCGATCCCAGCCTCGAGCATGAAGTTCCCTGCGAACAGCATAGAAAGTGGAATCGCCGCGGCCACAATCAGCCCCGCCCGCAAATTTCCAAGGAACGCGAACAGGATCGCCACCACCAGCAACGCCCCCGCCAGCAAGTTGTGCTCTACCGTCCGAATCACGTTATCCACCAGGTCAGTCCGATCATAGAGCACCTCCAGCTTGATATCCGAGGGCAGAAACTTCTGCACCTCCGACAACTTCTTCTTCAATGCATGCGTCACGATGGCGCTGTTTTCACCCATCAACATGAATCCCAGCCCCAGCACTACTTCGCCGTGACCATCGGCGGTCACCGCTCCCCGCCGAATTTCATGGTCTTCCTTCACTTCGGCTACGTCCCGCACGCGCACGGGGGTTCCCTCATGGCTCGTGATCACTATATTCGCGATCTCCTCTACATTCGTGGTAAGTCCAACTCCGTGCACCAGCAGCGATTCTCCGCTCCGCACGATCTGTCCGCCGCCAACATTCTGATTGTTCGCTTGTAGCGCTTCCACCATGTCTTCAAATGTCAGCCGATACTTAATCAGCTGGTCCGTTTCGACGACTACATGGTATTGCTTTTCATATCCTCCCCACGTGTTGATCTCTGCCACGCCTGGTACTTTCCTCAGTTCCGGCTTCACTACCCAATCCTGCCAAGTTCGCAAATCCGTCAGAGTCCGGTTTGTGTCAGCCGACCGCACCACATAATGGAAGACTTCGCCCAGTCCCGTTGCGATGGGCCCCAAATGAGGGCGTTCCAGGCTTTCCGGCAGTTCCACCGCTTGGAGCCGCTCGGTGATTAGCTGGCGTGCGCGGTAGATATCGATCGCATCACCAAAGGTGGCCACCACCTGCGACAACCCAAATTTCGAAAGCGATCGCACATTCTGCAGCCCGGGCAAACCGCTGATCGCCAACTCCACTGGAATCGTAATCTGAGCCTCCGTCTCCTGCGGATTCAGCGACGGAGCAGTCGTGTTAATCTGGACTTGAACCGGCGTGGTATCCGGAAACGCATCTATCGGCAGAATGCTCAAGGTGCGCCCTCCGACCACGATCAGCGCTGCGACCAACACGCAGACGAGCAAACGGTTCTTGAGCGAGAAACTAATGATCCAGTTCAGCATGGGCTCAGCTCCGGTTCCGCCTCTAGTCGTCTGTACACCCGGCGCCCAGACGCGAGGCTAGCAGCGCCGACTTCAAGGCATACGCCCGGGAAACCGCGATCTCCTCCTGGGCTTTTAGACCGAGTCGCACCTCCTGGTTGCCGTTGAACCTTGCCCCCAGTTCCACTGCCCGGGCCTCAAACAGGTCATCCGCCATTCTCACAAAGAGGAGCGGCTTGCCGTCCACCCGCTCCACAGCCGTAGCCGGCACCAGCAGTGCGGCTTGATCCGCTCGTGTCACAATCCGCGCCCGTGCAAACATTTTATCCTTCAACAACCCGCGCGGATTAGCGAACTCTGCACGAGCGCGGCCCATGCGTGTTCGCTCATCTACGCCCGGTCCCACCCAGGTCAGCTTCCCGGTGAACACTTGGCCCGGAATAGAGTCGATGCGAAGTTCCACCTCCTGTCCAACCTGCATCTTCGCCAGCGCCACCTCGGGCACTTGCAGCATCGCCCACATCGTTGAACGATCCACGATCGTGAACAATGGCTTGCCAGCTTCCACCAGCGCACCGCGCACTGCCATACGTTCGGCAATTTCTCCCACAAACGGCGCCCGCACCTCAAGCAGCACCTGCTCGTCCGGTTTCTTGCCCATCGCCGCAATCTGTTCCTCGGTAAATCCCAAGGTGCGGAGTTGATGCCACGCCGATCGGTGTGCCGCCTCGGCTTCCTGCAAGGACTGCTCTGAAGTGACCCGCTGCTCCCGCAGCTTTTGCTCCCGCTCCAGCGTCTGGTGCGACAACACCGCCTTGGCCACTGCCTCCGCTATGCCAGCCGACCAAATCTTGGCCACGGTCTGCTTTTCTTCCACCTTGCTGCCAAGGTCCACCTCGACTGCCTGGACAATTCCACTCACGGGCGCGGCGATTTGCGCCAGCTTATTCTGGTTAAAAACCACCTCCGCTACGCAATCAATTGCGTCAGCAATCCTTCCTCTCTGGGCCATCGCAGTCCGCACACCGACTATTTCCACCGAGCGAACCGAGGGCAGTCGCACCTTCAAGCCCTCTCCGGGTTTGAGCGAGGCAACCAGTTCGGGATGACAAATCCCGCACTCGCCCTCGGCCACCCCATGCTCAGCGCAAAGAAGAGTTTTGCCGGTGGCTCCGGCCCCGGTTGCAGCTTTTCCCTTTGTCTTGAGCTCGGGATGGCAAAGAAAACACTCATCCTCATAGAGCGAATGCTCCTGGCAGTAAGGCCGATTCTTGTCCTGCGCTTCGGGATGGCAGATGAAACAACGGTCTTCGTAGCGGCCATGCTCCTTGCACCACAACCGTCCTTTCTCACGCAGCGACGGGTCACAAATGAAACACAACTCTTTGGGCGCCTCGTGATTGGCGCATTTGGCGCCACTCAGCGTTAGTTGGCTGCCGCCGGTATTTGGCTCATCGTTGGTTGCGTGTCCGGTATTTGCCAGCTTGTGCCTCGAGTGATTGTGCTCGCCATCCCCCGTGCGGGCTTCCTGCTTCGAGCACCCTGCGAAAACCGATACGGTGAGGAGTGCCACCAGGGCAGCGAAGTTTGATATTATTCTTTTTTTCATAACCACTCACTGCTTAGTTGTTGAAGTTTGGACTGTCTATGGCCGGAGCAAGGCCTCCAATTCCGCCTGCGCAATGTTCATTTCCAGCAGTTTTTGCTGGTAGGCCAGTCGCGCCTCCGCTGTCGTTCGTTGCGTGTCCAGTAGGTCGATGAAGCCGAACTTTCCTTCCTCGAAACCTGTTCGCACCAGTCGCAACGCTTCCGTTGCCTTTGGCAAAAGCCGGTCCCGATAGCTGGCCACTTGCTCGATGGCTGTGCGGTAGCGCTTCTGTGCATTAGCCCATTCCCGCTGCAATGCCTGCTGTACACGGGTCAGTTCCGCCTCCGCCACAGCTACGTTTGCCTTGGCCTCCTCCTTCTTGCCCTTACCGGTGTCCAGGATGGGCAACGGCAGTGCAAACCCGAGTTGGATGATTGATTGATCCGTCTCCCCTATGCGACCTCCCGACATGCCCACCTGAACATCAGGGTAGGGATCCAGCCGTGCCCGGCGTTGCTCCAGATCCGCTTTTGCTACCTCGGTGCGGGCCGCGGCGGTGCTCGGATGCCGGTCCAACATGCTTTCTGCTCGGGCTTCCGTCAGCGTACTATCAGGTGCGTCCGCCAGCGCTCCCGATAAGTTCGCGTCCCTCAGGTCTGGCCGTCCAAGCACGGTTGCAAATGCTTGCCGCACGGTGGCCAAGTCCCGCTCAAAATCTGCCAACTCCGTCCGCGCCTGCTCCAACTGGACTTCGGCCCGTAACTGCTCCTGGTAGGCCGCTGCGCCGGCATCCACACGCTTCCTTGCCGTTGCCGCCGATGACTCAGCCACCGACACTAACTCCCTCGACACTTCCACCAATCGCTCTGTGGCCAGGACGCGGTAGAAGCCCGCCTTCACGTCACGCACCACTTCTGTCCGCCGCAAGGCCAGTTCGGCTTCAGAAAATTTGACGCCGGCACCACCAATCCTTTTGTCCAGTGATTTCTTTCCCGGATAGGGCAGCGTCTGTATGATTCCGATCGTCTGCTTCGCATCTGAAAACCCATGCCCGTTGCTGACAGGCCAATCCTCTGCCTTCAGCTCCAGCTCCGGGTTTGTCCACTTGCCGGCCTGGTGAGCTCGTCCTGCAGCTGCCTCCACGCGTGCGCCCGAGGCTCGCAATTCCGGATTGCTCTCAAGGGATATGCGAACAGCTTCTTCCAGGCTCAAGGTATTTGTCGCAATGCCGGAACTCGTCCCGACCGCTGTGCTACAGGCACCAGCAGCACCGCTTGCCAACAACATCACAACCGGCAACCCCAACCATCTCGAATCCCAAATCTTCTTCATAACTCGAACAACTTAACAACGCACAAAAGGGAGAAACGCGGCGTGCGCAGACACCGCACCGGCCAGAGAGTCCCGGACAGGGTTCGCCAACCAAACGTCCCGAGCGGGACCAATTAAGCGATACAGGAAGGAGCGCGCGGTGGGAGTGCCGTGCGGCAGAAGTAAATGAAACTGTTAGTGCTTTCCGGAGGAGGAGTGCTCCACTCCGCGAGGGCAGCTGGGCCCGCATCAATCAGTTCAAGTTTTGCAGGGGCGTCGAAAAGGATCAGAATTTGAGAAGATGACAAATGAGGAGACTCCACCCGGTTGTCCGAAGCCTTGTAACCGCCTGTCACCACCCAATCGCAGATTCCGGTGCATTCCTCGCCATTGGGCTGCTGAGCAGTCGCATGACAAATCACCCAAGCGGGCGCCGTTCCGGACTCCATCGCGAAGGCCTGCTCGGCTTGACAGTGAACGATGCAGACAAGCCAATTGGCCAACACCATCAAGGTCAGGAAGTTTTTAGTCCAACTCACGCATCAATTAATAATTCATTTCGGCGCTTGGTGCAATCGTTTAACCCGCCAATTACCTGGCCCGGGAGGTATCGCAGAAAGCGCGACAGCAATGTATCGCTTATTGGTGAACTTTCCCCGGGGCCAACCTTTGGGTCAAATTCGTTGAGCCACTATTTGCAGCTGTGAAAAAACTCCCTTTATCCGACACGCCCGATAGAATCGGGTTTCAAGTACAACCAATATTGCACAAAAAAATGTCGAACACAGAGAAGTCCAGCCGGCCCGCGAGTGCAGATTATCCTGTCGATCCTGCGGAGCGTAGCAACCAGGAAGCGCGTCTCAGAAAAGCGGCTGCAGCTGGAGCTACCGCTTCAAAATCTCCCCTCGCAGCGCTGATGCTCCAACGACCTGCGTCACTCCCGGCATCGCAAAAAGTTGAGGAACCACAAACAACTTTGCCCAAATCCGCCGCGTCGACACAGACCGCTCCTGAAACCTCCAACGGACGAAGCGCACCGGGGATAACCAATGACGAAGTTCTTGCTGAATTGCGAAAAATTTCGGCTTGGGCTGACCTGCAGCGCAAACTTGCCAAATGCTCACTCGTTCTCTTGGCCGGTTTTGTTGCAGTCGTAGTCGGCATTTTCATGCGCATGGAGCAGCATCTGACGACAAACCTCGAGAGCAACCCGCCTCCCCATCAATCGGATTGGTACGATGTGGAGCGCAATGTGCGGTTAGGTGATTTTGAAAAGGCGACAGCAATCGGTGAAGAACTGATCCTGAAGACGCCCCAGTATCCGGAAGCCCATGAACGACTGGCCAAAGCCTACCTGGCAGCTGGCAACCTCGAAAAAGCGAAGGAACATTACGCTGAGGCTTTTCGCCTGTTTCCATCTGAAGAAAACGAAAAGTCGCTCAGCGCGATTGAAAAAAGAGTCAAAGCAGCCAACCCCTGAGGCCTTGCCCGCAGGAGGCAAGCAAAGAAAAAAGTCATCGGGTATAGTGTCGTGATTGGTCAACCGCCTCCTCGATTGATGTCTTGGGCACGTCACCTGTCCAAACTCTAAGCTTCCCGCGTTTAATAACGCGCCCGGACGTGTTGGCCTCCACTTCCAAGACGATCCGCCCTGGGGTCGCCCAAACGATGAGTTTCTGCCTCCGAGGGATGCCTGCGGCCCGCCGCAATTCGCGCGAAAGGACGATCCGGTTGGAGGCGTCTAGTTCAACGATTGTTTTCATGCCATTAGTATGGCGTGGTCATGGCGAGCATGCGAGCTTCGACAAATGAAACGATGTAGCATCTGCGCGATGCGCCCACGGGTTTTCCCCATGCTTTGCGACGAGAGGCATTTTTAGAATGGCACCCCGCCTGCTGCCAATGGGCCATTCTGGAGAATGGAACCGACGACGCAACTTGGCGCGTGCCTACTCCTGGTGGGCGGCGTTAGCCTGTTGATACTAGGCGCTTTGGCTGGTCGAAAGATATCCGGGCGCAAGCGCTGGTTTGTGGTCGTAACCTGTCTCTTGCCCGCGGTCACTTTCGTGATTATTGCCGCCCTTGCCTGGCATAAAATCCGTGAAGATGCTCGCCAGAGCTCGAAGATTTTCGCCGCCATCAGCCCGGTCTCGGTGCTGACGGGTGAAGAGCAAAGGGCGTTTCTGCTCCTGAGCCGAAGCTCTCCTCGAATACGCGATGGCGTCATGAAACTGGCTTTCGCGAATTCATCCAACGCGGCGCTGGCGCTGCCACGGATGGAGATTCTGCTTCAGTCTACTCTACAACTCGACTCCACCGGTGAAGGCCGCAACCATCTCTGGAACCGCATTGTGGAACCAGTTCTGCGGCGCAAACCGGCTCGAGAAGTGATTATGTTGTCGGCGGCGACGGCTTCCATAGGCGGTTACGACTCGAATCGAGTAACCGCGATTCTACAGTTACTGGGCCCACTGATCGCTCAAGAAACTAACTTGGAGCAACGCTCCATTGAACTAGGGCTTTTCGTTCCGCTTGTCGACTTCGCTTCTGCCGACCAAATCGAACCGGTGGCGAACCTGTTGCTCTCGGAGTTGCTTGGGGAGCCAAATCCGATGGAAGCAAACATCAAAACTGGATTACTTAATCCCACCGGTTCTCGGCGTGTCCGTGATTTGCGAAGGTTGGTGTCCCGGTTCTCCGAAGCGCCTGCACAACGGTTCGCCGAACGCGTGATTGCCGCGCTGGGCACAGAAACCAACTCTTCGGTGGCATTGGCAATGGGAAAGGTATTGGAAGAGGTCAAATTCGAACTCGATCCCAGCCAAGTGGCTCGAGCCACGACAAATCTCGATCGTCAACTGCCCAGACGGCAGGGCGGTGTGATGCAGGATCGCGCCGGACCGTTGACGGGCCTGGCGGAAGTGATGACGCCCCAACAGGCGGCGAATGCCATGACTCTCCTTTTGGGCGTTTTGCGGCAAGAGCCCGATTCCTGGTATCACAAGGAGCTAACTCGCCCGTTCAAGCCGCTGGCGCAACGGCTGAGCGTTGAAGACGTCCAACGGTTGGCTGAACCCATCGCCGAAGTCTCTCCCGACACTCTGGAACTGATTCGAGACCGCGTCCCGCAGGAACAAGCTTACCTTTGGACGGATCGGTGGATGCAGAAGGCGATTGACATCGCCAACCCGACTCGCCGCCGCTCGCAAATGCCACAGGTTGCTACGCTGGTTGCGCGATTGACTCCGGAGCGAGCAGCCAAACTGGCCGAAGAAGTTTGGCAAGTCTTTCTTAATGAGCCGGACTGGAACCGGCGCTCAGACGAAGCAAGCTTCCTGGTGATGTTGGTGCCGCAGTTGACCGACGAGGTGGCTGCCTCCCTGGCAAGGCGCGTCGTCGAGCAAATGCTGCAGCGCCGGTTGGATTTGCCCACCCTCGTAACGATTCTCACTCCACTTTTGCCGCATTGCGATCCAGCCACGCTTCAAGAGGCGGTCGCTTGTGTGATGAAAACGTACGATCGGCCGAGACGCGGATTTGGCCCAACGAGATTGGAACAGCGTGCGTTTCTGCTCGGCGCCGGTTTCACAGCGGATGAGGTGGAACGCGTGCTGGAACCACTCGTCACCGCTTTTGAAAACCTCGAGCATGCCGAAACGTATCTGGATTTGGTAACCAGCCTAAGGTCGCTCGGAGATCATTTGTCCCGCGAGCAAAACGAGCGCGTCGCCAACCGCATGGTGTTTCTCTTCACTCAGAAGCCGAATATGATCGGACTGAGTTTGCTGTCCGAACTGGCGACCAACATCACGCTGACACCTTATCAGGCAAAACGCATCGCGGATATCCTGCTTCCCTCGGCGCTCGAGTGCCATATGCCAGACAGCGACTGGATCGCGCGTTGGACCGGGCCGTTCTTAACGCGACTCGCCGCGGCGCAGGTCGAGGCCACTGGCCATGAAATCATTTCGGCCATGGCCCGGATGCACGAACAGATGGGAGCGGTGCTCGACGCCAGATGTCTTCTGCAACTCACGAACGTGCTGCAGCCCGATCAGGCGCGGCGATTGGGCGATCAGCTTCTGCAAATTCCTGCTCAGCGCGGCAATCACCCCGGGTTCGCATCGGTGATGGATACCGCGCGGAGTTGGGGGACTCCTCAACAGCTGGCAGTATCGAGCAGCAATTATCCGGGCTCCGCGCACCTGTCCGCGTCCCAGCAGGTTCACGAGTCAGTAAGCGACTGGGCACTGCCGTGGGAATTCGTCGAACACCAGGAGAAACAATGTTACAAGTATCGTCTCGAAGCGTGGGCGTCGAGTCTTGCCGGCATGGTGGACGTCATGACAAGGACGAACGCTGGGTTCGTTGCCGAACAAGTCGCCGCACGTTGTGCTGCGCAAGGCGAGCTGGAACCGATGCTGTACGATGAGGACATTGCCAGGGTGTTGCAGTATGCCTCGGACACCTCCTTAAATCGAATTTTGACCACCCCATTCATGGTCGGCGGCTTGCGGCGGATGGTTGTTCGTGCTTGCGAGCTGAAAACCGGCAAGTCATTCCAAGGCGATGAATGGCGAATGCTCGGTTCGACGGTGAGGACAAATCTATAATGAAGGCAAGAGTCCCAAAGCCTTGCTCTCCATCGCCTGTTCGGGCGTGGTGCTCCCGCATCGGACTCGCCCTGATGGCGGTCCTTGTAGTCACTACGGCAACCTCCGCCCACGCACAGCTCCTGACTGAAAGCCAGGCCCGTGATCAAGTCGTGCACGCCGTTTCCGAACAGCTGGCCAAGCCCGACCGCTTCACGCGGTTGCCCACCAATATCTCCGGCCTTTCGGTATCCCCAGACCGCAAGCCCATCTTCAGCATCGCCTTCGCAGCTAACCCTGAGAAGTTCAAGCCCACGGCCCCCAAGCAGGCCTACCTGACGGATGAGGGGCGGTTTCTCGTGTGCCGGTTTGGGACCGTTGTCGCTTCCTCCAAAGACCAGGTCATTTTGCAAGGTCAATTCAACGACCGGCAGACTACTCTTATCATGTGTGGGCCTTCGATTGCGCGACGGGTGGATTTCCCCGAGCACGTGGGCATCAGTCGGGTGTTTCGCATGGGGTCCGACTGGGGTTTTGTTTTCAATAATGGCCTTACCACGGGTATCAAGCTGGATAGCTCAACCAATCTCCAGACAACATTGTCCAACCGAGTCTTCGCGCCATGGGTGGTTGAAACCGGGACCGGGATCATCGCGGTCACGCGACCCGACGATTCTACCGGCAACGACCCGGACTCTCATCTCGGCATTACCGTGAAAGATGAACGCGGCCTGAGGCAGTCATTGTTCAGAGGATATCATCGGGTCGGACGCGAACTCCAGGCTGTGCTGCCGCTGAACGACGGAAGGTTCCTCGCAGTCTCGGAAAAGTTAATCGTGCTGCGCGAGAATGGTCCAACCGACCCAACCGATGTGGAGATCGGCGCATTGACTAACGCATTTGAAAAGCAGGACCAGGCAAAGTTCAGTGAGGCCTTGCGGGTGGTCAGCGAATACTCCAGCGAGCAACTGCGGGCTGGCAGGCTGTGGTTGCAGGTGCCGCGCGATCCACTGGCATCGCTCCAAACTGTTGAGAGCGCCACGCGTTATTTGCTCGAATCCATGGCTAACGTAGAGCCGCGGTTGAAAGCTGCGACCAATCGTCAACAACTTGTCGCTTCGTTTAACAGCTTCCGCGAGGCCGCCCTGGGATTCCAGCGGCGCCTGGAGCAGGAACGTGATCGACCACTGGGCGTCTCTTTGGCCCGCGCCTTTGAACTGATGCGGGACGGCTGGCAATTTTTCGCCGGTCATTGGGTCCGGCACCCGCAAGTCCTCCATCAGGACGGTGCCGTGTCCGTCCTTTTGGAATTGGAGTTCATGGACGCGGAGTCGAAACCGGCGCGCGGCGTATTCCGCCTGAACTCGGAGGCGCGACTCGAGCTGCTGTTTCAACACGAGCGCAACTCCTTCACACCGCCTTGCCAGTTTTTCCGCACTGCCGCCGGTGAACAGTTGGTGTTCTTTCCTTTCGAGGGCTTGGCCCGCTACGATGGTGGAACATTGGAGTGGTTGGATCGATCTGACGAAATGAAATGGCTCGAACGCGTCATCGGTTGTGATCGCGAAGGATGGATTTACTTTGGCGCCGGACCCTCCGTAGTCCCCTCCAAGCAGAGCGGGTTGGTGCGCAGAACCCCTTCGGGCTATGATATCTGGGTAACCTCTGGCGGCGGCAGCCCTGATTTCTGGGTTTATCGCCCAAAGGCGAGCCCGGTGAAGTCTCCCATCGTGCGGCTATTTCCGGTGGCGCACACACCCGTGATGGATCGGAACAATCGCCTCTGGTTTTGTCCCACCATCCCGCCGCGCTTTGCCGTGCCTCCGACGGCGGGCAGTCTGATGCGCAGTCCACCCGCGGAACTCGGGCTCGCCGAGCTTGCGGCCGCAACCCAAAGGCCTCTGGATATCAGGATATTGTCCAGCCCCTTCCCGCGCACGTTTGGCGCAGCCGAAATCGACGCGCAACTGGATCTGTTCTGCTATGAGGACGGCCAGGTGTCTCGTTGCCTGACCAATCTCCCGCTCAGCACCGTTTTGCTGGCTGGCGAGGCGGGCTCGGTCATTGGCACCACGCAAGGTCGCTCCGACCGTGGTGCGTTCGTGGTCGAGAATGGGCAATCGGCGACCCTCGCCGGTGACTTGCACGAGCTGGCGATCAATGATTTTGCTCTGCTGTCGCGTGTCGCGCCGCGACAAAGCGATCCGGCTGGGTTTGCCTACTTCAACAATATCGTTCACCCGACCGATTACAGTCCTTCACTCTGCCTTTTGGGCGATCGCTTATGGATTAACGACCATGACAAAGTGGAGGTCTATCAAGACGGAAAATCGCTCGGGTTCCAGATGAAGCTCACCATTCCCTCCCGGACACTTGCCATGCTTGGGCCAGTGACGAATTCGATGGGCGACCCACGCATGTTGATCTTCAGGCCGTCCATCGCGGAGGGCTTCTCCTCCATGGCTTGCGCCTCGCTTTCGTGGGCTGCGGCGTCCGGCGAAGGTGAATCGCTTGGTGTTGACCGTGTGCCAACCACGCCCAGTTGGGATACCCCGGTGTTCAACCGCGCGAAGGGCACGTTTTATTTGGCCGACGAGGTCAATCGCTGCTGGGAAGTGTCGGGACTGAAAGAATTGAAGCGTCTCGAGAACATAGGTGCACCTGTGCTTGCGTTGCACAATGGCGATTGGATTGGGCGGGGAGCAGGGTATGCAGGCTATCGCCTGGTATCCGGCAACCATCTTTGGGATATCGCCCTGGGATGTTCGCGTCAGTTCGAGATTCTCGCGGAGGTAAATGACGGCCGTCTCATTTGCGCCACACCCGAGGGGCTCCTGTGGTTGGTTCGAGGGCGAGGGGGGGAATTCAAAGTGAGCGAGGAGTTGCACCTTCACACCGGTGGCTTCGCTGTTTCATTCGTCGGTCAGAACACAAAAAATCTTTACTTCACATTTTCCGACGCCAGACGTCAGGCCTATTTGGCCGTGGTCGAAAAGCACGACAATCCTCTATAAACAGCTCATCTGGGACACTCGTGTGAATTCCAACCTTTAGCGAAGCGCCGCCGGTACGTCTGCTAACTGGTGGACCACTCGGACACAAGGGAGTAAAGTTCCTGAAGCCGGCGTTGGGCGTGACCACTTTGCCCTCTTCCGCTAAATGAAGGCGAGGCTGCTGTGGAGCCGAGGGGGTTCGAACCCTTGAGCTCCTGAATGCCATTCAGGCGCAACTTGCCTACAGATTGAATAAAGACACGTTGAATTGGACGCGCTCGCGCCCTGAATAATAACTAGTTGCTTCGACCTGGGCAGCTTAGAACTGACCTTGATTGGAAGGTAATTCACCTGAACAGCGGATACTCGCGGCGCGTTTCGGTAACCGAGCGGGCGCGACTAAATACGCGTCGCGGTTTTGATAAGAAGTCAGTGGCCCAATTACCACATGCACTGGATGCGGCGATAAGCATCAGTTTCCATTTCGGACGTCGCGGGCGCCGTGGCAGTGATGTTAATCGTTCGGGCCGCGGCGTGAGTCACAGCGCCCTCGGCTGTCTAAACTGCGGTGAACCTAAACTGCCACAAAGACACCGGTTTCACGCTGATAGAACTCCTGGTGGTGATTGCCATCATTGGCATCCTCGCGGCGATCCTACTGCCGGCTCTGTCGGCCGCCAAGGCTTCGGCCCGGCGGACAAATTGCCTCGGCAATTTGCGGCAGATCAGCCTGGGGATCCACCTGTATGCCGCGGACAACGGCGACAGGTTCCCGGCTGCGCCCCATGTGACTGGGGATTCGTTGGGCACCAATGACTGCGGCATGTTCTATAAGCGGCTAATGAAGAGCTATGTTGGGTTGCACGGCGCGTCCTCGTCACAGGACGAGTTGTTCGCCTGTCCTGCGGACACCTTTTTCTATGACTACCCCAGCTTGACCTTCCAGGCCCGCAGCATGCATGCCCAACCGGAGTCCGATTATTCGAGTTATGCGTTCAGCGGCGGTAATGGATGCACCAACGTGCCGCCTCCGTTCTTGCAGGAAACATGCTTTCCCGGCGTGTTTGGCTGTAAGCAAGCTTCGATAAAGGATCCGGGCAGAACGATACTCACCTTGGAGGCTTCCGCTGTTTTCCCCTGGTCCTGGCATCAACCGCAGAAGCTGCCGGACGGGCAGTGCGGAGTTGAGGATGCGAAGAATATGATTGGCTTTGTGGATGGGCACGTCAGGTATATCAAGATGTTTTGGAGCCCAGCCTTTCACCTTACGACGGCCTGCTATGATCCGCCGGGGGCGTACGATTACAAATGGAGCGCCGATTGAGGCCCGAGCGCTTTGCCGCCGAACTTTTCGCTGCACTGAAGAATTCTGGTGTCAATGGGGGCGGCCTGAAATTTGGCGTGTTCCGCATGATCACTTCAGCTTCAGCTTAATCGGAGCGCCCTGCTTGATGGCGTGCAGGGTCCTTCGCTGGCTCGGCCCCCGGCTGGATGCTTCCGCCCCTCCGCAGCTGCAAGACGACGCTCCCCGATCCGCTGAATAATTCCGCCATGACCGGAAAAGAATCATGAGTGCTCGCACTAACCGTTGGCTCGTTGCAGCGGCCGTCGCCGTCCTAATTCTTGGGGCGATACTCTCGCGCACGATTGAGCCGGGCGTCCGCGTCCAAAATGTAACGCTCGCCGAGGACACACCTGCGCTTAAGTTCATTCCGATAGGCGCGGGACCGCATCCGGTGGCGCTGCTCGCCCATGGATATGCCAGCTCGAAAGAGACGCTCTTTCGCTACGGGGAGGCGCTCGCAGCCGCCGGATTTATTTGCTATAGCGTTGACCAACCGGGGCACGGAGCGTCGCCGCAGACATATACCTTAATGGAAGCCGCGCATACGTTGGAGGCGGTCGCACGCGAGGTCGGGCCGGTAGATGTTTTCGCGGGTTGGTCGATGGGTGGCTTTGCGGGAGGCGAGGCAGTGCGGGAAGGGGGGATGAGACCGGGGCTTTTTATTGCCATTGGTTCCATGCCGGTTTTGGGTGATCAGGCCCCGCCGTTGCTTTTCCTGGCAGGCCGGTTCGAGGAAGCCCTTCCACCGGCCCTCCTCAAGACCCGACCGGATGCGCGTCTGGTGATTTCTCCCTGCTCTGATCATCTCCTTGAGGGGTTTGATCCTCTGCTGCTGAATGCAGCCGTCGATGCCGCGTGCGCCGCAGCCCATAAGACGCCACCGGCGCCTCCCACTGCCTGGCTCTGGCGACTTATTGGTGTGGCTCTGGCAATGCTTGCAGCGGGCGGGCTGGCAAGTTGTTTGACGGATTTGTTTCCGCAATTGGCTCGATTCCGCGGCCTGTTTATCGGTGTCTTCATTGCCGCCGCCTTTATGCTCACCATCGGCGGCAGGTGGCTCGAAGCGACACCGCACTTACGGTTACAGGTCATCGCTATGCCAGTCATCCTCCTCCTGGCAATCATTGCCGGCAGGCTCCGCATCCCACGATGGAGCTTTGCCGCGCTTAGTGTCCTTGTGACAGTGATTGCGGTATGCTGGTTCAAGGCGAGTCTGAGTCGGCCCGCGCTTATACTCATGGCTTCTACTCTGGTCCTGACGCCCGCCCTTATCGCGGGAATTGTCATCGGCTGGTTTGCGGCTCGCCGCGCGTCCCGACTGCAAGGCGACATCGCCATGGCCGTCTTCCTGGGTTGCGCCCCCTTCCAATGTTTGGAACTGCCGCGAACGGCTCCTCAAGCGCCGACACCGTATATAGCCATCAAGCTGGACCCAAAACGTCTCGATGCCTATGTGGGTGAATATAAATTTCCGCCGGACAACGGATTTTGGCTTGAATGGAAGATGACGATCCGGCGGCAAGGCGATCAACTGGTGGAGCAGATTACGAGGGAAAATAAAAGCTACCCCGCTGTGGAAATTTACGCCCAATCGGAAACAAATTTTTTCGTCACGGCCAATAGCCCGCACGAATTAACCTTTGTAAACAATGACAAAGGCGAAGTGACGGCGGTAATTGCACGCTCTCCTGGAGGACCTGTTCGCGAAGGAAAGAAACTCAAAAACGAATGATCGCGCCATTGGCAAAATTCATTGATTGGTTATTTCTTCAGATCGCATACGCCGTTGTTGTTGAACTGACACACGCACCCAAGCCAAAATGGAAATTGGAGGAAGCGCTCGAATTTCTGAATGGGCCGGACTTTATCCCCGCCGCCAGCGATCCGGCGCGGATTGAATTTGATGGGGCGTGGAATTTCAACTTTTGCACGCCGCGCCCGAGCATAGTCGAGGAGAACAACATCGTTTGTGGCCGGCTCTATCGGTGTGCGGAACGCTGGCAGGAACGACCGGTGATCATTCTTTTGGATGGCGGTTTCGCCATCGGTTACAATTCCGCGTTTCCATTGCTTGCCCGCCGGTTTAATCGGGCAGGATTCAATGTGGCCGCATTGGTCGCTCCCTACAATCTTCAACGCCGTCCGCGCCGACCCATTGAAGAGAATTGTTTGGAGTGTGCGCGGGAGATTGCACAGAACATCGCCGAGATTCGCGCGCTGACTGGCTGGCTGCTTGATGAAGGTTGCCCATCTGTGGCGCTCCTGGGTTTTTCGCAGGGGGGATGGCTTGCGGGATTGACTGCGTGCAGCGATGCACGCATCGCCTGTGCCGTTCTGACTGTGCCCCGTGTGCGCATGAGGTGCTCCCAACCGGTCCTCTGGCGCAGGCTTAGGAAAGCGCTCCAGGCTCTAAGGCCGGCACAAGAAGCACTGGATACGACCCGGTTAAATCTGATTGTATCCACGCCAGTCATCCCCAAAGAAAATATTCTGTTGATTGAAGGCATCCACACTTTGTTCGGGGAGAGACAATGGATCGAGGACCTCTGGCAAAAGTGGCAGCAGCCGGAAATCTGGTGGCTGCCTCATGGCCATGTTAGCGCGCTGTTCGTGCCGGGCTTGACGGACCGCGTGCTTGAATGGCTGGTACCAAGGTTAGAGAAATCACTTTGTCGGCTCCTGGTTAATTAAATGCGTTCATTCATTCGTAATCTTCCAGCACCGCAGTAAAACATGAGTGAAGCGCCAAGATTCGAAACATTGAGTCCCGCAGGTCTGCGTGACGGAAAGATGGAGGACAACGCCCCGGTCAATGTGGATGCCCTCCTCCAATCGATACTCGGCAGAGGAGGCGAGCGTTTTGGCATGGGCGCCGCCGTTCTGCGAGGCGAGCGCATCATCGCCCAAGGTGCGGCAGGCGTTCGAAAGAGAGGGACCGCAGAGCACATCACGCTCGATGATCGATTTCACCTTGGTTCCTGCACCAAACCCATGACTGCGACGCTTGTCGCGATGCTCGTCGACGAAGGCAAGTTGAATTGGACCGCCACATTGGGCGAGCTTTTTGCCGAGACGGTGAAACCCATGCACCCGGCGTGGGAGAAGGTGACCTTGCGGCAGGTTCTCGCACACCGCGCCGGCTTGGCCTTTGACCCGGACGGTCTAGCTCGGGTTTTTAACCTTCTTCGCGCACCCTACGCCAGCTTGCGCAGCGCCCCCGAGTTAATGCGGCCCCCTCGAGCGGGGCTGGGGATCCTGCCGCAGCAACGCTTGGAAATCGCGAGGCAGGCCCTTTCGCGCCCGCCAGCAATCCTTCCGGACACCAAATACTGGTATTCCAATGAGGGCTACATTCTCGCGGGGGCTGTGTTGGAACAACTCACCGGTCGTGCGTGGGAAGACCTGATGCGCGAACGACTGTTCCAGCCGTTGGGCATCACCACGGGCGGATTCGGGCCGCCGGGCAGCCCTGGAACAACCGATCAACCCTGGGGCCACTCCTCGTTCGCTGGCAAACCGCTTGACCCGGGCAGCCCTGCAGCCCAATTCCCATTATACTACGGACCCGCCGGCCTGGCACACATGACAATTACCGACTGGGCAAAATTTATCGGGCTCCATTTGCGCGGAGATCCGGCCAATCCGCATTGCCAGGCCGCGCTGCTCAAGCTGGATACATTTGCGGAATTGCACGCGGTCGCACCCACCACACCTTATTCTAAGGGGTGGGTAATGCGCGGGATAACCTTCCTGGCAACCGGTGATGTCGCACCCGCCGTTACTTGCCGCGCTGGATCGTTTGTCAGCACAGCCAGTTGGGCAAAAGGCACCCAGCCTGGAGACACCGGCCGCCGTCTCTGGCACGGCGGAAGCAACGGAATGTCGCACTCCGTCGCGTGCATCGCACCCGAAATTGACTTTGCTGTGCTCGTCGCGTGCAATCGCGGCCTGGACATCGCTGTCTGGAAAACCCGCCAGGCGGCCAGGGCATTGATTCGGGCATTTGCGCCTAAACGGACCTCATGATATTCACCCGCGTAGCGCTGAGCTCGCGCCGCGCGCACAAGCAAATTCCTATCAGTACTTGAAGAGAATTTTAACAACCCTCGCGTCCACAACCAGAATTAAGAGTGTTCAAGACAAGAGAAACAAAGGAGTTGCCGCAGTAGCCATCGTACTCTTCGTCGCAATCCCCTGCGTGATCCACAATTTCGTAGTTTGAACGTCCTGGAAGCGCAGAAAACGCTTATTTTTTCGCCCTTTTTCATCGAAAAGCGCTGAGAATAGGACTCCGGAAAGATGGTGGAGCCGAGGGGGTTCGAACCCCTGACCTCCTGAATGCCATTCAGGCGCTCTACCAACTGAGCTACGACCCCATCGAGGGTGTGAGCAATGTAAAGACGGTGCCTTAATTGTCAAAACCCAAAATGCGTGTAGAAAAAAATCACATGTCAGCGCAACCGGGGGTGTGCAAACCCGCTACGGCCTTGAGAGGAATACCTACTGAAACTCTCCCCTTTAACTAAAGCCGGTCGCCAAGTCCTTTATGTGCCCACTTGGACTTGTCACTTTGTCGAGCATGACCAGAACCAGCAAAAGTCCGAGAAAGTGAGAGCTGAAGAACGCCGACCGACCAAGAAACGGGTTAATGACTTTACTAAGTTTGGCATGGCCTCTGCCTACCTAATGCTCGTCTTTGGGCCACAGACCACTTAGGTTCTTGGCGCGTGAGCGAGAATGTTCCAATCGTGACAGTGCTGATTGCGGCTCGTCCCGAGCAGGTGGAGGTGAAGGCGGTTGCCGCCAGCCGTCTGTTGGGTTATCCCGCAGACAAAGTGGAAATCATTCTCGCACGGGGAAAACAACCTTCGGCTCAACGAAACGCAGGCATAAAAGCGGCCATAGGAGAACTGATTTATTTCCTGGACGACGATTCGTTGGCGCCACCCGAAAACCTTCGACGAGGGACGCTTCACTTCCAAGACCCCGAGGTGCAAATGGTGGGGGGGCCAAACATCTGCCCCCTCGAAGCGCCATTCCTCGAGCAGATTTTTGCGCGCGTCCTCTCAAGCAAGCTGGCGTTTGGGCCGAGCCGCGCTCGCTACACGCCGGTCGGCCAGGTGCGCAATACCTCCGAGAAGGAACTCATCCTCTGCAATTTGCTGGCACGACGACAGGCGTTGCTGTCCTTGGGAGGGTTCAATGAGGCGTTGTATCCGAACGAGGAAAACGCCCTGATGGACGAGTTGCAGAAGCGCGGCGGCAAGCTGATCTATGATCCCGATTTTCTCGTGTACCGCCGCCCGCGCTCGAATCTCAAAAGCTTCGCCAAAATGCTAATGACGTACGGTCGAGGGCGGGCGGAACAGTTCCGTCTTCATCCCACGTTCGGCTCGGTATTGAATTTTGTGCCACCATTATTCGTTGCTTACTTGATTGTGGCAAGTATTGCGGCACCTCTATCTCGTGCGTGGATAGCCAGCCTGATCCTGGCGCCATTGGGGGTTTACACTCTGCTTGTTCTGATAGAGGCGCTCGCACTTGCTTTCCGTTCCCTGCCGAGATCCGGCACCAAGGTCCCCTCGTCTGATCCGCTGATCGGCCTCGCTTCCGCGCCGCTGATCGTCCTGACTCATTTGTTGTATGGATTCGGCTTCTGGCGCGGGCTCTTTACCACCCTGCATCAATCGCAAGAAAGCCGCTCCACCGCCGTGGCCCTTGAAAAGATCAGTAAATGAAGAACCCGGCCTGGAAGACTGCCCTCAAACAGAGTGCCGATCCTCAGCGAGCGCGGCATTTTCTCGATTTGCTCGCAGGCACGAATGCTCGCGCTAGCCTGGAAAAGTTTTCGGTCGAACAAGCGCGACTCCTAATCGCGATATTAAGCGGCTCCCGCGCCTTAAGCGAGCGACTGATTCAATATCCAGAACTATTAACCGTGGTGGACCCCGAGGCACTGCGTTTTCCTCGTCGAAAACAGGGCCTCCGCATCGAACTGGAAAAATCACTGGAGCAATTCCTGTCGCCGCGCAACTATCCGGCGGCACTGGGGCAGGTCCGCCGGTTTAAAGAGCGTCAAATGTTGCGTGTTGCCGCGCGCGACCTCGCTCGAATTGGAGGTCTGACCGAGATCGTTCAGGAGATCTCGGATGTTGCAGATGTTTGCCTGAACAGCACCTGGGAGATCTGCTTTACGCAGCTATCCGAGACGTATGGTTTGCCTTACCACAAGGATAGCGCCGGCCGTTGGCAGCGTACCAGCGGATGCGTCTTGGGTTTGGGCAAGCTTGGTGGCCAGGAACTCAACTACAGCTCCGACGTCGATGTGATATTCCTCTACGCCGAGGAAGGGGAAGTCCATAAAACTCCTCCGCTTGAAGGAAAGCCTCGAGCAGCAGGCCGTGTCATTCGCAGCACGGAAGCAACTCGAGCAGTGCTGAAAAGCCATCAGTTCTTTAATCGTGTCGCCGAGGCTTTTATTGCGGAGCTGACGCGTGTCGCGCCCGAAGGAACGCTCTATCGTATCGACGTGCGGCTGCGTCCTGAGGGAGAAACCGGGCCACTTAGCCGTTCCTTGGCAAGCTTCGAGAACTACTATGCGCAATGGGGCCAGACGTGGGAACGCATGATGCTCATAAAAGCTCGCGGCGTGGCCGGGGATGAAACGCTCTCAGCGGAGTTCCTGGAAATGATTCAGCCGTTCCGCTACCCACGATTGATCAATGAAAGCGCGTTGCGTGAAGTCAGCGCGATGAAGGACCGCATTGAAAATGAGGTGCTCAAAACCGATGAGTTGGAGCGGAATGTCAAATTGGGTCGCGGGGGCATCCGGGAAATAGAATTTGTCGTTCAATCCCAGCAATTGTTGCACGCCGGCCGTCAGCCGTTTCTCCAGGGCGCCCAGACCGTGCCAACTCTCGAAAAACTGGCCGCATACGAAATTCTGCCTCGAGCGCAATCTCAATCCTTACGCGAGGCGTACCTGTTCCTTCGCACTCTCGAGCACCGCCTCCAAATGGAGGATAATCGCCAAACGCACACTATTCCGACTGATCCCGTGGCCGAAGAACGTCTGGGGCGATTAATGGGCTTGGAAAATCTTAAAGAATTTCAGCAGGTGTTTCGGGAACACACGAGCAAGGTGCGACAGATCTTCGACGGCGTGCTCAAGAAAGAGTTGCCCGCGACTCAAGACCGCAACGCGTTTCCTCAGGAATTCACCGCCGCTGAAGGCGAATGGAAGCAGATCCTTGCGACCCACGCTTTTCGGGATTCGGATAGAGCGTTTCGGGTGTTGCGGGAATTCGTCGAAGGTCCTGGTTATGGTCATGTCTCTCCGCGCACGCGTGAACTGGCGTATCAACTGTTGCCGCGATTGTTCAAGTTGTGTCCGGTAAATGGGTCAAAAGTCAAAAGTCAAAAGTCCAAAATTGAAAGCACGGAGGGCAAAGGGCAGGGGACACACGGTGGAGAACGGAGGGGAGAGGTCAGAGGGCGTCGGACCGATGGCAGATTGCAGATGGCAAATGGCAGAGCGCAGGGGGCGGACGGCAGCGGGCAGAAGTCTGAGCCGCCGTTGTCGGATCCGGATCGGGTGATCACTCGGTTGGACAATTTCATCAGCGCCTATGGCGCAAGGGCGATGTTGTTTGAACTTTGGCACAGCAATCCTGCGATTTTCGACCTGCTGGTCCTGCTGTTTGATCGCTCGGAATTTCTGGCTGAATTGGCGATCCGCACCCCTGACCTGGTTGACGAGTTGGTCGTCAGCGGCCGTTTGCGCGTGCGCAAGACTGCTGAGGAGACAGTGCGTGATCTCCGGCACGGCTTGGAGGACGCCGATCAGCATCTGTGGCTGCGTCGATATCATCAGGCTGAACTGATGCGCATTGGCCTGCGCGACATCCTCGGGCTCGCGGATTTTGAGCAGTACCTATCCGAACTGTCGTCCCTGGCCCGCGCTTGTATTCAGTACGCCCTGGAGGCGGTAATGCGCAAAAACAGGATCAAGAAACCGCCATTCGTCATCATCGGGTTGGGCAAATTAGGCGGCAACGAAATCGATTACGGTTCGGACCTGGATATCATATTTGTGGCGCGTTCGGTTGCCAAAAATCTGACCGGCCTTTCGCGCCTGGCGCTGGAGATAATGGATCTGCTATCCACCCGAACAGAGCAAGGGGTGGTCTTTCATACAGACGCCCGTCTGCGACCCGACGGAGAGAAGGGGCTCCTGGTGAACACACTTGCGGCTTACGAAACCTATTATCGGCGGCGCGCCCAGCTGTGGGAAATCCAAACTCTCACCCGGACCCATCCGGTGGCGGGCGATATGGCATTGGGTGATCAATTCCAGCAACTCGCCGGGGCCTTGACCAATTTCAAGCAACCCAGTTTGCCTTTGGCCTGCTATAGCCCGCTATGGAAACAACAAATCCACGAAATGCGGCTGCGGATTCAAAGCGGCAGAACACCCGCTGGCAAAGATGATTTGGCCATCAAAACCGGCTCCGGTGGTTTGATGGACGCCGAATTTGTTGCCCAGGCATTAGCCATGCAAAAAGGCTGGCAGGAACCCAATACGCTGCGTGCTCTGGAGCGGGGTGCCGACGCCAAAGCCTTGCCTGGCGCGGCAAATCTAATCGACAATTATCGCCGTTTAAGACGTGTGGAGGGCGTCCTACGCCGCTGGAGTTACGAAGGAGAAACCGTCCTGCCCGACGATCCGGCGCCTTATTACCGCGTGTCGGTTCGCTGCGGTTTTGAAACTCCGGCAGCATTTCGAGAAGCGTTGGCCACCTGGCGTTGGGTCATACGCGAGGAGTATTTGCGCTTCTTCACACCGGTTGGCCAACCCAGAACTGAAGGACGACAGAAGAAATGACGAATGATGAATGACAAAATCCAAAAGTGCGGAGTTCAGCCTTCCCGCTAACAAACCAAGAGATGCTTGGCGAGAGCTTCAGCCGACTTTGGTTCCGTTCAATAAATCCCTTTCGTCATTCGTCATTTAAATCCCCTTTGGCGGCTAACCTCATATAGGAACACCGCCGAGGCGCTCCCCACGTTCAATGAATCGACCTTCGGCGGCATTGGTACCGCTATGGCCTCATCACAGACCTCCAAAACCTGCGGCGAAATACCGGAACCTTCGCTGCCGAACACGATGCAACAATCGCCCAACAGATCCGCATTCGGCAAAATGGAACCCTGGATGTGCGGGTGGGCAGCGACGCAGCGAATTCCGTGTGATTGTAGCTCCTTCAAGGTCTGCCCTAACCCGGGGCTTTCGAACACCGGCAATTCGAAGATAGTCCCCATCGAACTGCGAACCGCTCGCCTTAGAAACGGGCTGGCGCAGGTCTCGCCGGTAATGAGCGCTTGCACACGGAACGCGGCGCAGTTGCGCACAACAGTGCCAACGTTTTCGCCGCTTGAGGCGCCATCAATCGCCGCGAGCAGATAGGGCCTGTGGCTGGCTTGCAACAACTCGCTAAGAGCCGGTTGCCTTGGAACCTGGCCAACCGCCAGCAGCCCCTGATACATGCTAAAACCGGTCAATGTCTCGAGCAGTTTCTTCTCCGCGACAAAGACCTGGATCTCTTCGGCGCGTTCCTGAAGCAGTGCTTGAAGTTCCTGCAGCCACTTCTCCGGTAACAAAACAGAGACCACACCGAATTGGCTTTCCAACAGCCGCCGCACGACCTTCGCCCCCTCTGCGACAAAGATTCCTTGTTCCCGATGCTCAAGTTGGCGCCGCATCGTCTGATATGGTCGGAGCTCCGCACGATCGAACGAAAGGATTTTGGAGACCTGAATCATGCCGGGTGGCGCCTTTGCCCTGACCTATCGGCCGCACGTATTACGTAAGACGCATTACGTATTGCTCATTAAAGCCGCTCAGCTCGGCACTGCTTCTCGCGGGTATTTCGGCGGTACTTGGCTGCGCCAGTGGCAGTGTCAAGGTCGGGCAAGGCATTTTTTGAGAAGTCAACTCGAGTCGCACATGCCGAGCGCCGATTTTGTCCAACCGTTCGTGCATGACCCGATGCGCAAGTTCCGGCCGGTTACACTCACGACTGAGGTGGCCCAAGTACAAATGCTGGAGCTCCGCCGAAACGATCTGCTCGGCGGCTGCGGCGGCGGCCTCGTTGGATAGATGGCCGTGCCGACTGAGGATGCGCTGTTTGAGGCTCCAGGGGCGATGCGGGCAATCCTGCAGCATTTTAACATCGTGGTTGGCTTCCAGGACCAGAACGTTCGCACGACGCACCCGTTCAAGGACCAGCTTGGTGGCGTGACCGAGATCAGTCAAAATGCCGATGTTTCCTCCGTCCGTCCGCAACAGGAAACCGACCGGGTCTTGCGCGTCATGTGGAACACTGAAAGTCTCGACTACGATATCGGCCACTTCGAAGGCAGCTCCGGTGCTGAACAGGCGATAATCCAGTCGCGCTTTAAGCTGATATTGGAGCGCATCCTGCGTAGGACGATTGCAGTAAACTGGGATTCGCAATTTCTCACCCAATGCTGCCAATCCCTGCACGTGGTCCGAATGTTCATGGGTGACGAGGATTCCCGTCAGATTCTCCGGAGTTCGCCCAATGAGGCCAAGCCGAGTTCGGATTTGCCGCAGACTGAATCCGGAATCGATGAGGAGGCGGGCTTCGTCGGTTTCAATGTAGGCGCAGTTACCGCCGGAACCGCTGCCCAGGATTGTCAAGCTAACAGGCACGGCCCACGTTAGTCGCGACGGCCAACCCGAGCAACGCTTTTGTTTGTTCGATGTTCGATGTTCGATAATGAATGTGCCAAGCTACGGACTTCAAGCGCCTCTTTCGTTTTCGTCACCAGCGGTTAAAATGGGCTCATGCCGCAGCCAACGGAACAACATCTTGATCAACCCGTCCTGCCGTATGCACGCAAGGACTTCTCTGCATTACGGGAAAACTTCACCGTTCAGCAAGCGCTGGATTCGATCCGTCAGCAGGGCTTAGGGGAAAAGGTGATCTATTTTTATGTAGTGGATGACGCGCAGCATTTGGCCGGAGTGCTTCCGACCAGGCGTTTGCTCACTTCGGTGCTGGATCAGCGACTGGCTGACATCATGATTCGGCGTGTGGTGGCGTTGCCAAACACCGCCACGATCCTGGAAGCTTGCGAGTTATTCGTGATGCACAAATTCCTGGCATTTCCGGTAGTGAACGAGCAACAACACATCCTTGGAGTCGTAGATGTAAATCTCTTTACCGAGGAAGTACTCGATATCAACCAGGGGGAGGGGACCGATGAAGTGTTTGAAGCTCTTGGGTTCCGAGTCTCCCAAGTGCGCAGCGCCACGCCGTGGCGAGCCTTCCGGCTCCGGTTTCCCTGGTTGCTGGCGACGATTGCCAGCGGCACCGGTTGTGCCCTCCTGGCCAGTGCTTTTCACCTTACGATCTCAAAAAGTCTGATCCTGGCGTTTTTTATTACGCTTGTGCTGGCCCTGGGAGAAAGCGTGAGTATTCAATCGATGGCTTTGGCGGTGCAAGCGCTTCGCGCGGTTTCGCCGTCGTTACGTTGGTTCTTTCACGCGTTGCGCCAGGAGGCAGCGACGGCAGTGCTGCTGGGCGTGGGTTCCGGTGCCGTCGTGACGGTCATTATTTGTGCCTGGCGCGGAGTCGGCCTTGCGGCGTTTGTCATTGGAGGCAGTGTTTTCATTTCGCTGCTGGGCGCATGCCTGTTCGGTTTGTGTGTGCCGGCGCTGCTGCACTGGCTCAAGCTCGACCCAAAGATTGCCGCGGGCCCGGTCACACTCGCGTGCACTGATCTGTTTACGCTTTTTTCGTATTTTGGTTTAGCCGCGCTATTGTTGTAACTCTCCGATTGTAGCGCAGAGTTCCAATCTGCGTTTACCAGAAGCCGTCAGCTAACGGGCACAAGCGAGACTCGGTTGCCCTTGTCATCGCGCGCGATGCCCTGGGCGCGAGGATCGAGCGTAATGACGCCATCGACCAGAAATGCGTAACGATGATGGCCATGTTTCAGTTCCACCGTCAGCAGCCAGGAACGATCGGGCATCTGTTTCATGGGATGCGCGGAGGCGTTCCAGGCATTGAAGTCACCGAGCAGGTAAACGCTCTTAGCTTGTGCAGCATGGCAGATGAAATTAACAGCTCGCAACGGCTTTTGGTACGCAAAACTCATGTTCGAATTCCTTTACCCCTAACTCATTCTGCAGTGATTTTCAGCCCAGAAGATTTTGCAGGACAACGATTGCCGCCCGCCGTACTTGTTCCGATTGGACCTCGAGCGCCTGATATTGCTGCAGCCAATTGCGGTTGGACTGATTCCGTTCACGCCACAGCGCCTTGAGCACACGTTCAGTCCTTTCGACCTGTTGTATAGCGGAGGCCAGCGACTCCTTGCCTTCGGGAAGGTCAGAGATGTTGCCGACGAAAAACCGACTGATTTTGCGTTTGTTGAAGATGGCTTGCAACAACATCACCACCGTTTGCTCATAAGGATACCAGCGGTGCGCCAGCACATCCCCCAAGAACTCGTGACGAACCGCGAAAAACTCGGAGCGGGGGCGTTCCGTAAATTGACGAATTTCCTGCGCTTCGCCTGGAAACCAATTATAGAGTAGGGCAAAAGTGCCGTAGGTATCAATGAGCTGCTTGGAATTGCTGTGATCTGTGGCGATTTCCCCGATACACAGGTCCTGATTCAGTTCGAGGACGATTTCGGGCAGGTCGTGCAGGCGAGCGAGCACCTCGCGTCCAACCGCCGAGCCGTAGTCGAAGTCTCCCGGAATGAGCCAGTAGACATCTTCGGTGCCTCCCTGCTCGAAGGCGAGCCCCAGCCCCGTGTTCCACATTTGACACGTATCGACGCACCAGGCATCGACGATATCGCTGCAACGGGAGACAGTATTCTTGCGGAAATCCAGGAATGCCTTGCTGCGCTGCATGGAACTATGGGTCTTGCGATCAATGACCGTAATTGGCCTGGTGTAATGCTCTCCCACTCGTACTAACTCCTCGAGCATCCCGTAAAGAGCTTCCAAATCGGTATAATGCTCGGGATGCTTAAACGGATAAACAATCACAGGATGGATCTTGCCGACCGGAGGTTCGGTGGCCTTACGCCTTGATTGAGGGAGTTGGGTCTCCTGTTTTGAGGTCGCGATTGTCTTCATAGCTTTGAGCTGTTTCAGCGTTAACCAAAGCCCGCAGCGCCCCGGAGCCGCCCGGGAAGCTGCCAAACGCCTTCGCAGGAAAGCGTCTCGTGGTACGGTCGGAGGATAAACACTTGGCGGCAGGATTACAACCGCGATTTGACAGGGGTGTAGCGCAACCTACACGCCGGTAGCGCGGCCGTGCTCGGCTACGAGTTCAAGGCGCGTCCCCGCCCCAATTTGGCAGCGGGACGCTGCCCGAACTCGCAGCCGAGGACAGCCGCTACTGGCCAAAAAACCTGCAAATAGTAGTTGCAAGTGGTATTTGCTTTGCTACATTACGCGTTCCGTTTCCCTAGCCAGGGAACGGTCAGATTTTACACGAAATGCCGACAATTAACCAGTTGGTCCGCAAGGGCCGCAGTAAGCTGAAGCATAAGTCCAAGTCGCCCGCCTTGGACAACTCGCCCTTCCGGCGCGGTGTCTGCATCCAGGTGATGACACGCACACCCAAGAAGCCCAATTCCGCGATGCGCAAAGTCGCCAAGGTCCGTCTCACAAACGGGTATGAAGTGATTGCTTATATTCCGGATGAAGGCCACAACCTGCAGGAGCACTCGATTGTCCTGGTTCGCGGTGGCCGCGTGAAGGACTTGCCGGGTGTTCGTTACCATATTGTTCGCGGCACGCTGGATGCCGCCGGAGTTGAAAAACGCCGCGTCAGCCGCTCCAAATACGGAGTCAAGCGCCCGAAGGAAGGGGCCAAACCCGCAGCCGCAGCGCCGGCCGCAGCCGCGCCGGCCGCGTGATCACTATTTTAACGCTTTAACGTTTTAACGACCTAATCAATACATGTCTCGACGTCGTCAAGCCATCAGGCGCCCCGTCATCAAAGATGCGAAGTTCAACAGCACGTTGGTTTCGCGTTTGGTGAACACCGTTATGGAACGCGGCAAGAAGACGGTTGCCCAGCGCATTGTTTACGGCGCTTTCGACCAGATTGCCGAAAAGAATCCGACCACCAACCCGCTGGATGTGCTCCAGCGAGCCGTGGATAACGCCAAACCCCGCCTTGAAGTCAAGGCGCGCCGTGTCGGTGGCGCTACTTATCAGGTGCCACTGGAAGTCCCGTCCGATCGCCAGTTTGCCCTGGCGTTGCGTTGGCTGGTCGATTTCGCCGACTCGCGCAAAGGGATCCCCATGAAGCAGGCCCTGGCGTTGGAGATATTGGACGCTTATCAAGGGCAGGGGAACGCGATTCGAAAACGCGACGAAGTTCACAAAATGGCCCAGGCCAATAAGGCATTTGCACATTTCCGCTGGTAGGATACTATAATTGTAGTACGCCCCGACGGCCGAAAGTTCTCGGGGCGTTTTCATTGTTAGCTGGCGCAATTTTAAAAACATATCTGGAGCATTAGATGGAAGCCGTAGTCGAAAAAAACAAAACCGCCCCGGCGGGCCGGACTTCGCCCAATTCGCCCAGCCGCCCTTACCCGATGGAGCGAACACGCAATATCGGGATCGCGGCGCATATTGACGCGGGCAAAACGACCACGACCGAGCGCATCCTGTTTTACACCGGGCTCATTCACAAAATGGGCGACGTCGACGACGGCAATACCGTGACCGACTGGATGGAACAGGAGCGGGAGCGTGGCATTACGATTACGTCTGCCGCGACAACTTGTTACTGGACCCAGAAAGACGACAGCACCTACAAAATGTATTCCGGCGTGCCGCACCGGGTGAACATCATTGACACTCCAGGCCACGTCGATTTTACGGCGGAAGTTGAGCGTTCGATGCGCGTGCTTGATGGCGCGGTTGCGGTTTTCTGCGGTGTCGCCGGCGTTCAGCCTCAGTCCGAAACCGTATGGCGCCAGGCCACCAAATACAAGGTCCCGCGAATTGCCTTCGTCAATAAAATGGACCGCACCGGGGCCAATTTCGAAAATGCGTTGGACGACATGCGCAAAAAACTCGGCGCCTACGCCTATCCCATTTTCCTGCCGATCGGCAAAGAAGATAATTTCAGCGGCGTCATCGATATCGTGAATCAACAAGCGATCGTTTATGACGACTCGGATGAAGTTGGCCTGAAATATTCTGTCACCGATATTCCGGCGGAACTGAAAGAAACCGCGCAAGCAGCCTTGGCCGAACTGATCGACGCTGTTTCGAATAAAGACGACCAGATCGCGGAGTTGGTCATCGAAAACAAACCGATCACGCCCAAAGAGTTGAAGCCGGCGATTCGCCGCCTGACTTGCAAGATCGAACTGATCCCGGTGTTGTGCGGTTCGGCGTTCAAGAAACGCGGTGTGCAACCTCTGGTCGATGCGGTGGTTGACTATTTGCCGTCGCCGCTGGACGTCCCGCCCGCGGTCGGCATCGTTCCGGATTCCAATCAGCAGATCGAGGTGCAATCCGATGATAACGGCAAGTTCTGTTCGCTCGCGTTTAAGCTGTGGACGGATCCCTACGTCGGCAAGCTGGTGTTTTTCCGAGTTTATAGCGGCCAGCTTAAGAAGGGCGACGTCATTTACAATCCGCGCACGCGCAAACGCGAACGCGTCAGCCGCGTAATGATGATTCAGGCGGATAAACGGATTGATGTGGAAACGACTTATGCGGGTGACATCGCCGCGCTGGTCGGCCTGAAGAACATCACCACGGGTGATACGCTCTGCGATGAAGATTTCGAGATCATGCTCGAACCGCCGACCTTCCCCGAACCGGTGATTTCGATGGCAGTCGAGCCCAAGACGAAAGCCGACCGTGAGAAGATGAGCGAAGGACTTCAGCGTCTGGCTGAAGAAGACCCGACGTTCCGTTGCTTTACCAACGAGGAAACCGGGCAGTTGATCATTGCCGGGATGGGTGAACTCCACCTGGAAATTATTCGGGACCGGCTGTTCCGGGAGTTCAAGGTCGGCGCCAATGCCGGCGCGCCGCAGATCGCTTATCGCGAGACCGTGACCAAAGGCGCGGAAGGTGAAGGCAAGTTCATTCGCCAATCGGGTGGGCGCGGTCAGTATGGACACGCGATGATTACGCTGGCCCCCAACGAACGCGGCAAGGGTGTCGAGATCGAAAACAAGATCGTCGGCGGCGCGATTCCGAAGGAGTATATCCCTGCTGTTATCGACGGCGTTGAAGAAGCGATCGCCGGCGGCGTGTTGGCTGGCTATCCGATGGTGGACGTCAAAGTCCAGGTTGTCGACGGAACCTTCCACGAAGTCGACTCGAGCGAGTTGGCGTTTAAGATGGCGGGTATCTTTGCGCTGAAGGATGCCGCCAAGAAAGCCAATGCGATCCTGCTGGAGCCGATCATGAAGGTGGAAGTGACCACACCCGACGAATATCAGGGCGACCTTCTCGGCGACATCAACCGCCGTCGTGGCAAGATCGTCAACATTGAGGCTAAAGACACCGTCACCGTGTTGAGTGCGGAGGTGCCGCTGGCCGAAATGTTCGGGTATGCGACCGCGATCCGATCACTTTCCAAGGGTCGCGCCTCTTACTCAATGGAGCCGTTCAGGTTCGAACCAGTCCCCGCCAACATCGTTGCGGGCATTTTAGACGCCGCCAAAGGCAAACCCGCCGCCAGGGCGTAGCTGGCTATCCCAAAGCACGGCTGAACATCGGAACATTTAAGGAACGGACCTCGTGTTGTTCAAAGTTCGAGGATCAGCGTTCGTAGTTCGATGTTCACTCTTTTCTCCTGGAGGGCGTAACGTGGGTCCACTGTTCGGGATGGTCGAGCAATCGGAGTGCGGTTAGGAGCTGCCGATCGTCGGAGGCCATGAGCTGCTGGTGAGTCATGCCCTCCTCACCGGAGGGAACCAATGGACTGATGTCGGTTGGCAGTGTGACCTGGAACTGAGGAGTGATCCCTTTATGCCAGAAGGATTCCCCTTTTGGAGTCAGCCATTCACCGACCGCCAGCAACAGCGCTGAACCATCGGATAACCCGAATTGCTGCAACACGGTGCCAGTTCCGAAAGTGGTCTCGCCAATTAACGGGGCCCGATCCGAATCGCGCAGCGCGCCGGCCACAATTTCCGCGGCGCTGGCGGACCCTTGGTTCACCAGGACGGCCATTGGCAACTCTATGGCCTGGCCGCCGGGTTCAACCAGGATCTTGGTAATCTCTCCTTTCGCATCTTTTGTCAGCACGACGGCACCACTCTGGATAAACTGGCTGGCGACGCCAATCGCTTCTTCGAGCAGCCCGCCTGGGTCATTGCGCAGGTCAAGGACGATCCCTTTGACACCGTCGCGTTGCAGCTCTTGGAGTGCTTTGTGCAAATCCTTCGTCACACCCGCATCGAAGGTTGCTATCCGCACATGGACAATATCGGTGCCTGGCAAGCGATGCCAGGTGACTTCATGAAGCTTAATCGAGACCCGGGCCATCGTGACCTGGCGAGTTTGGTTTGTTCGCGGGTCCTGCACTGTTAAGCTGACCTTGGTGCCTGCCGGCCCGAGAATTTTTTCGACGACCTTGCTGAGCGGCCAATCGGCAATGTCATCACCGCCGACTTTGAGGATAATTTCGCCCGGGCGCAGCCCGGCTCGCTGCGCGGGTGAACCGTCAATGGGCGCGACAATTACCACCTGTCCATTTTTCATTTGGACCTCAATGCCGATGCCTTTAAGCTCGCCGCGTTCGAGGTTCTTGAGCTCGCGCACCATCTCGGGGGTGAGGAAAGTGCTATGACCGGTATCGCCCAAGGCATCGACCATGCCGCTGATGGCGCCATAGGTGAGCTCTTTGGGTTGGACTTCGGCGCGATCGACGTAATGCGCCTGAATGGTCGACCATGCCTGGGAGACGAGCTGAAAATCTTCGTATTTGTGGGAGGAAGCACAGCCCATCGCGGCGAGCCAACCCAAGCTCAACCCGCAAATCACGGCGGCAGTCACCGGCCAAGCCAGGCGTGTGCACGGCCTTTCCTCTACTCTGTTTTCAGCGTGTCTCTCAGGCGCCAAATCCATAACTGCATCCTTATCACCCCGGTGAACGGAGCGGTTGGTTGTATTCGGGCTAGAGCAGTCTTTGCTCATATGCCACTTGCCCAGCTTCCTTTTAAATAGCATAAATCGGCGTTTGCGTCTGAAGAACGTAACAAATTGGGGCGAAAAGAGACAAGTTTCTGG
>DATJGF010000233.1:0-5028 GCA_035495315.1 Candidatus Limnocylindrales bacterium
CGATCTTGGAGCCCCCATTGGCGGCTGGATGAAAAGGCAAGGGAGCGGCGGGCTCACTTCAATCCAGCAGTTAGAGAGGCCTTCGCATTAACCCCAGTTTTCAGGTCGCTGCATGTAGTTAGCGAGGCCCTCTCATTAGCCCCCAGCTTCAGCTGGGGGTACGCGTGCGAAAGGGATCACGAACCGCTTGAGCGGTTTATGTGCTTGCCTGCCTGAGCTCCTCGGGAAACCGCTAAAGCGGTTGGGGCACTATGTATCACCAGTCTACACCTCGCTGAAGCGAGGTGTTAATGAGACGCGCTTACTCGTCGTCGTCGTCGTCGTCGTCCTCGTCATCGTCCTCGTCATCGTCCTCATCCTCGATCTTGCTGGATTTTTTGAGGACGAAGACGACGGAGGCGGGTCCATGGAAAGCCGTTCCATCCGTGTCCATCGGTGTCGATCCGTGGCCGTTTCCCTTACTTGCTTTGTCCTTCCAGCTTCCAAGTCGCGGCGCTGGTCCCGGAGTAGGCAAAATCGAGCGTGGGGCTGCGATGGCTGTTTGTGACCGATATATATTGGATGTAATCTTCCAAACCGGTGTTCTGGATTGTAATCGGCTTCCCCTGCTTGCCCTTCTTTGGCGTCATCTCGACCTGCGATGCCGGTGCCGAGAATTTGATTGAAGAATCGGTTTTCTCAAAATGCATCGGGACCTGTTCGACTGAGACAACTTTTTCAACCGCTAGCGCGGGCATCTGCGCGAACACATTGGTGATCGCTGCTACCTGCTCAGCTGTCGCACTGGTGTCAAAGTAGTAGCGCCGTGACTTGCGCATCTCATCGCTCATCAGCAGTGACAACCCGTCGAGCCGCACCGAACCGTAGTGTCCTTCTTTCACATGCATCCAAAAGTTCACGTGACAGTGACCGCGTGTCGGTGCCGAACCGAAAATGCATGGACACGCCGGTGCGCAACTGCAGGCCTCAGCGGCCTCGAGTTTTACATTCCAATCCGGCTGAGCGCCGCGGGCAGTCACGAGCGATAAGATGATCGGTAATGTTCCTGAGCAAATCCGCACAAGTATTGAGATCGTTTTCACAAGTTTGATCCGGGTGACAACTGAATCTACTTGCTTTGGCAGCTCGGTCAAACCCCTTTAAGAGAACGAGAACGACGGCGAGGACGACTTACGGAACACGCAACACGAAGCACGCAACTGAGTGCCCACATCCGCCAACTGCCAGTCATGGCGATACCCTGAATAGCCACCAGGACTCCCGCGTCGAAACCACTGGCGCGCTTTTGCGATGTAAAAATCCACGCCGCCCAGGTAAAATAAACGACCTATGAAAAATATTATCAGATTGTTTGCCCTCACGGTTTGTATTGGAGCCCTGCCGCTGGCAGCCCGAGCCGCTGACGACGACGCCGGGTTTCAACCTCTCTTCAATGGAAAGGACCTCACTGGCTGGCATCTGCGCAACCCCAATGGCAACCCTTCCTGGAGTGTGCTGCCGGGAGGCGTCCTCAAGAATACCGTCGAGAAAGGCGCCCACGGCACCGACCTCGTCACCGACAAGAAATTCTGGAACTTCACCGTGCGTTACGAGTACATGACCCCGGAGAATTCGAACAGCGGTTTTTACCTGCGCGGCCGCCACGAGATACAGATTCTGGGTGATTACAAATCCGGCCAGGCGACACTGAGCGGAAACGGTTCAATCTACAATTTCAAGGCTCCGGACAAGTTCGTGACGAAACCGGCGGGCGAATGGCAAACGGCCGAGGCGACAATGATCGGCAACCGGATTACGGTGATCATGAACGGCGTGAAGATCCATGACAACGTCGAATGCAACAAAGCGACCGGCAGCGAGATCGATAACAAAGTCAATGAGCCCGGACCGATTTTTCTTCAGGGCGACCATGGCACAGTGAGTTTCCGGAATATCCGCATAAAGGAATTGCCGAAGCAATAGGTAGGACCGCTCATGCCCGCCAGGTAGGGCCGCTTCGCCGAGGCGGCCACGACGCTGCGTCGCGTCGGCAGGTTCCCGTTTTGCGATTCGTTGGCCGCCTCGGCGAGGCGGCCCTACCTGCGTTTCTCTGCCTCGTCTCCGTCGTGATGAGAATGAACCAGGCGCGAAACACTCAGAGAACAACAAGCGGTGTATTGACCCAAAAGTGTTACCTATGCATTTACCCAACCCCCGGCTTCCAACCTGCAACCTTTAACCTGGAACCGCTTTTCCTGACGCCTCTGACGCCGCAGCTGACGTCAATCTGACGTTTCCAAACCTTCAAAATCACTCCTGAAAACCGAGGTCCTGACGGCCTGACGTTTCTACCGTTCCTCAGCACAAACCTCACCAAAATCCATCATCCCCTTTTGTAACACCCTGTTGCGCCTCCGTAGCGCCTTTGTAGCGGGTCGACCCCAAAAATCACTCGGTAAAACGCAGGTTGTTACAGTGTAGCACCCCCAGCCCCAAACACACCCCCCTCCCCTCTCCCGCACAAATGTCTTCTCACGGCCACGGTAGATTGACCCCTGTAACTTGGAATTTGGACCTTGGACCTTGGCGACGCTATCGTTCGGTAACAATTTCGGGGCGAGTGCTCTCGACGATGGCGAGAAGTTCCTTTTGTTCCTGATTGGGGATTTTGAGTTTATCGAGGGAGGCCTTGAGATCGCCGATAGCGGCATCAAACTCGGGATTGCTGATATGCATGCCCGCATGCACCGGCTTGATCTGCCGTCCCTCGTAATGGGCCGGACCGCCCGTCGCCAGTGCCAGGAACTGGACCAGGTGCTTGTTCAGCCGCGCGACGTTATCCGGCGTCCCTTTCCAAACATCTTTGGGCGCGCGGTGAAATAGTCCGCCGCGATTAACGCCGAGGCGTTCCCAATTGACGCGCGGGTCCTGCAGTGCGCGGGGAACAAAATCCTCGACGATGGCGGTGAGGCCTTTCTCGGCTCCCAGCCGATCATACAAGGCCAGCTTGCTCTCCACCTGGGCGGCGGTGGCCTCGCCATTCCCGGCGGGCTTGGCCTTCTTCGTTTCCTTTTCTCCGGCACCCTCCCCCGAGCCCGCCATCTCCTCGGCCTTAGCCATACGCTGGCTTGCGCGTTGGTCGGCCTCGCGGCTGCCCGAGGTGAAGAACGGTTGATTTTTCTTCTGCGGACTGGCGGAGCCGCAACCGGTGGTGGCCACAAACAGGCCGGCAATCAGGAGCAAAAGTTGAAACATTTTTACTGTTGGCATAATGGATTCTCGACCGTGCAAGGAGTCTTACGGACTCGCACCCTCCGACACCGAACTGGTAATGTCCGGCGCCTCGAATTGGAGCCCCTCGAGATTTTCCTGTCCGCTTTGCAATTGCGGCAGGTAGGCACGGACAAAGGCGTTGCGCAGCAAATTGCCGACGGTCGCCAGTATATTGGCGGTAGTAGAGGTGGACAGGTCGCCGGTAAAAGGAATCAAGGTGCCAAATTGATCGCGCGGTTGGTTCTTGAAAAGACTCGTCGTGGCACCCACCAGGGCCTGCCAGAAGAATTGGAGCACGTTGTCTTCCTTCACATCGGCCGCAAGGCTGAACACTTTCAGGTTGCGAAACAGCGGCTTGGCGTAACCAGTGAGCTGGCCTTCGCGGGCGGTTGATTCAACAACCAGATCGAACCAACCCCGTTTAAAGTCGAATTTGCCGTAAGCGAGCGCCAGGTCATTAATTTTAGTGACATCGAGTCCCAACAGGCGCAGCGCCATGTGAAAGGTCGGGCGGTACGAGAAGGGGTCAAACGTCATTTTATATTCAAGTTTGGCCTCGCCCATGACCAGCCCGGCGGCTTGCACGGTGGAAATCAGGGGCCGGGTTTCGTCGCGTATATTGGTCAGGTTGTCAATCGAGGCTTCAACCTGGGAAAGGAATACGTCGACCGGATTTTTTGTGATATAAGCGCGGAAATGCACCGTGCCCTGGTTAATTCGGGCGCTATTAATTTTGAAAGGAAACAGATCCCGAATCATCTGCAGCCACGGTCCGCCGGCGCCGGTCTGGGCCTCACTGCTGCTCGGGGCATCAACAAAATTGAGCTCCGGCTGATCAATGACGAGACGACCGACGATTTTGCCATGAAGCAGCGCGTCCCATTGCACCGCGAAATCCACGGTCTTGGCCTCAAAAAATGGCACTGGGACATTGCCAGTGGTTTTGCTAATCCGCACATCGTGGATCGAGTAGGCGCCGCGCCAGAGATGGATCTGTACGTCGCCAATTTTGCCTGAGTATAGAATGCTTCGATCCAGGGTGCGATTCACGTAGTCGCGGACGACCCACGGCAGGAGGGCACGGACCACAACACAAACGACGAGGAGAATTGCAGCAATCAGCCCGATAGTGCGCCAGCGATGCGAGCGCACACGCTTCGGCTTCGGCTCTTTTTCAGAGCTGCCGCGTGGTTCGCTCCACCGGGAAGCAAGGCTGCTTTGATGCCGAAGCTTCATTGTCTTTGGCGGAACTGGATCGGTTCCCATTAGAAATATCTAGACAGAGCCAAGCTCACGTCAATGGGGTCAGCACGGTGTAGGCTGCCTTGCCGTAATGACCCTGGAACTCATCTTATAAACCCCGACACAGGCTTCCTTTGGGTAGGGCCGGCTCGCCGGGCCGTCCGCTTTTCTACACAGAGACAGGATCGGCCCGCTCGGCGAGCGGGCCTTACCAGGCGGTAGCGAAAGACCTTTGTCGCCCACTTTGTGCCGTGACTTTGTCGAACATCGCAGGACTGTTTGCCGCAGGCCTCTAGTTTTCGTGATTCAAATCACTTACTGACCACTTACTGACGCTTGCCCCCCGGGCGCTCCCTGGCCAGCCGGACCCACACTCGAAAGAATTCGGATTCCGCCCACCCGCTATCGGCCGTTCGATGCGAAGGCGTGTCCTGTCTTTCCGATTTTTCCTTACGCCCCGGATTGGTATCGGACACAAGGTTTGAGTTCATGCCTCACACTCGCATCGGCAATTTGCAAAGTCAGGTAGGTCAA
>DATJGF010000234.1:0-102833 GCA_035495315.1 Candidatus Limnocylindrales bacterium
GGGGAGAGGGTCGGGGTGAGGGGTTCCACTCTTGCTCAACCCTCCAACCCCACCTTCCCAGAAACCTACAAACTTTCCATACGCCAACAACGCTCCCAGGTAAAAACAGATCGAGAGCACGTTTTTGCGCTCGGTGATCCAAGCGGCCGATTCGACCATTGCCGGGTGCAGCGCGAAGATTGCCGCCGCCAGCCACGCAGCCGGGACTTTCAACCGGTCCAACAATTTCCAGACCATCAGGGCCGCCATGGCATGCAGCAGCACATTCTCGACGTGGTAAGGAAAGGTCCAGAAGCCCCACAAATGGTAGTCAATCCAGAATGTGGTGCCGGTTAGTGGAAAATATTGCTGCAATGCGGTCAGGTTGCACCACATAGCGCGCAGACCCACGAGGTCGCGCAGCAGATGCGTGATGTTCGTCGTCCAGGAATCGTCGTCCCAGACGAACTGACCACTCAACGCAGGGAGGTACGCCAATACCGTGCCCACGACCAAGGCCATTCCGAAAAGCCAGTTGGGGACCCTGAAACGGTGTACTGCAGCCAGCGGGTCTTTGGCAGGAGCCGGCGACAAAGCAGCTTTGATTTGTCGCAGGCCGCGGGCCATGATTGGCCTTCGAGCATGCGCTATTCTGGAGGTGAGGCAAAGAAAAAGGCGCACCCAGGCGAGTGCGCCATTATCCGTCGGACTGATCTCACAGTGCCTCCCTTCGGGCCTTCGGATTGTGTTGGGCGTAGATTATCAACGGCCACGCCAACCGGACAGTCCGTAGTTATACTGATTATTAGTGTTCCCAGCCGGTTCTCCGTCGAATTGTGGACCCGGCAAAGTTGCAATGTCGGATGGAAATTAAAGTAGGCCGCCGCGCCGCGAGTCAGCGGCCCAGCTCGCCTGATCCAGACCGTTAGCCCCGCAAGCCTATATGTCCGAAGCGGGAGGTGGGCAACAAAAAGGCGCACCCGTGAGTGCGCCGCTTCGGGAGGGCCACTAATTTAAATAGAGCGAATGGGGAAAGCGCCCTTGATTTCTTTCCGGGCCTTGAGGTCCCTCAGGGCAATTGTCTTCGGAGTAGGTTTTTGCTTTTTATCCTTTTTCATGATGTCTCTTCTGGAGTCGATGCGTTTTGTGTTTGTCAGGATGCGCCTGCAGAGGGCGGGCCGACAACAACAAGAAAGCCCGCCGGCTTATACGCGAAACCGGCGGGCACTTTATGTGTTGTGCGGATCGGTTGGGCGATTGGTGAGACAGGAACCCGCCCTAGGGGATACCGATCGTCCGCAGGTCTGATAAAACGCAGCCTACGGGCCAACTCAGAAATGAGAAAAGGCAAGCCGATTACTTGGTTCCCATTGCGGCGTCGTTAATGGTAAAAAACAAGGCCGTGACCATCGAACAAATTGGTCGGTCGACAGGCGTCCGCCGCAAGAACCTGGACCGTGGCGCCGAGGCGATCTTGGCGCTCAGGGCCTTTGGTGCGCTGCCGCCGGAACCGCCTAACGTCGCCGGAGCGGGACCAGCACGAACGACAAGCCGTTAATCCGCCGGACCGGCTTTTCTTTGCGAGTTTACGCTTCTGCGGTTTGCGTTTTCGAGGTTGCGACATCGGCGGAATGGTTGCGCAGTAATGCGCCAACGCGCAACCCGCTCGCTGACGATTTCGGCGCGGCTAAGGGTCTGAATAAGGGGCAAAGGAAAAAAGCGCACCGGGTAGCGGTGCGCTTAAAAGGCGCCTTAACATCATTCCCCTCCTTGGTTGCCTTCAACAAGACCATGGCCCAGATGAGGCCGAGGAGATAGGTGGGGAAATCCCCGATAGGGCGCATGGGCATGACCAATGCCAAGAGCATAGGTGCCTTAACTATTTTCCTGAGGTTAGCGTCTCTTGTGGGACGCGGCAACCCACCAAGGAAACGATTTCAGGAGGGTTTAGATTTTGGATTAGGCAAAGCAACAAGAAAACTGTCCTCATCGAATCGTCAGTTTAGCTAAAACATTTGTCCGGCCATGCGTTTTCAACAAGAACACACCGTGAAGGTTTTTAGGCAGAAAATTCATCGTGCCGAATGTGTTTGTTAGAAAGCCTTTACCGGACCTTCCGTGAGCAACGGCGCATTGTCTGCACAGTATAACGCCATTGGTTGTCTCTACTGTGAATCCACCGGATTGGGCAATATCCCTATCAGCGCATCGGCCGAACATCACAAGCCAGTCACCAGGCGCATCCTGCTGACTAAGCCACTTCATATCCGGGGGGATATACGGAGGAGGCTTGATCATGTGCCATTTATAAAGCTGACGATGAACCCTGGAGTTAATGATCGTCAAAGGACGGTTGTCTTCCTCGACATGATAGACGCCATAATTTGTGGTCCCTCGAGAGACGCGCACCATTTCAATCTTGAGTGCTGGGTCGAACACGCGAACGGAGACGGGGCCAGCTGGCCAGAATGAGATGCAACATGCGGCGAACAACAGAACGGGAATGATCCATACCCATTTCCACATTCGCCGTTTTACACCCAAACGCTGAATCCTGGAAATAACCGCGTTCACCATTTGACGGGGGCGAGCCAATTACGCCACAGGCGAGGCGGGAAGGTCAAGGCGGTAAATCAATTGCCCAAAGTTGCCTAAGAACCATTCAACCGAATTTGGCCCTATTGCTGCCGATTGCGAATAGAAATACCGGAAGCGTGATTCCCTCGGTAGTAGGGCTTTTCCTTGCATTTCCAAGCTGGTGCCAGAGGAGGGATTTGAACCCCCGACCAAAGGCTTATGAGTCCTCTGCTCTACCCCTGAGCTACTCTGGCCCAACTCGATGGCACTAACGGCAAGCAATATGAGTATCTACTGCTATTGCGCGACCACTCTGCCACAGGCGATCACCGGGAGGCAAGTTTTGAAAAACTGCAACAGGAAGCAAACTGTTGCCTCCGACGGAGATGAGGTCGGCAAAAAATGTGGAGCCCGATCCGCCCTGCAAATTGCATGATGTTTCGAGAAGCATCGATGCAAACTGCAAAGTCCAGTCCTCTCTTGAAGGTAATCGAATAACTGAAGATCACTCGCAAGCCGCTCCCCATCAATTCATTGGTCTCAACCTCTGCCGCACGGCACGTTTTCCGCTTTGAAGCGATCAGAATGTTGGGTTCGAGCGGACACTCTGAAGCGTTTGGCGCAACGTCACTGTTCCTTGGATCCCGGGTTGCTGGAAATAGCAACAGAAGGTCATCAAAACGAAATGATTGTCGCCCGCGGTTTTTTTGTGAGCTGCCGAATGCCTCGTGACCGATGAGGTTCACGGTTTTCCGGTAGATAACCGACTCGAAGTGGATAGAAATTATGCAAGTTGGAGAACAAGTGGTTTGTGTGGACGATCAGTTCCCGAGGCCGTTGGCAAAGCGCTACCTTAATCTGCCATTGAAAGGCCAGACCTACACGATTCGGGCGGTCTTTATTGGCCGCGGTGTGATGCACCCTGCGGAAGAAACTACTCACGGCGAGATCGGTCTGCTCCTCGAAGAACTGGTCAACGCCATCGACCCACGACACAAGCACAAACAGGAATTAGGGTTTAACTCCTCGCGCTTTCGCCCACTATGGGACGCCAACGCGGACGATGAAGAAGAACTGGTGAGGGTCCGGACTGCTCCCAAAGTCCAACCGTTGAAAGAGATGCCTTTGCCGTATTCGCCCAGTCACCAACTCAGATCTATATATGAATGCAACTCTGGCCCAAAAAGCCTGGAAAAAGTCCTCAACCCTAGTGTCCTGGTCAATCTGGTTTCACAACGGGTCCGCCAGTTAAACTCCGGCGGTGGGGGCAGGAGCCGGCCTCTCGTAGCCGACATTGGTAATCTCGGCGCAGCGGACATTGCCTTGCGTGAAATCATTGAGGGCAAAATGGGCTTTGATATGCCCGATATCGTTGAACTCATCCGTCCGACGGGAAAGAACCGCCGGCGCCCTCAGCACTGGACAAGAAGTTAGCTAGAGCAAGGAAACTCTGCAGATTAATGGACGAAAGACTGAGAAGCGAACTGAACAAGCAGGGTATCTTCACAACGACGCTAATGAAGCCTCGCCCTTGAGCCGGCATGCTCCAGCCCCGGCATTAGCGTCGTGCATAATGCCCGTTCAGCTATCTCTCATCGTGCAGTTTGCAGGAACACGACGACAAAAGAATGGTTGCGCAAACCGCCACAAGGCGTTGATTTGCGACAGGTTCGGATCAAGGACGCCCGACCGGCATGTTCCAAGCTAAAGCAAGGAAGCATGTTCAGCGCGATTTTCACCGACACACAACTTCAGGCCTGCTTTGAGCGCAACCTTGCGAATACCGATGCGACCGATGAACTGCGGCAGGTGCGTGCTCTGATGGCGACGTACGATTGGTTCAGAGTGCTGGAAGGACCGCACGCTCAAAGAGTGCACGATACGATTGACCTTTTGCTCTCGCGAGAGTTGCGGCCGAGCCTGCACCGGTGGTATGGGCAACCTGGCACGTTCGTGCAGAGTGCCGAGGCCATCGCGACCAGGGACCATTTAAGCCATTTAGCCGGAGAAAAACTGGAGGCATGAAGGGACCGTCGCCTAACCAACCAGCCAAGCCGAGAAATGTTTCTCGTAGCCACAAAATGAAGGAAAGACCGTATGCGACGCCCCAAAGGCATTAAGACACGGAAGTCCGTGGCAAAACGTTTCAGAATAACCGCAACCGGGAAAGTGCTGTTCCACGGGGCAGGCCGGCGTCATTTGTTGCAAGGCAAAGAGCCCAAACGCCGCCGTTCGATGCGGAAGGCCGCCCTCCTTGGACCGACTGATATTTACCGTGTGATACAGAATCTACCCTTCAGCCACTGATCCCGTCTGATCGCGTGATAATAGATGCCCAGAAAACGAAAAAACCTGGAGCGCCTCCTGGGCGCCCGACGGGCCAGAGACGGTACGTCGATCTCAATAATGATCTCTTCGCGGTACGGACCCAAGAGAGCTCCATCCAATGGCCAACCGAACAGCAGATTCAGGGAGTTTCCGACCGCCTGGCTCGAGTCGTGAAAGTAGGGATTCGCTTCGAAGCCGATGGCGATTATTTCAAAAGCGGAGACCTGGCTTACCAAATTCAGGAGGTCATCCGGACGACGGCTGAACTGCTCAAGAGATGCGAACGCGGGAAAGGGTAGCTCAGGGGCTGGCAAAGTCGCCGCAAACGTCGGCAACGTTGGCCTGAGAGGTTAGCGAGAATCAACTTTTCTGGTTCGGAACAAGACGATGGCGCAACTCATTCAAAAAAAGAAAGGGCTTATGTCAAAGAAATCGGTATTGTGCATTGCAACGTCGCGGAACCGGGCGGAGCAAATTATGCTCAACTTGAGAACCGCACACTTCGCGAGCAAAGACCTGTCGGTCGTGTTTCCCGATCGCAGCTTTTTGCGGGAGCCTGGGGCGGACCAGGATACACAAACTGGCCGGTGGAGCGTCGCCAGCGCGACTGAGGGAGGAGTGGATGAGGTTGCTTTGGCATGGCCCAGCGCGCCCGGCACATTGATCTTCGCTGGTGTTGGCTGCTTCACTGCTGCAGGCCCGCTGCTGCTCTCGCTAGGCGGCGTTGCAATAGGTGGAACCGACGGCGGTATGGCAGCAAGTTTGATTCGCCTGGGCGTTCCGGTCTTCGAAGCTCAACAGTACGAAAGCCGGCTGAAAGAGGGTAACATATTGCTCGGCGTGTATCTGGAGGAACTGGGAAATATTGCCCGAGCCAAAGGGGTTCTCGCAGAAAGCTACGGGGAAAACATATGCATCGTCGACCTGTTGCCTGCCAAAGGCGTTTTATCAGCCCAGCCCACTGCCTTGCGCGGATGAGTCAGGTCCCGGAGTATGAGCCCTTTTCCCGGTGGAGGAGCGTTGGGGAAAGCCGGTTCTTAACGGCGCCAAACCCCACCAATTTGCCCCGCTGCTCATCCCAAAGACGGAACGTCAACGATCTGAGGCTGGAGAACAGTGTTACCGGCTTAACTGTCTGAAACAACGGCTCCGCCAGGTGGCACTTTTCCAGATTGTAATTCGGGATACGGGGATTCAGATGATGAATGTGATGGAAGCCGATGTTGCCCGAAAACCACTGAAGGACTTTGGGTAGTTTGTAGAATGAACTGCCCTGCAATGCGGCGGCACAATAATCCCATTTCGGGCGGCGCTCCCAATAAACGCCTTCGAACTGATGCTGCACGTAGAAAAGCCACACTCCTGCTGTCCCGGCGATAATCACAACTATTGACTGGAGCAGCAAATAGGTCTTGAGCCCGAACACGAAACTCAAGCCTATGGCGACTGCCAGGATAGCCAGGTTCGTCCAATAAACCGAGTATCGCTCGCGCCGGCCCGCCTTGGTCGAAGGAAACCGCTGCTTGACCATGAACAGAAACAGCGGCGCCAGCACAAATAGAATCAGCGGATTGCGCGCCAACCGATAGGCGAAGCGTTTCCACCGCGACGCTTCGATATATTCCTGCACGGTCAGGGTCCACACATCGCCGGTGCCGCGCCGATCCAGGTCGCCCGCACTGGCATGGTGCAAGGCGTGTTCCCACCGCCAATGGTGGTAAGGCGTAAAACACAGCAGGCCGGTGATAAAGCCCAGAATATCATTCGCTTTTCGGGATTTGAAGTACGAACCGTGACCACAGTCGTGGAAAATAATAAAGACGCGCACCAAAAACCCGCCCGCGAGGAGCGCCAACGCGCTTGTAAGCCAGTACGAACCACCGACACTGAGGTACATCAAATACCAAAGTACGCCGTAAGGAACCAGGGTGTTGATGAGCTGCCAGAATCCCCGCCAGAGCGCGGGCTGCTGGTACTTCGCCACAACCTGCTTCCAGTCACGAGTTGCTGTTTTCCGTTCACTTTCGACCGAAGGGGAGTCATTTTTCATAGAATTGCTGTTGAAATCTTTTTGGCAACGCTTAGGCGGAAAATGGCACGACGCTCGTATTCGTGCAGAATGCGGATGGCCTGGAGCACGATGGTTGCCGTCAGGGTGATCGCCACCACAACGGGGGGGACCAGTTTAATTACGAAAGAAAGGTCTGGCATAGTTTCGTTAGTCAGTTAGCGGTTTGAGTGGTTCAAATGGCTCCGTAGGCGCAGTCGATTGTCCGATGCGTTGGCGACGCCTCTCGAGCAACCTGGCGGTCACCACCAGTCCGGCGTAAACGAGCAGGATATGGATTAAGCCCCCAAAGGAATAACCGTTGAACAAGCCCAGGCCCCAGAACCCGACAAGGAAGAATACAACCACCCACATCGCACGCCCTTCCGCTATTCGCCTCAACTCTCTACAAAGCCCCTGACGCTGAAGAAGGCGCGAACCGGCCAGGATCTCACCTTTGCGACTTTGGCATGCGCCGGCGTTGGGTCAGCGAGATTGGCCTTTAGCACCTCGTGACAATGTGGACAGGCTTTAGCATACAGATAATCGCCAAGCTTGACGCCACAGTTCGGACATTTTCTCGCAAACATAATTTTCTAATTCAATCCAAAGCACAGGAAGTGCCTCCTCCAACTTGGAAGGTCCAACACGAAGGGGCACAAAAGCTTGCGTATTCGAACCCAGTTTACAACCCATGTCAGCGAGGTAGAGGAATCGTGCAAATTGCAGACTTTAGCAGTGCGTTATGCAGTTTGCAGACTGTACTTCGCCCCACCGGAGTTAAGAAAGCGACCCTACGGCCAGCAAGCTAGTTAGAGAGTTAGAGCGAATGGCGCTTCAGCGGCATTTGGTCTGCTAAAGCTGCTTTAATAAGCAATCGCACGTGCTTCCATCCTCCAGCCAGCCGCCACGGTATCGTGGATACGGATGTGGCATTCCAGAATTTAAGGCCAGAATCGCCAAGTGGCCAGCGGGTTAGTTGAGGGGCGGAACGCGGTTGGAAACAGCACACGCGCTCCTAAGTCCTTTCAGTGCAAAATGCATTGAAACTCCCAGGTGGCTCATGCAACTAGCAAGATTCTTTGGCAGGAGACAACCCTCCTCAAAAGCTTCAACTACCTTTTATTAAGATCGTTGCACCCTCAGGTCTCAGTTGGCGGGCTGTTAGCTTTAAGACTTTGGACATGGAAGGCCAAAGTAGAGTCTCTGACTATTGCAGCAGAACTAGCCAAGCGGGATTTGAGAAAAACACAAAAGTGAAAGTTGAGATTATGGCTCAAAAAGTTCCACTACCGAGCAGGACAAATGGGTACACACGAAAGTTATTAACATTCATTGATCTGATCGCTGCCGTTTATGAGGCTGCGGGAAAGCCCATGCGAATGGTTTGTTGCGTTTGGCGGTCAACGCACGACTGGGGCAACAGCGATTTATGAGCGTAAAACAGCAGCAAGGAGTCTTCCGATTCAGAGCGCCACGAGCGCAAAACCACAGCGTCTCCAACTGCAGCGGAAAGAAGCGATGAGGCAACGACTTCTCTGGTCTGCTGATGAGGGCGGAATGTTCTGCACCAGAAAATATCTATGCACCGTGCATTTTGCATGATATGTTAAGCGTACCTTCATTGGCCGGACGCGGGTGCGCTCGACTCGACGCGGGGAAGCGCATGATCTACCGATTTCGACACGGAATCATCGGACCATTAGCCATCTTTTGGCTGATTGTCACGGTAGCTAGCGTGATAACAGGGGCCGTAGCGTGGAGCCGGTTCTCTCGGCGAGTAAATGCCTCCGCCGAGCCTGACCAGTTTCGCGAATCGATTAATCATCTTCAGCAAATCACCTGGGTGGCCGGATTGCTCGGCGTTGGGGCGGGGCTGTTCGCGCTGTACCTCTACAAGGTGGATTACTGTCAGGAGCGTGCGCGGCGGGAATTACTGGAGGAGAAGCTGCATGCCGAACAAGCTGTTCGGGAGAAGAGCGCTTTCCTGGCCAACATGAGTCACGAGATCCGCAGTCCCATGAACGCCATTCTTGGCTTCAGCGAACTGTTGGAACCGGAGGGACTGACGCCGAAGCAATCCCAGTATGTGCGAGCTATCCGTGACAGCGGCGCATCATTGCTGCAACTAATCAATGATATTCTCGATCTGTCCAAGCTCGAAGCGGGGAAGGTGGAACTGCATCCCGATCCAACAGATTTGCGCGATTCCTGTGAGTTCCTCCGCACGGTTTTCGGCCAGCAGGCGCTGAAGAAGTCACTGCAACTCCAATTTGAGGTCTCGCCGAATTTACCGCGTGCTTTGTTGTTGGACCGCCTGAGGTTGCGTCAGGTGATGGTCAACTTGCTCGGTAATGCGATGAAATTCACCGAGCGAGGCTGCGTCAAAACCCGAGTCGTTTGGCAAGGCCCGGCCAACAGTGGTGTTGGCACACTGTTGATCGATGTCGCGGACAGCGGCATTGGAATTGCGGGTGACAAACTGGAGGAGGTTTTCCAACCTTTCGTCCAGGCCGACTCGCAGCGAAGAGCCGAAAGGGAAGGCACCGGTATGGGGTTGACCATCGTCAAACGCGTCACCGAACTGATGGGAGGCAGCCTAACTGTTGAGAGCGTCGTCGGCGAAGGCACGATCTTCCACTTGCGATTTTCCGACGTCCCCGTTTCGGCACTGGCTCCTGTGGGAGACCACGCTGAACCAGGGGGAGCAGTGGACTTTAATGATTTCGCGCCGGCCACAGTGCTGGTGGCCGATGACAATCAGACCAACCGCACCCTGATGGCTGGCATATTTGAAGCAACCCATCACCGCCTGCTTTTTGCCAACAACGGCCAGGAGGTGTTGGACCACCTTAAGGCGGCAAGACCAGACGTGATATTGCTAGATATTCGAATGCCAGTAATGGACGGGCGAACGACCCTGGGGGAGATTCGCAAACAGCCGAGCCTGGCGTCCCTGCCAATTATCGCAGTCACTGCTTCGAGCGAGCCCAGCGGAGACACCGAGTTGCGCGGTCAGTTCAGCGCCTTCATTCGTAAGCCTTTCTCACGACAGACTCTTTTCCTGGCGCTGGCTGAATTTTTACAAAAGGCATCCCCCACGAATGGACTGCAGCGCCAGGATCTCAAGCAAGCCTTCCAGAGCATTCCGGCCGTGTCGTTGGCCCAAGCCGCTCAGTGGCGGGAACTCGCTCCGGAACTGCGCCGTCAGCAGGCAACCGTATGGCCCCCACTACGCGACAGCCTGGCGGTGAATGAGACGCGCGCCTTCGCTCACCACCTCTTTCTCCTGAGCGAGACAGCACAGTGCGGGCCTTTGGCCGCTTATGCCGCGGCGCTCACCACCTTCGCTGATTCCTACGCCATCGGCCAGATGGAACATCATCTCGCCGCATTTCCCAGGCTCGTCGAATCCATTGAAACCTCCTCGGCTCAGGCTGAACCGCAACCGGTATGACCCTTCCTTTGCGAGAAACCAACGCCGGTTGTTTGCTTGTTGTCGATGACCAGGAGTCCAATATCCAAGTTGTAGGCGCCGCTCTTGGCAAACTCGGGTTCGAAATCCTGCCTGCAACCGGCGGGCTACAGGTTTTTCAACGGTTAGCGGTTCGCCGACCCGATCTCATCCTGCTCGACCTGCTCATGCCAGATATGGACGGATTCGAGGTTTGCCGTCGAATTCGTGAGAACCCCGATTGGGCCGAGATTCCCATCGTTTTCCTTTCTTCCGCGGACGACAAGGGGCTGATTGTGCGGGCGTTGGAAAGCGGTGGCGTGGACTACATTACCAAGCCCTTCAACCAGGCCGAGTTGGTGACGCGCGTCCGTACGCACTTGGCGCTCAAACGGGCTCGCGACGAACTCAAGCAACTCGCCGAAGATCGGGACGAGTTGCTCGGCATCCTTACCCATGACCTCAAAAACCACCTGGGCGGCATGGACATGAGTGCGCAACTGCTGCGGGACCGCACCGAAGCGATGGCCGATCCCAAGCTGCGGCTCATGGCTGAGAACATCTCCCATTCGAGCAGCCAGATGCTCGCTTTCGTGAAAGAGTTTTTAGCAAACGCTTCCGCAGACCACGGCGTGCAGGTGCAGACCGAGCCGGTTAACCTGTCGGATGCAGCCGCTCGCGCCGTCCAACAACATCAGGAGGCGGCTAAGCACAAGCAACTCCTTTTGAAGGTCGTTCTTCCGCCCAATGGCTCGCTCGTGCAAGCCGATGGCGCCGCCCTCAACCAGGTGCTCGATAACCTCCTATCCAACGCCATCAAGTTCTCTCCGCCCGGCAAGCAGATCCGCCTCACGGTTTGCCCACCGGGTGCCAGGTACGTGGAATGCCAGGTTCAGGATGAAGGGCCCGGGTTTAGCCAAGAGGACAAAGCTCGCATGTTTCGCCGGTATGGCCGCCTGTCAGCCAGGCCCACTGGGGGTGAACCTTCCACCGGCCTGGGGTTGAGCATCGTTAAGAAGCTAGTCCTGGCCATGCGAGGTGAATTGGCTTGCGAAAGTACTCCGGGCAACGGTGCCACCTTCGCCTTCCGTTTGCCTCGGGCCACGATTTCTCATTGATATTGCTTTTATGGACTTCCTGGTCATCGATGACGACAAAACATTCCGGGAGGCGACTTGCCTGCTGATCGACAGCGAAGGCCATTACGCGGAAGCCGCCAGCTCGGGAGCTTTGGGCTTGACGGAGCTAAAGGAAGGAAAATTTGATTCAGTTCTCCTGGACCTTAATCTTGGCTCCGAAAACGGGCTGGGCATCCTGGAACAGATTCTCAAGCGCCAGCCGCATCTGCCGGTGATCATTTTTACGGCACAAGGCAGCGTAAAAAATGCGGTGGAGGCCATGCGGCGCGGCGCGGTGGATTTTTTGGAAAAGCCGTTCACTCGCGAACAATTCCACCTGGTGCTCGCCCGGGTGCAGCGCTTCCACCAACTCAACCAGAATATCGAGCGGCTGGAACGGGAAGTTAAGGACAGCAACGCTCAGAGCCCGGAGATCCTGCTGGATTCGAGCATGCCGCGCGTCAATGAGGTGATGGATACCCTGATTCGAGCGGCGAGAACATCAGCCTCAATTTTAATTCTCGGGGAAAGCGGCACCGGCAAGAGTGTGGTGGCCCGCGCCGTTCACCAGCAGAGCCATCTATCTGATAAACCTTTCGTCACCGTGAGTTGTCCGAGTCTGTCCAGGGAGCTGCTGGAAAGCGAACTCTTCGGCCACGTTAAAGGTGCTTTCACCGGCGCTCTGCAAGACCACTGGGGCAAGGTCAAGGCGGCCGCGGGCGGGACCCTGTTCCTCGATGAGATCGGCGACTTGCCGATGGAGATCCAGCCCAAGTTGCTTCGGCTTCTCCAGGAGCGTGAATACGAACGGGTGGGCGAGAATGTCACCCGCCAGGCGGAGGTGCGGATCATTGCCGCTACGAGCCACGATCTCAAAAAGCGCGTCGCGGCGGGTGCGTTTCGCGAAGACCTTTATTTTCGGCTTAATGTCATCACTGTTGAAATGCCACCCCTGCGCGAGCGGCCTGGCGACGTGGTTGCTTTCGCGGAGCACTACCTCAGACATTTTGCAGCCCTGTGCGGACACCGTCTGAATGGCTTTTCAGCTCCGGCTCTGGACGGTATCCGCGCCTATCCGTGGCCAGGAAACCTCAGGGAGTTGCGCAACGCCATAGAACGCGCTGTCATCATGGTCAAAGGGAGCAAGATAAACCTGGAAGACCTTCCCGCAGAATTACGCGGCCAGACTGTTTCAGGCGCTAATGACAGCGATACTTCGCCGCAGGTTGGTGCGATGGTCTCGATGGAGCACTTGGAGGAAGCGCACCTCCGCAAAGTCCTGGAAAGAACCTCAAACCTGGGTGAGGCCGCTCAGATCCTTGGCATCGATCAGGCCACTCTCTACCGGAAACGCAAGAAAATCGGGTTGGAATAAAATCTCCAAGGTGCTGGATTGTACGACAAGCGGGCGATACTCCCGCGCAAAACAGCGTTTTCAGTTTCGGAGTCCTCTGTCTTAGCCGGGAGCCACGGGTGCCAGGCTGGAAGCGCATTAATCGGGAAGTTTTGCCCGCCAAAGTAGGTATTAACCCTATAACCCATCGGGATGTGCGTCATTAGAGTCCCATAAGCCTACTCGCGCAGGGCGCCGTTCGGCCAGCGAGTCTCCAATCACTCAGCAAGCGCCCTGCCGAAGCAGCGAATATCAAGCGGTAAATGCGAAGTCTAAGTGAACAGTTGCCAGCAACGGCGAACCCCGAGCCGTTGCTGGCTGCCTCAGCGACGATCCCCTCCGGAGAAGCGGCTAAGCTAATTGAAAATGCGAAGCTCTATCGCGTAGTTCACAGGGAGTTAATCCGACAGCGGAAATCGGAGGAAGCACTGCGAGAAAGCGAAGAGAGGTTCCGGGCAATCCTGGAAAACTCAACGACGGTGATCTTCATCAAAAGTACCGAAGGCCAATACCTGCAAATCAACCAATGGTTTACCAAACTGTTCGGCGTCACCCAGGCACAGATCGAGGGCAAAACCGATTTTGACATCTTTCCCCCCGCAATTGCCAAAACATTTCGAGAGAATGACTTGAAGGTGATAGAGACAGGCAAAGCGCTCGAAGTCGAGGAGGTGGCGCCGCATGCCGATGGACCGCATAACTATATTTCCGTCAAGTTCCCATTGCGCCGTCCGGACGGGAGCATTTATGCGATAGCCGGTATCTCGACGGATATCACCGAGCGTAAGCGCAATGAGGAAGTCTCGCAGCGCCTGGCGGCGATCGTGGACAGTTCCGACGATGCGATCGTGGGCAAAAATCTCGAAGGAATCATTACTTCCTGGAACCGGGGCGCTGAACGGATCTTCGGCTACACGGCGAACGAGGCAATCGGAAAATCCATCACATTGTTAATTCCGCTGGATCGGCGCGACGAAGAGGTGCGGATCCTGGACCGGATCCGCCGTGGTGAGCGGGTCGAGCATATTGAAACGGTGCGCCAGCGCAAGGACGGAACCCCGATCGAAATCTCTTTGACCATTTCGCCGATCAAGGACAGCACCGGCACGATAATCGGCGCCTCGAAAATCGCGCGGGACATTACGGAACGAAAACGCGCCGAGCGCCAACAATTGGCGTTGTACGAGCTGGTCAGCAAAGTGAATCGGGCAGCGGCCATGCCCGACATCCTGGAGGCGGCAATCGAGGCCATCTGCCGCTGTCAAAATGCGGCTCGGGCGTCGATTCTGCAATACGATGCCGATCAAGTAATGCGGTTTAAGGCCTGGCGCGGCCTCTCGGACGAATACCGCAAAGCGGTGGAAGGCCACTCGCCCTGGAGGCACGACGACCCGGCCCCGGAACCCGTTTGTATTGATGACGTAAGTCAGTTCCCGCTGGAGCCAGCCTTGCGCGCGGTGATTTCGCGCGAAGGCATCCGAGCGCTCGCCTTCATCCCGCTGTTGGGCGAGCGCGAACTGCTGGGCAAGTTCATGGTCTACTACGATTCCCCGCATCCATTCACGCCGCAGGAAATCCGCAACGCTCAAACGGTGGCAAGCCAGGTCGTCTTTGCGATCGAGCGCCACAAGAGTGGGGAACAACTTGAACACCTGGTGAACCAGCGCACGGCTTCCTTGCGCGAAGCCATCAGCCAGATGGAGGAATTCTCTTACAGTGTTTCACACGATCTGCGGGCGCCGCTACGGGCCATTCACGGGTTCGCCGACGCGGTCCTGGAGGATTACGGCGAAAAAATCCAAGCCGAAGGAAAAAACTACCTGGAGCGAATTGTTCACAACAGCTCGCGGATGGAGCGGCTGGTGAACGATGTTCTGACCTACAGCCGGGTCAGCCGCCGCGAGGTGCAGCTCGAACCTGTCTGTCTGGAAAAGCTGGTTCGCGATATCGTGCGGCACTACCCGGAATTTGATGCCGCCCAGATTGTCATTAAGGAAAACCTGAGCGCCGTCCTCGCCCACGAACCCTCGTTGAGCCAGGCCATTGCCAACCTGTTGAACAACGCGGTGAAATTTGTGCCGCCCGGCAGAGCGCCGCGGATCGTGATCCGCAGCGAGCAGATGGAGGATAAAGTCCGGCTTTGGGTGGAGGATAATGGCATTGGGATTAAACCTGAGTATCAGCCGCGCTTGTTCGGCATGTTCGAACGGATTCACCCGGAAGGGGCGTATGAAGGCAACGGTATTGGACTGGCGATTGTCCGCAAAGCAGTCGAGCGCATGGGCGGGCAGGTCGGTGTCGAATCCGATGGATTCCACGGCAGCAAATTCTGGATTCAACTGCAGGCGGTGAATTGATTTTTATGAACGTCAGCCCCCATCACATTCTCCTAGTCGAAGACAATGCCGATGATGTCTTTTTCATGCGTCGGGCTCTGAAGAAGTCCGGCCTTGATTGGTCGATGCAAGTAGTAACCGATGGCCAGGCGGCGATGGATTTCCTGGCCGGCTCGGCCGATTATGCCGATCGAACAAAATTCCCGATGCCTTCCCTAATTTTTCTGGACTTGAAGCTACCCTATGCCGGGGGATTTGAGGTGCTGGACTGGATCCGTCAACAACCGCAGTTGCGAGAGATCCCGGTCATCATTCTGACCTCCTCCCCCGAGCAGAGAGATCAACGAAGGGCGGCCGAGCTCGGGGTCAAAGGCTATCTGATTAAACCGCCGAGCGATACGGTGCTGCGTAAAGTGGCCGAGGACTGGGCTTCTGCCGGGATAACCGAGTCCAGAGGGATGTCTAGTCTGGCGAGATAAGCTCGAGGCATCGCACGACTTTTTGGTTCAATCTGCCCCAAGCGGCTGCCGCAGAAGATCGTCAGCGCGACAGCGCGTGAGCGCCGTATTACTTGGCCCCGGTCCGCACCTTCTCCTTCTTAACTTCAAATTCGGCGCGCAGCGATTTGCGGTCGCTCACCAGTTGCTTCTGCAACTGTTCCATCGCTTCCGCGTCGCCTTGATTCACGGCTTTTTCAATTTCGCCTTTAAGAAAAAGCTCGCGCTCGGCAATCTTGGCCGCGCACTTAGATTCCAATTCAGCAATTTCTTTCTTTTGTTCCGCAGTCAATTTGACGGTCGGCTCGGTTTTGTTCAACCGTTCCATCGCCAATTCGTAAGCTGTTTTCATAAGCAAGATACCAGGGGACAAAACCGTCCCTCGGTAGTCCGGACCACGGTAGCGCGAAACGTTGGTGTTTGCCAGTTCGGAAGAGCTCCTGTGCCGCGGCACACATGAACCTGCCGGCAGAGGCCCGGCGCACTCGCAGACGAGGACCTCTGCGCTACGATGTACTGGGGCCGGGAGGCTTTTTCTTCCAAGGCATATCCGGAAATTTTGAAGGCAATTTGATTGATTGTGGTTTTGGTTTGGCCAAATCCAGCTCGGAATCGCTTGGCGGAATGGCTTCGCCCGTTTTAGCGTGTTGCGCGTCGGCGCGCCAGGAGGCGATCCGCGCCTGCAAACCGTGGTGTTCGGCGGTCGCCTTATCGCCGGCCTTCATGTAAAACAGCGAAAGGTTGGTGTGGACAAGCTGCTCATGGGGTTTGAGTTTTTCGGCTTTGTGCCCCTCGGAAATGGCGGCCGCAAAATCGCCCTTTCGATAATAAGCCATTCCCAACGCAAGTTGTGCATCAAAATGGATCGGGTCCTGGGCTAAAACGGCCTTCAGTTTGGCGATGGCATCTTCGTAATCGCCGGTGCTGAAAGCGAACATCGCGTCATCGTATTGCTCCTGAAACGAGGACATGTGGGGAAACTTACGTGTGGCTGGGGAGGTATGCAAGGGGGAGGAGCGTGTTCCGTGTTTCGTAAGACGTAGCACGTAAAACGTAAAACGTGACGGTGCATAGGTGCGTCTAGTTCTTACGTTTTACGTTTCACGATTACTCACACGGAACACGGAATACGCAACACTTGCTACGTTTTACGTTTTACGTTTTACGTATTCCGCATTACGCTTTCCCCCATCGCCATTCCCAAGGCGACGCAAATGGATTCACCCATAAAACTGATCTCGACGGATTTCGACGGCACGTTGTTCGCCGAGTTTGAGAATCCGCCGATACCGACGGAACTGGTCGAGTTAATAGGCCGGCTTCAACGCAACGGTGCGAAATGGATCATCAATACGGGCCGAGACATGTCGAGCCTGATGGAGTCGCTCGCCCGGGCGGGGATCCCCATCGAACCCGATTACCTGGTGTTGGTCGAACGTGAAATTCATCTGCACCACGATTCCCGCTACGGTGGCCTGACGGAATGGAATGCTGCCTGTTCGCAAACGCACGCCGAACTCTTCGGCAGTATTCGCGCTGACCTGCCCGCGCTGGTCGATTGGATCAACAAGCGCTATCACGCTCAAATCTATGAAGACTCCTATTCGCCGCTTTGTTTGATCGCCCGCGACAACGGCGATATGGATGCCATCCATCTGTACCTGGAGGATTACTGCCGCAAAATCCCTGACCTCACGGTGGTGCGAAACGACGTTTATGCCCGCTTCAGCCATGCCGCTTACAACAAGGGCAGTGCCCTGGGCGAAATCACGCGACGCCTCGGCTTGCGCCCTGAACGGGTGTTCGCTGTGGGAGATCACCTCAATGACCTCTCGATGCTCTCCCGCTCATACGCGCAGTTCCTCGCCGCACCGGCCAATGCGGTGCCGGTCGTTAAAGCCGCCGTGCGTCGGGAGGGGGGCTACCTCTGCGTCGGTTGTCATGGGCGCGGTGTGGCTGAGGCAATGAAATATTATCTTGCCGGGCCTCGACACTGAAAATTGAATTTTATTAATGATGTGGCGTTAATAATTGAACATAATAGTGTTTTTTGCTTTTGCAAAGAAAGCGCGGATGGCATGCATAACTTGTTGTCAGCCAGCTTAATATGTATCACCATTAGAAATTGACACGAGAGGGGCGCATGATAGAGTTTGATAGCAGCGGTTATCCGAGCTGATGCAGCTTCAGGCGCTCGGTCATCCGCTTTTGAATTCTTGAACATTGAACTTTGACACCGTAATTCGAGCATGAGCGACGCACTTTCTTCCCCTCCGGCGCCGGGCAGTCCACCAAAGGTTTCCACGGTTAACGAAGCAGTGATCCGCATTGCGGGTAATTCCCAGGATGGGATTCAAGCGATCGGCGGCTTTTTGGCGCGGCTGGCCGGTCGCAGCGAACAGGAGGTTATGACCTTCATGACCATCCCTTCGACGATCTCGGGTGGCCCATCAATCTTCCAGGTGCGGATAGGTTCGGGCGAAGTTGCCAGTGCCGGCGACGAAGCCGACGTGCTGCTGGCGTTTTATCAGCACTCCTACGAAGAGCACATCGACTCGGTCAAGAAAGGCGGAATCGTCCTGTTCGACGCCGATCACGTCGAACCAAAAGCGGAGTGGCAACAGGAATACCGGCATATTGGCATTCCGATTTCCAGCCTTACGATCGAAGCCATCGGCGGCACCGCGAAAGACAAAGGCAAGAATATTTATGCCCTTGGCCTGCTGGCCAAGATGTTCGATCTGAACCTCCCGAAGCTCGAACAATTGATCGGAGAACGTTTCGGCGGGAAAGACACCAGTGTGTTGAATAATGCCCTGTCCGCGTTTCACGCCGGGTATGCGCAGTCGTTGGGGAATGTTTTCGAGACATTTAAATTTGCCGAGAGCCGCAAGCGGACCGGGCAGCAAGTGGTCATGACTGGCAACGAGGCGCTGGCCTTCGGAATTATCGCTGCGGGTGTGCGTTTCGGCGCCGCTTACCCGATTACGCCGTGGTCGGATGTAATGGAGATTCTGCGGCGCGAGCTGCCAAAGTATGGTGGAACCTTTGTTCAATGTGAGGATGAGATTGCGGCGATTTCGATGGCCAACGGCGCCGGCTTTGCGGGTCGAGTAGCCGTCACCGGTTCAAGCGGGCCGGGTATTTCTCTTAAAATGGAATCCGTCGGCTGGGCGGTGATGGCCGAAATGCCGCTGGTGGTCATCAATGTGCAACGCGGTGGACCGTCAACCGGGATGCCGACGTCGGTCGAGCAATCGGATTTGAACCTGGCCTGTTTCGGAGCCCATGGTGATGCACCGCGCGTCGTGCTGGCCCCAGCGGATGTCGAGGATTGTTTTTACACTGCGATCGAGGCGGTGAATATCGCGCGCAAATACAACGTGCCCGTGTTTATCCTGAGCGACCAGGCGATCGCGACTCGCATCGAGGCGTTCCTGACACCGGACCTCGAGAAAGTATGCCAGGATATCTCACCGAACCTGGCGCCAGTGGTCGATTACAAGCCATACGATTTAGCTACACCGGACGGAGTAACGCCACGCGTGGTGCCCGGAACACCGATCACAAGCGGGCGTTACCCGATTGCCGGTGGGCTTGAGCACGATGAATATGGTCACCCGACCGGCTCGCCCAAGTTGCACATGCAAATGACCGCCAAACGCCGCAAAAAACTGCAGGCACTGGCGGCGACTTTGCCGACGCCGAAGGTTTATGGCCCACCCGAAGGCAATGTCCTGCTGGTCGGCTGGGGATCGACGCGCGGCCCCATTCAGGAAGCGGTCGACCGTGCTCGTGCGGCGGGCAACAGCGTGTCCTCGCTGCATATCAAGCATGTTCAGCCACTGCCGCCTGGACTCGAGAATATTTTTTCAGGTTTCAATACGATCCGGGTTGTTGAGATGAACGACGAGGGTCTATATGGCTATGGCCAGCTTGCCGGGTTGCTCCGAGCACGCTACTGCGACCCAAAAATCCGCGGGATCAACAAGACCGACGGGCTAACCTGGAAGGTAAAAGAGATTCTTGAAAGTGCCCAAGCCGACATCAATGCCGGCCTTAGCAAACTTTGAGCTTTAGCTTATTGATCGTTTTTAAACCCTTACGTTTTTAATTGTTAACGTTTACTAAACATGAGCGCCCCCGCTATTGAGAACCCTCGCGCGTCCGGTCAAGCCCTGCCCGCCCAGCCACCGGCGGAACGCAAGGCTCTGACTAAAAAAGAAATCGCCGCCGACCATCCGACGTGGTGTCCCGGTTGTGGCGACTTTTCAGTACTGGCTCTGTACTTCAAGCTGATTGAGAAACGGAAGCTTTGGCAGGAAAAGATCACCACGATATCCGGAATCGGGTGTTCGAGCCGCTTTCCTTACTTCGTTCAGGCGTACGGCGCCCACTACATTCACGGGCGATCCCTGGCGTTTGCCAGCGGGATTTCCCTGTCCCGCCCTGACCTGCATGTGTATGTGTTTGGGGGTGACGGTGACATGTTCTCGATCGGTGGCAATCATTTCAATCACGTCGCGCGCAAGAACATCAAAATGACCTGCGTGGTGATGGATAACTGGGTGTATGGATTGACCAAAAAGCAGACGTCGCCCACCTCGCCGTTGGGATTCAAAAGCAAGACCGACACCTGGGGCGCGGTCGATTACCCCATTAATCCGATGAAACAGGCGATCGCCGCCGGCGCGACGTTCGTCGCGCGCACCACTCACACCAATCCCAACCACGTGATGCAAATGATGGAAGCGGCGATGGACCACGAAGGGTTCAGTTTCATCGAGTGCCTCAGCGAATGTGTTGAATTCTACGAAGGCGCCTTTGACGCGTCGAATCCCCGCAAAGGCGGCGTCTTCAACCTCGTCCCCTCTGATCACGACGTCACCGACGAAATTGCCGCCTACAAACTCGCCGACCAGGCTTTTCCCGGCTCATTCGGAATCTTTTACAAGGTCAACAAGCCGACCAAGAACGCCAAAGAGGCAACCGTTAATGCCTCCGCGATGGAAAAGTTTAAAGGACTGAAAGATTGGGAGATTTTGCGCAAGACGTTCGAGCGAATGAAGTGAGTTTTTCTTCGACTCCTATCTGACCACGTTTGTGGCGAGCTTGACGGCGGCGCAGCTCCCGCTCACCTTATCGGCGTATCCGCGATTCTGCGGGTAAAAAGTATGCCAATTTACGAATACGCCTGCCCGAAGTGTCGGGTGATCTTTAATTTTCTTTCGAAGCGGGTGAACCCTGACCGCTTGCCGGTGTGCCCGAAATGCGGGAACAAAAAGATGACTAAAACCATCAGCCGTTTTGCGCTGACGCGAGGGTTGAAAGAACCGGCCGCCAAGTCTGATGCCGAGGGCGGCGAACCGCCGATGCCCGATATGGAGGACCCGCGCGTCGAACGCGCGATGATGGAGCTCGAGCGGGACATGGAGCACATGGACGAGAATAATCCGCGGCACATGGCGCACATGATGCGTAAGATGAAGGACCTGATGCCACCCGGCACGATGCCGAAGGAACTGGATGTCGCGATCAAACGGCTTGAGGCCGGGGAAGATCCCGAAAAAATCGAAGCGGACATGGGCGACCTGCTCGGCGATTTTATGGGCGGAGAAGAGGGCGGTGGCCCCGGTGGTGGGAGTTACGCGCATGACAGCGGGTTATACGATTATTGATTGCTTAGAACGTGAAACGTTAAACCGGAATACCTCGCTGAATACCAGACCTCAACCTAAGGTGAAGGTGAAGGTGAAGAAGCTCCGCCCGGTTGCCGGTTCAACGGTCTAACGCTCCAGAGCTTTAACGCTTACCCCATGTTCTCCCGGCGTCTTAAGACGGGCTATTTCGTCCTCGAAGGGCTCAACTCCTTCGCTGTCGTCTACTACTTCTATTATTTTTATTTCTTCATGCACAAGGCGCACGCCTTTGACAACCAGGCTAACCTGGTGCTAGCCGCGCTCAACGGAGCGACTTATGCCATATGCGCCTGGTGGGGAGGGCGGTTTGCCCAACGCGCCGGTTATTTCACCGCGCTGAAACTGGGGTTTTTCATCATGCTAGTGGCGCTGACGATAGGTCCATTTGTTCATTCTGCGCTAAGCCATATTGCAGTGATGTTGATCACGGTTGTGGGCATGTCCTTCACCTGGCCCACACTGGAAGCTCTGGTCAGTGAAGAAGAGCCGCCCGCCGGTCTGCAGCATATGGTCGGGATTTACAATGTCGTATGGGCAGCGACTGCAGCTGTTGCGAATTTCTTTGGCGGCGCAATGCTCGACAAGCTTGGATTCTCGAGCCTTTTCTTTGTTCCAATTGCCATCCTGTTGACGCAATTGGGCCTGACCTCCTGGCTCCAATCCCAGGTCCGATCCGGCACCTCGACTGGAGATCGCCAGGAGCCCGCGCCATCCGGCTCGACTGGCTCAGAATCTGAGTATCAGCGTTCCGGCGCACCTGCGGGGGCGGGCGTGAGAGTAGCCTCGTTGACCGCTGCCACGATCGAAGATGCCAACGCGAAAAGGAAGGCAAAAGCATTTTTGCGGATGGCCTGGTTGGCCAATCCGTTCGCGTATATAGCAATCAACACGCTAATCGCCGTCATGCCGGGGATTGCCGCGCGCCTTGGATTGTCGACGACGTTGGCAGGATTTTGCTGTTCGGTATGGTGCTTCTCGCGCCTGGCAGCATTTGCGATCTTATGGCAGTGGACCACCTGGCATTATAGATTTCGCTGGCTGTTGCTCTCCTATGTGTCACTGGTGGCGAGCTTTGCGACAGTGTTATTGGCACAACACGTCGCCGTGCTGGTTCTCGGCCAATTGCTGTTCGGCGTCTCAGTTGGCTTGATCTATTATTCGTCGCTGTTCTATTCGATGGACCTCGGCGACACCAAAGGCGAGCACGGGGGCATTCATGAGGCAGTGATCGGTTTGGGCAATTGTGCGGGGCCCGCTGTCGGAGCCGCAGCTCTCTATTTTCTACCGCGCTATGACAATAGCGGCGCGTATGCCGTCAGCCTGTTGCTTCTCTCGGGACTGGGTGGGCTGCTCACCATCTGGCGTGGTAACGGCACGCGCTGAAATTGCAGATACTCGTTAGCCATCAGATTACTTTTCGCTCACTCCACCGAGGCAATTCGTGGTATTTCGGGCCATTCGAAATCTGGTAATACCTGGAGCCGCATCCCGGGCTCGAGCGTTAGATTCTCGCCCTTGGCCCAAATGAGATCATTGAGCAGTAATTGAAGTATTAAGGGCTGCGTAGCAAAGTAGGTCGACCAGATCCACGTACTTTGGTCAATTTGGGTCATCGCCTGGCTTCGATGCCAATTGAGGCCGCCTCCTTCGCCGCGAATGAAAAGGCTGTTACCGAGTCCCAGTTCGATTTTCGCCTCTAACGTAGTCCGCCGTGTCGGCGCTGGATTCCCGGTAAAGTCAGGTTCCCTTGGAAAATATGGACGCCACCGCCTGGTCTCGCTCCCGGGTATAGCTACAACCGTGGCATCGGGCAAGCCGTGGCAGACTCTATAGGCCTCCGCCCGGAACCGGTTCGCGAAAGTCCGCGCGGTTTCCAGGTGTTGCGTCCACTCCCGTCCGCATCCCAGGTAAAGCCCCGTCCGAAAATCCCTCAACAGCATTTTCATAATTGACTCCTTAGTTCTGCGGATCCGATCGACCAGGAAAGGCCTCAGGTCGAGGCACAATTCGGTTACAAACCAGGCCGCCATCAACACAGGTTCGCGACCGGCACCGCGCAGGTCTTTACTTAGTATACGAGGGGAGATTGCGTTTCTGACACGGAACCATGCAGGCGTCAAACGCCACCCTGCCGGTCGGTCAAAGCGTCGAAGTCTTGGGGATGGTTCAGGTTATGATAGAAGGGTCGCTCCTCAGGCCTCAACAGGCAGGAATCCGCGACGTTTTCAATCGTCAGTTTCTTGCAGAAACGCTGTAGAGAAGCGTCAGGCTCGTTGAGGGCGGCGGCAGCAAACGGGACTGCTGATTGCGAGTAGATCGCGCACGTCGGCTCGAAGTAGTTGCCGTTCATCGGGAGAAGGCTGCGACCGGGCCGAACCAGCGCGAGCAGTTTGCTTAAGTGCTCGAGAGTCATTTGCGGCATATCGATAGCCACGACGATTAGATGCGGGGCCTCCAGGCGCTGCAAGCAGGCCGAAATGCCGCTCAACGGGCCGCGGGAGGGGGGCGAATCAAGCACGACCTCGAGTCCCTCAGGACACCACGGAGGAACCGAGCGTGCCGAAATCCACAGATTTTGAGGTTGCAACGCCAGGAGAAGATTCAGTTGTCTCCTCCAAAGTGGTTGACCAGCGATGCATAGAGTCGCCTTATCAGTCCCCATCCGTCTGGACTCCCCCCCAACCAGAAGGCAAGCGGTCCAAGAGTCCTGCGTAGCGGAGCTACCAGGAGCAGGTGACGATTCAGTTTTCACGTTTGAAAAGCGCAAGACCACTTTTACCTGCGTCCGCGATATTCAGCAAGTTACACCCAGATCGGCGGTCGACACTCGGGCTTGCCGCGGACCTTTCCCGCTCGTGGAATTCAGCGTTCGGTAATACAGTAAGACAATGACTCAAATGCCCTGCAATCGCTACGCGACAGTTTCTGCAGAAATCCTTCTATACCGCCCGGGGCAAAAGACACAGAAATCGGAGGACGCCATTGCCGTCGAGGAGCCGCTGGAGATCCGAGTACGCGGGCGTGGCATCGCGGTCACCATGCGGACGCCCGGAGAGGACCCGGAGCTAGTTGCCGGATTTCTGATGAGTGAAGGCATCATAACGCGCCGGGAAGACATCGTCGAAATCGCCCCCTGTCTCCAGAGTGATTTGCCGGATAACACTCTGAATGTGTTTTTGTCGGCTGCGGTAACCGTCGACTTCGAACGGCTGACACGGCACGTTTTCGCCAGTTCGAGTTGCGGCTTATGTGGAAAAGCTTCAATCGACGCGATACGCCGGTCGTTTCCTGCGATCCAGTCGGACGTATCCGTTCCCGCGGCTCTGATTAATGAACTGCCGGCACGGATGCGCGCCGCGCAACGCACTTTCGCTCTCACGGGGGGACTTCACGCCGCGGCAATTTTCGATAGCGCGGGAGAACTCATCGCGGTGCGGGAGGATATCGGCCGTCACAATGCCGTCGACAAGGTTCTCGGATATGGTCTGCTGACCACCAAAGCTCCATTCGAAACCAGCATTCTCCTGGTAAGTGGACGCGCCTCCTTCGAGATCATTCAAAAAGCACTCGCCGGTCGTATCCCGATCATCTGTGCCGTCTCCGCGCCTTCGAGTTTAGCGGTGGAATTTGCGCGGGAAAATGGCCAAACCTTGATTGGGTTTTTGCGCGCGAATTCCATGAACCTTTACTCGGGTGCCCAACGCATCCACGGACCGGCAACATGATCCGGCCGGCCGGAAACTAGAATTACAGCCCGAGCACTTCCCTTCGTTTCAGGCAAAACTCTTCCTCACTAATGCGCCCTTCGCTCTTCAGGCGAGAGAGGTTCCGCATCTGCTCGTAGAAATATTCAACCGGCTCGGAGGGCGGAAGAATTGATTGTGATCGCAAAGGGCAGAACTTCTTGATGAAGCCGCGCCGTTTCACCAGATACACAGGAAACGCGATCGCCCAAAGGAGCAAACAGGAGATCAGCCAATCCACCGGTTCCATATCGACATGCAGCCGCAGTGTTTTTTGCCGCTCGCCTGTCTTGTGGATGCCGATGCGCAGCGCATCGACGTAAACCCACAGACTCGTGGCGATAATTGAAACCAAGACGATATATGGCATAAAGGTGCCCTTTCCTGTACAGCCAATTCTTTTGCTTTCCTCTTACCGACCCCCTGAACAAAAACACCACCCGAGTGGCAATGCAGGGGTACGACATAGCCGAGGAGAGCAAGGGCTGTACCTGAACGTTCAGGCGGGATAACGAACCAGATTTGAGCAGCCGACCCCCGCCAAGAAATGCTTAATTCGGTCGGCCGGGCTGCCAGTCGATCGCCTACCACCTCGCTCGGAAAAGCCGCCAAGAATGTCCCAAATCCACACAACCCTCGTCTGAGTTCAAGGCAGACAGGAAGGTTTGCTTTACTCAAGCACGCAGGCCGTCGCAAATAAGCCCCTTATGGCCGAAGGAAAGCCACGTTTTCCGGGTCTATCACGGAGGGGCAAGTCATGATTCTATCCGTTTTCCACCCCCGCCCTATCCGTAAAGATTCGTGGTCTGTTTGTGGGACCAGGGAAAAAGAGTTGCTCTCTCAGAAGGGAATGCGTATCGGCGACAGGAGCAATTACCTAAGCATCGAGCGAATCGCGACCTCGGGCCAAAACTGTGTATGGCACTGCGAGGCGGGCGCGGTGTGTGCCGGGTGGAAAGTTGTCGCCGTGCATGACCAGGTGCTGGTGACAGAATGGGAAAAGGCACTTCAACAGGCACTGGACTTCGTCATCCTCCAAATTCCGCGGGTAGAATTTGGCCTCTCCGAGGGAGGTTGGCTGCGGATTCGGCGAGACAGCCGGGGATACATCGTGGTTCGTTACCGTTTGGGTCGGTTGAACGCGGGAGCCGCTGTGGAAGGCGAAGTGGTGTTGGATTCGCGAAAGGGAGACGAGTTCTGCAAAGAACTAACCGCCGTGCTCTCTATCAATCCCAGTTCAACGCAGAGCGCTCCCCCTTAAATAGGTTTTGCATAAACGCGTTGAAAGAGGCCGGCGAGTTCAGCGGCACCGTGGATGGGGTCCACGATCGTCAGGCCTTCCGGGCTGAAGCGCGCCGTCACGGGAGCGCCCTGCCCCGATTGAAGATATTTAAAATTGAGATCGCGGACGATGCGAGCCGCCTGTAGCACCGCGGTGACCACTCGCGCCTGGTGGGCGGTGGGATATATCTCCTCCAACTGTTCGAGGCGTGCGGAAAAATATTGCATCCGGCAAATGGCTGCCAGCGCTACGATAAGGCTATCGAAACCGTAACCGGTCCAGGTGGCGGGGCCCACGGCGGAGGCAACTTCGCGTGTGAAGTGAGTATTGGCAGTACGGCTGCCGTCGCCTTTTGTCCACCAACGCAATCCGCGATATTGTTGATCGCTCTCGATTTTGCCTTCGGTGCCAATGATTTCATGTCCCTGGTTAACCGGGCCCTCGAAGTCCGGAGGTGTGATCCAGTGGTTATGGAAATTCATGCTTAATCCGTTGTCGAACTCGACCCGCACTTGCACCGCGTCGTAAGCATTGATTCCGTCGCGAATGAGGCGTCTTTTCTGGCCCACTGCAGTCAGCGAGACAGGTTTGCATCTGTAGTAATGCAGAACCAGATCGACCCAGTGCGAGCCCACATAGCTGAAGGGGTCGCTTTGCTCTGCCCATTTAAAGCGGCCACTGGGGAGCTCAAGCGGCTCTTCCAGGTACGCCCCGCCGTACAATGGCTCGCCGATGCGTGTTTTAAGGTCCTGCGCAATTCGCAGATGATCGGGGTCATAGCGCTTATGCATATCTACGGCAACGATCCGATTCTTTTGCTTCGCTAATTCAATAATGCTATCGGCCTCGGCCAAATCGAGGCACATGGGTTTCTCAGTAACAACGTGAATCCCGGCATTCAGGCCCGCAAGAATGACCGGTGTGTGCAGGTGATCGGGGGTTGCGACCGCCAACACGTCGAGCTGAGCAGCGTCGCTGATTAGTTGATTCCAAGGGTCTTCCCCCCAGTGCACGCTTGGGGAGGAGCCGGTCCAAGTTTTAAATTGCGCCGCGGCGCGCCGGGCCGAGGCTTCCGTCCGGGCAGCGACCGCGACGAGCTCGAATCGAATCGGAGCAAGGTCCCGAGCCCAACGATTCAGGCCGACGCGCCCCAGGTGTGGGGCTATACCCCCCCGTTGCAAATCGGCGTACGTGCGAAGATGCACCTCCGCCCCAAACATACCAGTGCCGATCAGCCCCAGTTTGATGACCCGATCCATGCCGCCGGTGGTTTATCGAGCAAAACCATCAGAGGCAATTCATTTCCGGCAGGGGCAGCCGCGAGTGGTCCAGTCGACAATTCCCAGGCACAGGCTCTCGATGCTTAGTGCGTCAGCGCATAGACGGCAATATTGAGCGCCAACTTCTGACCATCTTCAGGGCTGATACCTTTGCCTTCATTGCAGGTATTATTGGCGCTGAATGAGCAGCACAAACCATCCTCGCACACCACTGCCACCAGGCCGCCCTGATAAAACAAGCCTTCCAACTGGATATCGCGCGCCTCGTTCAGACACCTGACCCGCTCAATATTGTAAAATGCGCGATAAATTAAATGATCGTAAGGAATCGGTTTGACCTTCTCGTTCGGAAAAATGCGACTGAACTCCCGGCGCCAGGCTTTAGGAAAGTTCGGATTGGTACAGCAACCTGAGGCGAGAAAAAAACCGCCGTGAGTGAAATACTTGCGGAGGTTTTCGATTTCTGCGTCTGTCAGCACAAAGTCATTATGCCCATTCATGAAAAGAAATGGGGTTTCGAACAGGTCCGGATCGGTCAAGCGCACCTTGCGTTCCTCCTGGATTTTCAGCGTTGAGGCCCGAGAGACCAGGCGCATCAGATCCTGGCCGACCCCGCCGCAATCGTTCCCGTCATTCGAGCTATATTTGACCCGGCCCATAAAAAAGGTCGCGAGCTTGTCGTCCGAGGTTTGCGCCAGAGAGAGAGTGGGCAGGAGCAAGGCCAGCACCACAGAAATGGCACGTGATGCGTAATGCGTGATACGTGATACGTAAACCGTGAAACGTAAACCGTGGAGGGTATTTCGTGTTCCGTGTTTCGTGTTCCGTAGTGCGACACTAATGGCCGGCGATGTATGGAAGTCGAGCCCACGACAAGCAGAACGCATTACGCTGCGAGCCTCACGGAACACGCAACACGCGTCATGGAACACGGAACACGCAACACGCAACACGCAACGCCCCTTCCTCACGTCAGCCCCCATCGTTTCCGCACTAGCCACTCAGTGCCCAGGGCGCCCAAAACCAACGTCAGCATCCAGCCATTGATCCCAACAGTCCGGCGCATCTGCTTGCCGCGCCGGACTTCCTCGACCTTGGCTTTGATCTGAGCAACCAGGTCGCTAGCCGCCGGGCAATCCTCAACTTTAAACGCCAGGCCCTCGCTGACGGCGGCCCACTGGCGCAACGTTTCCATGCTGCGGCTGGTATTTTGAAATTCGAGATTGAGATCGCGTACCTCGATTGGCCGACTCGATACCGGCACCTTCAACCCATCTGTCACCGTCACGGTATACACCCCGGCTTTTTCAGCGTGAAATCTGAAATCGACCGGGTGCAACGGCTCCAGTTCCACGGCTTGTTCCTGCAACAGAGCCTTGCTGCCGTCTTCAACGCGCACGAAGAACTTGCGATTAGTGTCCGCAATATTTCTAGGATTGGGTTGCTTTTCCAGCACTACTTGCACGTCCATTTGCGGGTGCAACTCCTGGTCGGCCAAATGGATCGCAACGTCCTGCCGCCCCGCTTCGCTGAGGTACCGAAAGAGTTGCCGCCAAAACCGGTCAAACGCCTGAGGCTCGGAATCTTTGGCCAGGCGCCAACGCCAAAAATTCTGAATCGCGAGGACGGCGGAAATTCCGGCGCCATAGCGCTGCGACGCCATGAGAATGCGGCGGCCGCGAGGCCCGCTGTCGCTCGGATGCAACATCCAGACCTGGGCCCCCGGCTTGGCGGCGTCGACGCGGCCATATTGAGTAAAGGTCGGCAACTGGCCCCAGGCGTCGCGGAGTTGAGCGCCTTCAACAATTTGAAAAATCGGATGCTGCAAGGCATCTGGCGTCAACTGCACGCGAAAAGCTCGGTCCAATCCAACAACACCCGGCGAGCCGGAAAAGGTTACCGGCAACAGCTGTTCGAGGCGGCTGTTTTGCCAGGAGCTGTCAAAGGTGGCCGCACCGCCTATCATGAGCACACCGCCGCCGAGCTCGCCGCAGAACCGCGCCAACACCTCCTGTTGCGGCGGGGTGAGGTCGGCAGGACGCAAATTCGAAAGCACAATCACCCGGAACGGCGCGAGCTCTTCAATCGTCGTTGGAAAACCATTCATGAGCTCACCCGCACTCTCGACGTTCTGCCGGAACACCGATTGTTTTGACGTGCGCGTCAAGCCGGTGAGTTTGATCGTCTGATCGTTGCGCAGAGACAGGCTGATGAATTTGTAATCCCAGGTGAGGGCACCCTGGATATATAGTACGCGTAGTTCTTTTTCGTCCGAAACGCGCACCGAGCTGGTGCCGGTGAGATTGACGCACTTTAGGTTCGGCAAATTTGGCGGCAACACCTGAACCATATAGTTATGGACCCCCTCCCTCTCCTCGCTGACCTGAAAGTTTTCCAGCCAGGTTCGCGAGCCTTTGCCGGGGTTTACCAGCTTCTTCTGGATCACTTGACCATCACGATAGAGTAGAAGGTCGAATCCCGGCATTTCTTCGGTATTCAGAATTTCGAGTTGCGCGGCCACCCCAAACGAGGTCTTGCTCGCAACCGTCGCAGGGGCTTCCACTTCCCGCAATGAGAGCGTTCGCACGCCCTGATCACTGCCAAAACCGACTCCGATGAATGGAACGTGCGCATCCGCCAACGCGGCCAAAGCCCGGTTATTTTCCGAGTTTTCATTCGCGATCCCATCGGTAAGGGCAACTACCGCCAGTGGCGGTTGGGAGCCGCTGCTCACAGCCTGTGCAATCGCGCCCGCCAGGTTCGTTCGTTTGCCCTTGGGCACTGCGGCAGTCAGCGCAGCGCCATCGGCGGGCTCAACACTTTCGTCAAAAAGCATCGCCTGGACTGGCAACTTCGCCGACTTCAGCGCTGGCAACAGGCGCGAACGCAAAAAATCCAGCGCCGCCTGGTAGCGGCTCACCTCCGGTTCTTCGAGCGACATGCTTTCGCTGCGATCCAAGAGCAGAGCTACTGCGCGCGAGGCCGCCGCCGGAGGTTCTTTCGCGACCCACACGGGACGCGCCACCAACGCAATTAACGAGAGCAGCACACCCAGACGCAACCCTGCAAGTGACAAGATTCTCGCAGGAGCCACTCCGCGACGCATTTGTGCGCGCGCCGCCAATCCGAGTGCCACCATGGCGGGCACCGCGCAGACCCACCCCAATGGAAATTCAAATACAATGGTAGCCATCATTTCTCAGAGAGTTTCTGAAAGTATTTTTGTATGCGGCCACGATAGGCGGGAGGCAGACGGCTGGGATCGATGTTGCTGACGTCCGGCCGCTCATCCTGCTTGGCGATTTGTTGGGAGGTCTCAACGGAGAAATGTTGTAAGGCTTCCATCAATTTCTGAAGATCGCCCGGGTCGAGGCCGTTTTCGGCCTTGAGCAGTTGCTCGAGTTGCAGCAGTAACTGATCACCACGGTCATTATTGCCAAACTGGCTGCGCATCCCGGTTTGTAGATTGAGTAAAGCCTGTTGTCCCTGCTTGGCCGCGTCTTCGGGCCGCAACTGGCGACCGCTCTGCATTTGCTTGAGCAGACTTTCCAATTCGGCCATGCCCTGGCCAAAGCTGTCCTTTTCATCCCCTTTAAGCGAGTCGCCTCCTTGTGCCATTTGCAGCGATTGAGGCTGACTCTCGTCGAATGCTTTGCTGACTTTGGCCAGGCTATCGCGTGCCTCCCCCGCGCGTTGTTGCCGCGCTGCCTGATCTTCGGCCATCTGGAGTTGGCGCAGTTTGGTTTCCAGATTGACCTTATTGTGGCCACTCAGAGCATCGCGCAGCGGTTGCCGGAAGGCGTCCCGAGTCGGTTCCTGTTCGGCCGTCTTGGCAAGCTGGTCAACCGTGTCCTGCGCGTCGCGCGCGGTTTTTTGCAACGTGTCATCGGAAACTTTCGAATCGGGTTGGGTCCGCTCGTTGAAGGTTTTAATCTGCTGGTCGAGCATTTGTTTCAATTTATACGCGTCGGCCAGCTGTTTGGCCGTGGTGCGGCCCTGCATCGCATTACTGAACTTTTCAAGTTGCTGAGTTGCTTCCTGGGTCGCCAGGCGCGGGTCGTGACTTTCGCGTTCCAGGGCTTCAGCAGCCTTTGCCATGGCTTGCCGTGCTAGTTGCGACTCAGCCTCGGTGTCCTTGAACACGTTGGGATGCTGCGTTTGAAAATCCTCGAGGCCCTTCTGCAATTGCTCCTCCTCCGCTCCCAATCGAGGGTAATCGCCGCGGGATGCGGACTTCGACTTTTGTTCAATGTTCTTTTGTTGTTCCAGCGTTTTGCGGACAAAATCCTGCGCGGCTTTGGCTTCATTACGGAACTCGGCAATTTCGCTCAGCTTTTTGAACGAATCAGCTACGGGCGCATTTTCCTCGGGCGCCTCGCCGTCCTGGAAAGCGCCAGGATTATCGCTGACCGCTTTTTGAAACATTTTCCGCATGGCCACCAACGCCGAGAGCGCATTCCGTTCGTCCGCCTGCGCTTGAGGCATCGCATCATTCTGCAGCCCGCTGCCAGCGCTTTGCAGCGATTGCTCCGCCTTGGCGAGGCTGTCGAGGGCCTGTCCAATCGGCTTATTCTCCATTTCTGCCGCCATCTTCGCATACAGGTGATGGGCGGAATCCCCGAGGTCATTCTCGGCGTCGGCTAATTTTTTCCGGTCTTGCGCCTCGAGGTTGGCTTGGACGGGTGGTTTCTGGACATGTTGATGCGTTTGGCGAATGACGTGTTGTTGGCGGTTAATCAGTCCGGTTATTTCATTGAGTGCCTGATAGGCTTTGCCTCCCTCGCCGCCGGGTAGTTTCATAATATCTTCCCGGAACGGACGCACTTCGAGGAAATAGACCTCTGATCCAAACGAATTGGTCTTATCAGTCGCCGCCTGGGCGTAGTAGGTCAGCACATCCCAATCGGAGAGCCGCATCTCGTCGAGGTAGATCGTCGGTTGATACACCGCATAGCGAGGCTCAGTGGGCGGGGGCAAGATATGCGGCGTTTCCTCTGCGCCGTTGATGGTCGAAAACCAGCTCACGGTTTTGAGTGCCTGGTTTGCCGCCGCCTCGATCTGCAGCGGAACCACATCCACCTTCGTCACCTTGAGATCCGTGCCCGGATCGGTAATCCGCACCTCACCCCAGGTTTGGTTTTGTTCGAGGTTATTGGTCGAGGGCAGGACAAGATCCAATGGCTTAGTCGGATTCGCCCCATTCTTCGCTAACAGTTTCTGCGCGGCAGCGAGCTGCGTATACGGCGCATAGGTTTGATAAAAAATCACCGTTAGTGTCAAAATGACCAGGAACAACAACACGGATCCCAGGGATCGTTCAGCCGAAAAAGGAGATGGTGCCGCTTGTTGTGTCAGCAAACCTTGCGTTTGCCTGGCGATCCGCACCGCAAAAGAATCAAGCCCTCGATCGCCGCGGCGAGTTTCCAAGAACAGTAGCGTATTGAGTCGATCCAGAAACCGGGGGTCAACCCGTTCGAGCGCTTTGGCTAACCACGACCGGCTGGGCGCACCCACCATTATGCGGATGGCTATGACCGTCCAAGCGACGAACCCAATTACTGCGACGAACGCGAAGAACGACACCGCGACCTTTTGGTGGGTGACCCAGCCGCACAGGATCGCGCCGCCAAAAAATAGAATCGCAAGGCAAATCAGCACACCTAAGACCGAGGTCTGACGCAGAAACTGCAACCATTTCCACCGAAATTCGGCACGATTCAGGCTGGTCTCGACCACTAAAAACCGCGATGTCATCTTCCCTCCTTTCGCACTTCCGCCCAGCCCATTTCCAACAACAACATGATCAATGCCCCAAAAACCATCCACCACCACAGCCGTTGGTGCAAGATGCTCGATAAACGCACCTGCCCCGCGACTGTCGCCATGGCCGGTTTTTCTGTCAGAACCGGGGTATTTTGCTGCCAGGCTTTTACTGGCTCAGCCGCAGGAAGGTAAACCAGTTGCGATTCTTTTGGTGAGGGGTTAACGCTCAGAATTTTTAACGTCTGCTGCGTATCAGAGCTCAGCGCGTAAAGACCCGGCTTATCCGGCATACGCAGCTGCGCCTTACCCCGCTGCACCGGTGCCCTGCTCATTTCATGATCACCTTCGCGCAATACGACCTCGCGCGTTTTCACCGAGGCTGGCAACTCAATCGTCCCAAGTTCGCCCGGCTCAAAACTCGCCGGGGTCGGGTCCTCCGCGCGGGCAGCTTGCAACGTCAGATCCAGAAACGGGATGAAGGTCTGATCGACCGGCCAACTCGTGTGGTCACGGTCCAACCCGAAAGCGGCGACAAAAAGTTTCGCGGAAGGCCGCGTACCTTGGAAAAATAATCCGGCGCCGCTTTCCGAAAACACGAGCGGCAGTGCCGAAGCCGATTTCAACCGGACATATTCCAAGACCTTGATGTCCATCAGATTCCCGTAATCCGGCGAAAGGAACGGGTGGAAAATGGGGTGATTCGAGAAGACGAACTGGAATTTGTCTGGATTATTCGCCCCCGTGTTCCACGTCCCCTCGGGTTCAAACCCCAATTCACGCAAACAGCCTTCGATCGCCGGTGTGAGCCGGTTGATCACCAGGAAAACGCCGCGCTGATTCGTTAAGTACCTCGACAGCAACTTGCGTGCTGCCGAAGACTGCAAATAGTTGCTTTCCAGGCACAGAACATCGGCATCCTGGTTGGTTGCGACCTCATCGTCCAATCGTGCCGGGTCAATGATCCGGGTAGCCCACTGCCCGCGCATAATCTCGGGAGAGAGCGCCAGCCTAAGATAAGGAGATTGTGCCAGCAACGCCACGCGGCCCTCGACGACCGGCGCGAGCGAGAAGAAAACATGATCGTCGGCTGGCAACGCGTCAGGCGTCCCTTCAAGGACGGCTTCACCCCGGACCCATGCGCTGGGATCGGCTTCCCATTGCGCTTGGATAACGATCGTTTCCGGCTGCTTTTCCAAATCGATGGTGCGGCTCAATACGGCCTGGCTGTTAGCGCGGACGACTATGTTCGCGGTAGGAGCTGGTCCCGTATGGCTGAGCTTGACGGTAAAATTCACCAAGGAACGATCACCCAGAAAAATGCGCTGAGTGCGGGGCTCGGAAAGCCACAGATTAGGCAAGGTCTTTGATGCTGCCGGCGGTAAATCGATGCGCACATCGCGAAGGAATGGTGGGGTATTAACGTTCTCTTTCCATTGATTCTCCTGGTTATCGCCGCAAAAGACGATTCGCTTCTGCTCCCCCAGGCTGTTGCCCAGCAATGCACTCGCCTGGCGAAATGCCGCCAGATAGGACCCGCGCTCAAATGACGGCTGAAGGGCCTTGATCTTTTCTCGGGCGGTGTCGCGATCCTCACCAAAAGCGACCACTACGCGCGGCGTGTTGGAAAGCTCCACGACGGCCACTTGGACATCGCTCCCCGCGCTCTGCACATCGGCAAGAATCCGCGCCCTGTCCACATTGAACCCATCATTGGCCTGATGGCTTAGAGTATTATCCAGCACATAAACCCGGCTCTCCCTAATCGGCAGACTATTGGCATGCCGCAAATACGGCCAGGCAAACCCCGCTATCAGCAGCAGCAACGCCAGTAATCGGATCACAAACAAAACCCAATCCTCCAGCCGCAGCGGACTGCGCTGTGGTTCACTCTCGTCTTCCAAAAACCGCACCGCCGAAAAGCGAATCAGGTTCGTTTCCTTCTTCCACCGCAAATGCAGCCACACGGGAGCCGCCACCGCCAGCGCGCCGAGCCAGAACCATGGATGCAAAAATGAAAAAGGCATCGAGATCAATTATTGCAGCCGCTTTCTCTCGGCCAGAAACAAGGCCAGCGCGCGCCAGGGATTCTCGTCAGTCCGAACCTGGCAATGTGGTATTTCCAACTGGCGGTACAACGCATAATGCGCATCCATGAACGCTCGAAAACGCTCCAAATACTTCGCCCGAACCGCCCCCGGTGAAACGACCCGCCGCGCCCCGCTCTCCAGGTCCTCAAATACCCTCGCTTCGGCGAACGGAAACTCGATTTCATCTGCATCCAGCACCTGAAATACGATCACCTCGTGGCCGAGGAAACGAAGGTGCTTGAATCCAAGAGTCACTTCCTCTGAAGGCTCAAGTAAATCCGAGAAAAAGAGAATAACACTGCGGCGGTGAACGAGCCGAGCCGCATGTTGCAGTAAGGTGGACAAACACGCTCCGCCGGAAGGAGTGAGTGATTCGATCTGGCGGAGCATCAAGCCAAACTGGGTTGAACGCTGTGACGGGCGAATGAACTCGGGAATTTCGCTCTGCCCTTTAAGCGCCACCATGCCGGCGGCGTCATTCTGTTTGAGTAAAAAGTAGCAAAGGGCGGCTGCAAGCACCTTCGAACACTCAAGTTTGGAACCCCATGCCTTGGCGCCCTGGTAAGCCATCGAAGCACTCGTATCGCACAGCACGTAAAAGCGCACGTTGGTCTCCTGCATGTAGCGCTTGATGCAAAGCCGATCACTGCGGGCGTAGAGCCGCCAATCCAAATGGCGCAGGTCATCACCAGCCTGGTACTTTCGATAATCGCTGAACTCGACGCTAAACCCATGGAATGGACTGTTATGCAGGCCGCTAAGAAACCCCTCCATTACATAGCGCGCTTTAAAGTCCAGACCCTCCAGCGCGGCCAAAGTCCGCGGGTCAAACCGGTCGCACAAATTCTGCGCCGCTGTACGGGTCTCAACCGTCATAACGTTCACCGAACAAGTTCAAAATGCTGGTTCACGAGGAACATCGTTCAATAATTGGGCAATGATTTCGTCGGTGGTTTTGCCCTCGGCATCCGCCTGGAACGTGCGGATTAAACGATGCCGAAGCACCAACGGCGCCAGCGCGGCAACATCCTCGCAAGCAACATTAAACCGGCCTTGGCACGCGGCTCGCGCCCGCCCAGCCAGTATCAAATGCTGGCTCGCGCGAGGGCTGGCCCCCCAACGAATCCAGCGCCGGATGTAATCAGGTGACTCGCTATTGCCGGCCGGCCGCGTCGCCCGCACCAGGCGCACCGCATAATCAATCACGTTAGGGGGCGCCGGCACCTGGGCTATTGCGCTGCGGAACTGCAGCACTTCTTCGCGGCTCAAAACGGGCTGGATGCGGTCCAACGGCGCATACGAATGTTGTTCAACGACGAGCTTTTCCTGTTCCAACGTCGGGTAGTCAACCAGCACCTCAAACAAAAAACGGTCCAATTGCGCTTCCGGCAAAGGATAGGTTCCCTCCTGCTCGATTGGATTTTGCGTCGCCAATACCATGAACGGTTCCTCCAGGCGATACATCTTGCCCGCCACCGTCACCGTCTTCTCTTGCATCGCCTCAAGCAGCGCCGCCTGGGTTTTGGGCGGTGTTCGGTTAATCTCATCCGCCAGCAGCACCTGGGTGAAGGCCGGGCCGCGCACAAAAACAAACCGCCGATGGCCCGTCGCCGCGTCTTCTTCAAGGATCTCGGTCCCGGTAATATCCGAGGGCATCAAGTCGGGCGTGAACTGAATCCGTGAAAAATCTAATTCCAACGACCGGGCCAGGCTGTGCACGAGCAGAGTCTTGGCCAGACCAGGAACGCCGACCAGCAAGCAATGCCCGCGAGCGAAAAGCGCGTACAATGCTGCGGAAATGATTTCTTCCTGGCCAACAATTACCTTGCCGATCTCTTCCTGGAGTCGGCGGATTTTGGGTGCGAGCCGTTCGAGAACGGCGGCGGGATCGCTCGGGGGAATGATCGGAGGAGGTGTTTGGACCGGCGCAACCGGCGGCAACGTAGAGGTCGGAATCATAAATAATTTTAAGGGGTCGACGCGGACGAAATTTCTGCCGTAAGCGCCACCATCAGCGGACGTAGTTGTTTCTGAAAAGCCACGGTTTCTTCCCAGGAGAGCTCACCACGCAATAATTGCGCGTGGAACTGCGCAAGGAGTTTGTCATGGCCCACTCTCGTCCATTGCACGCGCCAGCGCAACGGGGGTTCATTGCCTTCCAAGCAAGCCGGCAGCACTACCGCAGCAGACTGCTCCGGCATCGTCAGCGTGAACTCTTCATCCAACCTCAGCGGATAGCCTCGATGCAAAAATAGCGGCGAGCGGCGCTCATGAAGAGCCGCGTCCCACTCCTTGGGCAACCAAACCGGGGCGCGTAAGAAATGTTTCCCGGCTGCGATTGACGAAATTCCCAGAAACGAACCCTCCCCGTGCCAGGAGAAATCAGCCGTCATATCGGAAACCGCATGAACGGTTTGATGCTGAAGCGCGAACCACCCGCTAGCCGGCCGGAATTTTGCCGCAAGCAAGGGTAACGCACCCAGATTGTCCCTGGTTTCGCGCGCCATCTCACGCATCTCGTAATCGGGGTAGCCGTGCGCCTGCGCGGTCAGTTTTGCTCTCCAGGTTTCTTCCTTATCTGCAGGTTCCAATTCTCCAGTGATGCGCAAACGATGGCTTTCTGGATCAGGTTCCGGTAACTGGGTCAGCCCGCGGATCTCCCCATCAATCACCAGCACCTTGCGTCCCGGATCCCCGGGCGGCAAGAGGCCAAAACGGCAGACGTCATCGGTCGTATCAAGCCAAAGCGTCTGACCCGCCACACTCAACCGCGAAATCGCGTGGTTGAACCCGACACCGGGAACGAGGTCGTACGCATGGCTAAACCGTGGCACCAGCACCAGCTGTGCGTCCATCTTCAGCGAATGGAGCAAGGCATTAAGCAGGTTGGCTTTATCTTTGCAGTCGCCATATTGCTGTTGCAGGACATTGGCCGCTGCATGCGGGCGCAACGAGTTTATTCCCAGCGGAACAGCCACATAGCGGAGGCTGGCGACGTAATTGTACAGCGCCTGAACCTTGTCTAAATCTCCTTTGGCGTCTCGCGTCAGGGTTTCGGCCTGGGACGCAATCTCGGGCGTCACTTCATCCGTCAATTTCGTGATCCGGGCATACCATTGGCCAAAGGCATTCCAATCGGCAAACGTGGAGAATAGTAATGCGCATTGTTGATGCGGCGCGCTGAGATTTTCCCGCGCCTGAGCCGGTTGCTTATCAAAATGCCAGCGATACGAACTGCTGTAGTTGGAGTGCTTGATCACTGGATTGGGAGCAGGGAGGCCCTCGAACAAAAAATGAAACGGGGTGGCAACCGGCACAGAAACTTCAATGGTCGTGTCCAGCGCCGGCAATTCTGATTCAATCGGCACCGCCATCGCGACGTGGGGCAGTGGAAACTCTTTCCATTGCCTTCGGTAACGCACATGCGCCACTGCACCGGGTTGCACTTGCGGCAGTGAAAAGAAGCGCCTTCGGCCGGCCCGGTAATCAGCAGGCGCCTCTTCCCGGTTTTCGTCCATCGCTTCTGGATCGATCCGGATGAGCTTGCCGTCGGGTCGAAGGAGTTCACAATCGAGGAACTCCAATTCTTCATCCGGCGGTGAATAGGAAACGTCAAAATCGCCAAACCGCTTGCCTTCGAGCGCGACGATTTGGATGTATTCATCGTGCTCGGCAGCAAACGCAGGATTGGCTCCTATGACGCAGCGGATTGCGCGGCGCAGGATCACTCCGTCGGCATCCGGATAATCCTGTTCATTCACCTTCCTGACTTCTTTCCAACTCCCTGGCAGTTGGGTCGAAGCGTTTTGCGTCGGTGAATTGACTCTCGGCCCAGGTTCCTCCTTTTCAGATTGGGCCCGTGAATCCTGCCCGTCAGCCGCCACACCTTTTTCGGAAGTGCTCGCCACGCTGTCCTCACTCGACTTGCTGCTCAACGCCCGAGGCTTTGCCTCCCCATCCCATAACGTCGGCTCTTCGGTGCGCGCCAAATTACGACTCGAATACCAATCGCCAATCCCTTTGCCCGCCTTTGTCGCCAGTTCCTCAACCGTTATCTCTGGATTCGCCCGCACAACCTTCAGCAAAATCGGCATCCCTACCGGGTCGCTTGTGAATGCAGTCTCCAATTCCGACGACAACGCCACCGCTCTAACCCCGGCAACTGCCCGCGCAAATGGGCCGCTGTTTCGAAACCAGAAAATCCATCGGCTCCCTGTTTGGGTTAACCGGCCGGCGAAGGCTCCAAAATCGGCCGGTGTTAATCGCGGTCCGCGCACGTGCAACACCGGTGTCGAGCCTTGCCGCCCGCCATGCCCGAGGGCGACCACCAATACCGGATTGGTTGTGCCGGCCATTGCCGCTACAACTTGCAGAAAGTTCGTGCGGTCAACTGACAGCGCTTTGCCCGCAATTCCCGAAGGCAACTCAATCGATTCGGGCTGTGCACACAGCACGAACAGCTTCACCGGATCGCGGCCTTTGAGTACCTCGAACCACCCTTGCAGCTGCTCGCGATACGCGTTTTCGCTTTCTATGTCCCCGGGTACGCCGGCAATCAGCACGACAGTCGAATGGCGAGGGAGGAATTCAGGTTCTATGGACCCAATCGCAGCATTCGTGGCCCATGCCAGCACCAAAGCGCAGAGGATCGACTTGAGCGCCAAACGTGATGGTGCAAACCCAGCCATGCGAATTGCTAGTAATATCACCGCCGACTAAAACCGTGCGGACTGGCACGGATTCAGGCAATCAGTAGATTCCCGCTTTTGTGCCGATTTGCAACCCGGGTAAAGCCGCAAACATTGTCGGGTCTAACCGCAATGTCGGGTTCAACCGGATGGCAGGACACTCAGTGCAGGGAAAATGCTTCCGAGAGCGGCAAAACACCCTACTGGCACACTCGCAGTCCCGCCGGATAGTTCAATCCGGGTAGATTATGACGACGCAGTGGCAGGTTCCGGTAAATGCAGTACTTGTCGCTATCTGTTTGGCAGGGTTCGGCACCTTCTCCTGCTCACGCTCTGATTATCCTGGCGGCGCACCAGCCGGCACATTTGAGGCTCTGCTCGAAGATCATCTCGCAAGTCAAATTTCAGGCAGCAAAGTCGAAAACATCGATGGACAGGATTTGGCTACTCTGCGGGACCTTCTGATAAATCCGCAGAATGGCCGAATCGCCTATGCCGTTTTCGCCAGCGGCGGTTTTCTCGGACTAGGCAAACGCCTCAAAGCCGTTCCTGCTCCCGTGCTCTTTTCCGGAACCGCCAAAAAGCGCGTCGTCGCGCTCGATGTCAGTGCCGGTTCCTGGGAAAACGCCCCTCGTTTGAAACGTCCCGCCAAGGTGGCGTTGACCAATCCAGCCATTGCGGCATCCATCAACCGTTATTACGCCATCGCGGAGGAAACCAACCACGCCTTAATCGTCGATAATGGTCCGATAACAGTGCCGACGCCTACTGGGCGCCTGAATACTCAATTAGCTCAATCTGCCGGGGGTGCCGAGTTCAAGTCGGCTCGCGACTTCCTGGGGCAGCCAATCCGCAATCACCAAAAGCAGGCCGTAGGCAAAATCGACGACCTCCTCCTCGATGTCTCAGGACGCAGGCCAGGTTACGCAATCATCTCAGTAGATATACCTAACAAAGATGAAACCTTCGCCGTACCTTTGCAGTTGCTTCAGGCCACAGATCATCGCGGACTCACCTTGGACGCTAACCCCAAAATCTTCGACCAGGCCGCTGACTTTGACGTTGCCGCCTGGCGCAATAACCGACTCTCACCAGGAACCATCTTTCGCTTCGGAAAACGACCCTGACTTGCTTGAAGACCAAACGTCGGCTCGCCGTTGAGCCTGTTATAAATCTTTCACCATATTCAAATACCCGCCGTCACCTGTGGCGAACTGGTGAAACCCGAAGTTTTTGTATAAGTGGATCGCGACATGGTTCTGCGGATGGACGCCAAGCGAAACGCGCGGAAATCGAGTGGTCGCGGCGGCAAGATACGTCTTAAACAGGCTGGCTCCAATGCCTTGATTTTGAAAAGGCGGGAAGACTGCAATCCCTAGTTGCGGAGTTTGCACATCATAGAAAGCCCCTCCCTGCATTGGCGGAACCAATAATCGGCTTAGAATACCCCCGGCTATCGAACCATCGGGCGCGACTGCCAAAAAACCCAGATCTTCACTCTTGCTTCTCCAGTTCTCAACATAGAGCGCGATATGCGGATTGGCTAAAACCGATCTCGGGCGTCGCGGACCGGTCGGAGGATCCCACAGCGCCTCGTAGAGAATTTCCCATAGGATTGCCTGGTCAGATGGCTCAATCGCACGGATCGAATGGGATGCCGGCTTAGTCGCTGTCATCTCTTGGCTGAAAACTCGGGTTGAGTAAATTGCTTGCGCTTATAACCCTTCACTCGCGCTCCTAAGTTCCAGCCAAAAACGGCTCCCCTTGCCCGGTTCCGACTCCACGCCGACCTGGCCAGCCATGCGTTCCGTCACTTTACGCACGATCGCCAATCCAGTTCCAGTGCCTTCATAACCGGCGTGCGCCCTTTGAAACATGTCAAAAATGCGCCCCTGCGATTCCCTGGTTATGCCAATGCCGTTGTCTTCAATCCAGATCCGGACAAGCGCGCCATTCGACGAGCCGCTCGGTGTTTGTTTCCCACCCTGAGGCATTCCATTGCGGTCCTCTGTCCGGATTGTTACCTTAGGTTGCGTACCCGACGCGACGAACTTCACGGCGTTCCCCAAGAGGTTCGAGAAACATTGCGTCAGTCCCGCCTTGTTCCCCAATACGACGGGGAGACTGCCTTCAATATGCACTTGCGCCGTCGGTGGCTGCAGATTCGGGTAGGTGCTAATGATGCCCGAGACGAGTTCATAAAGGTTTACCGGTTCAAGCGGCAGGTCCTGCAATACCGCCCGATTGTAATTCAAGGCGTCCAACACAAGCCCATCCATTCGGCCCGACGCCGCGCGGATCCGTTGCAGATAATCGAGCACTGCCGGCGGCGTTTGTTCGCCAAGTGTTTGCTCCGCAAGCCCAGCAAAGCTCTGCATTGCCCGCAACGGCGCCCGCAAGTCGTGAACCAGCGCATACGAGAAATGTTCCAACTCGGCAATCATCTCGCGCAGTTTAGCCGTTCTTTCGTCCACCCGGTGCTCCAGGTCCGCATTAGCCCGCTCCAACTCGTCGCGCATGCGCTTCAGGGCCTGCTCTGTCTTTCGCCGCGCGGTGATGTCCTCGACGACACTCGCGGTGCGCGCGACTTGGCCGTTTCCGTCGCGGATTATGCCGACCGTGACATGCACCCAGATCACTTCTCCGGTTTTGCGCACGTATCGTTTCTCGACATCGTAGTTTAGGGTTCGACCCGCAAGAAATTCCGCCATGCGGGTCCGGTCACTCTCTTTCTCATCCGGATGATCCAAATCCGAAGGATGCATCCCCCTCAACTCCCCACGCCCGTAGCCGGTAATCTGACAAAAAGCATCGTTCACCTGCACGATTCGTCCCGCCGCATCCAACTGCACTGCTCCGACCGCCGCGTTATCGAAAAAAGCGCGAAAGCGCACCTCGCTCTCTTTGAGGATTGCCTCGGCCTTTTTTTGCTCCGAAAGCAGGGCCGCCAACACCAGCGCAGTCAAGGTGCTAGTCCCCATGAATGCCTGTGCGAAGAGCAATGAGGCATTCAGCGCCGACCCTACGAAAGGTCCGAACCGATGCACCGTGCCCCACAGCGCAATCGCAGACATGATCAAGGCGGCCGTGATCGCGCCCCGCCTGCCAAAACGGAAAGCCGCCCACAGCAGCGGCGGCAGCGCTAGGAAACCTAAAGGCTCATGTTCGGCGCTGGAAGCCGTCTTGCCCAGGAACAACAGCGAGCCGGTCACGATAACCGTCAGCAGCATGAGCGCCGCCTCAATGATTTGTTTTGAGGTCAGGCGTGGCAGACCCTGCGTTTTCCAGATCAGCACCAGCGGCGCGATAATGACATTGCTGACCATGTCTCCGAGCCACCACGTCAGCCAAATCGAACCATACTGGTTCCAACTCGCCAGGCCGCCCAGACACAGGCTGGTCACACCAAAGGTCGCGCTCGGAGTCGTGCTGACAATAGCCGCCAACCCAGTGAATTTGAATGTGTCCTGGGCCTTGGAAAACGCATTCGCCCCGCCGGCAAACCTCCATACCAACCACGCGCCCAGCACCGCTTCCAGAGTATTGCCGGTCGCAATGCCGAAACTGGTCGCAAAGGAACCTTGCGTGGTGATGTTGACCAGGAACGCCCCAAAAAACACCGCGGGCCATGTGTCCGAACCCCAGAGCAGGAGCGAGGCAAGCGCAATGCCTGTCGGGGGCCACACCGCTGAGGCGCTTGCGTTGAGCGCCGCCAGCGAAAGGCCAAATTTTCCCGCCAAATAATAAACTGCCGTCAGGATGCTGATCCTGAAAAACCACTTCGAGCTTAGTTCGCGCTTTGCGCCCATAGAGTGGCAATTAAGCAGTCCGATTGTGCCGTGGAAATCTCGCCTAATTCCTAACGTAGGCAAGGAACAAACTAGTGCAGAAAGTCACGTTTTAGTATTGAATTTTCCAGGTCGTTCGTGCAATCATTTCCTGCAGGTGAGAAGGCTGGTCAGAAGCAGGTCAACGGGATTGTATCTTCGAGCAGACGGCACTTGGACGAAAGATGCCGCTCAGGCTGAAGCTTTTTCTGGTTTTCAAAACGCCATTTCCGCCCAGCAGCACCATCAGTTGCAGGATTGCGACCTCGTCCTGCAAATGGGGCCCGAACCGTCAGCCCAATATGACATTGTCCTGCCGCTCTCGCCGCCCAAACCATACACCAAGAGCAAAGGCTCTAATCAATTCTCGGAATCCACTGACACCAACGAAGGGCTCCAAGCGTCAGCTTAGCTTTTCAAGAATCTTGCCCGCAGAATGCTGTAGCCAATCTCTGGCAACCCCTCTCATAATCCCGACACAGGCTTCCTTTGGTAGGGCACGGCTCGCCGAGCCGTCAGCTTTCCTACACAAAAACGGAGTCGGCCCGCTCGGCGAGCCGGCCCTGCCTTTATAAGATGGATTGTTGGATCTTCCAGCATACTCAAGAAGACGACTTCGTGGGCAGTTCTTATTACCGCTTAGGTTCAGTTGATGGTCCACCGGGGCAGGCGCCTCACCTTGCCTTTTTGCAGATGCTAATGATTGGGGCTTACCGCGGCAGGCGTTTGCCCGAATAGCTTCTTTCTTCTGGAGAAGTCACCGTCTAAAGAGACCACGCGACAAGACCACTTACTGCTGAACGATGTTGCAGAATCATGATAAACGCTCTCGAACAAGCTTGGAAACCGTTAGATATGTTATGCGATACTGTTATGCGGTCCAGAGGAAGGTGACCCCAAATCGCGATTTTAGCCTGATTTTACGAGTTAAATTGGTGTTGGCGGAGAGAGGGGGATTCGAACCCCCGATACGGCTTTTGACCGTATAACGGTTTAGCAAACCGCCGCCTTCAGCCACTCGGCCATCTCTCCACCCAAGAACGGCGCCTGAATGCGGAATCTATTGCACGCATCGCATCTGAGTCAAGCCGGGGAAATAGGCGAGAACGCAAACCTCTAAAGGCACATGCCTGTAAAGTCCACATGCAGCGGGAAGCACGCTGTTTCTTAGTCCATCAACCGCATACGAATGCCGATTAGCGGCTCACCGTTGCTCTGGGGCATATGCCGAAGTCTCTGCGCGTGGGCTGGCGAGGGGGTCAACCGCCTCAATTAAACGGTTCAGTGCCAGCCCAGGCTCGGTAAATACAGAAAGGTGGAGGCCCGAATTGCGGCAAACGTTTTCCAGAAATTGCAAATCCTCGGTCATGCGGGAAAACACCAGCGAGATCGCATGCTGCGAGTTTATCCCATTGCTAAATAACAACCTGGGACAATAATAAATCTCCACCGGGTCCAACTTGAGCAGCGACTTCTGGTGATCGGCGAGAATCCGCCAGCTTTGATGTTGTTCGGCGAAAGCAACTGTCGAGGCGACCATCGCGGAGAGCCAAGTCTTCTCAATCGGCCCAGTCGTTTCGAGCAGCACAACATTGTGGTCAGCCCGATAAGCGAGCTGCCAGGTCAACAGACCAGACGCGCCCTGAAAACCCTTGCCGTTTTGGGTTGATATCATTCGGTTTTCCGTTTTCGAGTGATCGATGTCACTCACGATCAGGTATATACGTTCGTCGGGGCCCGCGTCTATCCGTAGTGATCTCGATTCTGGCCTCAGTATTTTGACGGGATTCCGTCGGCTTGTCCTAGTACCCAGCGAAATCTCCATGCACATGTCGGAAGAAATTCGGCCTAGGCGGACTACGCTCCTCAGCGCGGCGGGTTTTCTGGTATTGCAGAGGCTTCTATTTTGCGTTATTTGCAGTCCAAGGCGTTCAGGACGGCTGAAAATAGAAGAGGGGCGTATGAAGGTCACCTATTATGGACATGCATGCTTCGCGGCAGAGGTAAGCAATCGAACACTGCTTTTTGACCCATTCATTTCCGGCAATGAGCTTGCTAGAGCCGTCGATCCAAAGAAGGTCCCTGCCGATTTCATACTCATATCACACGGCCATGCCGATCACCTTGCCGATGCCGGCGATATTGCCAAACGAACCGGCGCGATCATCATCTCTAACTACGAGATTACTCAGTGGTTTGGAAGAATGGGTCTGCAAAAAACTCATCCACTGAATCACGGCGGTGGATATCGCTTTAACTTCGGCCGCGCCAAGTTCGTCAATGCGATCCACTCCAGCAGTCTGCCCGACGGGGTCTATGGTGGTAACCCAGGCGGATTCATCATCGAAAGCGCCGACGGCAACTTTTATTACTCGGGCGACACCGCGCTAACCATGGATATGAAATTGATCGGCGAATCGATCGATCTGAAGTTCGCCGCGTTGTGCATTGGCGACAACTTCACCATGGGAATCGAGGATGCAATTAGGGCGGCCGATTTTGTCCGCTGCCGTGAAGTGCTTGGTCTCCATTACAACACATTTCCCCCGATCCACATCGACGAACAAGCGGCCATGGAGCAATTTAAAGCCGCGCACAAAAATCTCCACCTGCTGCTGCCGGGAGAGAGTCACAACTTTTGAGGCTGCAGTCTCCCCCTCGTTCTCGTCCTCGGAAATTATGAATCAAGAACGACGACGAAGACAAACTGACCCCAAGCCAGCATTGACACTCCATCCCGTTCGGATGATTACTTTTCATGGTGGTCGTCGATTCGCCAGTCTTATTGCCGAGGAAGGCGCCAGCATCATCGACATCACTCACGACCGTGCCTTCGCCGAAGACGACATCACAACAGTCGCCGTACATTGTGTGGTGGAAACGCGCGACGCCGAACACATCGCCACGCTGAAAAACCGGCTTACACAGGAGGGCTTTGCCCCAATGTGAACATCGGAAGGCCGAGTTCTACGCCTCCGCAAGGCCCCGTCGCGGCAAGCTGAGTTCTACACGTCCCTGAATCACGGCTCGTGGCCTCGCGGACTGGGCCGTCGCGGCGTAGTCTAGCTTTCTGTTTCGGAAGAGATCTTCTCGGCCAGCAGCCTCTCGATATGCCGGTCCAAGTCCGACAGACTCCCCGCACACGTCGCGCCTTGCACGCGCTGCACCATTTCCGTGCTCCAGCGCTCCTCTTCGACCTGTTCGTTGATGAACCAGTGCATGAACACCTGGGCAGGATAATCCTTTGCTACCAGCGCTGCCTCGTAGACCGCATGAATGCCCTGTGTATTGCTTTGTTCCATCGTTTGCGCGTGCTGAGCCGCTTTCAGCAGCGAATCAAAACTGTGTTTCGGCCCCGCAATCGCAGCTGTCTCGGGCAGAAGCCCTCGATCGATCAAGTGCGACGCAATCTTCCGGGCGTGGCTTTGCTCTTCAGTCGCTTGCTTTTCGAAATAGCTGGCAAAGCCCTTCAGATTCTGTTCCTCGCACCAGAGTGAGAGAGCAAGGTAGCTGTGAGCCGCGCCGAGTTCCTGGTTGTACTGCCGGTTGAGTTCCGTCACTACCGCCGTAGCAATTCGTGATTTGGGCATGCGCCCTTATAGCCAATCTAATTTGACGTGGCAACCCTATAGCGGCAGGCCTATCGCCTGCCGTAAAGCCGGGCATCTTGCCGGCAGAGCGTCGCGACGGCGGAAAGGAACTCTTGAATGATAAAGCGCGAACATCGAACCTCGAACATCGAACCTCGAACTTTGAACCTCGAACTTTGGAAACGGCGACCGATGTGCCGGGCGGCGGCGGAGTCGATGTTCAAAGTTCAGCGTTCGAAGTTCAATGTTCGATGTTTCTCCTTCCCCGGCTTCCCGGTTGACCCTGCTCTTACACCGACGATATTACCCCATGCCCAAACAGGAGCTTCGCTTGAACAACCTAGTATCCGCCGCCGGGAAGCCTGAGATCGTAACCCTGTGGCGACCACCAGACGAAGACCCCGCTTTCATGAAAGCCGTTAAAGACAATCGAGTTCTGACCCTCATCCAGGAACCGACCAGCCAACACAAGGCCTACGCCATCGTCGGCTTTCACCAGCAGCCCTACGCCTCCTATTTGATTTTCCCAAAACCGTTGCCGACCGCTGAACCGTTGCACGTCGTCGGAATTAAGGACGAGCTGATGGCACAACCAAAGGTCGACCACCCTATCGGACCGGTAAAAGCAAAACCTCCCAAGCGCCCGACTCTAAAACCCATTGAAGTGGATAAAACCTACAACGTCCACATCCGGCGCACGGCCGTTGTCGAAAAGACTTTGGAGATCCAGGCCGCAAGTCAGGCGGAAGCCCGCAAAAAAGCCTTACAGACGGCGGAGTCCGAGCCATTCGACCTCGCAAAGGCTGCCGTGAAGACCGAAGTCAAGGAACTGCAGTGAAAGAGCAGACTAATCTTCATTATCAATTAAGGTTGCTCGTGCTACCGTCCCCCGTATGAAACCCATTTTCTTCGTAACCCCCTTCGCGCTGGCGCTCTCGGCCGCAGCGGGCAATTGGCCCGGTTGGCGGGGCCCGGCCGGCACCGGCGTTTCGACGGAAACTGCCCTGCCTGAGGCATGGAACACCAACCAGCATGTGCGCTGGCAAGTCGCGCTCCCGGGCCCGGGTAATTCCTCGCCGATCGTCTGGGGCAGCAAAGTCTTCATCACCCAATGGACTAAGAACGACAACCGCCGCACGCTGATGTGCTTCGATCGCGCTGACGGCAAATTGCTCTGGCAATCCGGCGTCACCTACACCGAGGACGAGCCGACCCAAGAGAGCAATCCCTATTGCTCTGCGACACCGGTGACAGATGGCGAACGCGTCATCGCGCTCTTCGGCTCCGCCGGCCTCTATTGCTACGATTTTTCCGGCGCCGAGCTTTGGCACCGTGACCTCGGCAAAATGACTCACATGTTCGGCAACGGAGCCTCTCCCGTCCTGCATGGCGACCTTTGTTTCATTAACTTTGGACCGGATGAGAAGGCCCGCCTTATCGCCGTTAACAAACGCGACGGCAAAATCGCCTGGGAGGCCGACCCGCCCAAGGTCGACCCGAGCGAAACACCCATGCCCGGCCGCGGCGGATTTGGTCCCGGCATGTTCCTTGCCCCGCAGGTCATTTCTCAAGCCGACAAAAACTCGGACGGCAAACTAACCAAGGACGAGTTGGTTTCATTGGCCGATGTTTGGTTCGACAAGTTGGATCCCGACAAGGCCGGCAAAATCTCCCAGAACCAATTCGTCGACAAATTCAATGAAGTGCTGCCTCCGCCGCAAGGATTTGGCGGACCTCCCGGAGCCGGACCTGCCGGTGGTGGACCTCCCGGCGGCGGCCCGCCTCCCGGTGATGGGCCAGGTGGGGGACGTCCACCCGGTGATGGGCCGCCTCCAGGCGACGGGCCTCCTCCGCGCGGCGGGCCCGGCGGGTTTGGTCCTGGCAGGTTTATCGGACCGGGCCTCTTCGGCGCGGTCGATACTGACAAAGACGGCTCACTGACTCGCGAGGAACTCAAAGCAAGCTTCGCCAAATGGTTCGCCGATTGGGATACCGGAAAAAGCGGGGTCGTCACCGAAGACCAGGTTCGCGACGGCCTCAACGCCGCCCTGCCCCGTCCTGAGTTTCGCGGCCCCGGTAGTCCAGGCGGACGCGGCCCGGGCGGCCGTGGCGGACCCGGCGGACCAGGCGGGCCCGGCGGAAGCTGGAGCTCTCCCATCGTCATCCACGCCGGTGACCACGACGAACTCATCGTGAATTTTCCGAATCGTCTGTCCGCTTATGATCCCGCCACCGGCAAGCAGCTCTGGATCAGCAAAGGTCTCGGCGGCACGATTTACACCACACCGCTCTGGGGCGAAAGCACCCTGTTGGGCATGAGCAGCGACATGAACGGCGGCAGCGCGATTGCAATTAAACCTGGCGGCAGTGGCGACGTGACCGAAAGCCAACGAATCTTTCGCTTGCCACGCGTCAAGGGCGCCATCGGTTCCGGTGTAATCTACGAAGGTCACATTTACACGATTGACCGCGATGGCATCGCCGCCTGTCTCGATCTCAAAAGCGGTGAAAAGGTCTGGGAGGAACGCCTGCGCGGTGCCGGCTCCAGAACCAGCTCCTGGTCGTCCATGATTGCTGCGAACGGAAGACTTTATATTCCCAATCAGGCGGGTGACGTTTTCGTCATCCGCGCCAGTCCGAAATTCGAATTGCTCGCCACCAATTCCGTCAATGAACCGAGCAATGCATCGTTGGCCGCCTCCGATGGTGAGCTCTTCCTGCGCACCGACAAAAGCCTCTGGTGCCTCGCGAACTCCGCCTCAGTCAGCAAATAACAGAATCGGATTCGGAAATTACTCGTAAGGACTTGGGCCAGCCGGTGGGTTGGTAGGGATCAATCCCGCTTTGATGATCGCGTGCAGAGCCTCCACCGAATTGGTGTCCCAACCCGGTGCCACACTGCCGCCGCTCGGATACATAATCCGGACCGGCACCTTTGCCTCGCCCAGCGTATGCAGCGTCACGTCGCGAACAGCACCATTCCCGAGCGGGATCCCTAGTATAGTCGGAATTCCATTCTTGTTGAGCCTAATGTCAACGGCGACACGTTTCGAACCGGGCCGCCTACCCAATGCAAAAACTGACAGGACCAAAGCAGCCACAACCAAAATCAGCAGCCACACCCGCCAGGAAAACAAGCGGTGTCCGCGTTTGGTTGTCGATGTATCATTCACCCCGCACCTTTCAGCGCCATTGAGACACAAATGTCAATGCTTCGTTAGCTGCGTAGCTGCGTTTCCTTTGGTTAAAACAGCCTGGAGGGCGTCCCCTGGCTCCGGTTCGTGCCACCGGCTGACTGACCGGCTGGACCGTGCGTCTGCTCGTATTTCTGGCGGCTTATCTGCTGAACGCTTCCGTCTGACAGCAGACAAATGAAGTCGCCATCGGACATCCGCGCTCGAGCCAGCACTTGTTGAGCATTCGTATCGTCGGCCTGCGGGAAGAAGGCCAGCTCCATCCCTTCAAAACCCCGCACGTCGTTCGTTGTCACATAGCCGCCTCGGATCAAATCCTGCAAAGAGATTTCTGCCGCCAGCGGCAAACCCCGTGCGACCTGGTCGCGCGAAAACGCGCGCACCGCACTCATAAGCTTGGGCCCATTAACGAACGGACGTTGTTCGTTCTCCCAATAGGCAGAAGCAGCCAGCACCGCAATTACAACCAGAGCAATTCCTCCGCATGCAAGAGCCAAAATGGATTGGATTTTCATATCAGCCGAGACGCAACGCTGCCGCTCCAGGCTACCGATGCTCGAATCTTTCGCGAGACGAACTTCCTGCGCGGGCGCCCGCAATTCTTTACTCGGCTGATCCATCAAATCTGATTCCTTTGTTTGTCCGTTCAATTCCGAGGTCTGAAAGATTGAGCGCCTTAACCATGGCCAAAACCCGCCGTGCTTCCTCTTCTGGATACAGTGCTCTGCGAAAGAGCTCGGGCAAGTGCCCCATCAACGCGTCCAGCAGCAGGTCTGCGGCTAAACCGCGGCGGAAGTATTGAATCCAGGCTGCGCAACTCGCCGCCATGTCACCATGCGCGGCCCGGAGTTCCGTCAACGTGTGGCTGAACAGCCAGCTTACGAACCGCTCAAAGTCCTCCGGCGACGTGTTCCGCAACCGATTGAATGACTCGGGTCTCATAAGCGCTCTGGTCGATTAATGCTCCTCACCTAAAGGTAAGGCGAGGGTCATCTGCTTTTTTCTTCTCCGCGTTTATCGCGACTCTGCGGTCATTCTGTTCCATCCGACTGCCCCAGATCAACCGCAGAGACGCGATAAACGCGGAGAAAGCAATAAATCAGCAGCCAAAAAAATCTTGCGCGAATTGCTTCATTCTCACTCTTCGCAGGGCAAGCTCAGGGAGACCTCACGAACCATTCGGGAAATACCATTCAAACATCGGCTCCGCTTGCACCGAGACCTGCAGGTTCAGTTTCCTCGAGTCAGTCATGTGCGCACTTCCATCCCCCAGCAGCAAGTTCCCTTTCGGTCGATGCATCTCCGGTCCCCAGCCGAAACTGTTTGTCCGAAGTAGTCTCACGGCTCCAGTTAAACCAAACGAGATGCCGCCCGGTTCCAGCAACCGAATGTTCCGGTCGCCAGCAAAAATCGACTGGGGTTGCCCCGGCCCAATCCGCCAAAAATAGCTCGCATTCGTTCGCGTCAGGTCGCCCCACGCCCGACGCTCATGGTCGGTGGGACACAAAAAGAGCTTCGACGTGCCTTCCCCGGGCAAGACCTGTTGGAGTTTCCTAAGCTGCGCCAAACAGGCGACCGACTTAGCCCGTGCCATTGCGCCGGCCAGAACTGGAAGCACCAGGGACGCTAAAACCGCGATGATGCCAGCTACTACGACAAGCTCCATCAGCGTGAATGCCGGACTTTGCCGACCAACTCCGTGCATACCCTTTGGACATCGCCTCTTGCGTTGTGTCACGGGCATTGCTGGCTCAGCGGCCCTGTTTCTGCGACGGCAGGTTCTTGATTAGAACGAACCCTTTGGGCCCTGATCGCTTGCCAACTCGATTGCCGATCTCCAATCGGACGGCCAAGTGTCGCGTTGCACCTTTGCAGAAGAGGGATTGAGTGGACGATGTCTGATTTCCAGGAACCCTACTCTAAAGGGCTCGTAACAGCCGCACGGCCTTGGCGGCCTCTTCCTGGTTATCGAGAGCGATGTAGCAAATAAATTTTTTACCAATTGCAGCTGCTGACACGCCCCTCAGGTTCAAACCTCCATCCGCCAGGGTTTGAATCACCCGAGCTCCTTGTCCTGGCTTATCCGGTCCTTCGACCTGCACCGTGTGCAGACTGTCGGTCTTTTCGAAGCCCGCGGCCTGCGCGGCGCGGTGGCCCGCCGCACCCTGAATTGGCGTCACAAACACTACTCCGGTTCCCGGCTTGTCGGGTGCGCGCCGGGCAATAACAAATTTCAGGTTAACTCCTCCTTTAGCCAGGGCGCTAAGTTTTCCTGCCAGGCTCCCCGGTGTGTCCTCGAGCGGAGCCGCCCAAGTATCTACTTTCTGAATTTCCAGTGTCATAGCGCATTTCCTTTCTTTGGGAATCAAGAGTGGTTCCAGTTATAAAGGTGTTCCAACTGCTGCAGCCGATGGATTCGATAGCCCAATCAGCGGCCCTCGTGCGGGAATCGAGGATGACAGCTCAATGAGTTCTCTCCGAGTGATTTGCAGGCGTGCCACCAACGTGTTAGAGACGCGCCTCAGCAGTTCATTAGCAAAGCCGACATCCTGCCCGACCTTTTGCCGCAGAAATGCGGCGCCAAAAGAGATCACCTCCGTCGGGGCTGCGGTCATCGCAGTGAAAAGCCAGCGATGCGGCGCGAACAACCAGGACCAGCCCAGCGCCTCGCCAGCACCGAGGGTCAGAATCGAAAGCGGGCTGTGGTCGGGAACAACTATCTGCAAATTCACTTTTCCACTAAGAATAAGAAAAAAATGATCGGCCTCGGCGCCTTCCTCGAAAATATGCTGACGTGAGCCGAAACGACGCAGCGAACCACAAGAACTGAAGATATCGACGAATTTCGCGTCAAGTCCGGCCAGGAAAGGGTGTGAGCCGATCAGTTCCTCCAAGGTCGTCAAAGGTTGCATAGCCATGTCCTTTCTTTAATGCCAACGCAGGGTGCAGCTTTTCTACAAATCGTCGAACCGCCCTCGCCCCATGTTCACCGTCCCGTTTTTTGCGCTCCTGCATGCCTAAGGAGCACGGGTTCGCATTGCTCATGCAACTCAAATCTACGCCTGGCCAAGTGTTAGGACAAATTAGTTTATGCACAGCAACAAAGTAATCGACTTATTATGCACACTCGCACCCAGCCGATGCAAACGGGTAACACCGGCGAGGCAGCGGTCTCTCTGTAAACGATTTGATCCCTGGGATCACGAGTGACGGGGTCTTTTGCATTGAACGATATTTTGTGTTATTATCTTAATTGGGTATGTAGAAAGTCGCGCTTATGAATCGTATAAAATCTGACAAAGAAAAAACGCAAGCTCTCACTCCCCTTTCCCACTCGTGGTCGCCCTTCTGGCCTCTCACTCGGTTGCAGAACCAGATCGATCAACTCTTTCAGGGTTCATTTGACCATTGCCTGGAGCCGACCGGGGCTGCATTTGGTTCCTGGATGCCAGCTGTCGACCTCTTCGAAGATAAAGATAAGGTGGTTGTGAAAACCGAGCTGCCCGGCATGAAGAAAGACGACATCGAGGTTTACCTGACAGGCGACGCTCTCAACATTGCCGGACAGCGCAAGGAAGAGGCCGATTACAAAAGTGGCAAGGCCCATAGGGTCGAGCGCCATTTTGGCCGCTTTCATCGTTGTGTCTCTCTGCCTGCGTCAGTGGACTCAACCAGGATCCAGGCCCACTATAAGGACGGCGTCCTGACGGTTACCTGCCCAAAGACGCGAGACGCCAAACAAAAAGAAATCAAAATCAAAATCAACTAACGGGCGTTTGCGCCCGGCTTCCAGAATTCATGCCCGCCTCGGTCTCTGCGTCAGCCGCAGGCAAAAAAACGTCCACGCCGGCACGTTGCGCCGCCGCGCTCAACTCCTCCACCATCGTGGTAGCGGCCGACGTGTCTTCGGCATTGTCGTCGAGCAACACAGCCAAAGCCCGCGGCTCGAGAACTCGACGTCCAAGCCATTCCCGAAACCACGAATTGACGGTCGGAGGCAATTGAGTCTGACCGTGTGCTGAAAGAAACACGATGTCTGCCTTTTGTCTTGCCACTTGTTGATGAAAAGCGGGTTCGCAGAAGAGATCGGAGCGCCAAAAATCGACCTGCAGGTCCACCGGAGCTTCCAGTCGCTGCACTGTTCGGTCCAAGGCCTCGCTGGCCCTCAATCCTGTCTCAAGATCCTCGTAAACTACCAGGACGCTCAGCGTTCCTGCCCCAACTCCACTTCCTCGTTCTGCAAAGTCATCAACACGTTTCATAAACTCCATTCGCCTTTCTCTGCTGTGACAGACATAGAATCAAGCCAGACTTGTTCACTCGTATTCACAAGTTATTCACCGCCTTGGGCGCAAGGTCTACCACGCCTCTGACACAGACCAAGACCGGGCGGTTTAAAACTGTATTTCAGGTTGGGTCGAGTGTTAGAATCGCTCGGAAAGGACCTGCCATGAGCGGCGACTTTGAAGGCCAAGCTCGAGCACCTCAGCGTTCTCCAGAGGCCTTGCCATACTGCGGCTATGGCGTTTGGATCGGCTCCGATCCACTAAGGAGTAGGCCATGCCTCCGAAGCGGCAACTTGGTCTAGTGAGCGCCGTCGCTTTGGTGGTGGCCAGCATGATCGGTTCGGGTGTATTTACCACCAGCGGGTTCCTTTTAAACGATCTCCACACCCCAGCCCGCGTCCTGGCCGTTTGGTTGGGCGGAGGACTGATCGCGTTGTTGGGCGCCCTCAGTTATGGAGCGCTGGCTCGTCAGTTTCCGGAATCCGGCGGCGAATACGTGTTTTTGATACGAACCGTGCATCCGGCCGCGGGGTATATTGCCGGGTGGGTTTCGCTGCTCGTGGGATTCTCCGCTCCATTGGCCGCTGTCGCGCTCGCTTTCGGAGAATACACCAAGCCGTGGCTGCCGGCCAGCATCTCGCCCAAGCTCTCGGGTTCATGCGTAGTGGCGGCATTCGCGACACTGCATGCTCTCAACGTGCAGCGAGGAGCCTGGGTGCAGAACGGCGCCGTGTTGATCAAGTTGCTCCTGATTGTCGTTTTGGTCGCGTGGGCGAGTACACACCTCCGCCCGGTTTCCTCACCTCCGGTTGCGGACATTTCTATCGGCAACTTCGCGGTAGCACTGATTTGGGTGTCTTTTAGTTATTCGGGCTGGAATGCTGCGGCGTACGTGGCCAGCGAAGTCCGTACTCCGGAGCACAACCTGGCGCGCGCAATGGCTCTGGGGACCATAGTGGTAACCCTGATTTATTTGGCGTTGAATGCGGTATTTGTGTTTGCTGCGCCGGTCGAGCAACTCGCTGGCAAACTTGAGATCGGCCGGGCTGCTGCGTTGGCCTTAGGGGGGCAGGCGCTGGCCGATTTCGTGACGGCCCTGATCACGTTGGCGCTAGCCACATGCGTCTCCTCGATGATGATGGCCGGACCCAGAATCTATGCTCGCATGGCTGACGACCAATGCCTGCCGCGTTGGTTCTGCTTCCCGGCGAACGGTCCACCGCGGCACGCCATTTTGCTGCAGGCAGCCGTGGCGCTGGTCATGTTGTGGACGGCGACTTTCCAAAACCTGCTGACCTACATCGGTTTTACACTAGGGCTCTGCACGGCAGGCGCAGTAGGAGGTTTGATTCGGCTTCGACTTCAAACAGGCCAGCAAGTCAAAGTCCCCGGCTGGCCGTGGGTTCCAGTCATTTTCGTGGTTAGTGTTCTGTTAATGAGTGCGTTTGCCGTTGCCCACAAGCCGGCCGAGAGCGCTGTCGGGATTGCCACTTTGTTCCTCGGCTGGCTGGCATGGCAGCTTCAACGTGCCAAACAGTGAGTTTTGGCTTATGTTGCGTTTATGAAACACCAACCCTGGCTAATAGTCGCCTCATTAGGCGCTTTGGTCTTCCTGCCGCGGGAGACAGTGGCTGCCGAGGATGCGCTTGCCATCGCTCGGCAACGGATGGTGGCAGACCAACTCGCCGGACCTGGCCGCGACATTACCAATGCCCGTGTTCTCGCCGCGATGGCCAAAGTGCCGCGCCACGAATTCGTGCCGCAGCGACTTCGTGCTCAGGCTTACCTCGATTGTCCCTTGCCCATCGGCCATGACCAGACTATTTCGCAACCGTTTATCGTCGCCTTCATGACCGAACAACTCGAACCAAGTCCGACCGACAAGGTTCTCGAAATCGGCACCGGCTCAGGGTATCAGGCGGCTGTGCTGGCCGAATTAGTCGCAAAAGTCTACACGATCGAGATCATTGAGGCCCTGGCGAAACAGGCGGCGGCGGACCTCAAACGGCTCGGTTACACCAATGTAAGCGTACGCGCGGGTGATGGCTACCAAGGCTGGCCCGAAGCCGCGCCGTTTGACGCAATTATCGTTACCTGCGCACCAGAGAGAATCCCCGCGCCACTCGTTGAGCAACTCAAGGATGGTGGTCGGATGATTATTCCCGTTGGCCAGAGATGGGACCAGGAATTAGTCTTACTCCGAAAGCACGGCGACAAGCTTGAGCCTCGCGCCGTGCTGCCGGTTCGGTTCGTGCCAATGACCGGGCAATCACAAAAACCGGACGGCTGAGGCAATAACGCCATTACCGAAACAGAAACAAGCCTTTCGTTGCGAGAAAACTGCGAAACTGCCGGGATTAGCTTTTCCTGGATGGTCACAAACACCGCTGAAACGGCTCGGCCTCTTCGTTTTGCCATTTTTCGGCTTGCCAGCTTCCTGTAAAAGGATGAGTTTTTTCTTTCGCTAATCTCGCGAAAGATCGGGCATAGCAGCAGTGTCGCCAATCTTTCAGCGTGGGATGCGCGCTTAGCTCAGCGGAAGAGCACTTCCTTCACACGGAAGGGGTCGCAGGTTCAAATCCTGCAGCGCGCACCATCCTTCTCCCGCGCCTGTTTGCGGAACTGAGCCCGTGTGGGGTTAAGGTTGGTTTTTTTAATCAAACAAGCACTCCCCCAACGGTGCCCCATTCCCCACGGCTAAGGTGCAAATCTTTGGATCTGGCCATCCTCTTCCCAAGACGACTGAAAGGAACGTGGGAGCCCGTCCAGTTTCCACTCGTTGCCCACCTTAACCAGGCTTTGAATGCCGTATTTGAGGGGATGTTGAATGTCAAGGGCCTGGCTGACTGCGGAATCGTGGTCGTTTCTAAATTCCAACTCGACCCGATCCTCGGCCAGAACCTTTTTTGCGACGATTTGGAACCCCTTGTACAGTTGAGCAGCCGCAGCTTTGACAGATTCAAACTGTTCCTGCCGGTTCGTGTCGTTAAGCTCCCGCGCCTGGGCTTCAGGGCTTAAGCCAGCAAGCACGTCCTCGTAAGTGCCGTTGAGGTTCGCCCACAACGTGGTTTCCAAAGCGGCTTCAGGTGTCGCGTAGCCAGAAAAAGCAATCTGGTCCTTCGCGATATAGGCACCCGGCCTATGATCGTCGGGCGCTGCTTGCTGCCGTTGCGATGCGAGCTGCTGGCGCAGCATTCTGACCTGACCTCGCAGCCTGAGCAATTCGCCCGTGTTTTGATTCGAACGCTCATTGGCCTCTCGGAGGGAGGCGAGTTGACGTGCGATTTCGTCTCGTTCGTTCTGCAATTGTTGAATTTGCTCAACAAGTGGCACTTGACCTTGTCTGAGGGCTTTTGTCTCGGCGTGTGCGCTTAACGATTGTCGTGTTTCGTAGAGGCTAATGCCAATTGCGGCGGTGACTGTCGCGATAAGAATAGTTTTTTGCAGGGTGGTCATAGCAACGGCTTTAGTAGCGGCAATAACTGCCGCGGTGGTGAGAGTGCTTCCAGAAAGTGCGGCGGCGGTAATAGTGGCCGCGAGCGCTGCGGGTGCGGCTTGGACGCCATTCGCCGCAATGGCTGAAGTTATGGCTGTTGCTGAAAGGGTCAGGCCTCTTTTGGCGAAGAATCTCCGCAGTTTCTCTGTCGCTCGGTTTATCTGCATCCTGGCCGCGTCTTCGGTGATTCCCATTGCCGCACCGACCTCTTTCAGGCCCTTGCCATCAAAAAATCGGAGCATAACAGCGTCATGTTCTTTTTGCCCCAGATAATTCAGCGCCTCATCCAGCAGCGGGCCTATTTGGTTCCATGCTGAAGAATCCGATTCGCCCGAGTTGGATAATTGTTGCATTTGTGACTCCTGTTCGCGGAGTTGGCGACGGCGTTGGACTTTCAACGTATCGGCCGACACGTATCGTGTCGTGCGACAGAGCCACCCAATGAGTATTGTCTTTGGACTGAGCGATTTCGCCTTCCGTGCCAAGATGATGAAAACCGCTTGGGTGATTTCCTCAGCCAGATGAGGGTCGCGCACTTGCCGCACTGCAACCGAATAAACCAAATTGACGTGCCGCGATACCAGCGTCGCAAACGCCTGCTCGGAATTGCTTTCAGCATATTCCCGAACCAACGCCATGTCATCGTTCAGCATGTCATTGATATATGGACGCCAAACCAAAAACCGAACAAACTATTTTGCAGATCTTTTGGAACTGAATCTCGGAAATCAACCCCGAATCGTCTCAGGGGCTTGGAGCAGATTGATCGAAAGCCTTGAGGTAATCTGTCGTCGGAATAAACTTCCGTTAAAATACTTGAATTCATTTCCACACAGGGATGGAGCGAAAACATGTTTAGATCATGATTAATGCTTCTGGGCAGCGTCCTTTGGGCCACTATGCTTGCCAATTCCCAAACTGCTCCTTCAACACTTCCGCCGAGGCAATTGCCCAAAATTGATTACAGGCCGGCGCTTGAGTTCCAGCGTAATTCATCCAGTCGAACCTTTTACATCGCTGGCAAGCAATACCGAAGCACGATTGACCTGGAAAAGGCCATCGCCGGCCCGCCATGGAATCCGTCGTCTCCTCTGCCGATCAGTCTGGCTAGGCTAGAGCAGATTGCGCGAACCGAACTGGACAAACTTGTCGGTGATGAATCGAAGTGGCAGGTCGTCGATTTCCAAATCAGTCGTGCTGCCGGCGGACGGCACTGGTATATCGCAGTAACCCTGGAGCCTGCCGTGCAGGTTGTCGCCGAGTCTTTGCCCCGAGATTCCTTCACGGCGCTCATCGACCTTTACGGCCGACCCGGAAATATCGCGCAAGTCGCAACGATGATCCTCCGCTGAGCTCGCCTCCCTGCAGACCCGCAATAACGCTCTTGCAGTCGGCTTAGCTATCGGATGAAATCAGCACGATTGTTAGGCAGACATCAACCGAGTCATCCAGATGAAACCTCCAACACAGCTTAAACGGCGGCAATTCCTTAAAAATGTTACAACCATTGCCGGCGCCGCCGGTGCGCTGCGCCTGGCGGGTGTTTCCGCTACCTTGCGCGCCTATGGCCAGGGCGCCGCCAAACCCAAACCCGTCATCCTCACAACCGACATCGGCGATGACATCGACGATACCTGGGCCCTGGGACTCCTTCTGAAATCGCCCGAACTCGATTTAAAGCTGGTCCTGGGCGATTTCGGCAAAAGCCAATACCGCTCCAAACTGCTCGGAAAATTTCTGCAAACCGTCCACCATGCCGGTGTCCCGATTGGCATCGGCATCGATACCGAGCCTCGCGGCGACGGACCGCAGGCCGGTTGGTTGAAAGATTACGAGCTCAGCTCCTACGCCGGCAAGGTGCGCCAGGACGGCGTCCAGGCCCTTATCGATGTCGTGATGAAATCGCCCGAGCCCGTAACCATCATCGCCATCGGCCCGATGCCGAACGTCGCCGCCGCGCTCGAGCGTGAGCCTAAAATCGCCGAGCGCGCCCGACTGGTCGGAATGTACGGCAGCGTGCGCCGCGGGTACGAGGGCAACAAGAATGTCTCGGCGGAATGGAATGTGAAGGCCGCGGTCAAGGCGTGCCAGAAAGCACTCGCGGCACCGTGGGACATCACGATCACACCGCTCGATACTTGCGGCCTCGTTACGCTGGAAGGAGAACGCTATCAGCGGGTCCGCGATTCGAAAGATCTCATCGCGTCCACCATCATCGAGAATTACCGCATTTGGAGCAAAAACAATAAGGCGCCCAGCGATGCCGCCGAAAAGCATTCCAGCGTGCTGTTCGACACCGTCGCCGTGTACCTCGCGATTAGCCAGGACCTCTGCCGGATGGAGAAACTCGGCATCCGCGTGACCGATGACGGCTTCACGCGCATCGACGACCAGGCAAAGCAAATGCAGGTCGCCACCGAATGGAAGAGCCTGGACGGCTACCGCGACTTTTTGGCGGATCGGCTGACCGGAAAACCAAGTTAGGAGCTCTGCGGCTTTCGCGTCTCTTATCCTCTGCGAGTCTCTGCGCCTCTGCGTTAAAGGGTCCAATCGAGCGGAATGAGCAGAGAGATTCGCACGTCGGATCTCGGCCTTTCGGATTTCCCGCTACCTCCCTACGTTCTCGTACAGCTTCACATTTCCCGTCGACGCCCCGATGCACGCGATATCCGGCTTGCCATCCTCATTGAAATCCTCGATCACGCAGTCCGCGGCAGCTATGCCTCCGTCATCTAAGAGGGTTTTCCGCCAGTGCTCGCCGGCCGCGTCCTCCGCCTGATAAATCGAAAGCTGGTAACCCTTGCCGCGGAACCCCGCCACAATCTCGTCGCGTCCGTCACCATTCAGGTCGCCTACCGCCAGCGCATGCCCGTTCTCCATCTTGTCTTCAATCACCACGCGCTTCCAGGCCTGATCCCTGTGGACATAAACCACGACCTGGTTGCCGTGCCACGGCTCGATCGCAACCAAAATCCGCTCCGTTCCAAGCCGACCCAACCGCACCTCACTGCTTCCGCACAGCGGCCATGGCCGCGGATCCCCGTGCGCCAACTGGGTCGCTGACCACTTCCCACCAGCGAACTCCAGTCGCTGCAGCCCCGCATAACTGGCCGCCAGCAATTGTTGCCGGCCGCTTCCATCCCAATCCACGGGATTGATCGCGTGCAGCACGCCACGTGGTTCGGTCGAGATCGTTTCTCGCGCCCATTTACCAGGCCGATAGAGATAAATCGGGACCGGATCGCCTTCGACCGGCGGGAAACGTTGCCCAACCATCGGGCCCAATAACAAGACCTTCTTTCCATTCCCTTCCGGATCGATCCAGCGGACGCGGTGGGCCGTTGGCACCCGATCAATCTCCTTAGAGGTCCACGGTTGCCGCACATCCTTGCCGTGCGTCAGCACCACCACATTGCCGACGCTCTTTTCGGGACTGGTCTCGAACCGGTACGCCAGCACTATTTCGGGAATCCCATCCCCATCGATGTCACAGCAAGCGGCGTTCAGCGGTCGCGGAACATCGGTCGCCAGGAAATGCCGTTCCCAAGTCGGGTTCTCAAACCAGGCGACCTCGCTGGCCCGTTCATCGATCGCGATTAGGTCCTTTTTGCCGTCGCGGTTCAAATCCGCAGCGACGAGCTGATAACCGAATTTCACTTCCATGCTAATGACCTTCTCGCGAAACCGAGGCAGGTCGCCGGCGGGGAGAGAAACGTGGGTAGTCGCTAGCATAAACCCACCATAAGCCATCGCTCTGCCCCATCGCAACAGCATCGCGGAGGTCCGGTGTGTTGATTGATGGCCAGATGTTTTCATCATCTGTTTCATCTTTCGCGATACGTGAGGACATTCCAAGCATGAGATCGTTAGCGGAGCCGCAGCTATGCAGGTTGAAAACCTGCGTTACGGCAGAGTGAAACTCTGCGCTACTTGCTCGCTACTGGTTCGCTATGGCCTGACCGCAGTCCCATCTTTTCGCCGCGTCGGCAGCCAGTTCCCCGGCGACTCCGGCAAGGGATACTTCTTCGCCAGCTCTTCATTGAGGTCGACTCCCCACCCGGACGCTTCGTTCACATGCATGTAGCCGTTCTTCATCGTCGGCAACCCGGGGAAGACCTCTTGCGTCGCGTCGGTAAAATGCACCGATTCCTGGATGCCGAAGTTGTGAATCGCCAGGTCAAGGTGCGCATTGGCAGCGTGCCCCACCGGCGAAACATCGGTCGGGCCGTGCCAGGCCGTGCGCACCTGGAACCATTCGGCGAGCGTCGCGATCTTCCGCGCCGGGGTCAGTCCACCCACTTGCGAAATATGCACGCGAATAAAATCGATCAGGCGCTGCGAAATCAATCCCACCCATTCGTGCGGGTTGTTGAACAGTTCGCCCATCGCAATCGGCGTGCTCGTCTGCTGCCGGATCATTTTGAAATACTCGTTCGCCTCAGGCGCCAATGGGTCTTCGATGAAAAACGGCCGGTACCGCTCCAGTTCCTTGCACAGGTTAACCGCCGCAATCGGTTCGATTCGCTCATGCACGTCGTGCAACAGCTCGATCTCGTCGCCAAACTTGTTCCGGATATGCTCGAACATCTTCGGCACCGCGATCAGATACGGCCGCGCGTCCATGTGTGATTCAACCGGCAAGCCGAAAGATTCCTCCTGAAAATCGGGTTTTGTCGAAAGATGCGGCGAACCATACCCGCCGAGCTGAATCCGAATATGACGGAAACCGCGCTCGATATTCGCGCGGACACTCTCTTCGAGCTGCGCCAGGTCGCGTCCGCTCGAATGCGTGTAGCAGTCGACCGCAAAACGACTCTTGCCACCGAGAAGCTGGTACACCGGCATGCCCGCGCGCTTGCCTTTGATATCCCAAAGCGCCTGGTCCAGCCCGCTCAGCGCATTGTTCAGCACCGGGCCATTCCGCCAGTACGAACTGGTATACGCCGTTTGCCAAATATCCTCGATGTTATCGGCGTCGCGTCCGCGGCAGAACGGATCGAGGTATTCGTCAATCGCCGTTTTCACCGGCAGCGGGCGCTGGTTGAACGTCGCACAACCCAGCCCATACAATCCCGGCTCACTGGTCTCAACTTTGACCACCACAAAACGGACCTTCTGCGGCGCTGTCAGGATGGCGCGAACCTTCGCGATTTTCAGAGGCCCGAGGCTTTTCACCGGTTTGGATGCCTCCTGCGACCAGGCTTGGTTCGCGTTTGCAGCAAGTCCGAGGAACGCACCCGCGGCGCTGAGGCCTGTGCCTTTGATCATTTCGCGTCTGTTCATGACATCATTTCCGTGTTGTTGTTTCGGTGGGGGTTACGGTTGGCTCACGCGCAGCAGCTTCCCGCGTTGTGGTTGCGGCGGCAGGCACGGGCCGCCGCCGCCACCAACTGGCCAGGATCGATCCTGATATATTCATCCAGGTGCCAAAAATCGCCGGCGCCAGCGCGGCATCGGCGCTCTTCAATACGCTCATCGCCAGGCCGGTAGCCATCCCGCCGTTCTGCATGCCCACCTCCACAGCAATTGTGCGGCACGCGCTCTCGTCCAGTCGCACCGCTCGCGCTAGCCAATATCCGAGCAAGTAACCAACGGCATTATGCAGGATGGCCGCGAGGATCAGCGCGAGGCCTACGGTCATCAGGCGGTCGCGCGAACGCGCCGTGATGATTCCAATTACAAAGCAAATCCCGGCCATCGAAACATAAGGCAGCGCCTTGTCCATCCAATCGCGGGGACCACGCAGCCAAATGCAAACGATGAGTTTCGTCAGCGCGACCAACCCGATTAACGCGAAACCGAGCACCGCACCGTGGCTCAACGGAATCAAAGCGCCAGGAAGATATGGCGGCACAAGCGCCGCGCCAACCGCTAACACCACGCCGCAGGCCGCGATCACTGCCAGGTGCACAATCGACCCCGCCCATCGTTGCACGCTGTAAAGGATTTTGTGCGCCACCAACCCCGCGAGGACCGGCACGATGACCATGTTGAAGACTTCAATCATCATCGCGAAGAAGTCGATCGGCACCAACCGCGCCGCCAGGGTCTTCATAAGGATCGGCGTCATCAACGGGGACACGAGCGTCGAACAGGCCGTAATCGTCACTGCCAATGCCACATTTCCTCGCGCCAGATACACGATCACGTTGGAAGCGACTCCGCTCGATACCGAGCCGATGAGAATGACCCCCGCGGCCACCTCCGCCGGAAAACCAAATATTCGCGCGATCGTGTAACCCGTCAGCGGCATCACGCCGAAATGCAACGCGACTCCAATCAACACCGGCCGCGGCATCAGCAGCACCCGGACAAAATCCTGTCCGCTCAGCTTTGTCCCCATGCCGAACATGATGATCTGCACGAGCGGCACGATCAGCAGTTTGAGCTCGAAACCAAACCATTGACCAAATGCCTGCGGCCAGACCATCGCTGCGGCTACGAATGCCAGAACTGACGCTGTAAATGAAAACCCACGAAGATTTTCTTGCACCCGAAAAAGCAGCGCCAATAACACAAGGAGCGGCGCCAAAAACGGTGCTAGCCCCAGACCGCTGCCTGCAGCCATCACACCCAGCAGCCCGAGCACCGCCAGGACGACGCCAGCAGTGATGAATCGCAATGGTCCGGCAAATTCCTTCATCTAATCAAGAACACCGAGTAACGCGCGCCCTGGCACAAACCATTACTGTATCTAAATCCGAGATCCGAAGAACCGAAGGCCGAAGGAAGTCGGAGGTCCGAATTTCGATAAAAGATTTCGGGTTTCGGACTCCTTTCAGCCCTCGAATTTCGGATCTCTTCATTTCTCTAATGCGACACCTTCACGACATAATACAAGAACGGTCCTCTCGCCTCTTTGAACCAATGCGGGACACGATTCGGAATGATCAGCACATCGCCCTTCTCGAGTCGGCGTTCCTCACCGCCAACAATGCTTTTGCCGCGCGATTCGCCCGGCGCCGTCGATCGCACCTCCGTCGCCTTGCCGCCAGTGACAATTGTCGCGGAGCCGTCGACTATGTAAAAAATATCAGTGTCGCTGTCATGGATCTCCGCCTCACCCGGAGCCTCGCGGCGCAGGGCCATCACCTTGAAATTGTTCGTCGCGATCAGCGTGCCGCCCTGAGCGAACATGGCTGCAACTTTGTCGTGGTCGAGATGAATGACACCGTCAGCAGGGTTCTTCTCAGCCGCAATAACCGCCAGAACCACGACCGCTGCCAGTGAAAGGAAAAGACGCTTGGAAGTCATGCGGTCTTTTACCCGCCTCCGCCGCAAATGGAAAGTGGTTTTAAGCGATCAGCAATCCGCCGCGTGCCTCCGCACACTGCCCCCGGAACGCCGCGTTTACGCGGTAGGGAGGTACAAAACCATGCTCCTGCCGCGTGAACACGGCGTTCCCATCTGAGACTGCAACTCGGAGCCTAACCGCGCGTCATGCGCCAAACGCCGAGGCCGATGATCAACAGGCCGGAGAGACGCCCGCCCTGAACCCCCAGAGGGGCAGCTTTTTCGAGTAACACAAACAGAGTCAGGAGGCCAATCCACCACATGTTCATCACGCCGCCGACGAACAGCAGCAGCATCAGCGCCCAACAACAGCCAAGACAGTAGAAGCCATGGCCAAGCCCCAACCGGAAGGCGCCGACAACACCCGGTCGCCAATGCTGCGCGATAAACGCCACCGGCGAACGGCACGAGTTGAGACAGCTGCGTTTATAAGGTGTGAGTTGATAGGCCCCGGCCACCAACAGCAACGCGCCACCAAGCCAGGGATTCGATGTTTCCATCATTGGCGATAACAGCAGCCAATGGCGCAGCACCAACTGGAGGACGGTCGCCACCAGGCTGAATCCCGTCCAGGCCAGAAGATACCCGGCAGCAAATGCATAAACGCGGGCAGGAGCGCTGCCGCTCTCGGGACTTTTATGAACGACGCCAGCATAGAGCAACAGGATGGGCGTCGCGGAAGGCAGCATCATGCCGAACATCATCACTACCCACATCGCGAACAGCAGTGCCTCGTGCGGAAAATCCCAGGTGTCCGTCATCATCCACGCCGACGGCCCGGTCATTGGCCCATACATGTCGCGAGCCATGGGAACGAGCCAGGCCCAACAAAGCCCGACACTCACGACGAGTGCGAACCCGATCAACCAGCGATCGCGCCGCAATAGATTCTCCAAATGAGTCGGATTAGCCATGCCCTCCAAGACAGCTGGAATCTGTGATCTCCTTGAGCGCTAACGCACTACTCCGCGCGTCGACCAATGGATCCGCGCCAGGTGAGCGTGGGACCCATCCAGATCCAACGGGATCGGTCCGGTGGCTTTTGAGTAGCCACTCAAGACCTCGCTCTCAGTGAACTCGAAACCCGTCGGCATCGTTACCCGCACTGGATGAGCGGCGCCGGTCACCGGATTGCGAATCGAGTCGGCCTTGCCATCGAGAACTCCCGGCACGTTGACCTGTGCCGCGCGCCCGCTGTAATCGATCGTGAGCTCGATCGGCTTGAAGAGCGTCGGCAAGTAATTGGCAATGGTTGTCGAAAAAACCTGCCAGATAAGCGACCCCGGCTCGGTTTCTCCTCCGTGAGAGATCGTTTCCAGTGCGGCCCGTTGTTGGTGATTCGCATGTTCGTCGACGATGGTCTGAAATTTGCCTTTGCCCAAATGGATCGCCCCGGGCCATGCGGCGATCATCCCCCACCTCAATCCATTAAGCGGCACATCACCAAAATGTCCCTTGTCAATCTGCACAAAACAGAAGGCCCGGCAATGACCTTGCGTCGGCGGCCCGTTGAATTGGCACGGACATCCCCAGTTGCAATTGCAATTTGTAAATTCAGTTCCCTGCATCGCCCAATCAACATACTTGCTCATACGATCGTTGTGTTCTGTCGTGTTCCACGCAGTAGCCGGCATCGGCATCGCGTGAGATGCCCATAGATTCCGCTGGATCACGCTGCCGGTCAAGGACGGGCGGAATTTTTCAGAACTCATATTGGCCCAGATGAAGCGCATTCAAATGATAATCTGCGGGAAGCTCGTCCGCATTGCCTTGCCGCAACGGCTCGCGACTGCTTTCCTGCCTGGGGCCACTTTATGAAATTTCGAGTGCCGCTGAAGCTCATCCTGTTTGTTTGCGCTGGTATGTTCGCGCACCTTGGTTTCGCCGGCAGCGGCGACCAGGAAACTTCCACTATCGGTTCTCCCTGGCCGGCAACCGATGCGCTCGAGCGCCATTTGCCACCCCCCGACGAGGTCGGCCCGCCTCGCACAAACCGATGGGTCGGCATTTTTTATTTTCTCTGGCACAACGAGCCTGGCGCGGTCAGTCCGCTCGGCGGGCCATACGACATCGGCCGTATCCTCGCCAAAGACCCTGATGCGCTGAAAAAGCCCGCCTCCACGTTTTGGGGCGGGATTGGCACGAGCCATTACTGGGGGGAACCTCTTTTTGGCTATTATCGCAGCACCGACCCGTGGGTGCTACGTCGCCATGCGCGCCTCCTCACCGAAGCAGGAATTGATACCCTCATCTTCGACACCACTAACGCCCGCAGCTATCCCGACGTCTACATGAAATTGTGCGAGGTCTTTCGACAGGTGCGGCAGGAAGGCGGGCGCACGCCCCAAATTTGTTTCATGGTCAACACCAAAGCGGGTGATACTGCCGCCGAGATTTACGAAGCTCTCTACAAGCCCGGACTATTTCGTGAATTGTGGTTTAACTGGGCAGGCAAGCCTTTGATGCTCTGCGACCCGGCTCAGGCTTCGCCGGAACTGCGCCAATTCTTTACTCTGCGCGCCGCCCATTGGCCTTTCACGCTGACCAACACCCCCTTGGCGTGGCACTGGGAAGCGACCTACCCCCAGCCGTACGGCTATGTCGATGACCCGCAAAAACCCGAGCAGGTCAATGTTTCGGTCGCGCAAAATCTTCGCGCGGCCGATGGCAAAGTAACCAGTATGAGCTTTGGCGACGCGCGCGGTCGCAGTTTCCACGCCGGTCGGGAGGAGACCGCTCCGGGATCGCTGAATTACGGTTACAATTTTCAGGAACAATGGAGTCGAGCCTTCGAGCTTGGCGCCCCGTTCGTGATGGTCACCGGCTGGAACGAATGGATCGCCGGCAGATGGGGCGAGGCCAACGGCACACCGGTGTTTGTTGACCAGTTTAACGAAGAGTTCAGCCGCGATATTGAGCCAATGAAAGGAGGCCACGAGGATAACTACTATTATCAATTGGTCGCCAATGTCCGCCGGTTCAAAGGCGCACCGCCCGTACCTGCGGCCTCGTCCGCAAAGAAGATCAAGCTCGATGCCAGGTTCGATCAGTGGCGCCAGGTCGACCCCGAGTTCCGCGACGACATTGGTGATACGCTCAAACGCGATTCTGATGGCGTCGGCGGTTTGAAATATACCGACGTGAGCGGACGAAACGATATCGTCGCCTGTAAAGTCGCCAGGGACTCACTCAACGTTTACTTCTATGCTCAGACCCGCGCGGCTCTCACGCCGCCGACTGGATCGAATTGGATGTGGTTGTTGATCGATGCCGACCAGGAATCCAAAACCGGCTGGCAGGGCTATGATTATATCATTAATCGCACAGTCGAGTCGGCCAACACCACCTGGCTTGAAAAAAACGAAGATGGCTGGCATTGGAAAAAGGTTGCGCGCTTAAAAATGACGGTGAAAGGACACGAACTGGCGCTCGCTGTTCCACGAACTGCGCTCGGACTAGCCAAAGGCAAAACGAGCGTCGCGCTTGATTTCAAATGGGCCGATCACCTGCAGTACCCGGGTGAGGTGATGGACTTTTACCTCAGCGGCGATGTCGCCCCGGAGGGACGGTTCAATTTTCGTTACGAGGGCGAGTAAAGGGCTACCGAACAGCGGAACATCGAATACTGAACGCTGAACCTCGAACATCGAGCCGTTCAAAGTTCAGTGTTCAGAGTTCGAAGTTCGATGTTCAATGTTCCGCTGTTCCCCCCCGTAGCTCGCCAGCGCCTCCCGACGCCCATGCTCTCCCTTCTCGACACTCCGGCCAATTAAGTATAGCTTCGACGACCTGTATCCGGCCGTTATGCCCATTATCAAAACGGAAAAACTGTTGCGTGAATTGGTGGCGCTGCCCAGCGTCAACCCCGCCTTCCTCCCCAAAGGTGATTCCCGCGCAGGTGAGCGGAATGTTGCTGAATTTCTCGGTGCGACGGCCGCAAACGCCGGCCTGGAAGTGTCGTTCCAACCGGTGTTGCCCGGAAGGTCGAACCTCTTTGCGCGGCTCTCACCCCGCGGCAAGATGCGCCAGCGAATCCTGCTCGCTCCGCACCTCGATACCGTCGTCGCTGAGGATTCCCAATTTGTTCCGCGAATAAAGGACGGACGTCTCTTCGGTCGCGGGGCGTGTGACACCAAAGGTTCGGTCGCGGCGATGATGTCAGCTCTCTGTCAACTTGCCACCAAACACCAGCGCCCGGCGGAGACCGAGATTATGTTCGTCGGCTTGATCGATGAGGAGAACGCGCAGGCCGGCTCGCGGGCATTGGCAGCAAAAGGTTTTTCTGCCGATTTGGCAATCGTGGGCGAGCCGACCCGCCTGGCTATCGTCACGGCTCATAAGGGCAGCCTCTGGCTGCGTATCAGAACTCGTGGCAAATCGGCGCACGGCGCACGTCCAGAGCTCGGCCGTAATGCAATCCATTCCATGGCGCGGATAGTGCATCTGCTCCAAACGAAGTATGCCGCCCAACTCGCCCGCAAACGTCACCCGCTTTTGGGCAACGCGACCGTCAGCGTCGGCGTCATTTCCGGCGGCACACAGGCCAATATCGTTCCAGATGAATGCACCATCCTGGTCGATCGCCGGACCTTGCCAGGTGAAACCGAGGCCAGCGTCCGGCAAGAGCTCAACGCTTTATTGAAATCTAACCACCTGCAGGCCACGCACATCGATGACAAGCAGGCGCCCTGTCTGCCACTGGAAACGAACACCAAAAACCCACTCGTGAGACGCTTTTTGCAGAGTACGGGCCAGCGTCGCCCCGCCGGAGTTAACTATTTCTGCGACGCCGCCGTGTTGGCGCAAAACGGGATTCCGAGTGTCGCGTTTGGACCAGGAGATATCGCCCAGGCACATACCGCCGACGAATGGATCGCGCTCAACTCCCTCGAACGCGCGCGCGCTATGCTCCTCAAATTCTTCAGCTCCCTCCCTTGAACCGAAACGCTCCGCACCAGTCCAATCCCTCAATGCTTGCCGAGAATGTCGAAAACCCGCCATTGAGCCAGGCCGCCCACCGGGCTTCTTTTTTCCGCCAGAGCGGCTGGCTGATGATCGCCAACATCGGTGGCGGCGTGCTGATGTGGGCGGTCCACCTGCTGAACAAGGCAATTCCAGCCAGCGAATACGGGAACTTTGGTTTTTTTCTGGCGATTGTGATGCTGCTGCCGGCGATCCCGCTGCAAATGATTCTCACGCAGCAAACAGCCAAGGCACTGGCAATCGGCCGGCAAGGAGAACTCGCAGGGGTGGTGCGGGCGTTCGCGGGTGGGGCTTTTCTGCTGTGGGCCTGCGGGGCGGTCATCGTGCTGTTATTTCAGCAACACATCGTCGAACACTGGCACATGAGCAATCCGGCCGGCCTTTGGATCACCCTGCCGGTCGTTTTGGTGTCGCTCTGGCTGCCAATGATCTGGGGCGTGCTCCAGGGACAACAGAATTTCCTTTGGCTCGGATGGAGTATGCTGGCCAATGCGGTGGGCCGGTTCAGTGTCGCGGCGGTCGCAGTGCTGCTGCTGCACGCGTATGCCGCCGGAATGATGACCGGGGTCCTGATTGGAGTGATTGCCTCCGCCTTGATTGGGGTGTGGCAAACGCGCGGAGTTTGGTTCGGCCAAGGCGAGCCGTTTGACGCCCGCGGCCTGCTTCGCCAGGCCGTTCCGCTGTTGCTGGCGTTCCTCGGATTCCAGATCCTGTTCACAGTCGATACAATTTTTGTAAAATCCTACTTCCCCGAAAATGTCGCCGGCTTTTACGTAAGTGCCGGAACTCTTTCGCGGGCTTTGATGTGGCTGGTGCTGCCGTTGGCGTCGGTAATGTTTCCACGCCTGGTGCACAGCGCCGCCAGGTCGGAAAAGAGCAATCTGATGGGCGTGGTCCTGATGGGGACGGGCCTCCTGGCTGTAACCGGCGCGCTCGGGTTATGGTTGGTGGGTCCCTGGGTCGTTCGCTTAATTTACAAACCGGAGTTCGTCCAGGTCGCCTCATCGATTCTACCCTGGTATGCCTTTGCGATGGTCCCCTTGTCGCTGGCCAACGTGCTTCTCAATAATCTGCTGGCTCGGCCCGATTCCAAATGGGGCCTGGCGCTCAGCGTCTTCCTCTTGTCCGTCGCCTACATGATTGGTCTGACCGAATTTCACACCAGCCTCGTCACCGTGCTGAAAACCGTCGGTGCATTCAACCTCCTCCTGCTCGGCTTGTGTGGCTGGTTTTCTTTAAAACACTAAAAACACCTCATAAATGGTGGGGGCCGGCTCGCCGAGCGGGCGACCCGTTTTTGCGCAGGAAAGGCTCGGCGAGCGGTCCCTACCGCGGAGGCCACTATCGGGATTTATGGAGATGATTTCTAGAAGGTCCTTACGATTAGGATTATTCCGGCTCCTAATCCTCATCCTAATCCTAATCCAGCCGGGCTTTCGACGACACAGAACGTGGAACGGGCGCGCGTAGTTTCTTATAAACCCAGGTTTCCAACGGGCGCAACGGGCGCAGCCATTTATACAACGGGGAATAGATCAGCCGGATTCGCAACACAGAGAGGAACATCGTCAGCGAGGAGCGGAACAGTGAAGCAGTGACTTTCGATCCAATTTTGTCGGTCCATTCGGTAGGCACTTCGAGCACCGAAAAGCCGGCATGTTTGAGCGAATAAAGCAAGTTCACATCAAAGGCCAGGTCGGCGATGCGGAGCGAAGAATGAATCTTCTCCACGGCCGCACGGCGCATCACCTTGCAGGGGCACTGCGTATCTTTGATGTGCATTCCAAAGAAGGTTTCAACCACCAAATGAAAGCAGCGGCTGGCGAAGCGGCGCACCCGGGTTTGGGCCTGATGAAGCACGGCGCCAGGCAACCAGCGCGAGCCAATGACGCAGTCAGCCCGATCGAGCAGTTTAACCAACGCATGAAAAGCGGCGGGAGGAGACGCGCCGTCAGCATCAACGTAGCCGACGACATCGGCGGTTGGGGCCAGTTTGAGGCCCTCGATCAGGGCCCCGCCTTTGCCGATCGGATCGGGAAAATCCAGCGCGCTAATGACCGGAAAATCGGCCGCCACCGTTTTGACCACCCCGAGAGTGTTATCCCGACAGCCGTTGAGCACCACCACGAGCTGGAACTTGCCGCGGTACTGCTGACCGAAGTACTGGCCGAACTCCCGCAAGACCGGCTCAATGCGGCGTTCTTCATTATAGGCGGGGATTAAAAGCAGCAGGCTCGGTTCGGTCACGTAGATTACTTGATGCTTAGCTCACGCTGAATCCCGAACTTCTCCACCCGCTTGCGCAGGGTAGCACGGGTTATGCCCAGCAGCTTGGCGGCGTGCAACTGGTTCCCACTGGTTTCTTTCAACGCCTGGATTACCAGTTCGCGTTCGACCGCAGGAATGATTTTTAATTTCGGATCGCGCCGGGCCCATTGGAATAACTGGCGGGCCAATGCCGCCGTATCGGAAGCGCCCCCTTCGGCGGGGCCAGACGCCAGCTGGTTTGCGCTGACAGTCACTCCCTGGCCGGAAATTTCGACCGGGAGTTCGGAAGCGAGGATCGCCTCTCCCTTGGCCATTACCAGCGCCCGCCGCACGACATTCTCCAATTCGCGCACATTGCCCGGCCAATGATATTTTTCCAGCGCCTTGAGCGCCGCCGGAGCTATCGAACGCGGCGGTCCCGCCTGGTCTTTCGCGAATTTCCTCAAGAAATAATTTACCAGCAAGCGGATATCGTCGCGCCGCTCGCGCAACGGCGGAATGTGGATGCGCACCACATTCAGCCGGTAAAACAAATCCTCACGAAATTGCCTTGTCGCCACCGCTTGCTCCAGCGCCTTGTTCGTCGCGGCGATAATCCGCACCTCGACTTTGATCGGTTGATTGCCGCCCACCCGTTCAAAAGTGCCCGACTGCAGTACGCGCAGAATTTTGGTTTGGGTCGCCGGCGTCATGTCCCCGATTTCGTCCAGGAACAACGTGCCTCGATTGCATTGTTCGAATTTGCCAATCCGTTGCAAGGTGGCCCCGGTGAACGCGCCACGTTCATGGCCGAAAAGTTCGCTCTCAAGCAACTGTTCTGGGATGGCCGCGCAATTGACCGCGAGAAACGGTTGCTGGTTCCGATTGCTATGGCAATAGATCGCGCGGGCAACCAGTTCCTTCCCGGTGCCGCTTTCACCGGTAATCAATGCCGTCGCGTCCGATGCCGCCAACTGGCCGATCAACTTAAACACCTGTTGCATCGGCTCGCTGCGTCCGACGATCCCCAACTCGTAATCTTCGCTTTCCAGCAGCGGCTGGTAAGAAACCACTTGACGCATGTCGCGCGCGGCTTTCAGCGCGTTGGTGACAATCTCCTTGAGTTTCGGCACATCAAACGGCTTGAGCAGGTAATCATACGCGCCGAGTTTCATCGCCTCGATCGCTGTTTGGGTTGTCCCATACGCCGTCATCAGGATCACCAGCAGCTTCGAATCCATCTGCCGGATCCGCCGCAGCGTTTCTAAACCCGTCATACCACCCATCCGCACGTCCATCATTACCAGGTCCGGCTTCAGCTTCGGTATGAGACGCAGCCCTTCTTCCCCACTCGATGCCGCGCTTAACTCGACCTCGGGCGAATCAAAGATCCGCTGAAACGAGTATTGCACGTCGACTTCATCATCAATTAGCAGCACTTTGCTCACAAGCTATCCACAAGTTGTCAGGATTCTCAGTGCTAAAGATAATCAATCGACAGCTTTCGCATAGAACATTTTTATGGTTCAACCTTTTCGGAAGGCCGACCTCCGCGAGCCCAAGCATCTCCCTTTGTTTTTGGGCCTCGAAGAGCTCGGCCTTCCGACTCGTTTGCCGTCAAACAAATCTCTAATACCAGCACTTCGAAAAATTAGGGTTTGTACCCCATACAAGCCGGGGAGGTCGGCTGATACTCTGCAGTTAAATTTGCAGGCAGCAACTCCGCAGCGACGACGGCAACCGACTTCTAAGCGGGCACAGGCGTTCGAACATGTGGCAAAGGCGCGGGGCGGCAGAACCAGAATCAAACACGAAAGGCAAGACTATGGCAGCGAAATCCAGAAATCATCGAGCAACCACGGCAACGAGTGAAGCAACCCGGCCGCTAAACGCTATGGCCAACCAGGCCAGGCACAATTATGAACAGGCCGTACGCACCGGCCAACGTTTCCAGGAAGAGGCCGGCCAATGGTGGACGCGCGTACTCGGCCAGGCGATGACCGCGGCGGATTGGCAAAGGCAATTCGCACGGTTGACGGCCATCTCCAGCAATGCGATGCCGTTGGCCCAAAAGCGCCTCGAGGAAACAATGCAATTGATGGAGAAGACCGGTCGCACCAGCGCAGAGCTCATGAGAAAGGCCCTCGATGCTGTCCAAACCGCCGGAGTCGCCGAGTCGCAGGCAAAATGGATGGATTTCTGGAGCTCCTCGATGAAAGCGGTTCAGTCCAATGTCGAGGCCATCACCGAGCTGAACACGCACACGATCGATTCCTGGATCGACTTTGTGCGGAAGAATGCCGAGGTCGCGCAAACGGCGAAAGCCGCCTAGCGCTTAACTCATCATTCGAGCAAGCCGGTTCGAGCGCCTCGGCGTAGAATCAACCGGTTTCAAAATCGAGAAACGACGCAATATGTTTCGGTGAGCTCGTTCTGAAAATTCGTTAACGCGGCCGAGTCGCCAAACCGGGCGATCGGAACGGACTAGAAATAATTTAGATCAGGCCAGCCTAAAGAATCGAGCAACTTGCAATCACAAACCACAGCATGTAGGAAATACTATGAATAATGAGGTGTATCTCAGCGGTGCAGTTCGGACCCCCATCGGAACATTTTGCGGCAGCCTGGAATCAGTTCCGGCGCCGGCCTTGGGCAGCGCAGTTGTCAAAGCCGCCATTGCGCGGGCTGGCGTTCCTGCGGAGCAGGTGAATGAAGTCATTTTCGGCAACGTCGTCAGCGCCGGCCTTGGCCAGAACGTAGCCCGCCAGGTGACGATTGGCGCCGGATTGAGTCCCACGGTAGGTGCAACATCAGTCAACAAAGTCTGTGGCTCGGGCCTCAAATCCGTCATGTTGGCAGCCCAAGCCATCCAGTGCGGCGATGCTTCGATGATCGTCGCCGGCGGGACCGAAAACATGTCCCGCGCCCCCTACCTTCTCGAGAAGGCTCGCAGCGGCTACCGCATGGGCAACGGCGAGTTGGTCGACACGATGATCCGCGATGGGCTATGGGACGTATATAAGAATGTACACATGGGTTTGTGCGGAGATCGCTGCGCGGAAAAATACGGGTTCACACGGGAGCAACAGGATGAGTTTGCGGTCACCAGCTTCAAGCGCGCCCTCGAGGCAGCCAAAAAAGGGAGCTTTGCGCGCGAAATAGAACCCATCGCGGTGAAGGCCGGTAAAGAGACAGTCATGGTTGGCGAAGACGAGAATCCGAAGAAATTCAACGAGGAAAAGCTCCGGAAACTGCGACCGGCTTTCGGTGAGAAAGGAACTGTGACAGCCGGCAACGCCTCGAGCATCAACGATGGCGCGGCGGCCGTAGTAGTGCTGTCGGGCGAAAAGGTCAAGCAGCTGGCCCTCAAGCCGCAGGCCAAAATCCTGGGTTATGCGACATATTCCCGAGAACCGGAATGGTTCACGCTGGCGCCGATTGGCGCGATTGAAAAACTTCTCAACAAGCTTTCGCTGAGCGTCGCGCAAATCGATCTGTTCGAAATCAACGAGGCATTCTCCGTTGTCCCGATGGCGGCAATGAAGGAATTGCACATTCCTTTCCAGAAAGTAAACGTCCATGGTGGCGCAGTGGCGCTGGGTCATCCCATTGGCGCCAGCGGCGCTCGCACCTTGACCACGCTGCTCAATGCGCTCAAAGAGCGCGGCGGACGCGTGGGAATAAACTGTTTGTGCATTGGCGGCGGTGAGGCCGTCGCGATGGCCGTCGAACTCTGTTAGCGCGCCAGGGAGAACTGATAGGCCTGGTATAGCCGTCATCGTGAAACGCCGGCAATCGGACAACACCTATGGACGAGACCTTTGAAAAGACGGCCGAGCAAGCCGCGGCCTTTCAGAAAATCTGGATGGATTCAGCTTCCAAAATGATTCAGGCCGGCCTCGCCGCTGGGCCCAATTCTGCCCCACCCGAAGTCTTGCGCCAGATTCGCAGCGGAGTCTTTCAAGCGCTGGCCGAATCCTGGGAGGAATTCATGCGCTCACCCCAATTTCTCGAGGGGATGAAGCAATGGATGGAGAACGCGGTCGCTTTCCGCAAAGTCACGGGCGAATTTCTGGCCAAAGCGCGCAACGAAATGCAGGCCCCCTCCAGAGACGATATCGATACCATCATGCTCAATATCCGGCATATGGAGAAACGGCTCTTGGATCGCATCGAAGATCTCTGCCAACAGGTTGAAGCCTTAAAAGCCGCCGCGCATCGCAATCCCATCCCGCGCAAGCGGAAGAGTCCACGCGCGCCGCAAAGAACCAGGAAAACAACCACCCAATGAACCAAACCACCGATTTCCTCAACCCCTGGGTCCAATGGCAAAAAACGGTTTTAGCTGAAAGCTCCGCTGCCATCGGGCGCATGGCCAATCTGCCGACGCTCTGGCATCGTGCCCAGAGCATACGCAAGGGCGTCACCCCCTCGACCACGGTTTACGAAGAAGACCGGCTCAAAGTGCGGCATTACGTCGGCACCGAAAAGCCGCGGTATCGCACCCCGGTCGTATTCATTTATGCGCTGGTCAACCGGCCATATATCCTCGATCTGAAGAAAGGACGCAGCGTCGTTGCCAACTTCGTCGAACACGGTTTCGATACCTATCTCGTCGATTGGGGCATTCCCACCCCCGCAGACCGGCACCTCACCCTGGACGATTACATTAACGGCTACATGGTCAACGTGCTCGATTACTTACGCGAGCGCACAGGATGCGAGCAAGTAAATGTCCTCGGCTACTGCATGGGCGGAACCATGAGCGCCATGTTCACCGCCTTGCACGGCGAACGGGTTAAAAACTTAATCCTCCTCGCCGCACCAATCGATTTTGCAGCGCACGACGGTCTGCTCAGCGTCTGGACACGTCCCGAAAACTTCGATGTCGATAAATTTGTCGATGCTTTCGGCAACTGCCCGCCTGAATTCCTGCAGGCAACATTTCTCTTGCTGCGACCCGTTGGCAATCTCATCGAGAAGCCAATCAATTTCTACGAGCACATGCACGAGGAAAAATTTATCGATGATTTTTTGACCACCGAAAGCTGGTTGAATGACAACATCGCTGTCCCCGGCGAGGTTTATCGGCAATTTGTAAAATATTTGTATCAGCAGAATCTCCTCACTCAAAACCGCATGCCCGTCGGCAAGCATATCGTCAACCTGCAGAATATCACTTGCCCGGTGCTCAATATCATGGCCGGCAAAGACGATCTGGTGCCCTGCTCGCAAGGTACACCCTTCAACGACCTCGTCGGCTCGAAAGATCGCAAAACAATCCTCCTGGAAGGCAGTGGCCACATCGGCCTGGCGATCGGCGGCCGCGCCCAAAAAGAGGTCTGGCCGCAGGCCTGCCAATGGCTCGCTCAGCGAACCGACTAATACCACAGTAGCAATTTAACTTCCGTCAGGCCTACTCACAACGCGGTCGGTGAGAGGAACCACACTCTGAACTCGCCATAAACTCATTTTGCATCCGAATGGAAACTCATGGCACGCTGTGGCTCGCGCGATAGAAACGCTGGCCTGCTTCGCTGGCTTGGGCGTCCACAAATGGCACGGGCACTTCGCCAGCTCCAGACACATTTGTCAGAATCAGCCAGTCGCTCAGATTGGAGGAGCTCTCGATTCGGTAAGTGGTACCAGCCAAGCCAATGAACCAACCCCGAATCACATCCCCTGGAGAGAGACTGACAATCTGCCCCGCAAATGGGGCGCCCTCATACTTCGACACGCGATGAGCAAAATCCCAGGCATAGCCCACATAAACAGCTCCGTTTCTGTCAATCGCCACAGAGTCGCCAGGCAGGGAAGCATCAGACCAAAGCGTTTCGCCTTGCGGCGAATATGCGACGATGCCGGCGAAGCCGGTCACATAAATGCTGCCGACCTGATCCATCGCTACTGCGCATGCTTTGATTGGAACATTGGCTGGACTAAATCTTCTGGCCCAGAGTTCGTGGCCGGCTTTCGAGTACTTGATCGTCAAGTAATAGAATCGTGGTTGCGATTGGACGTACCCGGCAACCACAACGTTGCCATCCCGGTCTATCAAAGCACCCAACGGGAAAAGGTAGTCCTGGTCTGCTCCCGTGAACTGAGCCGCCCAAAGCAAAGCCCCTGCGGAGTCATATTTCAACGTCATGAAGCTGGCGTAGCCATTGGTTCGGATCGATGCACTCGCCACGACAATATTCCCATCAGCATCGAGCGCTAGCCCCCTGGTTGTATCATCCCGGTGCGCGGGGCCGTCAAAAGTTCGAACCCAGAGCAGGTGCCCTGCTTGGTCATACTTGACTATCAATACGTCCATGTTCTGGTCGGGGCCGGTGCTGCCTGCGAGAATCAGATTCCCCAGAGAATCCATCGCGACTCCAGCCTCGACGCTGTTGAAGGTGTTCGTATCGGTGTAGTCAGCCCGCCACACCTGGTGCCCGTTCGCGTCCAGACGCAGCATCACGAGGTGCTGATTCCCCCAACCACCAGTAGAGCCCGCCACATAAAGGTCCCCGTTGGGGCTTGGCACCAGACCTCCAAGCCAGTCATCGCCTGGACGCTCGAAGCGAAAGGATTGACGCCACTCCACTGCGCCTTTAGCAGACACTTTGGCAAGCCTCCATTCTGCGTAACTGTCGGCCCCGTACTCACTCGCGCCTGCAAATACCCCATTTGTTGCGGCCAGGGCAAGCTGCTGCGCAGGGACTTCCGGAAGCGCCCACTCAAGCCCTCCCGTTCCTGTAAGGGCACTCAGGTTGTCTAATGCGCCAGCGAAAATGCTCCCGTCTCGCGCGGGGAGCGTAGCGGAACTGGCGCTCATCCGCAGGCCAGTCTGAACGTTGGTACTCCAAGCCAGCCGGTAAGACGTGAATACAGACACATGGGCGACAGAACTCGTCACCGAGCCCGCCAGGGAAGAGATGACCACGTCGTAATCACCGGCTTGAGATAGTTTCACGTTCTCCATCGTGAGGACGGGACCATCAACACCGCGAATCGGGATACCGCCATACCTCCAGACATATTGCAGGGACGAGGTTCCAGTCGTGGCAACGGAAAGCGCGAAGCCGCTGCCGATGACCGTGCTGGTCGCCTCAGGTTGTTGCACGATTACAGGCATACTTGCAACAACCACCGTCGCCGAGGCGCTCTGGGCGACGCCGACCGAATTACCGACGCTGACCACGTACTCCCCGGCGTCTGCTGGTTGCACGTTGGTGATGGTCAGAACGGACGTGGTACCGGACCCGAGCGGAGTTCCGTTCCGCATCCAGTGGAAGGTCAAAGGTAAACTTCCTTCCGCTTCGACCACGAGCCTAAGTTCCGTCCCAGCGACAAACGTAGTTGACGCTGGAGGCTTCTTAATCGTGGGGGCGCCGACCACGGGCACATCCCGGCAGCGCATGACCATCGCCGGGGCATTGGTGGGGCCAAACCAAGTGGGTGCTGCCAAGATAAGCTCGCCTTCGGCGGCCAGTGTCAGCGCCGCTGAGCCCATCTGCGCTCCCACGGAATTAGTTAGTGTCTGGCCCCAGAGCAGTGTTCCCAAAGAGTCGAACTTCAGCAGGGCACCCAGCCCGGGCGAATCCAAAACGCTGACGTAGCTGTTCCCCGGCGGGTCGAAAACCGCAGCCGCCACAATACTGGGCGCAGTACGTGAGACCCATTGCAGCGCTCCGTCTGGCCCAAATTTCAGCACGGTCGGGGCAAGTCGGTAAGTGTAGCCAGTAGCTCTAGCCACAATGTACATATTTCTACCCTGGTCTAATCCGCTCGCCAAGGCGCGATCCAAAGTCTGAACATCTCCCACTGGGTTCCAGAAAAGGCTCAGCCACGCGGCCGCTCCTTCGGGGGAGTATTTGATCGCGGCGAGATTAGGCCACTTGTTCCCACCGGCGTAGATGTTGCCGACCGGGTCCAGCGCCAGAACTTCCGGATGAATCTGAAAGTCCTGCCAAACCAACGTGCCTTCCGGTGTATACTTAGAGAGGCTGTTTCCCCCTTGCACAATAATTGCACCCGCTGAATCAAGCTGAATCGACACCATATCGTAAGCCGCTGCCCGCCAGAACGCCGTCAGGCCCCCATTTGATGAGGACCTGGTATCCACCTACAATAACGTTGCCTCCCGCATCCAGCACTGCTGCGTTAGGACTCACGCCGCCGCCGATGGCGCGTTGCCACAACACGTCTCCGGCGGGATTGTACTTCGTAACCCACCAGGTGTCACACACCACCGATTCACCGAGGCCGTTAACGGCCAATACCTGAGGCGGGCCAAGTCCCGAAACCGCCCAGAGTTGGTGGCCTGTAACGTCGATTTTCACCAACCTGAATCCGGCGGACCCTACAGAACCCAAAACGAAGGTGTTGGTTTGGGCATCCAATTGAAGGCCGACGATTCGGTCGACATTGATTTGAGAGCTCCATTCGATCTCCAAACCCGCCCATGCCCGCCATGAAGCACAAGCCAGGGAAAGCACAACGAAAATCGCGCGCGTTAAGCGGTGCCCCACCAATGGCTCCATTGCTCTAGCCATAACTCACTGCGAATCCCAAGCGGGTTCGGAGCAGTATTAGGCTACTCCTCAGGAGCTCCCAATCGCAAGGAAACATTGTCAGGCCCGCTGTAGCATGAGCCACGCAACCCGGAGATGCAGTTCGTCGGAGCAACCTCCGGTGCAATTCGTCGCACAGTAATGAAATCGGAGGCCGCAAACGTTCAATTTCCGATTCTCAATTTTCGATTTCCAATTGCAATGGCGACCAGTCAAAAAAAGGGCCGGGCAAACGCCCGGCCCTTATGGAGGAGTTATCTGTTAGCAAATCACTGCTTGACGCGATAGAACGTCGCGGTGCCGGTTGGCGTCACCGGATATGGACTGGTCGCATTGGACACCGGTGAGTAGGTGCCGTTGGCCGTTGACGATGAGACCAGGGTCCCAGTCGACCAGGTAATCGTCAGCTTGCCCGTCGCATCGGCGGTCAGCTTCAGCTGTGGATCGAACGTGGCGACATAATCGCCATAGTCACGAATCCGCGCCAGGAACGTGCCTTTATCACCAACCTGAGGAACATTGCCGATTTCAGGGGCGAACTCGGGTCCCACGTACAGAGTCGCCGGCATCGGCGTCTTGGAGGCATCATCCACGCCCCAGGTCGTCGCACCGAGCTTCACCCAATTAACGCCATCGCTGCTGCGGAACAGATTGAATGTCTGGCCGACACGCTGGATGCGGCACCAGGCATTTGGATACGGCGGAATGATATTGGCGCCGCTAAACGGTGCGCCGTCCGTAATCCCGCCTGTATCAAGCCGCCGGTTAAGCTCATAATCCTGGGCGCCACTCGTTCCAGGCCCTGTCAACGTAGCCCCTACAGGCGTAACGAAGCACTTCTGGTAACGTCCGGCCTGGCCGCCGGTCTGCGCCGCACGATCTACCCCAAAATTGAGCACATCGCGGGCAATAAGGCCGGCTCGCGACCACTGGCTCGAACCGTCCTGGTATTCGACCCGCAGTTTTTTGTCGAAGTCGCCTGTGAGCTGCTCATAAACGAAGGTCGCTTCGTCATACGAGGCCCACTCGCCGACACCATCGCTGTAAAGGTCGTAGCCGTTGGCGGCCACAGGGACCACCGCATTGATCCCGCCGAATTCATTGGCACCCACGACGCCCCATTTCAGCTTCGTATCAACCGTGAAGGGAAGTGTGACCGTGGAGATCGCGTTTCCATGAATGTCGGCGATGTTCTTGATGGTAAGATTGCCGCTGCCCGACAAGCCGGTGACTTTCAATAAGACGCTTTGCTTCAGAATCATCACCAGCGGATTGCGAGAGTTGGGCGTGAACCGGTTCGTGAATACCTCGATGCTCGTGATATTCCCCGACGAAACGGAATAATTGGCGAGCGCGCCGACCGAGGCGCTGTCGCACGGCTCGTCAAATGTCACACCGACATCGACCGTTCCGGCAACCGTGTCGAGCATCGCGCCGACCGTCGGCACTGGCGGAGTCGTGTCATGTAGAACTGTCACGGTGGCGACGGAACTGTTTTCCGAGATTGGCGGCACAGTCGCCACTACACGGTATTGCGTGCCGTCGTCCGCCAGCGTCAACAGCGGGGTCTTGAATGAAGCTGTGGTCGCACCCGGGATATTGGTGAAGGTCGAACTTCCCTTGGGCGCCGACTGCCATTGATAAATCACGTTTGTTCCATAGGCTGAAGTGCCTGTCGCAGCTGCGGTCAAGGTGGCCGTGCCTCCTTCAGCAACGCTGGCATTCTGCGGTTGCAGAGTGAAATTCACACTCGCTCCAGTCGGATCGAAGTAGAAACCGACCATGCTCCCCGTGAGCCTGGGTGCGTCACCAGGAACCGGATCAGCCTCGCCTGCGAGTTTGTAGGTGGCAGCAAAGTCGTCGGCGCCGGCCCAACTGGGATCATAATGGACCAGTTCCATATAGTAACGGTGCCCGTTGGTAAGAGTAATCGTATTGCCATTGGGCCACAGGGTGCCGGCATAGGTATCCGAGCGCGCCGGCACCATGTCCGTTGGCGGCGTGGTCGGATCATTTTGGGGTTGCCCCAGGTTCCAATCGCGCGGGTTAGTCCAACCGCTCAAGGTGGCGATCGCTTTCTTGTTAGCCGGCGAGTCATCGGTGCTCAAATAAAGCGTCACTTTGTCCGCGCCGTCGATGAAGAACACATAATCAGCGGTCGCCGGAGGGATCACGAACCCCTGGATCACATCCATATAGTACCTGTTCTCCGGTCCGTTCGGTTCAGTATTCAAGTCCCGATATTGGCCGTCCTTGGGATATTCCCAGAACGACATCAGGTCCTGCCGCGTGGGGGAGAGTGGATAGCGCGGGTCATTGAAAAGGTTATTGTCATTATAACCGGTGTTGTTGTCGAACCCGGTATACTTCTGATGCAGCACCGTGCCGGCCATGAATACATAGGACCGGAATTGGATTTGCGTATTGTTGGCGATGTTGTTGGCCGGCGTTGCCGTGTCTTGAACACCATTAATCGTCAGCGTAAACACCGTGCTGTCGGGCATCTTGCTCGTCGTCAGCTTCACTGTTTGCAGGTCCACGCGAGTTATCGTTGAAATCGTGACACCCTGATTGATGCCGTAGTTCATTTTGTTCACCGCAGTGTCGGTCACCGGTTCCGAATACTTCACCAGTAACGAAGTAAAACTCAGGTCGGGCGTCACTTTCACCACCGTCGGCGGCGTAGTGTCCGCTGTCACGGTCAGGGTCGCTTCACTGCTGTACTTTGGAAGGCCAGGCACGGCGACATAGCATTTCACTTTCGTGCCGTCTTGGGCTTTCTTCGGCCAGGTAATCGTATAATTCGTGCTGTTGGCGCCTCGAACTTCAACGCCATTCGTGAACCACTGATAGAATACGGCGACGGAGTTCTTGGTGCCTAGAATGGCGGCGAGGCCGGCTGTGCTGGTGCCACTCCCGCCGGCAGTGTATTGACCGTATGAGCTGGTGCCGGTCGCCGCGACGGAGAAGCTCACCGCGACGTTTTCGGCTGTCGAGCCATTAGCTGGTTGCTGGGTAATATTCAGCGAAGCGCCCGCCGAATCGGGCATCGAACTCAGCATCGTGCTGGCCAACGGCGCCAGCGACGCGGCAGGAGTGGTGCCCGTGGCGGATTGCATCGCCACCTGAACAAAGTCATCCCCGCCGCCTTCCTTCAGCAGGATATACAAGGCATATTTCTGGCCAGCGACCATATGGATGGGATAAGTCGTTTCCTGATTGCCGGGCTCCTGGAAAGGCAGGCAGCAACTCGGCTCTTCAGCGACCAACAACCCGTTGATCTCGGTTGCGTCCTGGCTGATATAGAGCTGCGAGGCATCATCGCTGCGCAGATAAAAATAATAATCATCCGTAACGCTCGGCGTGATCCAACCTGAAAGCTTCAGACCATATTCATCGTGCGTGTTATCCGGAAATACCGGCCGTGTATCCATCCCGGACACGTAGCTCACCATATCCGGCGTGTTCGGATAATTCGGATCGCTTTGCAGGATGCCTACCGCCGTCCCGGTCAATGAGGGATTGCGCAATGGGGAGAACCAACATTCGAGCTTGAGGAAACCAGGAGTTTCCATCGGTGCAGCGAGGACGGGAAGGCTGGCCAGGCCAGCGAGGCCGATCGCGCACAGGAGGGGTTTTGTGATTTTCATGTTCAACATTAACTAAGTTACTAGCAAGAATCTGCCGCATTAGCGGACACTCGATAGTGGTGACTTTATGGGAAAATGGTCAAGTGAAAAGATGTGACATTTATGGACTCGCTGAGAGCAAAATATGGTGAGCCCACAACGCGGGCGAACGAGTAGCGCAGACATTCCTGTCTGCTGTAACGCAGCCTTTCCCAGGCTGCCTAGATTCTCCGGGTTTCTTTCGAAATCTGTCCGCGGTGCGAAAGACGCGAATGCCTGCGCTACGTTAAACCAGGTCTCCTTGAACGAAGCAGAGAGAGAAACGATCCGTGTCGCACCAGTGGGCTACAGTTTATTTTGAACCGCCTAGTTCTCTCCCACGCGCAGCCGAACGAAACGGGCCGCAGACGGTGTGGTAGGCGTCAAATCCTGCACCGTCACCCAATCAAAGTCTGGGTCCAGTGCTACGACGCTGGTTTGACTAAGGTGACCAGCATCGGAGGACCACGTCTGGCCGTCACTTGAGACTTCGGGAACATAGTACAATGGCAAAGCCGGCGAAGCCGTTCGCCGTTTGTACTGCAATAGTAAATATTGGTTTTCGCCAATCGTGGTGAGAGAAACGGTCATGCCATCCTGCGCATCAGCGGGGTTGTTTGGGTCGAGGCCCAAAGCGTACTCCATGAGGTTGGGAATGTTATCATTATCGGCGTCGGCGACGGCTTGCACAGGATTTGTGAGATCGATACCTCCGTAGATCAAGAAGGGCAGGACTACCAGGCTGGCGCCGCCATTAGTACCGCCGTAACCGCTATCGGTGGGAGTAAATACGACGCTAAGCGAATTAGTACCGGCAGGCAGCACGGCGCCGCTGGCCGGTGTATAAAGGAACGAGCCTGGCGTGCTTGCGGAAGCGCTTAACTGGGCCGAATTGAGCGGCGTGCCATAAACGACAGGCGAGGGATTTGTCCACGTCAGGACGACCAAAGCCTGCGTCACAGCTAACGAGCCGTTCATGAGAGTAACCTGATAATTGGTCTGGCGATTGGCGGGGTCGACCAGCACGGGCACAATTGGGTACAAGCCGGGCGGACTGCTGAATATCGCGCTGCAAGTCGCACTCGCGGTAATATTGTCGCCATTGGTGACCCCCACCAGGCCAACCGATAAAGGAGGATTAGGTTGGCCATAGGCGCGCGTCGCGTTTTGCGCCGTGGCCGTCAAGGGCGCGGGTAATACGATGAGGCCAACTGCGCCCGTCGCACTGGTGTAGTGCACAGAATCGGTAGGGCTGAACACGGCGGAGAGGAGGTTCGAGCCTGCATTCAAGACCGTTCCGTTAGCTGGGCTGTAAACGAACGTGCCGGGCACGCTGGCCGTAGCATTGAGTTGAGAGGCACTGAGGGGCGTGCCGTAAGTGATCGCAGTAGGTGCAGGCCAGGTCAAAAGAGGTGTACTCTCCAGCACAACGCTTTTGACAACGATGCTATCGACCGCAACTCCCGCGACCGGAACCAACGGATGGACGTCGGTGCCACTGTTGACGTTGTCTTGTGTAAACTCCCAAATGAGCTGGAAGGTCGAACCGGCCGTGCCCGGCAGTTTCATCTGGACATGTTGCCAGCCACCGGAATAACCGGCCCAGACCGACATATCCTCAAAATACCCCGAGCTGCTGTTGCGAGGCAGATGTTTCGGGTAATGAAAGCTGTTCCCGGTGCTGAAATCCTGGGCGAAAGCCTCGGCGAGGCACGTACGCGCGTTGCGACCTGGAGTCAGGTCGATGAGCCGGAGGAAGAACCCATCATACGCAAGCACATTGAAATCAGGATCGTCCTCCGTGTTGTACCAAACATCAAAATCCAGCGTGGCGTACGAGGCGCCCGCAGGAATCGCAATCGAGGGGCTGAAAACGCGTTCCCAGCGGGTTGGATTATTGGCAATGCCATCGCGTGCATTGACGTGGAACAGCGCATTGCTGTCGGGTGCACTCGGCACCGAAGTGCTGGTGGTCCAAGGCACTACATTATTACCCCCACCATGGGAAGTAGTCCAACCGGCTGGCAGGCTGCCCCCAGTGACGCCGTTGAAGTTTTCGGAAAAGACCGTCGTTGCGACAGGTGTACCAGTCGGTTCTGAGAAAAGCAGAGTCGTGGTGCCCTGAGCCGTGTTCACCGTCAAAGTAAACTCGATGATTGTTCCCGTGACGAAACCGCCCTGCAATTGAACGGAAAAGGGTGTCAGGTCGGAACCGGTACTGCCCGGAGCTACGTTCGGGTAGAACTGTGTTCCGCTCAGGATCGTGATGGCGGGGTTGGTCGTCGAGAGCGTTGCACTCACCCCGGTATAAGTAACCGGGGAGGATATTCCGTTGGTGAGGTAATTAAACAAGGGGAGCGTAAACTGGATCGTTTCGCTCGGGTCAATGAATCCGTTGCCGCCGTTGTCGCTAAAAGTGACAGGCCCGAGTCGCAGCGCAATCGGCGCTATCGAGGCTTTCTTGAAGCCGGCAGGATTCGCTCCGGGGAGAAAACTGGGATAGCTGAATTGCGAACTCGGTTGCCCGTTCGTGAAAAACGAAAACTCCGGCGTGGTCGAAAATGCGGCATACACGGAGCCCGTACGGGTCGTCAGCCCATTGTAATCGCCGAGGTTTGGCTGCCCGGTATCATTGCCGTAACCTCCGTGGAAAGGGCTGCTGGTTAATGGTGAGGGCTTGGACCAGGTAAGGCCGCCGTCGTCGGAGTAGATCCAGGTTATCTCCATTAGATCTCCGCTCGTCGCAATACCTTGGTCGTCGTAGACTACGTTGATACGTCCAGTCGAGGCATCCACACTAATCGTGGGAAACCATTGTGGGCGGTCTGCGCCAGGCCGACTGTTCAGCAGAACCGGCGCCGAGAACGAGCCTCCGCGGTCGGTGCTCCGTTGGAACACGACATCGGCTCCATCCTTATTACTGTTGCTGACATAAACGACATAAACATTTCCCTTGCCGCTACCGCCGGAATTGTCCACCGCCAAACCAGGAAAACTGTGCACACGATCATTGCCCAGGATATAATCTATGGGAAAAAAATCGGACGTTAGATTTACCGGCGAAGCCCAGCTTAGGCCGTTATTGACTGATTTAGCAAAGCCGATGTTCCCGAAGGACCAACCGGCATAGGGAGTGCCGACCGTTGCGCTCGATCGCGACCAAACGACATAGACTTCGTTGGAAGAATTGCCTGCAAACCGCGGAATCGACCCGGTATCAAAGCTGGTAGCTCCGGAGTTCAGCACTGAGCGGGCCGACCAGCTCGGGGGATTTCCCACCAGCACATCATCGCTGTAAGCCGTCGAGATCTGAACGCCGCCGGAGATCACGGCCGTGCTGGTAAAGCTCGACCAACTCACCAGCACGCGGCCGGAATCCGGATCCACGTCGATAAACTCCTTATCGGCGGCATCGCGAGCGTTGCCGCCTTGCAGGACCCCGGTGGGATTGGTTGCGGCGGTAACCTCGAATGGCCCTTGCCAGGTATGTCCGCCATCGAACGAACGATGGATGCAGAGCGTCTGTGCCGTGCCGGTAAAATTAGGCGCCGTACCAAGGCCTTTAACCATGATCGACGCATAAACGAACTGCAACCCGGCTCCGCCGGGGACGTATTTCACATCGGGATCGCCGAACACCTGGGGGTATTGGGTTCCACCGATTGCCCCATTTAAGGCGGAGTTGCCGGTCGTTGAAAGTTGGCCGCCGTCGGTGAAGCTAGCCCCGCCGTCATCGGAATACGCGAAGCCAGAAACCCCAAAAGGATTTAGCGCAAACCCGCGGGTATCATTGAACCCGACCACAATGTGCTGTCCGGTCACATCTACCGCGATTGAGACTTCGGCCTGGCCACCCGTCGGACCGTCTTCCTCATCCCCGTCGTCGCCATTTGGAATAAACATCCGGGAAATGTGCCCATGAAAACTACTGCCGGCTCCCCCATTCGGTTGCTGGGCTCGAGCCTGAGCCACCGCGTAGGCCAGATGCCCCATGGAGGACATCTTGTCATAATGCGCAGCAGGACTGTTGGTTGTCGCCAGGTCGCGCCCGCGTGACCCCGGCGCAGCAGAGCTGAGCCAAATCGGACATAGAGTCAAAAAAAGAAGCAAAACCAGGCAGCGAGAAATGGGGTGGGCGGGCCTCATATCGCCAGTAGAAGCCCCAGACGTACTGTACAGCGGGAACACCGGCCAGTTTGTACCCGAGTTGGTCGCGCCGAATCAAGTTTGATTTTGGTCCCTGCTTTGATTAGGGTCCCGTTTGATCTAAGTGTAAGTGTTTAGCGCAGGTGCATGCGCAGCCCAGACATTCCTGGCTGCTGTATCGCAAATTTTCCAGCCTGCCTAGACTCGCGTTCTACACCTGGCTCGGGCGTGTCTTAAAGCCTGCCGACAGGAATGTCGGCAATACGGCAGACGGGAATGTCTGCGTTACGCTAAACAGGTACCTCTGAGTCAGCAGTGGCGGCGGTTCGCCTTAGAAAGCGTTTGAATCCGGCGATGACCCATGAGTTCCAAACCTGTTTCAAATAAAGATCGTTTCGTTATCATCATGGCGGGCGGCAAAGGCGAACGCTTTTGGCCGGTGAGCCGCGAAAAAACTCCCAAGCAACTCCTGTCACTCCTGGGAGGACGTTCCTTTCTGCAGCAAGCAGTCGATCGCGTGATGCCGCTAGTGCCCATAAAAAATATTCTGGTCATCACGAACGAAACGCAGGCGCCCGAGGTACGCAAACAATTGCCTAAATTGCCCAAAGAAAACCTGATCGCGGAACCAATTGGGCGCGACACAACAGCGGCAGTGACCTTAGGGGCGGCCCTGGTAGGAGCTCGCTCGACCACCGGCGTAATGGCCGTCTTGCCTGCCGATCATGTTATTCCGGAAGAAAGAAAATTTCAGCAGGTGCTCGGCGACGCGTTTGATCTGGCCGCCCGAGGACAAGCCATCATTACGATCGGCATTAAACCGACCGAACCGGCCACCGGCTACGGTTATATCCGCGTGGGCGAACCCTTGCCCCCACCGCAAGGCATTAAATCCTACAAGACTGCGTTTTATCGCGCTGAGCAGTTCGTCGAAAAACCGCATTTTGATAAAGCCCTCGAATATCTCAACAGCGGGCACTATCGATGGAACGCCGGCATGTTTATTTGGTCGTTTGTGACGATCACGGAGGGTTTGCAGAAGCATCAACCCGAGATGTATGCCGCCTGCCAGCGCTGGTTCAAAGTCGCCGGGACACCAGCGAAACTGAACAAGGTTTTGGCCAAGGAATACGCGGACCTCAAGAAGATTTCGATCGATTACGCGCTGATGGAGCACGCGCAGAATGTGCTGGTCGCCGATGGCGCTTTTGCGTGGGATGACCTGGGCTCGTGGACAGCTCTGGGACGCCACCTGAAAGCCGATCCGGAAGGCAATTGCGCGATCGCCGACTTCATTCATGTCGATGCGGCGCGAAACATTATTTTTGACGCACGGTCCAAAGCTCGCCGCACACCGATCGCAGTAGTCGGGTTGCGTGATTCAATCCTGGTTCAAACCGATGATGCAACGCTGCTGGCCCACAAGAGCCAGGCGCAAAAGGTGAAGGAATTGGTGAAACGGCTCGCCGAGGATCCAAAATTGAAAAAGCTGGTTTGACCGAAGCTTAAGTAGCGCAGGTTTTCAGCCTGCCGTATCGCAGGTTTTTAGCCTGCACAGATGCGTGGTCGATAATGACTGCCGACTAAAAGTCGGTGATACAGCAGGGTAAACCCTGCGTTACTTCTTCCTGCGCCACTTTATTCTGGGCTCAAAACCCGATGCATCAGCGCCTCAGCGTCGCGGAAATCCGGAATAACCACATCGGCTCCGACCCCGAGAAGCCGTTTGTACTTCCATTGATCAAACTCGCCCGAACCGTTGCGAGCTTCGTCACTCGCGACAGCGACGGCCAGGCCGCCTACTTCTTTTGTATTCTCGATCTCAACATAGCCATCTCCAAAGGATAGCAGTTGGGCACCTTGAATTTGATTGTCCCGCAGAATCCTCTCGATCACCAATTTTTTGGAGAACTGTTTGTAATCGTCCAGCGCGCCGTAAATGTGTTTGCCAAAGAACTGCGTCAAATCGAGCAACTCGGCTTCCTGTTTTACAAACACTTCATCGGTGCCACTGGCCAAATACATGGGTAGCCCTCGCGTCCACAGCAATTCGAGCAGCCGCCGCGCGCCGTACACCAGCGCGTCGTCCTTGCGAAGCCGCCCCACTCGCAGTCCCTCGATTCGGCTCCGAATCCGCTCATCCAATCGGCGGAGATATTCGTGTTTGTACCACAGCGGTTCGCGGGGGCTGCCACCCCGCTCTTCGATTCGGTCGGCCAGCTGAATCATTTGGTAGATCGTTTGCTTGCCGTTGAGTCGCATGATGTCGTCAAAACAAAGCTGGCGTCGTTGTTCATCTGTTTCGCCCGAGACCGGCGGCAGAAACTCGGCAAACATCGGCACCATGACTTCAGGCCAGCCCTGGCGAATCAATGACAGCGTTCCGTCAAAATCAAAAAGCACGTGGCTAATATCCGGTCGTGGGGCGAAATGAGGGGCGAATTCGACGCGACCGACGAAGGCGATAGTCATGAGAGCGTAACCGAATTTATTGAGACGATGGGCACCTGAGACAGAAGCTCGCGCCGGGCGTGACGCCCGGCAAACTCGCAGGCGAGGACGCCCGCGCTACAATTTGGCAGACCGCTGCTTTGATCATTTTGCTGTTCGGCGCCAAAGTGTTCTGCACCCGGCTCAAGACGGCAACTCGAAAGTGATTGCGCCGACGGGCTCGCACTACCTACGATAAAAACGCCCAGCTTGATATGAAAGATTATCCTGCACGATTGGACCTGAAAAAGGTAAAAGTCTATCCGCTGGCCGAGCGGCAGAGCCTCAGTGAGCTTGGCAAAATGCTGCTCGATGCGAAAGCGTCACCTCCCCTCCTGACAAGCCATAGCCTCGAAGCGGTTAAGTCGTCCGCACAGGCGCTAAGGCGAGCGCGCCAAGCCGGAGCCAGTGTGATGCTCCTCTACGGCGCGCACCTGATAAAGAATGGCGCGATGAGCATCGTCAATGAACTGATCGCGGAGGGCTGGTTAACTCATTTGGCGACGAATGGCGCCGGGACAATTCACGATTGGGAGCTGGCATTCCAGGGCCGCACCGAAGAGAGCGTGCGCAAGAACGTCGCCACCGGCAATTTCGGGACCTGGGACGAAACCGGCCGCAATATTCATTTGGCACTCCTCGCAGGGGCACTGCGAGAAGAAGGTTACGGACGCAGCCTGGGCCGTTTTATTGTAGAGGATGGAATCGAACTGCCAACGAGTTCCTCACTGGAGAAATCTCTTCGCGACGAGCCCGGGCACGCTCTGGCGCCGGCGCGAGCGGAATTGCTGCAGGCAATCATAACGCATCAGCTTCCCAGCGGACGGATAGAAGTGAAACACCCGTGGAAGAGCTCCTGCATCCTGGCCCAGGCCTTTCAGCACAATGTTCCGCTTACGGTCCATCCGGGTATTGGGTACGATATAATTTCCACTCACCCGATGTTCAACGGGGCAGCGATCGGCCGCGCCGCCGCATTGGATTTTCAGTTATTCAGCCGCGCCGTGGAAGGTCTGGATGGCGGCGTTGTGCTTTCGGTAGGGTCGGCGATTATGGCACCGCAGGTGTTTGAGAAAAGCCTCAGCTGCGTTAACAATTTGCGGATTCAGTCGGGACGTCCGATCGTCCGCGATCACACTATTTATGTGGTCGACATTCAGGATGGCGGCCACTGGGACTGGACCAAAGGCGAGCCGCCCAAGGATAATCCGGCATATTATTTAAGATTCTGCAAGAGTTTCGCGCGGATGGGCGGCGGCATGAATTATATCCAATGCGATAACGTCGCCTTTCTCCACAATCTGCTATGGCTGCTGAAAACCAAAACCCCTTAAGGTATGGATCTTGACCGCTTCCATTTGCTCGCGGCACGGTATGCCAGCTTGCGCGTCGCGGTGCTCGGCGACTTCTGCCTCGATCGCTATTTGGAAATCGATCCCGAGAAGAAGGAGATTTCCATCGAGACCGGGCTACCTGTGCATAACGTCGTCAACGTTCGTGCCCAACCCGGAGGCGCCGGCACGATCCTGAATAATCTCTGCGCGCTCGGCATAGGGACGATTTTCCCGCTCGGCTTCGCCGGTGATGATGGTGAGGGCTTCGAATTGTGCCGCGCCCTGGAGGCTCGGCCGGGAGTGCGGCTCGATCACTTTATCCGGACGGCCGAGCGACGCACCTTTACCTATTGCAAGCCTTTGGTAATTGCACCCGGCAAATCGCCCGTGGAACTCAATCGCCTCGATTCGAAAAACTGGACCCCAACGTCAGAATCGCTGAAAGAGCGGATCTCGAGCCACTTCGAACAAATCGCTCGGTCAATCGACGCCGTCATCGTGCTGGACCAAGTCGACATCCCAGAAACCGGGGTTGTCACAAGCACACTGCTGAAGAAAATCTTCACCGTTCAAAATCCTAAACTGCTCATCCTGGCAGATAGTCGTCGTGGTCTGAGCGGCTTTCCACCGGTCACCTTCAAAATGAATGCGGCCGAACTTTCTGTGCTCACTCAATCGCCGAAAGAATTGACGCTTGAGGAGATTAAAGCGCAGGCGGCGGCGCTTGCGCGGAAGAATCAGCAAAGCGTCTTTGTGACGCTGGCCGAGCGGGGCATCGTCGGAGCCAATGCGCGCGGTGAAGTCGAGCATGTTCCGGCGTTACCGTTACGCGGGGAAATTGACGTAGTGGGGGCAGGTGACGCGGTCTCGGCGAGCCTGGCGAGCAGTCTTGCCGCTGGGGCGACGCTCCGCGACGCGCTGGAGCTTGCCAATGCAGCCGCCTCAGTTGTGATTCACAAACTCGGGACCACCGGAACGGCGAGCCTCGAGGAGATTGCGAAGTTGTTGCCACTTGCGTAACCGTTCGTTGGCAGACTGAATATCGTCCTCGTCCTCGATCTTTCTGGATTTTCGAGGACGAACGACGATGGCCGAGAACGACAAACTAGATAAGCACCCATTGGCTCCCTGACTCCGGTGAATTCTCCTTCTCCCCTTCTGAGGGGAGAAGGCCGGGGTGAGGGGTCCTTTTCAAAGCCGGCTGGGCTCAGCATGGACAGAGACGGTTGCGCTGGAGGCGCCCGGGCCGTTGAGCAACCGAATCTCTCGCTGTGGGAAAGGTATCTCGATGTGCTGAGCGCGGAAGGTCTCTAGAAGGGCTTGGTTAATTTCCGGGCCGGCAGCTATGAAGTTGTCGATCCCGACCCATGGTTTCACAGCTATTGTAACGCAGGAATCACCCAGACAGCTTACCCCAATCACCGGGGCCGGGTCTTTCAAGGCTCGCGGATTACTGGCGACAATTTTGCGCGCGACGGTTAGCGCCTGCTCAATGTTTGTTCCATAAGCGACACCGACCGAGAGGTCCAGTTGGCGAATGGTTCCATAATTGTGGAGGATCTCGCCTACGATCTTGCGGTTAGGGATGATCACCCGCGACCGATCCGTATGCAGTAGCGTCGTCGTGAAAAGCTGAACCGTGCTCACCTGACCCGATTCTCCTACCAACTCGACATACTCGCCGACGCGGAAAGGTTTGGTAAATATGATGTTCAAGCCGGCGATAAGGTTCGCCAGGACATGCTGCATTGCCAGCCCGATGCCGACGCCGGCAACGCCAATCCCGGCGACCATCGGGGCAATGGGAACACCGCATTTTTCCAACGCCAGCACCACTGCCATGCCGAACACCAACAGCCGGATAACACGACCGGCAAGCATGCGGATCGGGGGCTCGATTTGCTTCTTTTCAAACCATTGATCCGAGGCTCTTCCCAACCACCGTGCGACCAGCGCCCCCGCCGTCATAATGATCAGGGCCCCAATGATCTGGAATCCGTACTCGGTCAGGAATTTAAATACTGTGCTTTTGATCTCTTCCATATGCAGTCCTCTTCAAGGCAGCTTCACGTCCGGTTGCGATGCATCGTTGCCCCTTCAGCCCTCATCTAATCTACGCGCGGATCCGCCGAACATGGCACGATTATGGGTTCGGCTTCGGAAAGAATCAAACCGGAATTCATGCAAGAGCCGAATTTAGCCGCAGAAGGAAATCTATGGGGCCGTTTCCCCTAGCAAAAACTTCTGCATGAACTCGATCGTCGCGTAGAACTGGAAATCGGCATTCTTCTTCTTGGCAAAGCCGTGGCCCTCATCCTTAGCGCACAAATACCAGACCGGAGTTCCTTGCTGCTTCAAGGCGGCGACCATCTGGTCGGCCTCGCTCTTGGGCACGCGCGGGTCGTTGGCCCCGGCGACAATGAAGATTGGCTTTTTCAACTCATTGACATGCTTCATGGGAGCAATGCTCTCGAGGAACGAACGCATTTTAGGATCGCGTTCGTCACCGTACTCGACCCGGCGCAGATCGCGGCGATACGCTTCAGTATGCTCGAGGAAAGTGACCAAACTGGACATACCGACAACGTCGAGTGAACACGAAATCAGATCATTGTAGCGGGTCGCAGTCACCAGTGTCATATGTCCGCCGTAACTCCCACCGGTGACGAGGATGCGGCCGCCATCCACTCCCGGTTGCTGCTTCAACCAGCCGAGCAACGTCTCGATATCTTTATAGGAGCCTTCGCGTTGAAAGCCGTTGTCCAGGGTCAGGAAGGTTTTACCGTAACCCGCCGAACCGCGGACGTTCGGCCAGAGGATCGCGATCCCCAGTTCATTGATAAAATAATTCATTTGCGCCATGAACCGCGGCCGCGCCTGGCTTTCGGGACCACCATGGATCGCGACAATTATCGGACGTTTACCGGGGAAACGGTCCGGTGAGGGCCGGTAGATCCAGGCGGAGATCTCCCGTTCATCGAAGGATTTCCATTTCACGAGCTCTGGCTCGACAAAATTCTGCGCATTAATCCCGCCGGTCTCGCTTGTGGTCCAGCGTTCGAGTGTACGCGCATCAAGGTCTATCGAATAGGCATCCGCCGGCGAGCGGGCCGAATTTATCGAGAAGGCCAAGTCGCGATTGTTTTCGTGCCAGATAAGACCGCTGATAATTCCCTTCGGCGTCTCGGGCAACGAGAGTTCTTTCCCTGCGACCAGGTCTAACACTTGCAGCCGGCTCAGCCCGTTTTCGTTGACAACGTAGGCGAGCAATTGCCGGCTGTGCGAAAGTGCTGCAGCCTCGACATCCCAGGCATCGTGCGTCAGATACTCCGGCTGAGAGCCCGTCAACGCAATCCGGGCGATACGTTGGAACTCATCGTCGCGATCGCTTGTGGTGTAGACGCTTTTGCCATTGGCGCTGAAGCCAATTGGACTGTAGGCGATTTTTTCAGCCACTTTCGGTGTCAGCAGAGATTTTTCACCGGTCGCGGCATCGACCAGCCAGAGGTAGCTTTCGTTGATCGAGATCTCTTGCACCGCCAGTAAAGTTTTATCGTCGGGTGACCAATCGACCACAGCCCAGCCGCCGCCCTGGTTTTGTGTTAGCAACCGGTCGGTGGCCTTGTCGGAAGGGTTCATCAGATAAAAATCGACGTCGGCGCCGTTACGCCGCGTCGACGCGTAGGCGAGTTTGTCGCCGCGGTTGGACCAGCGGGGAGCGAGATTCCGCGATTTGCCATCGGTCAGTAGCGTGCTCTCTCCAGAGGAGAGGTCATATCGATAGAATTGGTACCATTCCCCTCCCCCAATATCTTTGCTGAATACGAAATAATCGCCGGAATGGGGGTGGTAGCTCGCTGCGGAGATCCGGTCGGGAAAGAAGGTCAATTGCATGCGCGCCCCGCCGGGCAGCTTTACCTCGTGGACTTGAACGGTATCCGCGAAGCGCGTGCCGATCAGCATTTCGCGCCGCTGCGGGTGCCAGGCAAAAACCTGTGCGCTGCGCGATTCGGTATATCGATTGGCCCGCTCGACCAGCGCCGAAGGAATTGCCGGGACTCCTTCCACAATGAGGTTTTCACCGGGCGCGAGGGAGGTTTTGGGCGACGGCGTTTGTCCCAAACAGGCGAAGCCGATCAGCATCAAATTGACTACGACATAATCGAGTTTAGTCCTCATATTCATTTGCGCTGCCATTTGCATTTCGGTTAACAGGGAGTCTCGACGTGAATTGTAGGAGACGACGTAAGGAGACTCTGTTCGATACGATTCAGCACGCTCACAGTTCATCAGAGTCTCCTTACGTCGTCTCCTACAAGCACGAAGCCTACTTACCACGTCCCCCCCGCCCTCGATAAACACATTTTGCGGTGCAGGTCTCGGCCACAGCCACTTCGCTCAACAAGGGCAGCCGCGGTCTTAACTTTTCCCAGATCCAAACGGCAATGTTTTCGCTCGTCGGATTCTCCAAACCTGGAATCTCGTTCAAATAATAGTGGTCCAGTTTTTCCCAAATCGGTTTAAACGCGTCGGTGATATCCGCGTAATCGATAAGCCAGCCGAGCCGCGGATTGCAATCCCCGGCGACCACAATCTCCACCTGGAAACTATGGCCGTGCAGCCTGCGGCATTTGTGGGATTTGGGCAAGTGCGGCAACAGGTGGGCCGCCTCGAATTGAAATATTTTGCGCAGTTCCATTTTCACCGGCACCCGCGACTCAGCGTCTCTCTTCGCAACCTTTGTCTTTAATCTTGTCATTTCACGCTTTCCCATTTGCCATTTCCTATCTGCCATCTGCCATTTGCCATTCTGCATCCCGCGATCAGCGAATCTTCTTATGCTTCAACACTCAAACGCACCCCCATCCCGCTTTAACGCTCTAACATTCTAAGGTTCAACGCTCCCAGTCCGTCCACGTGATCAAATCCCCAATTGTCGGCCGCCCATCGTGCCGCCAGCTAAGCGGCGGATTTTGCATCTGGCCGATGGGGCAGATCCGTGTGGCCCCCCACCGAGCCAACTGGGTAACCAAATCCTGGGTATCTTTATCGGGGACCGCCAGACCCACCGTCGATATCTTGCGCCGGTAGGCATCGGCATTTTGCAGCACCTCCGCCAACTCCTTCACACCTTTGACATAAACAAAACGATGCAAACACGAAAGCTGGAAGCGCGGATCGGCCTCATAGACAACGGTCCACGCAGTCGAGTCCCGACTGCACCATTGATGCGTATCAGGCGCGTGGGCAGCCCGCACCTCATAAAAGGAGCGCCGTGATGAAATGGCCGCCGCCATTGCCGCAGGCAACTCGCCACGCGGCTCACTTGCCTCGCACTGCGCAAGGGCGTCCGCGAGCAATTCGGCAAACTTTTCCGCGGTTAGCGAACCGCCTTCCTGAACGTAAATAACATGAGGCGAAAGGCAGCCCAACTGGTTCCAGGCAACAACGTCGCGAGTGGCGCGTTCGGCGACCGTCTTTGCATTCCAGGCCGTCAGCGCATCTTTCGCCACGTAAGAAAAGCTGACCCGATGTCCATAACTCAAAAAGCGTTTTCTGGGGGGCAAACGTTTTTGGATGCTGGCTAACGATTCATCGCTGCCAGTGGCCGTCACGCAATCGGCCTCTTCGAAAAGCGCCGCTTCCAACTCGCTCGACCCGCCCGGCCATTCAGCCAGTTCCAAACACGCTCCCAGCTTGGGCTCGGCATCGTAAAGCGAATGAGCAAACAAGCGTGGCAGCAACGCCGTGCCACTGGCGCACTTCACGAATTGCGCCGAACGAACCAACACGCCTTGAATAATGCTCATGAATGAAGGCACCGGCAGATTGCCCGCGGCAATATGGACCAGGAAGTCCGGTGCGGTGGCGACCGCGGCTCGGCCTCCTTGCTCCTCAGCCTTGCTGGATGTCATCTGGTCGAGCCGGGAGGCGTGCCCCAAATCCTGTTCGAGTAATGCCTTGAAAGCGTCCGCGGTCAATTGCTTGAAAAACGCATCCAGGCCGTGATTCAAGGTCTGCTTGGAAAACCCAGTTGCGGCTGGGCCTTGGTCGAGTGCCATTTTCCGAAAAGGGTAATCGGGCTGGAGCCAACTAAAAGAGACACCGCTCAACACATTGATCAGACTCTCCGTCGACCGTCCAGCCAGGTACCGCTCGCGATTGTGTTTCAAGGTCTGGCATGCCTCCCGAATCATCGCCGGAGAAAGAGTCGCCTCAGGCGGCAAATCGGCGAGAAAATAGTTCGGCAGATTCATTGTAGGGGTCGTCGTAAGGAGACCATCATTGTAGAAATCGACGTTAGCAGCCTGAACATCGTCCTCGTCGTCGAAATCGATTCAAAAATCGAGGACGAGGACGAGAACGAAAACGAAGAGGACAAGCTACCAACCGCTCATTACGCCCCCTGACTGCGGTCGCTTCTCCCTCTCCCCTTCCAAGGGGAGAGGGCCGGGGTGAGGGGTCATTCGTCATTCGTCATTTATTCCCGTACGCCAGTGAGCACCCTCTCGGCTCCGCCAGTTTCGCCCGACCAATCAGCTCAAATCCATTCCCGCGACGTATGCCCAGATCTTCAGTCTGAATCGCCAGCACCGAATGAACGTTTGCCAAATCGAACACCCGAATCAATCCAGTTTCGCCTTCACTGACTTCGCGGCCGGTTTCCGGCGAAATGATTTGTGCCCTCGCCCAGGGCGGGAAATGAAACGCACGAACTGATGAGGGTGGGTTCTTCGGCTCGAGGTTTCCTGCCGCGACTCGATCATAAGCCTGGGAACTCAATTCAGTCATGCCGTACTCACAGACTATATTATTTGCGCAAATTCCGAGCATCTCGGTAATCAGCGCGTGCAACTCAGCCCGCGTGAGGGTGCGAGAGCGTCCTTTGTATCCGCCGGTCTCCATGGCGCGGGATCCGGGCGGGAGTTGAAATCGCAGGCCTAAATCTCGGAAATGATCCAACAAATGAACGTATGAGAAGGCCGTGCCAAGGATTACAACAGCCCGCTTCCCTTCAGTGGCACGTTTCAAAGCAGTGACCGCGGCTTGGGCATTGACGGCCCATGCGGCCTCGGCGGTCAGGCGGCCGACAAACATAGCTTCCTGCCATTTGTAGTTGCCAGCGATAGTGGCGAACATGTGCCCGAGCGACGAATGCGGTAGCTCACCAGATGACGGCGTTAGGCACAGGAGCAATGGCGGCAAATCATTGGCACGATTCAGATCAGGTATTAAATGTTGTTCAAACCAAGGCCAGAGAGAGGCTTCATAAATATTCAACGAGAGTGGATCATGAAAGTGACGACTCGGTTGTTGCTCTGTGGTTCCGCTGGAATGAAAGATGTTGGTTCGCGCCTCCGGTGAGAGACATGAAACCTCAACGTCTTTAAAGGCAGCGGTGGGCAAGGAGGGAATCTCACTCCAATGCGTTACCTTGACCGGACGGAGGCCACGGGACTGACAGAGAGTTCGATAGACCGGGTTTCTGGAAAGCTGCAGCCGAAACAGCCCGACTGCCAATCGATTGAAGGTGGTATCGAGACCCTGCCGGCAACTTTGTCGCGATGGCAAAGAAACGCGCATAAATTCGCGCAAAACGGACGCGAACTCCTCGAAATTAGAAGCTGGTTGCATGCGGTTTTATTTTTGCCAGGCTGGTTTTCCGCTACAGCCCAGGCACTACCTCTATCAGCAAACATACCCGCAGGCAAGAACGAGCTCCAGTTATCCCGTATTATCGGTCCTATGCGTCCTATTTGTCCTATCCGGTCCTATCCCCTACTTCCTTTACTTCTGACTCTGCAACGTGTATCCCCAGCGCACCACAATGCAAGCGGCTCAACCTCCCTTATTATTCAACTTCGCCGCCGATGTCGTGGATCGGTGGGCCGCGATTCGTCCTCATGGTTTGGCGCTGTGGCATGTCCATGCCACCTCTCGCACACAACAAAAGCTCACCTTTCGCCAAATCGCGTCCCTCAGCCGCCAGGCGGCAAACTTTCTCCGCAGTTGTGGCATCACCCAAGGCGATCGCGTCTTGTTAATGCTTCCTCGAGTGCCTCAATGGTGGGTGGCAATGCTCGGCCTCATTCGGTTGGGTGCGCTGCCGGTGCCCGCCACCCTTCTCCTAACCAGTCGCGAAGTGGCCTATCGTCTCAAAATGGCCGCCATTCATGCGGTCATTACCAATGGCGAAGGTATCCCCAAGATCGGCGATTTCGATGGTATTCGTATCGCAGTCGCGGAGACATCATCAGGCACATCTCGTTCGTCGCGGACTGCATGGCCTGACGGGTGGCTCGATTTTGACTCCGGCCTGGAACAGGCAAAAGCCCGGTTTAGCCGTGTACGCACTCGCAGCGATGAGCCGGGAATTCTGTACTTCACCAGCGCCACTACCGGGGAAGCGAAAATGGTTCTGCATACTCAGGCGAGCTATGGCCTCGGTCATCGTATCACCGGTGAATTGTGGCTGGACCTTAAACCGGGGGAACTTCACTGGAACATTTCCGACCTCGGCTGGGCCAAAGCCGCATGGTCCAGCTTTTTTGGCCCGTGGCAGATGGGCGCTTGCGTTTTCGCTCTCGAAGCAACCGGTAAATTTGACCCGCTACTGACACTCAACACCTTGGCCCAATTCCCCATCAAGACCTGGTGCGCGCCCGCCACCGCTTTGCGCTTAATCGTGCGCCAGGACCTCTCCCGTTTCCGATTTCACAGTCTGCGTCACTGCGTTACCGCTGGAGAACCCCTCAATCCGGAAGTATTGAACCTGTGGCGAACTGCGACCGGCCTGACATTACATGAGGGCTTCGGCCAAACCGAAACCGTCGCCCTGATCGCCAACTGTCCTTCGCTCGATCACGTGGTCAAGCCCGGGTCGATGGGCAAGGCCCTGCCCCCATTTGATGTCAGGTTGCTCGATGATCGACTCAACCAGGTCCCTGCTGGCACTGAGGGAGAAATTGCCATTCGCGTTAAACCGCAGCGTCCTCTTGGCCTGTTTCGTGAATACTGGCTCAACCCGGAGGAAAACGCGCGCAAGTTCCAGGGCGACTTCTATCTCACCGGCGATCGGGCTGTCCGAGACGACGAAGGCTACTTCTGGTTTATCGGCCGCAGCGATGACGTCATCAAGAGCTCAGGCTACAGAATTGGACCTTTTGAGGTTGAAAGCGCCCTCCTCGAGCATCCAGCGGTGCTGGAGGCTGGCGTGGTGGGCAAGCCAGACCCGCTGCGTGGGCAAATCGTCAAAGCCTGGGTGGTCCTGCGCCCTGGCATTGCTTACAAGGAGGAATTGAAACTCGAACTTCAGGCCCACTGTAAAAAGCTGGTCGCAGCCTACAAATATCCGCGCGAAATTGAGTTTGTTTCTGAACTGCCCAAAACCACCAGCGGCAAAACCCGCCACTTTGAGTTGCGTCAGGCATCGATGCGAGGTCTCGCTAC
>DATJGF010000235.1:0-18289 GCA_035495315.1 Candidatus Limnocylindrales bacterium
CGAGAATCGCCGCACCACAGTTCGAACAGACCTTTGGTTGAGTCGCATCGCTCATACCTCTTCCTGAGACCTCTTGTAGGGCAGGTTACAATATCTTTCGTGATTCGATCCACTGAGTTTTGTTCCGGCAAAAAAGACCCCTTGCTGTTGCATCACTCCATCACTCCATTTACTCCAATCCACGTAAGTTGTGCTTGATTGTGCGAGGCGACACTTTAGAATCGGTTGCCGGACGGAAGGTCAATTTTGTTATGAAATTCAACAAACTTCAGAGGGTTACTCTCACTATTGCAGGCGCGTGGGTAATCAGCATGGGCGCTTATGCTGGTACATTCAAACACATCGCTGTTGACGGCTCATTCACCGACTGGGCTGGTATTGCGCCTGCTTTCACCCGCAGCGCTCCGGACACGACCACCTCTGTCGCCTACAAGGACATCTATGTGGCTAACGACGAGAACTACCTTTACATTCGGTTCACGTTGTTTTCGGCGGACGATCCGTTCACTTCACACCAAAACATATTCCTGGATACCGATAATAATACCGGCACCGGATTCTCCGCCGGCGGTCGAGTTGGTTCGGAAATGTTAATCCAGGGTGGCAGCGGGTACCAGGAGAAAAACGGCGGATTCAATGAAGGCGGGATTAACGGGCTCGACTGGGCGTCCGGACCGGCTGCGCCCGGCACTGATTTTGAGGTTCGTATTTCGCGCAGTGCGACTTATGGTTCTGACAACAGCGCGGTTTTCACCAGCGACAGTCTGGCGTTCCTGCTGGAGGCGGAAGACGCGGGGTTTAATCCGGTCGAGTTTGCACCGTCGGATCCTGGCGGACTGGCTTACACATTCGAAGCGGCCCCGGCGGTGCTCTCCAGTAATTTGGTCCTCGTAAGCCTTGCGGATGCTTCCTGGCAGAAGAACTCTTCCGGAACCGATCTGGGATCGGCCTGGCTCGATTCTGCTTATGATGATACGCAAGCGGGCTGGAGTGCAGGTCAGGGTTTATTCGGCTACACGCCCACTCCGGCCGCCTACCCACCGATTAAAACCGCTCTGTCCGCTGGCCCCAATACCTTTTATTTTCGCACGCATTTTTCCTGGAGTTACGAAACCAGCAACCTGGTGTTCGTGGTTACCAATTATCTCAGTGATGGCGCTGTTTATTACATTAACGGCCAGGAAGTGCAGCGCGTGCGCATGCCCGCAGGATCGATTGGCTACCAAACTAATGCGTCCGGGACGGCGACCCCGGTTGGGAGTGTCGATCTGTTCGGTATTCCCGGCGGGCCACTACTGGTCGGGGACAACATTCTGGAGGTTGAAACACACCAGGCCCCGAGCAGCAGTCAGGACATGGTATTTGGCCTGTCGTTGACCGCGGCCGCCCAGTTCCCTGTAACCCTCGTCGATGCCGCCGAACCGGCGGACCGCTCGGTCGTCGCTGGGAACTCAACTGCTTTCAGCGCCGAAGTCCTCGGGTCAGGCCCCCTGAGTTATCAATGGCTTAAAGATGGCCAGGTGTTAAGCAATGCCACCGATGCGGTCCTGACGATCCCTGTGGTGCTGCCGGGCGATGCCGGTTCCTACGCGTTAAGAGTGAGCAATTCCTTTTCCACCAACACCACTCGTGCGGCGTTACTGACTGTTACCGGCACGCCGGTGGTGATCACCGATCCGGCGCAACCTGCCGATCAAAGTATTGTCGAAGGCTTCCCGGTCACCTTTAGCGTAAGCGCCTCCGGCTCGGCCCCGCTCGATTATAAATGGTTCAAAGGCACCGACTTCATCACCGACGCCACCAATAGCACTTACACCATCGCCTCCGTCCAACCTGCGGACGCTGGCAACTATCACGCAGTGGTGAGTAATCCCGTCAGCTCGACCAACAGTCGCAGCGCCACGCTCACCGTGCTTTTGGATAAGACCTCGCCGACGCTCACCGATGTACAGGGCAGCCCTAATCAGGTGATCGTCACGTTTTCTGAACCTGTGGATCCGGCAACCGCAGCCCAGCCCGGCAACTACCTACTCGATCGAGGTGTCAATATCCTCAGTGTTTCTCCCGTCATCGACAATCCCGCCCAGGTCATCCTGGTGACCTCCAACCAAACAAGAGGTTCAGTTTATACCCTGACGGTAAGCCGCGTTCAGGACCTGTTTGGCAACCCGATTCCCGCGAACTCAAGAAAGGCATTCCTCTCAACCGTCATCGTCGATGGCAGCTTCGATGATTGGCTGGGTTTGGCACCGATCTATAGTGGCGACAGCAACAACCCGACGGAAACTAATTTTAAAGACATTTATGTTTTTAACGACGCTAGTAATATTTATTTCCGGGTAACGACCTGGGATCCGACCGTGCTGCAAATCTGGCACAATAATTTCTTCTTCGACACGGATAACGATCCAACGACTGGACTGACCTCCTGGGGCGGCGCGGAAATGCTGATCCAGGGCGGAGCTGGCTACCAGGAAAAGAACGGCGGCTTTAACGAGGGCGGCATCAGCGGTGTGGACTGGCTTTGCGCGCCGGCGGATACCGGCACCAACTTTGAATTCCGGATTTCCCGAGCGGCGACTTACGACAGCGACCACCTGCCGGTGTTCACGACCAACATCATTAACTTCGCCTTTGACGCCGAGAATACGAGCTTTCAGTCGGTCAATCGCGCCCCAGCCTCTGGCTCACTTTCTTACACGTTGGTTGAATCGCCGCCACTTCCACCCGGTCCGCTTTCAGTGGCCCTTGTGGGTGGACAAGTCCATGTGACCTGGACCGGACCAGGGACGCTGCAGTCAGCCGGAGCCCTGGTCAATTCTCTGTGGACAAATGTTCCGGCGTCCAACGGCCAATACGTGGCTCCAGCAACGGGCGCTCGGCAGTTCTTCCGGTTGTCACAATGAAGTGAGCGAGAACAAACCTTTCATATGAACAGTGCGAAGCCAGAGAACGGTGCGAGTCCCACGGAACGAAGTGGTTCGGCCTTTACGTTGATCGAACTTCTGGTGGTCATCGCGATTATCGGGATCCTGGCGGCCATGCTATTGCCGGTGCTCTCATCCGCCAAAGATAAAGCCGTGCGGACCACCTGCGTGAACAACAACAGACAAATCGGGGTGGCAGTCTATATGTACGCCACTGACAACCAGGATCGCATGCCCCACCCCGATTGGGGAAACGAGTATCCGGGGTGGCTTTACACTCCCACAAATAATGCACCTCCGGTTTGGAATCTTAGCGATGTGGACGCAACCTACCGTAGTGGGCAGATCTGGCAATACCTGAAGAATTACCGCATTTATTTTTGCCCGGCGGATAAGACGAATGCCGCGCAGAACAAATATTACGCGCTCCGCCAGAATAAACTCTCCACCTACGTGTGGAATGGGGCGGTTAATGGCTACGGGGCGCTTAACGCAAAAACCTACCGGCAGGCAGCCTTCAACCAGGCAGCGTACTTCGTCTGGGAACCTGACGAGGAGAACTATTACAAATTCTATCCCGGACAAAGCTGTTACAACGACGCCAGCAGTTATCCATCCCAAGGCGAAGGTTTAGGGCGTCGACATGGGAAGAAGGGCGGAATCCTGCTTGGCTTCAGTGGGCATGTAGAAGCGATCACCTACGAAAAGTTCAACCAGGAGCGGCTCCGGTTTCCGGGCTTATTACACTGTGTGCCCGGCAGTTCGAACGGCGACTAGAGCCAGCGCCATGCCGCTGTCAGTCGAGTTTCCGATTTCGCCTTTGGCGAAATGCAGAAGGAAGCAGGTTCCGGCGGGTGTTCTCAGAATCTATTTCTTCTTGCTCCTCGCATCGATGCAGGCTATGGCCGGTCGCGGTTCCCGGGCCGCCTTTAACGCCAATGCATCTTACCTTATCTACTATGGGAATTGGGATTCCAACAAGGTCAGTTTTGCGCGAGACAATTTCCGCCTCGTGATCCTCCATCCGCAGAGCAACATCCGCTCGGTGGACATCGCGGCGATCCAGCGCGGTCGGGATGATATTGCCGGCACTTCCGACGATGTGGTTGTTCTTGCATATATTTCTATAGGCGAAGATGACCGGCCTGGTGCGCCATTTACCGGCGATGGCCTCGGGCCACGCGTTGACCCGCGAGCATCCGATTCCGACCCGCTTTCAAGTATCACGAATGTGATCGGCCTGCTTTCCCCGGCAGGCATCGGCTACGCGTCATATTATCTCGACAGCAAGAGCAGTCCCGATGGCCTTCCTGATCGCAATCCCGCGTTTGGCAGTTATTACGTCAATGCCGGCGCACCCGCCTGGTGGACTGTGCTTAAGACCATGACCAAATCCAATAGTGGTCAGCCGGGCATGGATGAAATCCTGGGTACTAGCGTCGGCAATGGCTTCACTTGCGACGGCCTGTTCCTGGATACGATTGATACCGCCGCCCCGAACGACTGGGGCACACCTTACGAGTGGACAGCCCCCGGAATGCAGGCGCTGGTACAGCGCATTCAAACCAATTATCCCGGCAAACTGCTGATGGCCAACCGCGGCCTCTTTTTCTTCAATCCCAACTTGAAGACCTACGCTTACAACATCCGCCCGTGGGTGGACCTGGTGATGTTCGAAAGCTATTACAGCGACTCATCTACCAACATCGTTTCGCCGTATTTTCCTGACAACAAATACGATTTTGGCCCGAAGCTGAATGCAGAAGCAGGCCGCGCGGATGGGTTTAATATTTTTGTGATAGATTACGACCATGCGCCACCGGTACCGTGGACGATCGTCAGCCAGGATTACCTCGAGTGCATGGGCATTCAGGGCTGGCCTCTGTATCGAACTAATCCCTCGATAAATGATTCGTTCAATACGAATTCTGCGGCATGGCTGGCGACGAATGTGGATACGCAGGCGCCAATTTGGGACAGCACTGCTGCACAAGGTCCGATACCCCCGGTGCCCCGAGTGGGCGTGCAGGAAGTTGTCGCGGGTGACCACAGCGCCACGGTGTATTGGGATGTCGCGCGCGATCAGACGGTACCCGTTCGGTACAACCTTTACTACTCGGCGGGGGTAGACATGACAGATTTCTCAACGGCTACCAGGCTTGCCCATGTATCGCCGGATATTCCTGCCGCCTATAGCCTGGGGACTGGCCCTGGCCGTTACCCTTTTTCCTGCACTGTCACCGGATTGCAGAATGGCGTGACGTATTCTCTTGGCGTCCGGGCTGAAGACAGCTCAACCCCGCCTCATGAGGATACTAACATGGTTGCCATTGCGGTTGTTCCCGGCATGACCGCCGCTGGCAATTACAGATCGATTCGCATCGATGGTTCTTTTTCCGATTGGGTGGGCGTGCCTTGGGCATACCACGGCGCTGCAGATACCAATCCCGTCAATTTCATTGCGGTCCAGTTTGCCAATGACACAAATCACATCTACGGACACGTCAAACTTTCCTCACCGTACTCGCTGTTTTCCGACTACTACACGCACCTGTTTGTCGATACGGACCTCAACGCCCAAACAGGGTACCCGGTGACCGGGGCGTGGTTTGGATCGGAAATGATGATTGAGAGCGGTTCCGGTTACGATCAACGCAACGGCAGCTTCAACGCCGGACCGGTTTCGAACCTCGGTTGGGCCAGTGCACCAGCGGGAAAGGCGACGGAGTTTGAGTTTCAAATTTCACTTGCGGCACAATATCCGGACGGCACCGGAATTTTGAGGTCCAACACCTTCCGTTTGCTTTTGCAGGATAATCGCGGACCCGAGACTGCGATTGAAACCGGCGTTTCTTACAGTCTGGCAGCTCCGCCGATCGGCCCTTTATCTATCGTTCAAACCGGGAACTTGATAACGATCAGTTGGACCGGTCCTGGCTCCCTTGAATTCTCGGATTCCGTCACGACAAGCTCCTGGACACTGCTCACCAATGTGTTCAGTCCCTACATTTTCCAACCCGGGCCTGGGGCACGATTCTTTCGTCTGACGCAATGAGGCCCTTATGTGCTTGACGACGATTGTTACCCACAGGAGGCTCCTGATATGAGGGCGGAAGAGAAGCAGTGGTTCCAGTCAGTGTCAAAGCGAGGACCGCGTCCGCAAAACGGTTTCACTCTGATCGAGCTTCTGGTGGTAATCGCAATTATTGCCATCCTGGCCGCGATGCTGCTGCCCTCCTTAAACCGCGCCAAGCAGAAAGGCAAACAGATCGCGTGCTTGTCGAACATGAGACAGATCGGGTTGGCCGTAATGATGTACGCGCATGATCATAACGACTTCCTGCCTTACGGATACTCCTACACGTGGCCCGGCCAGAGCTTGCTGTATTGGTGGCAAGATCTATGTCGACCTTACGTGAAAAGTGAACCCGTCTACAGTTGTCCGAGTGCTTCGCCGCACGGCATCTGGACGGATCGGCGACCGCCAGGCACGCCGAAGCCGTTAGTGAAGGATTACCTCTGCAACGCGCAGTTTGGCGCCGAACCGAGCAGCGGCAAAGCTGACTGGACCTGGGTCTACGGCCCGTTCGTCAATAATTGGGAGAATCCCAGCCGTTCCATGGCCGACATCCAGGACACGACCGGCACCATCGCCATTTTCGATGGCAGCACCAACGTTTTCGAAATTTGGCGCTTGGAGCAGACCGACGCGTGGTACAACGCCGGTTTTGGACCGGCTTTTGTGGGTGACACCCCGGACGCCAAAAACCCGACGACGGGCCATGTTGCCAAGCGACATACCGATGGCTTTAACTGCAGTTTTTGCGACGGTCACGCGGCGTTCGTCAAAAAATCCAAGCTGGGTATGTGGACCAGTCGCAGCGGCGATTAAGGCGGAAGTGCTCGCGGTGCTTCTGAACTGCTTTTGTATGCACTTAATATCGTTTGGCATTTCTCTTGAGAATCTCCAAGGCCAGATCAATGTGCTCGCGATGCGTTGTCGCACAAAGCACTGCCAGGCGTAACCAAAATCGGCCATTCAGCCGGGTGGAAGTAAGAAACACGCGACCGTCCTTTTGAACGGTTTTTAAAAGGCGCTGGTTGTAAGCATCGTCGTTACCCCGTTTGGGCCTCCAGCGAAAGGTTACAACCGAAAGGTCGGGAGGAGGTCCGAGTTCCACTCCGTCCACTTCACGAATCTTTTGGTAGAAATAGCGGGCCAACAGGAGTTTTTCCTCAAGCGCGGCGCGGAATGGCTGGAGCCCAAGGAGTTTGAGTGAAAGCCATAGACGCAAGCCCCTGAATGGCCGCGTCAGCTCGGGAGAGAGCTCCGAAGGGGATACTTCCGCGAGGGAGGCCAACGAGGCGCGATCTTGCATGTAGCTGGCTTGATAACGGTAAGCATTCAGCAGGTGTCTGCCCTCGCGCACGAGGACGGCTCCGCTCCCACAAGGCATAAATAAACCCTTGTGAGGATCTAAAGTCAGAGAATCGGACTGTTCCATGCCGGCGAGAATTGTCTTTCCCGTTTCACACAGGACGAACATTGCCCCATAGGCGCCATCGACGTGGAGCCAAAGCCGGTAGCGGTGCGCGACCTCGCGAATCGCCTCCAACGGATCGACTGCTCCAGCATCTGTCGAACCAGCCGAGGCGACGATTAGCCATGGATTGAGACCAGAGCGTTTGTCGGCGCGGATTCTCCTCTCCAGATCGTCAGGCCGCATACGGTAGGCTGCATCAAGGCGAATCAATCGCTGCGGACAATCTCCAAGGCCGGCAATGCGCAGGGCTTTGGTTATAGAATGGTGAGTTTGCGAAGTGATATAAACGACCGCTTTCGCGTAATTCTTTGACTTCAGCCCATGCGCCTCTCGCGCGGCAACCACGGCACTTAGATTGGCGATGCTGCCGCCTGAAGTGAGATCGCCGGCGGAGTTGTTTGGGTAACCAACTACCTGGGCCATCCAGCGGGTCAACAGATGTTCCAGCCGAACGGCACCAGGAGAGGCGAAGAAATTCCCAACAAAGGGATTTATAACCGCCCCTAAATAATCACCCAGAGCCGCTGGGTAAACCGTGCTGATGGGAATGAACGCCAAAAAACCTGGCGTGCCTAGCTTAACGCCCGGCCCTTCAACGTGCTTAGCTAGAACTTTAAGGAGTTGCTGCGGATCTTGTGGCTCATCACGCAACGCGGAATCAAATATGCCCTTGCCCTCAGACGGTGAAGGTTGGAACGCTCGCGTATGGGCGAGGGATTCAAGAAATTTTTGAGCGTGAGTTGTGATGACTTCTGTCCACTCCTGGCGCTTGGATAAAGAGGGCTCTAGTGGCTGACTCAATTTCGCGAGAGTGTCTATCCGGCCGTTCATGGTTCGTAGCGTAGAGAATATCGACAAAGTGAGCACCAGACAAAATCACACACCAAGAGAGGAGGTCACAAAGCCGAAGTCCTTCGAGCCAGCTTTTAGACCGGGAACCCTCTCATAAATGGTGGGGTCCGCCCGCCGAGCGGGCCCCACCGCTTTTGTGCGAAAAAACTGACCGCTCGGCGAACCGTCCCTACCCGAGAAGCTCACTGTGCGGTTGTGCGGCACTGGCTCTTTTTTCAGCCGGTTGCGTTAACCAAAGCTCTTTGACCATAGCCGTATTCTAGGCTTACACTGCTCACATGCCCAACCTCAGTCCATCAGCCGCCTGGTTGGAAAACGCCAGCCACGAGCAGATTCCAATTCAAGGTTCCTGTTCGATTGGCCGCTCACCTTCCAATCAAGTCATCCTGACGAACGATAAGATTTCGCGGCGTCACGCGATGATCCAGGTGCAGCGGGAGGGGGAGTATTGGCTGGTGGATTTTGGCAGCCGAAACGGGACTTATTTGAATGGCAAACGGATAATGCATCCGACCCGTCTTTATCAGGGTGATCGGCTTACCACGGGTCCCTTTGAGTTTGTTTTTCGCACCTCTCAACCGGGCGCAGAGAACCTCTCGGCAACCAGCATGGTTGGAGCGACCATTGCCGACGTTCGCACGCTCCAATGCTGGCTGTTGGTCGCGGACATTATCGGGTCGACTCAACTGCTCCGGAGCCTGTCTTTGGACGAACTACCGATGGTCACCGGAAGGTGGGTGGCGGAATGCAAAGCAACCATTGAGACGCACGGCGGGCGCATTAATCAGTTCATGGGCGACGGCTTTTTCGCATACTGGCGCGACTATGAAGGAACACCGGGCAATGTAGGAAAGGCCTTGCAAGTGCTGGGTCAAATGCAAGAGCAAGGGCGTCCCGCCTTTCGGGTCGTGGTACATTATGGCGCGGTGGCTCTCGGCGGATTCTCCGTCGGGGAAGAAGAGCGAATTTCCGGCAGCGAAGTTCATTTTGTGTTCCGGATGGAGAAATTGGCCGGAAAATTAGGCGAGATTCGCTTCCTGAGTCAGCCAGCCCGGGAGCGCCTGGGAGCTCTGGTGCAAGGAAGGGACGTGGGACAACATGTGCTGCCAGGATTCGAGTCCGCTGTCACAATGTACGGGTTCTAAGGCCGGTCAACAGAGAACTGGTAATGGCGGCAGGGATTCAGGGATTTCCTTCGAGTGTAAGTATTTACCGCACGACTTAAGTCCCGGGTTGAAGCCGATTTTAGCGAGGCTAAACTTGAATCTTTATTGAATCAGGCTGTTAGAACCGCTATTTAGAGAAGTGGCATCAATGGGGGAACTGTTCCTGTTGAGCATCGTCAGACAACGATGAAAGTCGTGATTTTTTGTGGTGGCTTGGGCACGCATTCGCGTGAAGAGATTGCATTCTCTCCCAAGCCGACGTGCGGCTTATGGTCATAGCGGGTTCTATCGCTGCGTGGAGATTTACCGCAGGCAACACCTTCCTTCCAGCCTGTCGAACAACGGCCAAACTCCTTGGAAGGTGTAATGGTTTTTGCGGCAGTTTGGGTATGACCCTTTACCGCGTATGAACACCTCGGATTTTCTGGTTATTGGCGGCGGGGTAGTCGGGTTAAGCATCGCGCGCGAGTTGAGGCGAAGGCATCAGGATTGCCGCGTGACGCTGTTGGAGAAGGAAAAGGAGTGCGGTCTCCACGCCAGCGGTCGCAACAGCGGCGTGATTCACGCGGGTTTTTATTACACGGCGGACAGCCTGAAGGCGAGGTTCACACGGGAAGGCAATCGGATTCTCACCGAGTATTGCGAGGCAAAGAAGATCCCCGTTAATCGCTCCGGCAAATTGGTAGTTGCACGGGATGCGAATGAATTGCCGCAGTTGGATGAATTGCTTAAGCGCGGCAAAGCGAACGGCGTGGTGCTCGAATCGATTACAGCGGCGGAAGCCAGGAAAATTGAGCCGCGCGTCAAGACGTTCGAGCGGGCGATTTTTTCGCCAAATACGGCCACTGCCAATCCAACGCAAGTGTTGCTGACGATGAAGCATGATGCGTTGCAGGAGGGGGTCGTTATTCATCGCGAGACAATGTATCTGCAAAAAAATAAAGGGCAGATCTGCACGTCCCAAGGCACCTTCGACGCCGGCTACGTTGTCAATGCGGCTGGGCTCTACGCGGATCGTGTCGCACGGGACTTCGGGTTTTCCGAGGACTATCGGATACTCCCGTTCAAAGGGATTTATCTTTATTCGGATGAACCGGCGGGCGCCTTGCGGACAAACGTTTATCCGGTGCCCGATCTGCGGAATCCATTTCTGGGCGTCCATTTCACGCTGCTTGCCGATAACCGAGCGAAAATCGGTCCTACGGCGATTCCCGCTTTTTGGCGCGAAGCGTACAAAGGACTGAGCAATTTTAAGTTGAAGGAGTTTGTCGAAATTATCGCTCGCGACCTGGGATTGCTGTTCTTCTCCGGTTTTGATTTCAAGCGCTTGGCCGCTGAAGAGACGCTGAAATATTTCCGGTCACGGCTGGTGTCGCTGGCGGCAACCCTGCTGGAGGGCGTGAAACTGGAGAACTACCGCCATTGGGGCCAGCCGGGGATTCGGGCGCAACTCTTGAATATCAGGAATAGAAAACTGGAGATGGATTTTGTAATTCAACGCGATGCGAAATCGCTGCATGTGTTAAACGCCGTTTCACCCGCATGGACGTGCGCTGTCCCGTTCGCGAAATACGTTTGTGACCAGGTGGAGAGTTCTTTAACCTAATCCGGATGAAAGTTTTGATCACGGGCAACATGGGCTACATTGGCCCCGCCGTTGGAGAGCGCCTGCGAAGCCGCTGGCCAGACGCCCAACTCCTGGGCTACGACGCAGGCTATTTCGCCCATTGCCTCACCGGGTCACCTCGACTGCCGGAATGCGGACTGGACCGCCAATATTTCGGCGACGTTCGCACTTTTCCGCAGGATTTGCTCAGCGGGGTGGATGCGGTTGTTTATCTGGCAGCCATTTCCAACGATCCAATGGGTGCCGTATTCGAAACGGTGACGCTGGACATTAACTGCCAAGCTGCCATTCGACTTGCGAGGAGCGCGAAAGATGCCGGCGTGAAGTCTTTCGTTTTCGCCTCAAGCTGCAGCGTTTATGGTTTTGCCGACGCTGAACCACGCCATGAAGGCTCCGCGCTGGATCCGTTGACGGCATACGCGCGTAGCAAAGTGACTGCCGAACGCGAGTTGGCGCCGTTGGCGGACCAGGATTTCCTGGTCACTTGCCTGCGGTTCGCCACCGCTTGCGGCATGAGCGACCGCTTGCGCTTGGATCTGGTGCTGAATGACTTTGTGGCGAGTGCGGTCGCTGCGCGGAAAATAAACATTCTGAGTAACGGTACGCCTTGGCGACCGCTGATTCACATTCGCGACATGGCGCGCGCGATCGAATGGGCGATCGGCCGCCGTGAGGACCAAGGGGGTGCCTGCCTAGTCGTCAATGCCGGTTCTGATCGTTGGAATTATCAAGTCAAGGCGCTGGCCGAAGCTGTCGCCGGCCTGATCCCCGGAATCGAGGTCTCGATCAACAAGGCCGCCCCGCCCGATCGGCGATCTTACAAAGTCGACTTCGGACTGTTTCGAACCCTTGCCCCGGACCACCAGCCTGAATATGACCTGGAGAGGACTATTCAGGAGCTCAAAAGCGGGCTTGAAGCGATGCGGTTTCAAGATCCGGATTTTCGCAGCTCGCAGCTCGTGCGTTTGAATACGCTGTCCCGTTTGCGGAAGGAAGGATTGCTCACCGAGGATTTGCGTTGGACGCGGTCGCACGCGGTCGAAATGAGTGCGGCTGCGCCATGACAGTGCGTCGAACCGAGCGCGCTCCAAACTCACCGCCTCAGAGCCTACTATGATTTCGGATTCTAAATTTCAATGTCGTTCGTGCGACAGCCCAGAGGGAAAACTGCTGCTAGACCTTGGCCTACAGCCGCTGGCGAACCAATTGGTCCGGCCCGAGGACATTAACAAGCCGGAACCCAAGTTCCCGCTGCGGCTGGCTATCTGCCGCTCTTGTTGGTTGCTGCAGATTCTTGATCTGGTGCCGCCGGCCGAACTCTTTTCCGAGTATTTGTATTTTTCATCTTTCTCCGATGCGCTTTTACGTCATGCGCGGGAAGCGGCGGAGCGATACATCCGGGAATTTTCGCTGAATGAAGGCAGCCAGGTCGTCGAGATCGCCAGCAACGACGGTTACCTCTTACAAAACTTTGTCCGCGCTCACGTCCCATGCCTAGGCGTCGAGCCCGCGGCCAATATTGCGAAGGTAGCGCGTGAGAAGGGCATCGAAACGGTCGTCGAGTTCTTCGGCCAATCGCTGGCCGCGAAACTCGTCGCTGGCGGCCGGCCCGCCGATTTGATCCTGGGCAACAATGTCTTTGCGCATGCGCCGAACACGAATGATTTTGTGGCGGGGCTGCGTACGCTGCTCAAGCCATCGGGTCGCATTGTGCTCGAGTTTCCGTACGCGGTTGATTTGATCGAGCACACAGAGTTCGACACCATTTACCACGAGCACGTTTTTTATTTCACGCTGACGGCGTTGAAAGTCTTGTTCGAGCGGCATGCCCTCTCAATTTTCCATGTCGAACATCTCCCGATTCATGGCGGCTCATTGCGATTATTCGCCGGCCACGCCTCTGCCCACCCGGTAGAGGCTTCGGTCCGGGAACTGCTCGCCGAGGAAAAGCGCAAAGGGGTGGATTCTCTGCAGTTTTATGAGGGATTCGCCCGCCGGGTGATGGAAATCAGAACCTCACTTTCCGAACTGCTGGCCAACCTCGCCCAGGCAGGCAAGCGTGTCGCGGCCTATGGAGCTTCGGCCAAGGGCAGCACGTTGCTGAATTTTTTCGGTGTCGGGCATCAGCAGCTTGAATTCGTAGTGGATCGGAGCACGTATAAGCAGGGGCGCTTGACTCCAGGAACCCACATCCCGATCGTTCCCCCCGAGCAACTTCTGGCCCAGCAACCGGATTACACACTATTGTTGACCTGGAACTTTGCCGACGAGATCCTCGAACAACAAAAGGCTTATCGTCAGAAAGGCGGCAAGTTCATTATCCCGATACCGAGTCTGACCATTGTGTGACGGCGCGCTCATATGACCCTGGAAAACTTTAAAGCGTTACTTTACGACCCTCCACTTGTGCTGTTAGGCCGCGTTTGGACCAAGCTCACCAGAGGTGTCATCGCTCAGGAGCGTTGGGGGGTGTTGGATCGACCCAGTTATGCTTACGGGATTTTGCGCGCCGGGCAAGTAGCCAAGTATTTCGGCCATAAAACCGTGACCGTCTGTGAGTTCGGGGTCGCGCATGGAGACGGTCTGTTGAACATGATCTATCTAGCCGAAAAAATTGGCAAGGCGCTGGATATGCGGTTTCGCGTCGTCGGCTTTGACACCGGCGCGGGGTTGCCGCTGCTTAATGGCTACAAGGACCATCCGGAGGTTTGGTCCAGTGGCGATTTTATGCTGGCGGATACAGACAAGCTCCGAGCGAGAATCGGATCTCGCGCCGAGCTGGTTCTGGGCGACATCAGCGATAATATCGCAGACTTCCTTAAGACACTCACCCCGGATTCACCACTGGGGTTTATCTCGGTTGACGTGGACCTCTATACCGCGGCTGCGGCCTCGCTCCTAAGCCTGACAGGCGAACCTGACCTGTACTTACCGGCGGTGAGCACGTACCTTGACGACGTGGCGTTTTATTTCTCGAACCGCTGGTGCGGAGAATTGGCCGCTATCAGCGACTTCAATGCCGCCCACGAACTGCGAAAAATCGATATTGATCGGACCTTGCCGGGAAAACGACCCGTCAAGTACGCTCGATGGTATCCGCAGATGTATGTATGCCATGTCCTTGATCATCCGAAGCGTCAGGTATCACCACAGCGCGACGGACTCAATATGGGGCATCACCGAGAGTTTCTTACCAAATACGGCATTCTTTGACCGAGCTCACGCTAACTCAAAATGAATGCAACAATAGAAGTCGGTCGCTTTGCCTGCCAGAAGGGTCGCGCAGGGATAAGGCTATACGGTCGGAGGGCTAGAGGACTTTCTTACGAGGGAGAAAGGCGCGGCGGAGTGCCTGCAGATAAGGCGAGTCATCCTGCAGGCTCAACACGAGCTCTTTGATATCTTCGCTTTTGTTTTGCTTCCACCTATTCTGCTGTCGTTATTCATAGAACCATTCCGAATATCGGAATCTCGGGTTAATTCGTCTGTGCGGCGGTGATTAACCGATTTTTTCCTGCGCCGGATTTTGGGCCGGCACCCGTCAAGAGCCTCCAAGGACGATGCGAAAGCAAAGAAAACATGTTCGATTTGGTGAGCTGCCGGCAAGGATGGGAAGCATTTGCGGCACCATAGAGAAAGTTGGAAGCGGCCATTCACAGTATTAGACTAGGTCGGGCAGGGTGCCCGCTTTCGGGCCGTCAGCGGCACCACAAAGAAACTGTTCATGCAAACCTCATCAAATATAAGCCGTCGCCGATTTCTGACGGCCACTTGCATCACCCCGTTGGCGTTCTCGTTGTCATGCCGGTCACGACCTGACTTAACTCACACAGGCAGGGCTCCATTGGCCCGCTTCTTTTTTGTGTCCCTAGGCAAAACAGCCCTTATGAACTGTGATGGCACGGGGTTGCGTTACCTCGATCTAAAAGCGCCCGATCAGGAAACCTGGCAACCAGGCGGGTTCTTCTCCGATGGGCGGCGGGTGCTATTCCTCAGTATGGAAAAGCGTCGTGACGGCCCTGGACGGCCCTTTAGCGAGTACTACACCCTGACTCCAACCCACCTGTGGATTTACGATCTCGATTCCGACGCGCTTGAGGAAATTGCCACGCGGAACCGCCTGGCGGTCTATTACACGCCGCAACTGCTGCTGAACGACCAACGCATGCTTGTGCAGGTAGTGCGCAATAAGGTTGGCCAGATCTTCAGCATGAATCTCGATGGATCGGACGCCCGGGAGTTCACCCGACCAGATGAGGGGTTCCCCTACGGCCTCAGCCTCAGTCCCGATGGGCAGCGGGTGGCCTATCATCTCGCCGGTGGATCGGGTTATGAGATTTGGACCAGCGACCTTGAGGGCGGAAGCCGCATAAAGGTCGCCGCGCGACCCGGCCACATTTATTTTGGCCCGACTTGGTCGCCGGACGGCCAAATGCTGGCGTACCAGGACTGCGAGCCCTCTCGTGATCCCGGACATGATTGGTCAGACATTTGGGTGAGTCGGCCGGACGGCTCGGAGCAGAGCGTTTTGACCCGCGAGCAGCCTATGTGGTTTGCCGCCACCTATGGGAACGAACAAAATCACGGCGGCGGCTCGAATATCGTCGCTTGGACACACGATGGCGCAATCCTCTTTCCACGACGCCTTCCCGGCTCGAAAGTGGCCTGGGAATTCCAACCGCAGCGGCCGGACACCGACCATTTCAACCGGGACTACAAACCCGGTCTGGCGCAAGGCGGCACCGAGATCCACCGACTTGATCCCCGCGACGGTTCGGTTAGGCGGTTGACGAGGTCAGAGCCACCGGTTTGGGATTTCCGCTCCAGCGAATCTCCCGATGGCCGTCACATCCTCTTCTGCCGTGCAGCGACAGGAGAACCTCCGGCTATCTGGATCATTGACGCAGACGGGAGCAACCCTCGCCTGCTGACAAAAGGATTGGATGATCGCGGGGCCGATCATCCGCGTTGGATTCCAAACACCTCTCATTCGTAAAGAGGCGGGTGGATCGGCTTAGGAAACATTTCGCGCCTGGATGCGGGAGCTTTATTGCACGTCAGTAGCGCCTTGCTTGCACCGGTCTTTGCGCATCGACCGACCGGCGATAGCACGCGTCGGGTTTCGGATCGAAATCACAAGCGCGTTGAGTAAGTGATTTGGCAGTGGGGCAGTAGGCGTGGGGCCGGTGACGTCCGTTATGCAAGCATAACGCACGCCCCGGAATCGAATGAGGAGGGACAACCAGCCATGCACTTCTCTACATTCAATTGCCTCTGTATAGCTGTTGTTTGGCTCACACCGAAAACACCTTGAATCCATGAATTAGCAATTCGCCACCGCCAGGGTTCAACGAGTGCCCTTGACACGAATGGCAGGTTGCCGTGTTTATGGCAGCTCTACGAACCAGATCGGTCGCTTAGTGACTCTGTGGGCACGATTAAAAGTGGATGCGAATGCGCTTTTGCTCCCCGTTGCTTCATCTCATTAACACCTTTATTTATGGAGGTGTACCAGGTCCTCGGTGGATCGAACCCTTTCAAAGGGTTTGTCGCCACCGCCCACTTTTAATCGCACCCTGACTCGCCGTGCGGATCGCTGTGGAAGAACCATGATCGCGGAGCGTCGGGGAGCAAATCCTTAACTAAGGCCACATTGGGTACATCCATTTGATGCAATGCGGGGAGAAGTATTCTCAGGCCAGTGTTGACTCCTGCCGTTCTGCAAGCAAAGCGGACGCCCCGTGCCGAATACCGACAGTTAGTCGCGCAAGCAGCCCCCCCTCGACTTCCTCTCCTCCACCCCCACGCTCGATCGTTACCACACAATCATTGACCCACCCGGCTGGCGCCTCGACTCCTTTCCCGTCTTCCAAAACGCCCGCAGCCTCCGCCACGATTCGTTCAGTTCATGGTCTGACCGCCAGCGAGACGCAGAGCACCTCGTGGTCGTTACGGGCGAACACATGGCGGTGCTGCAAAGCCGCAGGCGGAGGAGTGGGTGGGCCGAATAATTTGGCCATTCACCGATTCCGTATTTGTTGCCGTTTTCAAAGGATGTTCGCCGGGTTTGGTCAGGGCAATGGGCGCTTAATGGCTGCAGTGCTTATCCACCTCGCAGTTGTGGGAGCTGCCGGATCTCAATCATGTCGCAGGGCCTCGATAGGATCTACTCGGGCGGCACGGCACGCCGGGAACCAGCAGACGATTAAAGCAACCGCGGCGAATCCAAAGGCTGCGGTCGCCAAGGCCACCATGTCGGTCGGTCCAACTCCGAACAGGAATGTCGCCAGAAGCCGGCCCAGGAGGACGGTGACCATCGTCCCGAGCAGCAATCCCATGAGGACAAGGCCCAAACCCTCACCGAGTATCAGCCGTAAAATTGCCAGTCGTGGAGCCCCAACTGCAACACGCACCGCGATTTCTTTACTTCGTGATCCTACAGACAACGAAAGCACACCGTAAATTCCGACCAGTGCCAGGAGCGAGGCTATTACCGCAAAGCCCAGCAAGAGACGCATGGCAAATGTACGGGGTGCGACAGAATCACGTCGAATATCTTCCATGGTCTTGACGTGCTCCACAGCTGAAGTCGGGTCGAGCGAGTGAAGTTCTCGCCGAACCGGCGCAATCAGAGCATGAGGATTGGCTGTGGTGGTTCGGATAACCAGGTGTGTGGAGTAGGCTTTGCTCTGCCAGAGCGAAAAATAAATCTCGGGGCTGGCCTGCTCGCTTAGGGCTTCCGTCCGCGTGTTCGACACGATTCCCACAACCTCAACCGTGTTCGTGTCGCCGACAACCCTGAGTCTTCTGCCCAAAGGATTAACTCCGGGAAAATAGCGTGTGGCCAACTCCTCATTGATGACCGCCACCGGCGGAACTCCCGAATCATCCGAAGCACGGAAACCTCGCCCGGAACAAAGGCGGATTCCCATCGCTTCAAAATAATCTGGCGTGACGGACCTGAGAGGCAGATGGATCTTATCTTCTAGTCTCGATGAGGTCGGTTGCCCAACAATTTCCATGTCCGCCTTCCACTTGTTGCCTGTCAAGGGAAGTCCCCAGACTAAAGCGACGTGCTTGACACCAGGCAACGCGGCGACTCGCTCGAGGGCTTGTGCGTGAAATTCTTTCCAATTTTGCAGCGAAGTCACAGTCATCGTGAGAATATTCTCG
>DATJGF010000236.1:0-37916 GCA_035495315.1 Candidatus Limnocylindrales bacterium
CGCAGGTTGTAATTGCGGGTCTCTCGTTCCAGCATCTCGTTCAGCAGTTCGGTCTTTGCGTCTGTGCGATCGCGCAGGCGTTCAGGCGACAGGCTGAGCGACTCCGAGTCCTCTTCTCGCTTCGATGCCTCACGGGGAGCCGATCTTCGATTTGCTTTTGTGGTTTTCATGTGCAGTCTCTTTCGAGTGCCCTGACCCCATGGTGGCTGCCTGACCTGCGACGGCCCGGCCGTGAGTCGGCCGCCACAGGAACGCTCTAGTCGTGGAACGCAGTCCGGGCGGAAATCATGCCCGACCGCCAAAGGTCTTCCCTCTGAGGAGAACCACGCCACTATCGGCTGCTTTTGTGCCAAATGCAAGTGGAACTAAGTTGCAATTTCAAAAAAACTTATCCCCCGCCATTCACAATTTGCTGGCCTCAGGAGCGCCTTTGATTTCAGCCACGGATAAGCACTGATGTGCACGGATAGAAGCAGCCTCCATCAGGATGTCCGGCCGACCGAAGCTCTGTGCACGGTGGTCTCTCTTTCCAGTTCTGGAGCCAGATATTCGGCGGGGAGAAACTCGTTGCCGGATGGTCTCCCTCTTTCCGAGAGGAGAGAGTTGGGGTGAGGGGTCCTTAGGCTTTCGCGCTCGGAACTTTCCCGCCTCTCTCTTCTCTCTTTTGCCGCGGGTCACTTCTCCTTGTTCATTTTCCCCAAAGACACGCTATCATTCTCATACAACCAGCGGTGCATATTGGCCCGGATCGATCCCCACTCCGCGTCCAACAAAGAGAACCAGGCCGTGTCGCGATTCTTGCCCTTCACGATCATATGCTGCCGAAATATGCCTTCAAAAGCGAACCCGAGCCGGAGGGCGGCGTTGCGGCTGCGTTCGTTTCGGGCGTCACATTTCCACTCGACCCGGCGATACCGCAGTTCACTCAGAAGATAATCGAGTAAAAGGAAGACCGCTTCGGTGTTGACTTTGGTCCTTTGAACCTCGGGTGCATACCAGATGTGTCCGAGCTCGGCTCGGCCCATCTCCGGCACAATGCTCATGATCGAAATCATGCCGACCTTTCGCTGCTGGTGCTCCACCGAAAAGAAAATCGTGTCGGTACCCTTTTCTCCACGCTCCAACCAAGCCCGCATCGCCGCGGCATCGGCAAACGGCCCTTGCCACAAGAACTGCCAAACCGCCTCATGCTGCGAAGTCCGGTGCCCCGCCTCGAAAAGCTCGTGACAATCCCGCTCCGCATTCAGCGGCAACAGGTCAATATACCGTCCGGGAAACGGCCGTGCTGTCGGCCGCCGCCAGGCCGCATTGATAAGCTGATCATTCACGCCTCGAACCCAACCCGCTTCCATTCAACCCGTCAACCTCAAACGCCCCATCGAGTGACTTGGAGTTAGCAAATAATGAGCAGGCATTGACCACATCATACGGGCTCTCAGCACATATGGGATTGGAAAACAACCCGCCTTGCTGAAGCTCTGCTCTCCGCTCGGCAGTCCGCGGTTTCGAGTTCATTTCATATAAGGCAACTGCTGGAATGCAGCAAAAGCACGCACGGTCAGGGTTTCGAGCTCCACAAACAATGCTTCATCTACCGAGGTAAAATTGAAACACGATTTCCCTTGCATCCTCGCCCTCAGCTTCGGTGAAACCTCCTTTAGCAGGTCAGGCCGGGCGTAAACACCCATGTGGTGAAAGCCGACGTAGTTTTTTCCGATTTCCACCCAGGCAATCGGCATCGGCTTCTTGTGTTTTGGATGCACGCCTCCTTCCAGACAATAACGAGTCGGGCTGTTCTCGCTCACGACCAGCTTGCCGACGTGCCGCTCGAGGATTGCGCGCAATCGCGAGAAGATCTCTGTGAAAGAGTCAGTCATATCAATGGTTCGGGTCTTCAATTTCCACTATCTAGCCCAATATTCCAATACTCCACTACTCCGTCTCTCCTGCCGGATGTGCATTAGTGAAATTGAGTCATTAGCTGGCCTTCGATTAGCCGCCTAATGCACTCCCGAGGCCAATAGATGTTTAGTAAATGGCACCTATTGTGTGGCCCGGATCCGGCCTTTCTCTGACAGTGCCTCCATATGGACAATGTCTTAATGGGCGATTTGATCTACATCGTCGCCTTTTGTCTCGGCGGACTGGTCTTTGCCCTCGGCCCGATTGTCCTGGTTCATTTCATTGCCGCCCGGAAGACCCGCAATTATGCCCAAAAAACGGGCCAATTCATCGAATGCGGCATGGACCCAATTGGCGATGCCTGGATCCGATACAGCGCGGTCTACTATCTCTACGCGCTTGTGTTTGTAGCATTTGCGGTGGACGTACTTTACCTGGTGCCGGTTGCCCTGGTTTACAACCGCATTAAGGAGCTCGGCGCTCGTGACTTCATCGAAATGCTAATCTTCGTCGGCATTTTGTCCCTGGTAATCGTTTACGCGTGGAGGAAAGGAGTTTTTGAATGGAAACGAAAGAAGATCAACTCCTGAAGGACTGCGCGCCTTTCGTCAAATTCGCCAAGCTGGATGAGTTGTTGTCTCTTGGCCGGGCCAATTCGCTTTGGCCACTGACCTTCGGGCTGGCCTGTTGTGCGATCGAAATGATGGCGGCCGGCGCTTCCCGCTTTGACCTCGCCCGCTTTGGTGCCGAGGTGTTCCGTCCCTCGCCGCGTCAGGCCGACGTTATGATTGTCGCCGGCACCATCAACAAGAAGATGGCCGACGCTGTCAAGACGTTGTATGACCAAATGCCCGAGCCCAAGTGGGTCATCGCGATGGGCAATTGCGCCATCTCCGGCGGGCCTTTCGTCTTTCCCGGACAGTACGCCGTAGTTGAGGGAGTCGATAAACTTTTCCCCGTTGACGTCTACATCCCCGGCTGTCCGCCGCGGCCGGAAGCTTTGATCGAAGGCATTCTGAAGCTGGAAGAGAAGCTGACTGGCAAACGGCGCTGGCCGGTGGTCAAGCCTGAATAATCGTATGAATACCGAGCTTCCCAACAAGGGTCCGCAGACGGCTGCTACGGCCGCAAAACCTGATTTTGAACCTCGTGCTGAAATGGCCTCCTCTCCCCAACCCTCTCCTTCAAAGGAGGAGAGGGAGAAAACGCCAAGCGGCTCGCCGGTTATCAGCGGGCCGGTAATTGCCGCGCCGGTAATTGCCTCGCCGGCTCAAGGGACCGATGCGGGAAAGATCCCTTCCGGGAAAGCTGTCCCTACGCCGGCCGCAGCACCTGAGGCCGTTCCTCTTCCTAATCCTTTGGGCCATCTGCCATTTCGTTCTGAGGCTGTGCCTTATGCCGCGAAAGGATACCATGTCATTGCTTCAGTGAGGCCGGACCAGGTCGTCTTTACTGCAGAGCAACTCGACAAAGAAGGTTTCGCCATCGACACGATCACGGGCGTGGATTGGCCGGCCGAAGCGCAGATGGAAGTCATTTATGACTATTTCCATCCGCTCAGCGGCTTAAGAGCTGCCGTGCGCGCCCGCGTGCCACGAGATAATCCTGAGATTTCGACCATTTCCAGCGTATTCCCCGGCGCCAATTGGCATGAACGCGAGGCGCACGATTTCTTTGGTCTCCGTTTTGTCGGGCATCCCAACCTGACGCCGTTTCTTTTGCCCGAGGACGCCGCGTATCACCCCTTACGAAAGGATTTCACGTCGTGATCGCGCAGGAAGAAATCCCCAGCACGGCATCGGCCAATAAGCCGCAAGAGACGTTCGTGTTGAATTTGGGGCCGCAACACCCGGCGACGCACGGGGTGTTGCGAGTGAAATTGACGATGGATGGCGAGTACGTCGTGCGGGCCGAACCGGTCTGCGGATATATCCATCGGATGCAGGAAAAAATGGGTGAGAATCGCACCTATGCCCAATTTCTGCCGAATACCAGCCGCATCGATTATCTCTCCGCGATGACCTACACGCACGCCTTTGTAGGTGTGGTTGAGCGCGCGCTCAAACTCCAAGTCCCGCCGCGCGCGGAATACATTCGCGTCATTACTTCCGAACTGAATCGGATTTCCAGCCATCTCGTCTGGTGGGGCGCCTTCCTGCTTGACCTGGGCGGCTTCACGCCGCTGCTTTACGCGTTCGATGATCGCGAAAAGATCCTCGATTTACTCGAAGGCATTACCGGCGCGCGGCTCACCTACTGTTACTACCGTATCGGAGGACTCTACAACGACGTCGATGATGACTTTATCAAGGGCACGCGCGCCTTCGTTGCCCACATGCGTCCGCGGTTAAAGATGTATCGCGACCTGGTCACCGAAAACGTCATCTTGCGCAAACGCCTGATTGGCATCGGACCGATCAGTCCGGAGATGTGCCGCAAGTACGGTGCTACCGGTCCGGTCATTCGTGGATCCGGCGTGCCGTACGACGTCAGAAGGCTGGAGCCTTACTCCGTTTATCCCGAGCTCGATTTTGAAATCCCGCACTTCAACGAAGGCGATTCGATGGCGCGTTACCTGGTCCGCATGCAGGAAATAGCGCAGAGCCTGCGGATTATCGAACAGGCGCTGGATAAGCTCCCGGCCGGACCTGTTATGGCGGAGAAAGTGCCGCGCGTTTTGAAGCTCCCGGCCGGTGATTACTGTTACGCCGTCGAGGCCGCGCGCGGCCGGTTCATGGTTCGAATCACGAGCGACAACAAAGAGTTCCCGTACCGAGTCAAGCTGCGGACACCGTGCCTCTCGAACCTGAGTCTCTTTGAGGAGGCTAGCCAGGGGATGCTGCTGCCCGATGCGTTGGCCCTCATGGGCAGCCTCGATTTGGTGATTCCGGATATTGACCGGTGAGATTGGCCAAAAAGTAAAAACGTAAAACGTAAAAAAATAAAACGACAAAAGATTTTACGATGTTCAGTCACGACAATCTCATTAAGAACCCGCTTCAGCGGAATCACCGCGGTTGCTTTCCTCACCTGCTCTCATTAGCCCCCAGCTTCAACTGGGGGCTACGGCGCGCGGTGCCGATCCCAACCGCTTCAGCGGTTTCCCGAGTGACGGAACCGAGCTACGACACTCCTCAGAAACCGCTGAAGCGGTTGGAACCACTCTTTGCGACGTCCTGCACCCCGCTAAAGCGGGGCGTTAATGAAATGGCGAGTCGGCTTGGTAGCGCAGAGTTTCACTCTGCTATATCGCAGGTTTTCAACCTGCACGGCGCCGGTATTTGTCCCCCACTTGCCGACTGGAAGTCGGCGATACAGCAGGCTGAAAGCCTGCGCTACGCTGGACGTCTGGGTAACGCTGAAAGCCTGCGTTACGCCGGAAGCGCGCGCCACGCGTTGGCTGGCTACGTTTCGAGGGGTTTCGCATGATTCAAGCCAGCCGAGATTTGATTGCCCGATGGTGGCCCGAGCCGCTGCGACTGCTGCTGTTCCTCGCGGGCATCATGGCCTTCGTCGGTCTGAACGCCGCGTACCTGGTTTGGGTCGAGCGCAAAGGCGCGGGCCGATTCCAACGTCGACCGGGTCCGACGGAGGTGGGCCCGGCAGGGTTACTGCAGCCGATCGCCGACGCCATTAAACTGCTTTCGAAACAACTGATTGTCCCGGCCGGGGTCGATCGCAGTCTCTTTCGCCTCGCGCCACTGCTCGTCATGGCGCCCGCTCTGGCCGGCCTGGCAGTAATTCCTTTCAGCGAATCTCTGGCCGCCAGAAACCTCAATGTTGGCCTGTTGATGATCTTCGCCTTCGGCTCCATCAATGTCATGGCAATCATGCTGGGCGGTTGGGCCTCGCGAAATAAGTACTCGATCATCTCGGCCGCGCGCGTGGTCTCGCAGAACGTCGCTTACGAAATCCCGATGCTGCTCGTCGTCATCACCATGATCATGGTCATGGGCACGATGAACCTGAGCGAGATCGTCGGAGCGCAGTCCGGCGGGTTCTGGCACTGGAATCTGCTGCGCCTTTGGGTCAACCCGCTGATGCCGCTGACCTTCCTGATTTTCTACACCTGCATGCTGGCCGAAACAAACCGCGCGCCATTCGACATGGCAGAAGCCGAAAGCGAATTGGTTGCCGGCGCATACACCGAATATTCCGGCATGGGCTTCGGGGTGTTCTTCATGGCGGAATACGCCAATATCCTGCTCGGCTGCAGCCTCGCGACGGTTCTGTTTCTCGGTGGCTGGCAAAGTCCGCTGCCGTTCCTGCCGACACTCGGACCTTTGTGGTTTCTGCTCAAGATGTATTTCCTGGTCTTCTCCGTGGTTTGGGTGCGCTGGACGTTTCCCCGAACCCAGTTTTACGGACTGCTGAATTTATCGTGGAAAATCCTTATTCCTGTGTCTCTGGTCACGTTGGTGTTGTCGAGCGCGATGCTGAAGCTGTTCTGAGATGAAAAATATTCTCACAGAAGTCTATTTCGGCTTGAAGAGCCTCTTCATTGGCATGCGGATAACGTTGGGCCAATTCTTCAAGCCCACGATCACGGTCCATTACCCGTACGAGACGTTGAAGATCCCTCCTCGCTTCCGCGGCCACATTGAATTGGTCCGTGACCCGTCGACCGGCAAGCCCAAATGCTTTGTTTGCAAACTCTGCGAGAAGGCGTGTCCGAGTGACTGCATCACAGTCGAAGGCGTTAAGCCCGAAGGAGCCAAACGAAAAACAGTCACAAATTACCGCCTTGATTTTACGAAGTGCAGTCTCTGTGGCTCCTGTGTCGAGGCCTGCCGTGATGGCGCCATCCGATTTTCCAGGGAATACAACCTCGCCAGCACGAGCAAGGAAGAATTCATTATGGATTTGTTCCAACGCCTCGAGGCGGAAAGGAATCGAACTGGACAGAACGAGACGCTCGACACACCGGAAAGTTCGCAAGCCAAGCCCAACGCACAAGCCCCGCGGGGATTAGACCAGACTACCGTCTCGGAGCCGAAGGTGATTCCTGCTGCTGGCGCGCCAAAAGTGGAGGCCACATGAACAGCTTTCCCGCTGCAAGCGCCATCGCGACGATAGTCTTTGTCCTTTGCCTCATAACCACCGCCATTGGGGCATTAATCGCCGTGCTAAGCATGCGCCTCATTCGCAGTGTGTGCGGCTTGGCTATCTGCTGCATCGGGTTGGCTGGGCTTTATTATTTTCTCAACAGTCCTTTCCTGGCGCTAATGGAGATCCTGATCTACGTCGGCGCCGTCTGTGTCACTATCGTCTTTGCGGTCATGCTGGCTGAACCCGAGGAACCTGCGACCCACGAAAAGCCGGCTGCGGCGGGTTTCTGGGGAGGAACCGCACTGGCGGTAGGCATAGCCATTTTTTGGGGCATCGGCTGGTTGGGCACGCGCGAGGCGTGGTCCTCCCCCGACAAACTGACAACCGACGGCTCGATTCAGGCGATCGGCCGGTCTTTGCTGACGACCTACAGTCTGCCGTTTGAATTAATCTCGCTGGCTTTGCTGGTTGCGATCCTGGGCGCACTGGCCATTGCCCGAACCGGGAGATCCAAAGCATGAGTTCCTTACCCCTTTACAACCGACTCGACCTCTACCTGATCACCGCCGCGCTACTCCTCGCGATCGGTGTTTACGGCTTGATTCGACGGCGCACCCTCATCGGCATGCTCATCTCTGGCGAGCTGATCTTCTCGGCCGCTTCCCTGAACATAATGGCCTTCAACCGCTTCACCGTTCATGACCCGACGGTGGGACAGATTTTTGTCTTGTTCATCATGGGTCTCGCCGCCGCGGAGGTTTCGATCGCGCTGAGCATTATCGTCGCCGTCTATCGCAATTACCGGTCGGTGCAAACCGAGGAGCTGTCGGAACTCAAAGGATAAGCAATAACCGCGAGTATGGATTCAATACACGATAGCAGACTTTTACTGGCGGTTTTAGCCCCTTTCATAGGGGCTGGGCTGGTGATGGCCAATGGCAAACGGCCCAACGTTCGGGAAACCTGCTCCTTCCTGGCTGCTGCCACCCTGTTCGTCATTGTCGCCTCGATGGTGCCGTCCGTGCTCGAGGGAAAACGACTGCACTACACGGTTTTCCAATTGCTGCCGGCAATGAATGGCGCGAGCGGCCTCAGCATTTCGTTGCGTGCTGATGCCCTGTCAATGGTGTTTGCACTCTCCGCCTCGTTCCTGTGGGTGGTTACAGTCTTCTACTCTGCCGGCTATATGCGCGGCCTGGAGGAGCACGCCCAAACCCGGTTCAACACCTGCTTCGCCCTGGCGTTGTTCGGCGCGATCGGTTGTGCCTTTTCAGACAACCTGCTGACCCTTTACCTGTTTTACGAAATTGTCAGCATCTGCACCTACCCGCTCGTCGCGCATCACCAGGATGAGGAAGGCTACGAGGGCGGCAGAAAGTACCTCACCTATTTGACCGCGACTGCGAAGGGACTCGTGCTCCCGGCGATGGTGCTCATTTACGTTCTGAGCGGGACGCTCGATTTCGCGACCAATATTCGCACCGGCATTATTCCGCCAAATGTGCATCACGGGATCATTGCCGCACTCTATGCATGCTGCATTCTCGGTTTTGCCAAGAACGGTGTGATGCCTTTCCACAATTGGCTCCCTAGCGCGATGGTTGCCCCTACCCCCGTTAGCGCGCTGCTCCACGCCGTCGCCGTTGTGAAGGTCGGCGTCTTCTCGACCGTGCGCGTCATGCTCTACGTCTTCGGCGTGGATTTGATGCACGCGCTGAATCTCGGACTGCCGACCGCGTATTTCGTTTCGATCACCATTATCGTTGGTTCGATTGTTGCCCTCAGCAAAGACAATTTGAAAGCGCGGCTGGCCTACTCAACCGTTAGCCAGCTTTCATACATTATTCTAGGCGTGGCGCTGCTGACCCCAGCGGGCATCGAGGGCGGGCTTATCCATATTGCCAACCACGCCTTCTCTAAAATCACCCTGTTCTTCTGCGCGGGCGCGATCTATGTCGCGACCCACAAGAAGAACATTTCCGAAATGAGCGGCCTGGGACGGGCGATGCCGATTACTTTCGGCGCGTTTGCCCTCGCCTCCTTGAGCATGATTGGCGCTCCACCCGTCGCTGGGTTCGTAACCAAATGGTACCTCCTCAATGGCGCGTTCGACGCCGGCTCAATCGGTATTATTATTATTCTGCTTGTCAGCACCTTGCTGAACGCCGCCTACTTCGCCCCGGTGGTGTACCACGGCTTCTTCGGCAAACCATCGGTGGCTGACACTCACCATAAATATTCCGAAGCCCATCCGGCGATGGTCGTCCCCCTCGCAATTACCGCGGTAATATCGGTGCTAATCGGTCTTTATCCCGCTTTCTTCATGCGCTTTGTGCAACACCTCTTTTCATGAAACTGGTCGAACTAATCGAGTTTCTTCGCATCCGCCTCAAATTGGTTGTGCGGATTTGCTGCGCGCTGCTGGCGCTGCTCATCCTGGTCGACGCGTTCTTCGTGAATAAGGAGCACGCGCATACCGGTCCGGAGCATCTGCCAGGGTTTTGGTCGGTGTTCGGCTTTATCGGTTGCGTTCTGATTATTCTGCTTTCCAAATGGTACGGGCACACCGGCATCATGACCCGGGAGGATTACTACGATGAATAGTTTCTGGCTTCATCCCTCCCTGATTCTGATCTTTGGAAGCTTATTGCTTCCGTTGATTCCGACGCGCGTCAAGCGGCCGTATCTGTTGCTTATCCCCATCCTGGTGTTTGTGCGCACATTGACCATGGCCAAAGGCACCTTCGGTCAGGTCCAATTCTTGGAATGGACTTTGGTCTTCGGCCGCGTCGATGCCCTCAGCCTGGTGTTCGGTTATATCATGAGCCTGATGTGCATCCTGGGCACTCTCTATGGCCTGCACGTCAAGGAGAACGCGCAACATATCGCCGCGTGGTTTTACGTCGCCGGCTCGATCGGAGCGATTTATGCGGGCGATTTTATCACGTTATTCCTCTTCTGGGAACTGATGGCCTTTTCGTCGGTGTTCCTGATTTGGTTCCGCGGCCGGGGTGAATCACTGGGCGCGGGCTTGCGGTACCTCCTGGTCCACGTCTTCGGCGGATTGGCTTTGCTGATGGGCATGGTGCTGCACTGCAAGGCGCAAGGAAGCTGGGCCTTCGTGCAATTGGACGTGTTGCATCCGACGCCGGCGATTTATTTGATCATGATCGGCTTTATTTTGAATGCCGCAGTGCCTCCGCTGCACGCCTGGCTGCCGGATGCCTACGGTGAAGCGACTTTCAACGGGTCGGTCTTCATGTGCGCGTTTACCACCAAAACCGCCGTCTATGCCCTGTGCCGTGGCTTTGCCGGAATGGAAATCCTCGTAGTGCTCGGAGTCATCATGGCCCTCTACGGCGTCGTTTATGCCGTTTTGGAAAACGACTGCCGCCGACTGCTGGCCTATCACATCATCAGCCAGGTCGGCTACATGGTCGCCGGTGTTGGTCTCGGCACACAGATGGCCATCAACGGCGCATGCGCCCACGCGTTCGCGCATATTCTCTACAAGGGTCTTCTGTTCATGGGCTGCGGCGCTGTTCTCCATATGACCGGTGAGAGCAAATTCACCGAACTGGGCGGCCTCTGGAAAAAGATGCCCTGGACTTTCGTTTTCACTTTGATCGGCGGTCTTTCCATCTCCGCTTTCCCGCTCTTCAGCGGCTTTGTTAGCAAGTCGATGATCGTCGCCGCCGGTCTGGAAGAGCACAAACTGTGGGTCGGTTTTCTGCTGTTGCTCGCCTCCGCAGGCACGTTCCTCCACACGGGACTCAAGGTGCCGTACTTTATTTGGTTTGGGAAAAATCAACCCAAACCTGAAGTGTGGAACCGCGCTGCCGAACCGCCGGCGAATATGAATGTCGCCATGGCGATTACTTCCTTCCTTTGCATCTTTATCGGTTGTTATCCGGTTTGGCTTTACAAGATGCTGCCCTTCCCGGAGGAGGCGATGAAGTATCTGCCGCAGGTTTACAGTGGCTATCACATCTCTGAAACGCTGCAGATTCTGCTCTTTACCGGCCTTGGCTTCTTCCTGCTGATAAAGAAGCTGACGCCTGAACCCACAATCAGCCTGGACATGGACTGGTTCTATCGCATCGGCGGGCGCGCTTTCCTGTGGGTGGCTCGACGCCCGGTTCAGATCCTGGACACGTTTGTCGGCGAACTCTACCGCCTGGTCGGCTTGATCCCGCTGATGTGGACGGCGCGTTTGGCAGGCTTGTTTGATAATGCAATCATCGACGGCTTCGTCGATGGCCTCGCGGAAAACGTTCGCGGCATCGGGCGTCGACTCCGCATCGTTCAGCGCGGACAAATGCAGGAAAATCTCACCTTCGCCTTCGCCGTGGCCGCCGTAATGATTGCGGCCTTTATCTTGTTTTCCACCCGATGATTCCCTCGAACTACAACGACAGTGCCCTGAGCGTGCTCATCTTCAGCCCGTTGCTCGCGGCGGCAATTGCACTTTTCATTAAAAAGGAAAACTGGCTGCGCTGGTGGACGCTGGCCTTCACCTCGGCCATCGCTCTTTATTCGCTGCCCCTCTATTCGCATTTCGACCCGCTGCGCGCCGATTTTCAGTTTAAGCAAACCGCTAATTGGATTCCGGCGTTCAACATCCATTATGCGGTGGGCGTGGATGGTATCAGCCTGCTGTTGGTGCTGCTCACGACATTGGTGATGCCACTCTGCGTGCTGGCCTCCTGGCGTTACATCCAAAACCGCGTCAAAGAGTTCATGATTTGTTTGCTGATCATGGAAACGGCGATGGTGGGAGTCTTCTGCGCGTTGGACCTGATTCTCTTCTTTGTCTTCTGGGAAGCAATGCTGATTCCCATGGCCTTGCTGATCGGCATCTGGGGCGGACCGCGGAAGATTTATGCCTCGCTCAAGTTCTTCATTTACACCATGGCCGGCTCGGTCTTCCTGCTGGTGGCCATTATCGCGCTGTATCTGAAAGTCGGCACTTTCAGCATTCCCGACATGATGGGTCAGTCGTTCCCGCACGAGTTTCAGTGTTGGATCTTTTTGGCGTTCTTTATTTCGTTCGCGATCAAGGTGCCGATGTTTCCGTTTCATACCTGGCTCCCGGCCGCCCACGTCGAGGCGCCGACGGCGGGCAGCGTTCTACTTGCCAGCATTTTGTTGAAGATGGGGACTTACGGTTTCCTCCGGTTCTCCCTGCCGATGGCTCCTTACGCGACGCAGGTCTTCACGCCGTATATCCTCGCGCTCTCGGTCGTCGCCATTCTGTACGGCGGCTTGACCGCCCTGGCGCAAACGGACCTGAAAAAGCTGGTCGCCTATTCAAGTGTAGCGCACATGGGCTTTGCCACCCTGGGCATCTTTGCCCTGAACCAAATCGGCGTTGAAGGCGCCCTGCTGGTGATGATCAATCACGGCGTAACCACCGGGGCGCTCTTCATCGTTGTTGGGATCATTTATGAACGACTCCACAGTCGCGACCTCGGCCAGGCCGCCGGGATGGGAAAAGTGATGCCGATATTTGCAGCGTTCGCGGGTGTGTTTGCCCTCTCGTCGTTGGCGTTCCCCGGCACCAACAGTTTCATTGGCGAATTCCTAGTGATGACTGGGGGCTTTGCAGTTTCGAAAACGATGATGGTATTTGTAGTGCCCGGAGTGATTTTGGCGGCGGCTTACATGCTGCGGATGCTGCAGAAAGTCGCTTACGGCGGCACGAATAATCCCGATCACTCACAGTTGAAAGACCTGGGGCTGCGCGAGGTCGTCACGCTAGCACCGCTGCTGGCCTTTGTGTTCTGGATTGGGCTGCACCCAGAGCCCTTCACCCGTGTAATGCACGCCAGCGTGCAGCACCTATTGGAACAATCTCACCCGGCAGCCGGCCTAGTGGCTGCCACCGGCCAAAACTGACCCAGGAAGCCATCGCATGAGGACCTTTAATTTCACAGCCTTTCTTCCGGAGTTGGTCATTTTGATTGGCGCGCTCATGCTGTTTTTCGTCACCCTGGGCGAAAACAAAGGGCGGCAGGCCAAAAACGCCGCGCTGTTTATCTCGCTGGTCGGCATCCTTGCTTCGGTCGGTTGCCTCGGCCAGCATGCAATTCTCTTTGACGGCGCCTATCAGGTCGATTTGTTCTCCCAGGTCCTCAAACTGATCTTCGCTTTCGGATTCACGCTCATCCTCTTATTAAGCGGCGATCTTGACGATATTCGTTCGGAGGTTAAACCCGAATACTACTTGTTCCTGACGATCAGCGTCAGCGGGTTGATGATGCTGGTCAGCAGCGTCGATTTGATCACGATCGTGGTGGCGCTCGAGGTTTCCGCGTTCCCGCTTTATTTGATGATCCCGATGCGGCGCGAACGCGAAGGCCAGCGCACTCAGATGGAATCGGCGATCAAATACATGATGTTCGGCGTCGCCGCCAACGGCGTCATGTTCTTCGGAATGAGTTACCTGTTTGGGCTGACGGGAACAACCTCGCTGGCGAGCTTGCTGCCGAAACTGCAGCCGGTGATCCATTCACCCATGGCGATCGCCGGCCTGGCCCTCATGCTCTGCGGGTTATATTACAAGTTAGCAATATTTCCGTTCCACTTCTGGACACCGGATGTCTACCAGGGCGCGGCGAATGAGACCGCCGGTTTGATCGCATCGCTGCCTAAGATTGGCGGCGTCGCGGTGCTGTGCCGTTTCGTTTCCCTCGCCACCCCGGATAATCACACCATCGCCTTGCTATTGAGTGTGCTCGCCGTTGGCTCAATGTTTTACGGAAACCTGATTGCCCTCATGCAGACCGATTTCAAACGGCTGCTCGGTTTCTCCGGAATCGCCCATGCGGGTTATGCCCTGATCGGTTTCGTCGCGCTCAGTGACGCCGGGTACTCGGCCGCGCTCTACTACATGACCGGCTATCTGCTGATGGTCCTCGCGTGTTTTGTCGTCATTTGCAAGGTATCGCGCGACGGCACCAATGTCGCCATCAGCGAGCTCGCCGGCCTGCACCGCCGCGCTCCGCTGTTGGCGTTGACGCTTGCGATTGGCGCTTTCGCGCTTGCCGGCCTCCCGCCGTTCGTCGGGTTCATGGGGAAACTGACCTTGCTGACCGCCGCCTGGCAGAAAGGCCACTCAACGTTGGTTATCCTCGCAATGATCAATGCCGCGATCGCGGTTTACTATTACCTCTCTGTCGTCCGCGAAGCCTGGTTCCGCGACCCGGGTGACCTACCGAAGATATCTCTGGGCTGGTCGACGCGCGTCGCCTGTATTGCCTTGATCATTGGCATTCTTGCCCTGGGCGTGGCTCCAGCCCGCTTCCTCGACACCATTTCTACTTCGGTCGCCCGCGCAAGTTTCAGCAATGGCGCCTCCTCTGCCCTGGCGGTTCAGGCGGCGCGGCAACCCATTCACGCGGTTACGTCCGGAAGTGATTCCTTTCACCAAGAATGAAGCCTGGGAACTAAAAATACAAACCCGCTTGCCTGGCGTGACCGGTGGCCGCACCAGGCGGGCATAACCTTCGTCACGCGATGAGCAACACCGACCTCAAAAACTTAAATTCAAAATACGCGTGGCGCGAGCTCGCCCACCAGGGCCTGCCCAAGCGCTCGGCTGCCGAACGAGCAGCGGACTTCCTCGAAATCTACGGTCTCTACGATGAGGCTACTGCCCGAGAACAAGCCAGTCGCTGCATCCAGTGTCCCAACCCGACGTGTGTCGCCGGGTGTCCCCTCTGTAATCCCATCCCGCAATGGATGCTGCTCACCGCCGAAGGCCGGTTCCTCGAAGCCGCGGCCCTGCTCGGCTCGGTCACGAACATGGCCGAGATTTGCGCGCGCGTTTGTCCCAGCGACCACCTTTGCGAAGGCGCATGCCTGCTCGAGGCGATCACCGAACCGGTTCCCATTCAAGCGCTGGAGCAGTTCCTGATCGAATACGCGTTCGCTCACGGCCAGGTCGATGCCAGCACTGCTCCCCCGAACGGACTCAAGGTCGCTGTGGTTGGCTCGGGTCCCGGTGGTTTGGCCTGCGCCGAGCAGCTCGCCAAAAAAGGTTATGCGGTAACCGTCTTTGACTCGGAAGTCGTTCCGGGCGGGTTGCTGGTAAACGATGTGCCGGCGTTCAAGCTGGATAAATCGATCCTGCAACGCCGGCTCGACCTGCTCAAAAAACAGGGAGTGGTCTTCCGTCTCGGTGTGAAGCTCTGGCAGGAAGTGCTTTTGACCGAATTGCGCGAGGAGTTTGATGCGGTCTTCTTGGGGTGGGACTCACGCCGGGCCCGGCCGCTAGATATCCCTGGCGCTAATCTCAAAGGCGTTGTCCAGGCCGTCCCGTTCCTGCTGCAAAAGACAACCGCTTTGCCCTTGGACCTGCCGAGAATCGATGTTGCGGGCCGGCGAGTGGTTGTCATCGGCGCGGGCGACACCGCAATGGATTGCCTGCGCGCCGCGATCCGCTACGGCGCCAGCGAAGTCCTCTGCGTCTATCGCCGCGACGAGCCCGATATGCCCTGCGGCCGGCTGGAATACAAAAACGCTGTCGAAGAGGGCGCCCGTTTTGTCTTTTGCGCGGCTCCTGTCGAGATCCTCGGCAACGAAAATGGACAAGTCTCCGGGTTGCGCCTGGTCCGCACCGAAATTGGTTTGCCGGATGGCGGCCGTCGCCCGTACCTGGTTCAGTCCGGGACCGAATTCGACATCGAAGCCGACTGGGTCATTCCCGCTTTGGGCTTTGATCCGTTGCCTTGTCCGCGAACCGATGAACGTGAAGCACCGGATTTGAATGATTGGGGTGGTATTGTCGTTAACGAACAACAGATGACCAGCATTCCCGGTGTATTTGCCGGCGGAGATCTCGTCCGCGGCCCCAGCCTGATGCTGCACTCCGTCCGCGACGCGCGAAAAGCTGCCGAGCAGATTGATTGCTATCTTCGCAGCAAATCAGGCCAACACTGACTGTAGGAGACGACGTAAGAAGACTCTGATCAATCCGGGTTGGGAGAGCGCATAAAGACTCTGCTGTTGTTTAAGACGTGAAACGTAAAACGTAAAACGTTCCGCATCCCGTTACGATGTGTCACGTTTTACGTCTACGTTTTTTACGATCAGAGTCTCCTCACGTCGTCTCCTACAGTCCACTCACTCGCTCTCCAAGCAGGCTGAGTACCTCCCGGATATCAGTATATTTCAGCACGTTGAGGTAGTCGGGGCCTTCGGCCTGCGATTGGGGGACTCTCGCCAATTCCAAATGCTTTATGCCTGGCTCGAACAGCGCCGCATATGCTGCATTGACGCCCATCTCACCTTCAGCCTGGATGGAAGTTGGGATTTTCTTGAATTCCGGGAGCGACTGCAGCGCTTGCACCGCGCATCGGATATCCCAGACTCGCATCCCATCGAGCGTTTGTCCCAGCAGCATGAAACGGCGCCGAATCTGGATCAGCTTCTTTGAGTCCGTCGTCCAGGGAGTGGGCTGGACCAGTCGGGGGGCGAAAAACATCAGGGCGGATTTGGTCTGTTGCATTTGGCGCCGGAAATCACCGATTTGCTCGGCTTTAAGTCCCGCTTGGTCCAAAACAGCGCACGGCGAATTCGCCCAGTTCGGAGCGTCGACTACCTTAATAGTGACTCGTTCCGGTTTGCGAATTTTGCTGTCCACCAACACCACCATGGAGAGGTTCATCTCCGGTTGACTTTCAAATCGATAGGAACGGATGCGCAACCCGCCTTTGTTTGACTCTGCGATTAACTCCGGCAACACACGGCAGGGCTCGGCCGGCCAGCCGCCAAAAACTTTTGCGCGCAGTTCTTTTACTAATTCAGCCTGCTTCGTCTCGCCGTTCCCATTTCGCGTCTCGGCCTTGAGGACAAATGTTTCGTGAATCCGAGTGTTCAGTTGATCCGTTGGGAGTTGGTCGAACGCCCGCAGTTGCTGTGGTTCGAAAAACCGTTTGGCACCCATTTCGATGAATGGATCTTCATTCTTCAGGAAGCGATTGAACCATCTGAAAACCGGCAGTTGCAGATCCTGGGTATCCGCGTGTGGCCCGTCGGTGATGAGAAGACCGAGTCGATTCGTCTGCCCGTATAGCTGGTAGATCCGGCGCGTTTGATTGTAGAGCCGCACAACACCATCCAGCGGGAAGATCGTATCTTTATCGGAATTACCGATCAGCAGCGGTCGAGGCGCAATCAGCGCCGCGACTTGCGGAAAATCCCAGCGATAGGTGTTGACGAAGAACATGCAATCGCAATGGCCCTCGACTGCGCCAACGACGACCTGGTTTTGCAGATCGGTTATTCCCGCGACCGGCGCGGCCACTTTCACCCGCTCATCTATCGCCGCCACAGTCCACGTGTACGAACCGCCCCCCGAGCGGCCGGTCATCCCGATTCGCTCTTTATCGACCTCGGGCCGGGAGCTGAGATAATCCAGCGCGCGGATGCCGAACCACGCCTCGACTCCGGCGGGGCTGTAGCCGCGCGAATTCCACCACCACATCCCTTCGCGATAAGTGCCATGATGGAGTCCCTCGATCTCGCCCAATTGCAGCGTATCGATCGTCAGGCAGGCATAACCATTGCGAGCGAACCACTCCCCATGATGCTGGTAATACGTCTTGTTCCCGCAGCTGACGCCATTGGTGAATACCCGGCTATGGCCGCACACATAGAGGATCGCCGGCACTGGTTTATCGAACTTTCGGGGCAAGTAAAAATTGGCCGTCACATACAGCTTGGGCAGAGCCTCGAAATAGACCTTTTCAACGGTGAATTCCTCCTGCTCGATTTTTCCTGTAACGACCGGATGAAGTTCGGTCCGTTCGGGCATCGGCCAGAGACCGAGCATCTCCTGCAACTGCCGCCGGTATTCGCTGCGCCGCGATTCCCAATCCGCGAGCGAACGAATATCCGCAAGGCAACGCCCCGCCAGAGAGGCTGTTTCTGATCGGAAGTAGGCAGCCAACCGCTCGTCTTGTTCTGACGGTGTTTCTGCCGATCTTGCTCGATTCGGATCAACTGCGAAGAGAAAGTTTGTCCAAACCAGCAGTAGCAGCACGGTGTTGCGGTTCATGCCCAGAGCATGTGCCGGTCAAGGAGGCGCAGCAAAACAAAACTTTTACAAACGGCTTACGGCAACATGACAAAGCGTGCGGCCGCTTGATCTACTGTCGTTGGCATGAATCTGAAAAATGGCCGTCTTTCGCTCCTTCCCGCGACCGTCGTTGCCTTTGCCGTGCTGATCACGGCAACCGTGCTCGCTGCGGAAAAAGCCGCCCCGCTAAACACATTCGCCAGGCTGCCCATCAAAGAAATCACTGTCTTCAAAGACGGTAATGCCTTTGTCGCGCATGAGGGAGACATGCCTGTCGACAAATCCGGCAATGTCGTCATGGACTACCTGCCGGCCCCAGTCCTCGGCACTTTTTGGCCTTACGCAACCGACCCGGGTGCTCGTCTTACCGCGGTCACTGCCGGTCAGAAACGGGTTCTGATCGAACGCACCGCGCTGACTCTTCGAGAGTTGCTGCAAGCCAATGTCGACGCCCGGGTACTCGTTTCCGAAGGTGGAACCAATCAGTACGAAGCTACGATTCTTGGTTTGCCCGCCCGCAGCGCCGAGGAATTGGCCAGCACCAGCCCGCCCAATGCGCCTGAGCGGCTGCCGGAGCTTGGCGGGTTGGTGTTACTCCAAACAGAAACGGGTGTAAAGGCAGTCGCTATCGACCGCATTCAAGAACTCACCTTTAGAGACAAGCCGAGACCAACAACAGCGCTTGAGGAGTTCCGTAATCTGCTCACCCTCAAACTCGATTGGGGAAAGAACAAGCCGGCTGGGTCAGCCCGAGTCGGTCTGTTTTATCTGCAAAAGGGAGTGCGTTGGATACCGAATTACAAGATCGACATCGACGGGAATGGAAAGGCGGTGGTCAAACTTCAAGCGACCTTAATCAATGAACTGGCTGACCTGGAAGATATCTCCGTGAACCTGGTGGTCGGTGTCCCAAGCTTTGCCTTCAAAGATAATCTCGACCCTATCGCATTGCAGCAAAACCTCGCCGCTCTATCTCAATTCTTTCAAACCGATGCCAATAACCGCAACGGCCCGCTGGCCTACCAATTTAGCAACGCCATCATGTCGCAGTCAGCGCGCCCGTCCGAATACCGCCCCTATCCGTCTAATCCTGACGCCGGCGGCAGCCTCGGCCCGGAAATCGCGGATGCTGGTAAAACTGAAGACCTATTCGTCTTTAACGTGCAGCATGTGACGCTCAAACGGGGCGAGCGCATGGTGTTGCCGGTGACGGAATTCTCGCTGGAGTACAAGGATGTGTTCACGCTCGACCTCCCGTTTGGGCCGCCGCCGGAAGTTCGCGCCAATCTGAATACCGAGCAGCAGCGTGAACTGGCGCGCCTGTTCAATGCGCCGAAAGTGAACCACAAATTGCGCCTGGCCAATAACAGCAAGTACCCGCTCACTACCGCGCCGGCCCTCTTCGTTCGCGAGGGCAAAGTGCTCGGCCAGGGTCTGATGACTTACACCGCGCCGGGAGGAAATGTCGACCTGGCCGTCACGACAGCGGTCGATGTGCAGGCTAAAAAAACGGATCGCGAGACCAAACGCACGCCCAACGCGATCGAGGAAAACGGCGTTACCTATTCGCGCATCGATCTTAGCGGAAAAATTTCTCTCGTGAACCACCGGTCCAAGCCAATCGAGCTTGAGGTCACTCGCTATGTCCTGGGCACCATCGATCGGGCGGATCGCGACGCCAAAATCGAAAAGCTCAATCGTTTCGAAGACGGAGAGTACCTGGCGACGACGGACCTGCCGATATGGTGGAGTTGGTACAACTGGCCTGCCGGTTGGTCTTCGCTCAACGGGATCGGCCAGGCGAACTGGAAGTTCACGGTCGAGCCCGAGAAAAACATCGAGTTAAACTATGACTGGCATTATTTCTGGCGTTGAACTGGTTTTGTGGCCGAGCCCAATGCCTCGAGCATTGCCCCGGCGACGATCTCAACTGTGATCGCATTCATACAACGCAGATCAATTGGACATGTCCGGCGAAAACATGGCGCGCAGGGCACATCGGAGGCAAACAAGTAATCGTGGCCGACGCCGCATAGTCCCGGACCCGTTAGTTCAGGCGAGGTGCTGCCGAAAGGAACAATGACTGGGGTGCCTATTGCGGCGGCGACGTGCATCGGCCCGGTGTCATTTGTCAGCAGAGCGCGGCAACCCTTCAGCAACGCCATCAGTTCGCGCAGCGAAGTTTTCCCGGCCAGGTTTCTAATTGCGGAGTGCGGACTCCGGAGTGCGGCCTCAATTTGATTGGCCAAGCGGAGGTCAGACTGGGCTCCAAAAATCAGCCAGACGCAATTCGCCCGCTTCTGGACCTCACTTGCCGTTTGGATGAATTTGTCGAGCGGCCAGCGTTTGGCGGGTCCATACTCAGCCCCGGGATTCAATCCCAGAACTGATTTTCCGGCCGCCTCTCGGTTCAAGCCGAATTTCGTTATAGCCGCAATGGTTTCTTCCGGGTGAACTGACAACGACGGATCAATCGGCGCGGGATTGGCGCCCAATTGGGAAACCAGGTGAAGATATTCATTCATCTGGTGTGCAGCAGGCGTAGCGCTGGGGCGATACCGGCGGACATTTGATTGCGACTGCCCACCGCGCGTCAATCGGTGGATCTCGCCGGGAGACCTCTTCCGCATGAGTTGTCGGCCCGGGCGAGAGGCCACTGGCTGGGTCAGCAACCAATTACGCCAGGGCCGCGCGAAGCCGATCCGTTCGGGAATGCGTGCAAACCAGCCTTCGAGGGCTGAACGCGGCGAGTTGGGGAGAACCAGGAACGTATCAAAAGATTCTGTGCGCAGACGGCGTCCGATCGACCAGGGCGTTTCATCAGGGCCAAATGTTATGACCTGATCGAAGTATGCGCAGTGAAGCCAGAGATCGGCCAGTTTCTGAGGCGATAGCAGAGTGATGCTGGCATCGGGCAAACCTTCCCGCAGCCGCTGCAACGCCGGAGTAGTCATTGCCGCGTCCCCGAGCCAGTTGACCCCGCGCACCAGTATTTGGCGCGGAACTAGCCTGGCGCCTGGGCGAGACTCCGTCATCGCTAATCGGCAGCTTCTGCCGGCGTGGTTGAGGTCTGAAGTTGCGGTTGTGGAGTGCGGAAGGTGGCCTGCTTCCAACGTCGATGGACCCAAAACCAGTTGGCCGGGTCACGGCGTACTGCAGCTTCAAAGGCGCGGTTCACATCCAGCATGATCGCTGCCGTTAACCTCGCTTCGCCGTTCTCGCGAGTCGGAATTTCCGGACCGCCTTCAATCCGCCAACGTGCCGGCCCCACACGGTAGCAAATTCCGATGTGAAGAGCGCAATCGTATCGGAGGGCAAATATAGCAGGTGCCGGAGAAGTCGAGCAATTATGCCCCATGAACGGCAGGCGGAGCCCGCCGGGTCCCCCACTCTGGTCGGCCAGCAGCCCCAGCATAATTCCGGGCTGATTCATAAATGCCTTCAACGCGGCCGCCTCGAAACGGCGCTCAAAAAACAAACAGCCGGAGCGTTCTCGTAAGGATTGTAACAGGCGATTGAGCGAAGGCTGGCGCAACCCGCGATAGGTTGTCGCGGACTTGTAGGCCGGAGCAAATTGTCCGAATCGGGCATACAGCTCGAAGTTTCCGAAATGACCGATGGCGGCGACAACACTTCGTGGCGGTTTGCCGGGTGGCGAGAAGAGAATCTCTGGGGGTGCAACGAATTCTACATGCTTTTTGATCTCCTCCAAACTCATCGAAGCGGTCTTAACGGCGCAGGCAAAATTCTCGCCTATTCTTTTAAAATTCTCCCGGGCAAGCGCGCGCAGTTCGGCGGGAGACTTTTCCCCACCAAAGCAGAGCGCGAGGTTCTGTTTGGCAACACGCCGGTGCCGTCCATCGAGCAGGTACGTCAGGGCACCGCCAACCCTGCCGATCCGCGCCACCCAGGGCAAGGGCAGGCTTTGCAGACCGATAACCAGCAACCGGGCTAAAACGCTAAGTAAGACGTCCATAGGCGTCAGCGAAAGCAGATCTTTCGAACACAATCCTGGAAATCGTTGGCACCCGTCAGGATTTTGATCTCAACTCGCATAAAATAAATCGGCAGATCACGTCGATCGATCTTTGGAAAACGGACCGCGTCCTTTTGCGTCGTTATGATCGCTTCGGCCTGGCGTTTTTTGCTGCGGTTAATCGCGTTGATAATCTCCTGCTGGGAAAAACGGTGATGGTCCGCGAAACGCTTCGCATAAACCAGTTCGGCGTGAAGCTCGACCAGGCTTTGTTCGAAGCTTTCCGGTTGGGCTATGCCACTGAGGGACGCCACTTTCCGATTCTTGAGTAACTCTAGTCCAAGCCGTTGGCCGGTAAAAACGTCCTCAAGATAGAGCGGATGATGGATGCATTCGATGATCCCGGCGGTTGCATTTACCTCGGCAATCCGACGACGCAACTCCGCCGTGTTACCGTCGCTTTTGGTGATAAAAATCGTGCTCGCCCGCGCCAAATGCGAGGGAGGTTCACGCAGGGTACCACGGGGGAGCAGCAACTCGTTGCCAAAGGGCTGTTGACGGTCCACAAGGACGATGTCCTGACGGCGCCCCCGCAATTTCCAGTACTGGAACCCGTCATCGAGCAACAGAGTGTCGCACCCGAACTTCTCGATTGCATAACGCCCGCTTTTGACCCGGTCTTTGTCGACCAGCACGACCACATCTTTCAGGTTCGACGCCAGCATGTAGGGTTCGTCGCCAGCCATTTCGGAGTCCAGCAACAGCGATTTTCCGTCGGACACGACGCGTGGCGGGGTGGTATCATCCCTCAGGAAAAGCTTGTTCATGAACCATTGATGAATCGGTGTAGGTTTTGAACGATACCCGCGTGACAGAATGGCGACATTTCGCCCCTGGTCCCGCAATTCTCGGGCGAATTTTTCGACTACCGGCGTTTTGCCGGTGCCACCCACTGTAAGATTACCAATTGCAATCACTTGGACTCCCAATGTGGAATCCCGCAGAATCCGGAAATTATAAAGAAATTGCCGGGTTTTCACCAGGACCTGAAACACCTTCGAACACCCGAAAAGCATGCCGCGAACGATGGTTCGCCCAGTACCCCTCCGCTCTTCAATGATAACCTCCTGAAAGAAGGTTTCGGCGGCCTCAATCCATGTTCGCAGTCGCTCCGGCATTGGGCGGCAAGTGTGCCAAGGCTAGGCCACTGCAGCAAGCTAATGGGGTAAAGCGATATGGGAGAGGCTTTCGATGACCATCAATCGCGGAACGTATTCGGCAGAACTCGTAAGGCTCTGCCGGGCTAAAAACCCTCAATCCGACCGCATGACGCTGGCCTGACGTTCCTCCAACGAGACCAGGCCATTGGCAATCGCGAACTTCGTCAGCCCGGCAACGGAATGGATGTTGAGCCGGCGCATGATGCGTTCCCGGTGAGTTTCTATCGTGCGCACGCCGATGCCCAACCGATTGGCAATCTCTTTATTGCTCTGTCCTTCCGCGATGAGAATGAGTACTTCGCGTTCGCGGTTGGTGAGTTGTGCGAGGCTCTCTTTCTTTCCTCCGTTATTAACAAGTTGATTGAGAGCGGCTTGGGCGACCTCAGGGCTAAAGAACGTTGCGCCGTCATGAACGGACTCTATCGCCCTCAGCAACTCGTCGGGCGACGCCTCTTTGGAGACGTAACCATGTGCACCTGCCTCGATAATCCTGAAAATGAATTCGCGCTTATTGTGGACCGAAAGGATCAAAACTTTTGTCGTTGGGACTTCCTTACGCAACGCCTGAGTAACGGCTAAACCGTCGCGACGGGGCATCGATACGTCCATCAGCACTACGTCGGGGGCCAGTGCTACCGCCTTTTTCATGGCCTCATCTCCATCTGCGGCCTCTCCGACGATTTTAAGCCGCTCCTGCTTCGACAGGCAAGCCTGGAGCCCCTTTCGGACGACCGGGTGATCATCGACCACTAAGACTCTGATTTTCTCTTTCGACGCGCTCACGGCATAGCTCGATCGTTTCCCCGCCACATTTAAACTCGCCATTTTTCGCCTATAGCACCTGATTTAAAACAGAACTCCCCGACGAAGTAAAGCAATAGTGTAAAGTCTCTACCAGCGTGTCTTCCGGTGAATTACCTCTGGCCGGGCATTTCGGCAAGCTAATTCCCCAGACCCATTAAACGCGCTTGTCGGTCCTGACCAGGGAGAATGAACGAATATTGACGTTTTCGGCGACTGGGAAATTCCCAGCGAGAGCCTATTTTAGAGTAGCACGCTTGCCTGTTCGCGCAGATTCGCGGGCCGCATCAAGAATCTGAGTGACAACGAGATTCACCGGAAGGGACGACAGCCCGGATGGCTCAATTTCATGCCGGACTACCGCACCGAGGTAAGACAGGGGGTCGTTAATCGGGTCGGACAGTTTTGGCGCAGAGGATTCGGTCTCCTGTGTGGTGGGTTTGCGCACACGGAGCACATCGGGGCGAGGCACCAAAACGTATCCCTGCTGCCCATAAATCTCGATGTCCTTGCGGTCAAAAGGCCAATTCCAGGACGCTTGGATGATCCCTTGTGCCTTGGGGTAGGTCACCACGATTGTGGCTTCGTCCTCCACCTTGGGATATACGTCGGGTTTGAAGTGGCCGGTCACGGCAAACACGGAGGTTGGTCGTTTTCCATCCATCAGCCAGGTAATCAAATCCGCTCCATAACAGCCAAAATCGGTAAGGGCACCGCCCCCATTTAGCACGGGATCGGTCAACCATTCGAGAAAATCCTGGGAGCAGCCTATCTCCTTGGGGCCCCGATGCCCATCGTGTACGACGATTTTCCGAAGGTCGCCCAATGTTCCCTGGCGGACGAGGTTGTAAGCGGCCTGGTTTCCCGGATACCAGGTGGTCTCATAATTCACAATCAGTTGCATCTTGCCCTTTTTGACTGCTGCCTCCATTAAGCGCGCGTGCTCAAGGTTGACTGCCAATGGCTTTTCCATCATCACAACCTGGATGCCAAGTCGGGCGCAGTCTTCCACTACCCGTCGGTGTTCAAAGGTGCTGGTAAAGATCGCGACCGCCTGGATATTGGTGTGGCGCAGCAACTCCTCCAGGCTCGGGAAGAACAGCTCCGAGTTAAGGTGAAATCGCTTCGCATAGCGGTCGATCAATTCCGGCTTCGATTCGACGATTCCCGCCAAAAGAATATCCTTTCGTCCTTGTGCTCGCGGGATAAAGCCACCTGCATGATCGTGGGAAAGTCCTACGAGGGCGAAATGCACCGCATCTTTTTCTGCACTTGCCGCTGTAAACTGAGCCGCAAAGAACAGCAAGAGGAAGGAAGTCGCCGACCTTCGTAGTGAAGGTTTCCAGCCTGCTATATCGCAGAGTTTCACTCTGCCGGGTGTAGTGCCGAAAGTAATGCCCACGTGCTGTTAACGTTTTGGGAAAAACGCCTGCATCAGGGGCCCGCGCTCCGTTACGATGGCAACTCCCGGTCCGATGTGATGTTTTTCAAACCAGCCAAACGGCGTCTCTAGCACGAAGCGAATATTGTCGGAAGCGGCTACGACCGAATTGGTGTTATAGGGTTGGAGATCGCGAATCTCCTGAATGATGCCGTCTGGATCGATATACGCCGCCGAAAGATGGTAAGGACAGTTCTTCATCCAAAAAGAGGCTCGCTGGGTGTAGGGCAGCGGGAACAACATCCCCGTGTTCTCTTCCATATTGGTGCGGAACATCATCCCGGTGTGCTGCTGCATGGGGGTCAGCGCAAGCTCAGCAATCATCACCTGCGTGCCGATATAGAGTTTCATCGTTTGCAATTTTGGTTGTGCCTGTGTTGGCTCAAAGGGATCGGCGAGCGCCGTGGTCGTGGGCGAGGGCACCGCCGTGCCTTCTTTTCCGCAGCCTGCGCATATCGCAAGTAAGAGGGACATAACAAAAGCCCATTGGTCGGTCATCTCCAGAAGCATGAGTTAGGAAAGGCTCATTTTCAACTCACAATCGATAAGCTAAAGGCTTGCAATCTCCCAGGGCGGTCAGCAATCTGGCCTCATGAACTCGAGTGTTACTCGTTTACGCTCGGAGATTTCTCCCCGTGGTCAGCCGGCACCAACTCGGTCTTGGTCGCGTCGGCACTTTTTAAAAGTCGCCGTCGCGGGGAGTTTCGCCGCGCCGTTTTTCATTTCCTGCAGCATCACCCAAACCTCCAAAACCGCTCCTCGCACGATCTCTCCCAACGGCAAATTGAATCACGCCTGCATCGGCGTTGGGGGCATGGGGTGGGGAGATCTTCAGAATTTTTTGCAGCATCCGCGCGTGCAAATCGTCGCTCTATGCGACGTTGATGCAAACAACCTCGAGAAGGCGGCCAAGGCTGTGCCGGGTGCCCGGCTGTATGCCGACTGGCGGGACCTGCTCCAGCAGGAGGGCGAGGGTATCGATTCGGTCAATGTAGCCGTGCCCGATCACATGCACTTTGCGATCGCTTTTAGCGCGGTCCAACGCGGGAAACATGTCTATTGTCAGAAGCCGCTCTGCCATGACGTCGCCGAAGTGCGCGCGCTTACGCGCGCGTCTATTAAGCACAGTGTAATTACTCAACTCGGCACCCAGGTCGCCTCGACGACGCATGAACGCACCGCGGTCCAATGGCTCAAGGAAGGGCGCATCGGCAAAGTCACCCATGCGTACTTGTGTTCAAACCGCCCCGGGGCGGTCGAGAGTTATCGTCTGAAAGGACCACGTCCCTCTGAAGGCTGTCCTCCTCCGGAGTCGCTTCACTGGGATCTTTGGCTGGGCACCGCACCTACCCGTCCGTATGCGCCCGATATCTATCACCCAACCAAATGGCGTGCGTGGCAGGACTTCGGCACTGGTTGGTCGGGTGATATCGGCTGCCACATTTTTGATCCGATCTGGAAAGGGCTTAGTTTGCAACCTCCTTTGAATGTTTGGGCGGAGGTGCAGGAGTCGTGGCAGAGCTCTCCGGAGCGTCGAAATGATAACTGGCCTCAAGGCGATCATATAATCTGGACCTTTCCCGGTAACGACAACATTGCCGGCAAAGAACTCGTGCTGGAATGGTTTGATGGTGAGTTTTATCCACCCGACCATATCCGCCATTTGGCTGTGTCCGAACTGAAGGATTATCCTCCGGAATCCTCTATCCTTATTGGCACTGAAGGTTCGTTACTTATTCCTCATGCCTATCCCCCTCAGTTGTTGCCTGAGGAAAAGTTCAAAGACATCAAACCGCCTCAATTGCCTCCGCGCAACCATTACCACCATTTTGTCGACGCCTGCCTCGGAGGCGAACACACCGAGTCTCATTTCGCGCAAACTGGGCCAATGACCGAAGCCATTCTGCTCGGCACCATCGCCATTCGCGTGCCTGGTCAGAAGCTGGAGTGGGATTCCTCCCGGTTGAAAATCCAGAACCGGGCCGAGGCGAATTCTTTTCTGCGGCGCAATTATCGGGACAGCTGGCACTTCAGCCGATTTTAATCACGCCTTTGCGTGTTTCCGGACGGCTTGATCACGGCAGGACCCTGTTGTCGATCAATTCGAACTTTGCCATCGCATCTGATCTCTTTACCGTCCGGGAATGGATTCTAGAATCCGGTTAGACGTCCGCCCTCTGTTGGCTTCAGTGGCCCTGCTTCTGTGGATGGGGAGTTACACCAGCCCTGCAGCCGATTCCCTGCTCGGACCGGTCGAGCAATTAGCGATCCTGGATGACTTCACCACTAACAGCCAGGCTTCGTGGCAGGCCAGCAGCGGGGGCAATATTGCTTTCACCATCGTCACCGGGCGTGCGATTCCAGGTGTGGCCGATTCGGTTATGCAATTGGAGTTCACTCGCAAGAATCACGAGGAAACTGCCGCAGGCCAGAATTGGTTTGCTCTCCGGCGAAAATTATCGCCCGGGCAGCTGAGCAAAGAGGCTGATGGTTTACGGCTGGTGCTCGGCTCGCCATCCGGCGGCGAATGGTGGATGAGCATGGGCTTGCGAGTGGGGACACAAGGTTTCTCTCATGCAATCCAACCGATTCTCCCGGTTCGAATGGCAACCGAACATTTGATCCCTTTTGAACAATTTACGGCCGACGGGCGGCCGCTCACGCGAGAGCAAGTAGCTTCGGCCGATGAGCTCAGTCTTTTAATCAGTGCCAACGGTCCTTCTCTTTATTTAGATCGCATTACTACCTATCGGCGCGAGAAGTATACGTCCTGGTTGAGTGTTGTCTCGGCTCACCCTCACAATAACATTTTTGAACCGGAAGATTCCGTCACCGTTGTGCTTACTCCCGGTGGCACCCTCCCGGCCGCGGCCAAAGCATTTCGATACGAGGTTCAGGATTTTTTTGAGCAAACCACAGCCGCTGGCAAGGTCCCATTGGACGGGGCGGCCTCATATAAGTTGGACCTCACGCCAAAGGAGCCCGGGTATTACGAGCTTCGCGCGTTTTGGCTGCATGCCAGCGGCAAGGACCTCGAGAACCGTTCGTGTATTCTCGCCGAGGGCTCTCTGCCGCCGGGACTAGCCACCTTCTCGGTGATGCCGCGCACCGCCGCGCAAAACCTGGATCGGTTCAAAGCCCTCGGCACTAATGCATTTTTTGGCCTGCACGGTGATTTCATGGGTCTTGCTGATTCCATTGGGCTGGCCTGGCGTTTCGACTATTCCCGGTGGCCGGATCTTGAGCCGGCAAAGCCCGACCGCTCCCACGGCCTCGCGCCTTGGGCCGCCGAACGCATCCGGAAAGAACCGCCCAAACCAACGTATCGACTTCACATCCTGCCTTTTTGTGGAAATTTCGGCGGGCCATCCTGGGAACCGAAAAATAAACCCGGCACTGCCCCGCCGTACGCCAATTGGGAAGATTATCTGGCCATGCTTCGCGATTTTGTCGAGGTGGAAAAGCATCTCTATCCACATTTGAGCCCACGCATTTATGGTGCAGCCTGGGAAGTCAATTTGAATATGCCCCCGAGCAACTTTGAACCGTCCTACACGATGGCGGATATCGTCGAACTGCACCGCCGCACTCGCAACGCGGTTAAGCAAGTCGATCCGGAGGCATGGGTGATCGGACCTTGCCCCTCGAATCTCAATCCCGCCTGGTTGGAACAGGTGTTCAAAGCGGGCCTGCTGGATTATGTCGATGGCATCGAGAGCCACGGTTACACTGAAGGTGCCTTTAGTCCGGAAGAGAATGACTACCCGCGGAAGTTTTCAACGATTCGCGAACTGATGCGGCGATACAACCACGGGAAGATCCTGCCCTTCTATATTACCGAGGCCGGTTTCCGCGGGCAGATCGGTTCAAAAATCATTCATCGCACTCAGGCCGAGCTGATGACCCGCCTGGCGATCATTCTCAAAGGAGAGGGTATCCGAGTGTTTCTGCCTTTTTACGGGATCGATTACGATCGTGATGGTTGGTGGGGATTTTGTTTCAACCTCGATGTCGATGCGGCAAATCCCTATATGACAAAGCGCATTTCGCCAAAGCCAACCGTCAATGCGTTTGCGACTTGCGCAGGTGTTTTGGAAAGCGCTTCACCGCTCGGTCGGGTCCAGACACTGGGAACTAATGTCTGGGGCTACTTGTTTGATCGGCAAGGCACAAACATTTTGGCGGTGTGGTCGCCTACGGGGTCGGATCGGGTTTGTTTGCCGATTCACCGGAAGGGTTCGCTCGAAGTGATCAATATGATGGGACACTTGTCGCGAATTACCCTGCAAGACGGTCGACTCAATCTCGACATTGATAATGCCCCTAAATATGTCATTGATGTTCCAGGCACTCTCCTGAAATAAGTTTGAGTGCCGATTGCTTCTGCCAGCATGACGAGCAAAGAATTACGAACCGGATGCTTCCACGCCGCTGTTGTCGTCCTGCTCGGGCACCTGCTCGGCGTGAGCGCTCTTGCCCAGCCAATTAAGGAGACGAACTACGTCGCCGGCCAATCCATCGAACTGAGCGACAACGGCGCCTGGTCGTGGTTTATGGATGAACGCGCTATCGTCGATCGCGGCCGTTTGCTGGTTGGTTCCGTACGGGCAAATGGCAAGTTTGAAAACGCCGATCAGCCCGGCTGGGGCAATGTGGAACTCTCCATTCTCGACCTGCGAACAAAAAATGTTAGCCGGGTGATTCTGCACCGGCACTTTGAACAGGACGATCATAATGCCCCGGGCTTGCTAGTGCTCCACGACGGACGATACCTGGCTGCCTATTCCAAACACAACCAGGAGCCACGGTTCTGGTTCCGTATCTCCACGCACCCAGGGGACCCAAGCACCTGGGAGCCTGCTGTTGAGACGGTGACGCCCGGCGTGAAGGGCAACTGGAGCGGAGACAACTTCACCTATTGCAATCCAATGATGTTGTCGGGTGAAAACAACCGTATCTACTTGTTTCATCGTGGCGTTTCCCAGGATCCGAATTACCTCTTTAGTGACGACGATGGACGGCACTGGACTTATGGCGGCAAGTTGTTCGATGGGCGCCACGGTTACAGCCCCTACACCAAGTATGCCTGCGACGGCAAAGCGACGATTCACTTCGTGGCGACCGAAGATCACCCGCGGAATTTCGACAACAGCCTGTATCATGGTTTTATTCGGGCCGATGCGGTCTGCTTAAGCGATGGCCGCCGCGCTTTTGATCTTTCGCACACGACCAACACCTCAATCCGTCCCTGGAATTTGACTAAGATTTATCAGGGCGGCCCTTCCAACGTCGCTTGGATGTGCGACATCGAATTGGATACCAGTGCGAATCCGGTGGTCTTGTTCACCGTGCAGGTTGACGGGGCGGGCTTACCCAAAGGACAAGGTGGAATGGACCACCGCTTCCACTATGCGCGTTGGGACGGTAAAGCCTGGCACGAGGCGGAGATTGCTTATGCCGGGACAAGACTTTACGCCGGTGAAGATGATTACACCGGGTTGGGCTCGGTTCATCCTAAACACCCGGAAACCGTCTACATTTCAACCGATGCGGACCCAGTCACAGGCAAACCGCTCGTCAGCGTCGCCGATGGCCAGCGGCATCATGAACTATTCCGTGGCCTGACTAGCGACGATGGCAAATCGTGGAGGTGGTTTGCGATCACCGCCAATTCGACGATGGATAATCTGCGGCCGTTAGTGCCAGCCTGGAACGACTCACGCACGGTGGTCATCTGGCTGCGCGGCGGTTACCGTAATAATCGTGGGGAATGGACCACCAGCGTGGAAGCTCTGCTGGTGCCTTAGATTATTTTGATCAACGCGATGTTTAAGACGATCGTGCCAGCCGCAGTAACCGGCTCACGGAAGCCACAGTTGCGGCAAGCTGTTCACTATTTCATCTATGGATGGCTGGTCATTCTTTCCGGCGGTTGCGCCTCTCAGAAGGCAAGCCAATCGCCGGATCTTCCACCGGAACCTTACGTCCGGATTTCCAATAATGATTCCAACCTCGTTCAACTCCAAATCGCGGTGCGAAAATTTGTTCCGGCTCGCGGACATGGGCCGGCCATCTGGTTGGCAGGCGTGTCGCACATTGGTGATTCGAACTACTACGCTGCCCTCCAGGAGCACCTGGACGCGCAAACACTTGTTTTGTTCGAAGGCGTTGCTGCGAGAGCCCGCCCTTCAACGCCAACATCCCCACGGCAAGCCGCGCATCGGGACGACGCTTCCGATAAAGGTTCATCTTCCGCTGATGATGCCGGGCTCCAGTCTTCGGTGGCGACATCCCTTGGCCTGGAGTTTCAACTCACCGCGATCGACTATCAGCGTCCCAACTTTCGGAATTGTGATCTTACCATTCCTGAATTACGACAACTCTTCGCCGCAGAGGAAACCTCAACTGGTTCTTCCGGCGCCGGAGAAAGCTTTGAAGGCGTGTTGCAACTCATGCAAGGCGGGTCATTTTTCGATTCCGTTCTTCAAGTCGGCTTGCGCTTTCTCGGGGCGAGCCCAAAGCTGCGCGCCCTGGGACGCTTGGCGCTGATTGACGTAATCGGCGAAATCCAGGGTGATTTCTCCCACTTACAAGGTCTTCCGCCGAACATGAAAGAATTGCTGCAAGTTCTGCTCGAGCGCCGAAACCAAAAAGTCGTCCGCGAGCTCACAAATGACCTTCCTCGTTTGGACGAGGACGACACGATTGCCGTTTTCTATGGGACAGCCCACATGCCTGATTTGGAAAGGCGCCTGCGAACTGAATTGAAATATAGACCGGTGACGCAACTCTGGCTTACTGCTTTTTCCGTAAATCTCGCACAATCGGAGGTTTCGGAGAATGAAAGAGCTCTCGTGCAAACTTTGATAAAACAGCAGTTGGCACCATTTCAGAAGAATAAGGCGGAATCCAAGGTCCAATGACTGTTCCGTCAACAACGCGCTGGCAGTTTTCCGGCCGGCTTGGAAAGAAACTAGCCGTCCCACAGCAGTTTTGTAATGATTACGCTGATTAAGAACAGGGTCCTGGAGCGGCCCCAGCACGCGTGCGAAACGAATCCACTTTGGCATCCAAATCCGAAGCACCCGACGCTTCCGAGAGCCGGAAGGTAGCGGAATCCGGTTTGGCGGCTCCCTGGCGTGGGTGGATTCGTCGGGCGGTCGGTCCTGGAGGTGCGGCACTACTGCTCACGCTGATCCTGATGACCATTCCGCGGTTGCCGCTCGGCACGGATGACGATTCTTCCTGGAGTGCAGTACTCGACTACGCGCACCAGAAGGGTCTCCAGTTTGGCGCTGATATCTCGTTTAGTTATGGGCCGCTTGGTTTCCTCATTACGCCATATTGGTCCCCGTCGGCCCCACTACTGCACGTCACCACGGACATCGTTGTGGCCTTCGGCGTCGCCCTTGGACTTTGTTTGGTCGTATGGCGCACTGGACTGCTTTGGCGCTGCCTGACCATCAGCATGTTCACCCTGCTGGCCGCCAACGCCGATCCTCGAATTGAACTCCTGGTTTGTGCCGGTCTGCTTTGTTGGGGGCTGCTCTGCCTGGTTGGGTCCGGTCCTTCCCACAGGATTGCGGCCGTCGCGTTCACCGCGTTCGCCGTTTTTGCCACGCTGACAAAAATGACGCTGCTCTTTCCTGCAATCCTAAGCGTGTTCGTTGTTGTGGGTGTGTTGTTTTTTTGGGGTAAAACACGTTTGGCCTTGGCAATTGGATGCGGCTTTTTAGCGACCTTCTTTCTCGCTTGGATGGGCCTCGGCCAGCATTTCTCAAATCTCGGGTCGTTTCTCAAGTATGGCGTTCTGCTGTCCGCAGGGTATGACCAAACGATGTGGGCAAAACCTTTCCCACAAATGCTGGTGCCCGGTGTGATTATTTGTGTTTTAACCGCCACCGTTATTGCCCTGCGCTCCTGGACAGCCTTCGGTCGCACCGAGCCGTATCGCTTTTGGCGCCGTGCGCTCCTGATAATTTGGCTGCTGGGGTCCCTCTTTGTAATTTGGAAGCACGGCTATGTCCGTGGCGGGCGCGATCATTTGGTGGTTTTCCTCACGCTGGCTCCAACCATCGCGCTGATCGTTGATGTGTTGCCGTGCCAAACCGCGCGGCTGCGCTTTTACGCCAGAGGGTTGGGCCTGATCGGTTGTGCTGTGGCATTGCTGGCCTTTATTTGGTTGTTTGGTGCAAAACCTGCCGCTTTCCTCGGCCGGCCGTTCCTCCTGGCGGTGACTCACGCCCGCAGCTTGATTCAGCCCGCGCACTACACGCAAACACTGCGCGATTTGCAGGAAGCCGAACGTCAGGCCAATCAGCTGCCGCGATTGCGCGCGAAGATTGGACAGGCGAGTGTCGATGTCTTCGGATGCAACCAGGCCTATGCGGTGTTTAACAATCTGAACTACCGCCCGCGTCCGGTTTTCCAAAGCTACGCTGCTTACTCGGCCCCGTTGATGGATCTCAACGAGCAATTCTATTTCTCTAAAAACGCGCCGGACTCCGTCCTGTTCCGTTTATCTCCAATTGATGACCGGTTTCCCGCTTTAGAAGACGCAGCGTTGTTTCGTCATTTGTTGATCAACTATCAACCGCTGGATCTGGAGGGTCCTTTCTTATATCTAAAATCAAAACAGCAGCCGGTCGCCCCTAATCTGACGTTGATCCGGGAAGGCGGGGTACATCCGGGTGAAATGATCGGCCTGAAGGATTTCGGCTCCGCTAATATTTGGCTCGAGATAATCCTGGAACCTTCCTTGCTCGGCCAGGCGAGAAAGTTTCTATATCACCCTTCTGAGATCATTCTCACCGCCTGGCGTCAATCCGGTTCGACTCAAAAGGCGAGTTTCAACGCCCCTGCTCCGATGCTCTCCGCCGGTTTCCTCGCCAGTCCATTGCTGCTGGATAATCGCGATGTGCTCAGGGCATATGCCGGCAAACCGGTTATCCGGCCGCATGCCTACTCGATCGACCTCGGCCCAAGGACCGATTATTTGTGGAACCAGGCAATCCGGGTGCGGATTTACAAGATCGAAAACCAGTTCGCCACCGCCCCCTCTCCTGACCTTGTGCGGCTGCTCGATTTTCCGGGTTTTGAGACAGCACCGGCTGAGGTCGTCGCGAACAAACAGAACTTTATTACGGTCGCCGGCCAGCCGGTGCTCTTTTTGCCTCCCGATGGGTTTATGCGATATTCCTTGCCGCCGTCAGTTAAATCAATCCACGGCGAATACGGGTTTGCGCCGGCGGCGTACGTGCTGGGGGGCGCGACGCAAGGTGCCGAGTTTCGTGTCGAAGAGGAACTACCCGACGGTTCGCTACGCCTTCTTCATTCAAGGGTGCTGCGTCCCCTGACGAATCTGGAGGACCGCGGGCTGAAGCCTTTTTTCGTTACGTGTCCAGGTAGCGGCACTCGCAAGCTGCTGTTGCGCGCGCTGCCTCTCGCGGCAAATATTTCACCCTCAGACGTCACCTGTTGGTCAGAAATTGGAATACGGTAGGCACGAACCGAACGGAGGTTGTTCATTGCGTTCTTTGTCTCCCGAAGAATGTCAAAATCAGTCACTTGCGAAGCTTCGCCGGTCAACATTTCCTGTGAGCCTTGCTTGTGTTCTTTGTGCTCTTTTGTGGCAACTCCCCTCCGCGGCTTCGCGGCAGGATTTATGCTCTGTCTACAGGCATGAAGCAAGGCGTCTATATCGAGCGTGACGGCATTTTGAACCGAGCGCTGATTACACGCCATCAGCAGGTGGCTCCTGTTGCGCTGGAGGATTTTCATGTGCACACCGAGGTGGCGCCTTTGCTCCATGAACTCAAGGCTGCCGGTCTCACCCTCATCGTTACTACTAATCAGCCTGAGCTTTCCCGGGGGTTGCTCTCCCGCCGCGAAATGGACCGGATGCATCAACAATTGATGCGAGCTTTCCCGGTCGACGATATCCTGGTTTGCCCCCACGAAGAGATGGATCGTTGTCCCTGCCGCAAACCTAAACCGGGTCTGCTGGTCGAAGGTGCTTTCAAATGGCGTCTGGACCTGAGCCGTTCGTTCGTGATTAGCGACAAGTGGCAGGATGCTGAAGCCGCGCGTCGCGCCGGGGTTACGTCGCTCCTGTTGGATTCGCCTTGGCTTGGCAAAGGACACCACGATTATGTGCTGCCAGACCTTCCCACTTTGGTGGAGAAAATCCTGCAGATGACAGTCCCGGTTGGCGCGCTGTCGCGTTGATGCCGATGGCAGCTGGATCGTGACGAAACGATCCGATTGCCGTCAAAACATTCGGCCCCTTGCGTCTCCTGCCTGGGACGAATAGGGTGCTGAACCATCGTGACGGACCGGCCTCCGAGTCTACTGAATCGGCTATCGAGTGCGGCGTGCTACCTCGGCTTGGCGCCGCTGATTGGATTGTCACCGTCTCGAAGATTGAATCCCTTTTTCCAACATCACTATGGCTTGGCGATGGCGGCATTTTTCGTTTCTTTGGTAATCCTGCTGGCGGCAATCGCGTTTGAAACCTTGGAGTGCCTTTTAGTGATTCAAGCCTCCGGTTTCGTTCAGCAACTTGTCCCCCGGTTGCGATGGCTGGGTGTGTGGCTGGATCGTGCCGAGTTTCTCGTATTGCTCGTTATCCCATTGGTCTCAATATTGCTGGGCGTATTTGCGCTCGCAGGGTCGCGATTCCAAGTGCGCCTGCTTAGCCGCATTGCGGGGAAGCGATCACTTCACCGAATTGCCTTTAGCGTCAATTGTCTGCTGTTAATCAGCATTCCGATCACCATTGTTTTTGCTTTCTGGGCGACTTCATTCACGTGCAGGAGCGTTGATGGTGCTCGCGTCTATTTTCTCTACGACGAAGGTATCGCCGTGCCAAGGTGGGGCTATGCGATGGGCCTGTATAGAATTTCTTTGCAGGCTCACCGAAACTGGGGCAACGGAAGCACAGTTCTGGATCGTTTGAATAAGCAGACGCTGTGTTCAGCGTTGGCGAGTGGCAAGGTGGTCATCCTCGCGACGCATGGCGAGGCTGGATATGCGGCGACTTATTTCTCCCCGGAAGTCTTCGGAGTATGGCCGGCTGATACTGGCGCCGCTGACGAAACGGGCACGACCCGTTTTCTATGCGTCGGAGTCCAGGCACCTGACCACGCCTGGAGGCCTGAAACAGTCAAAGTGAACGACCAACTCGAATTGGTGTACCTCTTTGCGTGCAATGCGGGAAAGAAAGCGTCGCTTTGGCAGGAGCACCTCGCGCCGGCAAAGGTAGTGGCGTATGATCGTTTTTCGACTCTTTTGGACCACGCGCTTTGGTTCGCGTTTACCGGACCAATAGAAGTGAAAAAGCTGAGATGATGTAAGTAGGGACGACCTCCCTCAGCTCAGATACTCCCGTGGGTCGGTGATCTTCCCGGTCAGCGCGCTGGCGGCAACGGTTGCCGGCGAGGCCAGAAACACCTGAGACTCTTTATGGCCCATGCGTCCGGGGAAATTGCGGTTGGTGGCGCTGATGCATTTCAACGGGGCATTCATCCGGCCGAAGGTATCCACCGGGCCACCCAGGCAGGCGGCACATCCGGCGTTTTCGGTCATTTGCACGCCTGCCGCGACGAGGATTTCCCAAACGGTTTGGTCGCCCCATCGGGCCGTCTGCAGATCCCGCACAATCTCCGGCGTCGCCGGGACACCAAAGGTGTCGATGGTCACCCGCTTACCCTTTAAGACCCGGGCGAACTCGAGGAAGTCGCTGGTTTTGCCGCCGGTGCACGAACCGATGTAAGCACGGTCGAGCTTGATTTTGCCGAGTTCCTTTGCGAGTTTGCGCTGGCCGGGATCGGGGTGGCACGCAACCGTTGGCTCCAGCTTGCTCAAATCCACTACCAGTTCGTACACAAACTTCTCATCCTTGTCGCGTTCGACCGGCTGATAGTTTGCTTTGGTGCCGTTCAACTTGCAGCGGTAATCGACAAACGCCTGGGTTTGGGCGTCAAATTCGAAAATGCCATTCTTCCCGCCGGCCTCGATCGCCATGTTGGCAATGGTCATGCGATCATCGATGCTGAGACTGCTGACTCCTGCGCCGTCGAATTGCATCGCGCGATAGGTCGCGCCATCAAAGCCGATTTCACCGATGCAATGCAGAATGATGTCCTTGGCCATCACGCCAGGCTGCAATTTGCCTTCGAGCCGGAAGTGCATCGTCTCGGGCACCTTCAACAGCAACTTGCCGGTGCCCATGACGAACCCGGCGTCGGTATTGCCAATACCCGTCGCAAATTCGTTAAACGCGCCGGCCATGCAGGTATGTGAATCGGTGCCGAAGAGCACTTCACCGGGTCGCGTATGACCCTTCTGCGGCAGTGCCGTGTGGCAGACACCCGCGTAATGCGAACCGTATTGCCGTTGCAGCATCCCTTTGGACGCATCGAATACCCAGTGGCCGTTCGGGTC
>DATJGF010000237.1:0-112755 GCA_035495315.1 Candidatus Limnocylindrales bacterium
GGGATAAGTGCCAAGGTCGTGTGGAGCAAAAGGCCAGCGCCAGCGCGGGGAAGCGGCGTAGTCCAGAATCGGGACCAGCATCGCCTTGGCGAGTGAGGGATTGAACAGCAGGAATTGTGGCGCCATTGGATAAATGACATCGACGGTCCCGATGCAACCGTTGCTAAAGTTTTCTTTCGGGAACATCAAAGGCTGACCATGAGCATCCGCTACGATTTTGTTCGCGGCGAAGCATTGCCGATACGCCAGGGCGCAGATCTGGGCATACCTTTGGCCACCGGCCTTTCGCAAATCGGCCAGCAATGCGGCGTCAAACGCAGCGCACCGATCGAAGAGCATGTCATAACCATTTGCTGCGGCCCGTAACAGATCGGCAGCGTCCCAGCCGTGCCGGCGCCAATACGGCCGGAGATTGCTTTTGAAATACTGGATTGAATAGAGGTCGTCATAGGCCAGGATCAGCACGCGCGGCTTGGGTCCTTCGTTGCCAAATCTGCCGAAATCGAACGACGTCGCAGCGACGGGTGCATCGTCGTTAGCGGCTCGGGGCTGACGTGAATCGATTGTTTCCGGCAAAGCGCCGGTCTGGATAAACGCCTCCCGGCAACTGGTCGCTGAACCGACAGTTTGACGAGTCGCAGAATTTTCTGCGGCGACGACGTAGAGGTAACCCCAATCAATTCTAAGGTCGTCTCCTTTCTTTTCCAGCACCGGCTGATCTTTCGATCCAATTTTCAGGACGGTGAGTTGACCGATTGTGCTTTCCAGTTGTGCTAGCACGCTGGGTTTAGGCATCGAATCGAATTTGAATTTTCCTTTTGGCGGGTTCTGTACATCGGCAATGCGTTCCCGCGACCAAACAACCTCCTGCGACGGACGATTCACCACGAGCTCGGCGGCGGCATCAAAATAGACGGATACTTCGTGTTGCTGCCCGTCGTGAGCTTTCATGCCGAAACCGACATAAGTGATCGGACTTGAAAGCACGTCGATGTTCTCAGGCAACGCTGGCGTTAGAAACTTGATGCCCAGCTCGACTCCGTTTCCTTCAAATAAATACTTTGTCGACGTCGCGGTGATGTAGCACCCGGTTTGCTTCAGCGCAGGTACGTCGGCCGGTTCGCTCCCCATGAGACGAAACACCTTGCCATCGATCCGGACCAGGCTGTTCAAGCGATGTGGTTTCCCGGTCCAATGGACTGTGTTCGCGTCCGTTAATTTATCTGCGGGCGACCAAACGCTGAAGTAAGGGTCACAAGCGACAAGAGGGACGGAAGGGGGACGCAGATTGGCGTCCTGTTGAGTCGCCGCGAGACTGAAAGCGCTAGGGACGCTTAAGAGCGAAGCGAGAGCAAGGGTTCGAACGAGCAGCACTTTAGAGCCAGGCCTGACATCGAATTTCATCGTGCCGCATGGTTCCTAATCAGCTCGCACATTTCAAACAATTTAGACTAAAGCAGAAGTTTGCCCTTCATCCCAGCCATTGCGGGTTGTGCGCAGTCGCGTCAAAATTGGCGGTCGTCTTGAACAGTTCGAATTTGCCGGTTGCGGCCAACTGTTGCGTTCGGGTCAGAAGCGCCGCGACTTCCTCTGCTGACATCGGTTTGAAAGTACGGGCTGCCTCAAACGCCTGGTCCAGCAACTCCATTCGGTCGATGCCGGTAATGACCGTCGAGGTCGGCAGATTCATCGCGTAATGCAGGCATTCAATGGCCGAGACCATTTTGCTTTGCAGGATGTGACCGCTGCCGAGGGGTTTCATGCCCAAAACTCCAATCCGATTCTTTACCAAAAGCGGCAAAACATTTTTGCCGAAACTTCGGAAATGGGCGTCCATTACATTCAGAGGCATCTGTACGGCGTCGAAATGGAAGCTATGTGCCGCAGCCACCTCGAGCATGCGCAGATGCACAACCGGGTCTTTATGCCCCGTAAAACCAATGAACCGCACTTTGCCTGCCTTTTTTGCAGCCAGCATGCCCTCCATTCCGCCGCCTTCGGCGAAAATGCGATCGGGATCCTCCATGCGAATCACCTCATGAAATTGCATCAAGTCAACATGATCGGTCTGGAGCCGCTGCAGCGATTCATCGATTTGACGCGCCGCCGACGCGCTGGTACGCCCGTCAATCTTGGTCATCAGAAACACTTTGTCCCGGTAGCCGTCCCGGAGCGCTTTACCCATTCTTATCTCGCTCCCGCCGTCATGGTAGTCCCAGGAATTGTCCATGAAATTAATTCCGCGATCGATTGCGGTGCGGATGATGCGAATCCCCTCTGCTTCCGGTGGATTCCCAATGTGATAACCTCCCAATCCAATAGCGGAGGTTTTTACGTCGGTGCTGCCCAACTGACGATAGGGCATTTCGACTCCGGCCTCTGCCGCCCACGAAAAAGTGCCTGCGCCTAAAAGTACACCCGTCGCGACGGTGCGGGTCATAAACTCTCTTCGGTTCAACTCTGCAGAAAACCCATGAACTTCACGCGTTTTGTTCCGTTCACGCTTCATATTTATCCTTTCCCTTGGAGGCGATCCCGTTGGGTAGGTCGCCTTATCCAAGAATTTCACCTCTCCAAAACACTTCCTTAAGTTGGATCTGGCCTGCGGCTTGTCAACTGCCCCATGGACTAAAGGCTGGTTTCAGTGCTATTATTGAGTTGCGCCGAAGCGGGATGTTAACGACAGATCCCATGCCTGGCTCATGCATTACCTCGTCCACCTGATCGGACGCTGGATATGAGGTATTTCATCCGTTGGATTGCTCGATTGCTCTACGGGTTTCGCGCTTTTAACGAATCGGCGCTCAATGTCCGCGGGCCGGTTTTATTACTGGCCAATCATGTCTCCTGGTGGGACTGGGTATTCCTCGGTGTTTGTCTGGAGGAGGATTGGCGCTTTGCGACTTCCAGCGCGACGGCCGAACTCAGCTGGCTCCACCGTCGCATTATGGTCAACCGTCGCACCTTTCCCGTCGACATGAATTCGCCCTATGCCGTAAAGCATATGGCTGAATTTCTGCAACACGGGGGCCGGCTTGTGCTTTTCCCCGAAGGCCGCATCTCCTGCACCGGCTCGTTGATGAAGCTTTTCGACGGGACGGGGTTTCTTATCTTCAAGACAAAGCCGAAGGTCATCACGGCCTATATCCGAGGAGCCGAACGGCTGCCGCTGTCGAAAAATCCAAATCGCAAACGGTGGTTTCCGCATGTGTCGGTGCACTTCAGCAACATGTTAGTCCCGCCACAGTTGGGCGCAATTAGTGTCACTGAGGCGAGGACACGTCTGACGAACTGGCTCCGGGACCGCATGATCCAGCAACGATTTGAGACTGAAATGGCGTTTGGGCCTCAATCAATTCCCGGCGCCATTGCCGAAGCAGTGCGCCGTGCGCCCGCTCATATTGTGGTCGAGGACGCCAGCACCCGGATGCTCAGCTATCGTCGCTTGCTGCGTGCAGCAGATGCCCTGTCGCTTCAATGGCGAGGATGGCCGGCCAGCCCCAGCGAACCGGTGGGCGTGTTACTCCCGAACATGAATGCTTATCCGGTAACCCTGCTGAGCCTCTGGTTGGCTGACAAGACCCCGGCTCTGCTCAATTACACCACGGGCCCCTCAATCCTGCTGACCTGCGCGCGACTAGCCGGTCTCAAGCGCATCATCACATCGGAAGAATTTGTGCTCCGGGCCGGTATTGACCTCGAGCCGCTCAGAAATGCAGGCATCGAAATCGTCCTTCTCGAACCGGTGCGTCGCTGCATCAAATACGGGCAAAAGGCCGCTGCGTTGTTCCGCAGTCTACTGGGCCTGAATTTGTCCGGTGCGGACAAACTGCGATCCGATCGGACGGCTGCCATTTTGTTCACCAGCGGTTCGGAGGGCGATCCAAAGGGCGTCCAACTCACGCACGCGAACCTGCTGGCCAATATCCGCCAAATGCTCTCGGTGATTGATTTGATGGACACCGATCGCTTCTTCAACGCGCTGCCGTTGTTTCACAGCTTCGGATTTACGGTCGGGTTGCTGTTGCCGCTGGTGACAGGTTCCTTTGTGTGTCTTTACGTCTCGCCCTTGCACTACCGCGTCGTGCCTTCGGCATTTTATAATCTCAATTGCACCATCTTCTTTGGCACGAATACCTTCTTGGCGGGCTACGCGCGCAAGGCGCACCCGTATGATTTTCGCAGCCTCCGTTACGTCTTTGCTGGCGCTGAAGCTCTGCAACCGAGTACCGAGACCCTATGGCTCAACAAATTCGGAATACGAATTCTTCAAGGTTACGGCGCCACCGAATGCGGTCCCTGTCTCACAGTCAACGTGCCGATGCACCCGCACTCAGGCTCCGCCGGACAATTCCTGCCCGGCATTGATCACCGCTTTGAACCGGTTGAAGGACTTGAACCCGCCGTCCACGGCGCGAACCAGGGACGGTTGTGGGTTAAAGGACCGAACGTCATGCGGGGATATCTTAATCCCGACGCCAATGCGAAATTCAAAGCTCAAAACGGTTGGTACGACACGGGTGATATCGCGAGGGTGGATCACGACGGTTTTGTTTACATTTTGGGACGTCTGAAGCGCTTCGCCAAGATTAGCGGCGAAATGGTAAGCCTGGCGGCGGTTGAAGACGCCTTGGCGGCAGGTTTCCCACAATACGGCTCGAAATTTGCACTGGCGGTTATCGCTCGTCCGGATGAGCACAAAGGTGAAAAACTGATCGCTATCAGCAACCAACCACGACTCACCTTAGAGGAAATTCGGCAGGTGATCCGTTCGCGCGGTTTGAGTAATCTCGCCCTTCCAAGAGAGATTCGACTGCTTCCCGCAATCCCGCGACTTGGCAGCGGAAAGATCAATTACCGCGAACTTGAGATCTTATTAAGGCAGCAGGCTACGAACAGCGCAGCATGATATTGGATACTGAGGAGCAAGTAATTATCCGCGTCCACGGCCCGTCAGACGGTCCAACGTTGGTCTACTTGCCGGGTCTGCATGGTGATTGGACTTTGATTGCGAGTTTTCGAAAAGCTCTGGGCCAGCGCGTTCGGTTCATTGAAACAGCCTACCCCGACACTCTCTCCTGGTCGTTGGACGACCACGCTGCCGCAGTCGAAGCCGCGCTGCACCAACATGGCATCAGCGCTGGTTGGATTCTGGCAGAATCATTCGGTTCACAGGTAACCTGGCCTTTAGTGCGAAGGCAACAATTCAACATTGAGGGAATAATTCTCGCCGGCGGCTTCGTGCGCCACCCCGCCCGCTGGGCGGCAAAGGTCAGCGGTCGTTGGTTGGCTTCAATGCCTCTGGCGGTTATCAAGACCATGCTGAACGGCTACGCCCGAGTGGCGCCATGGCGTTTTCGACGGGATCCAGAGACCGCATCTAGCATTTACGATTACATTAATCATCTTACCGAGCGGAGGCGACAAGCCCTCATTCACCGGTTGAACCTGGTGGCGAAAAGCGATTTTTGCCTCACCGCGACGCACATGGATGTTCCGCTCTTTGCGTTGACGGGGTTTTGGGATCCAATCGTCCCCTGGTTTTTCGTTCGAGATTGGCTGCGAAAGAAGTGCCCGACGCTACGTCAATGGAAGCTTCTGTATCGCGCCGATCATAACGTTCTGGGTACCGCATCAACTTTAGCTGCCCAAACGGTGCTTCATTGGATGCAGGTAACCAGTCCTAAGCCAGTGCCAAGTCCGAACTACAATCCATCTCATAAATGGTAGGGCCGGCTCGCCGAGCCGGCCGACCCCGTTTTGTGTAGGAAAGCGAACGGCTCGGCGAGCCGTCCCTGCCAAAGGAGCCTGTGTCGGGGTTTATAAGATGAGTTCTAGGGCCCGCATTCAGCACTCTGCACGCTACACTTAATTAGCCCAGGGCCGGCGCGGCTGTCATCCACTCGGCATATTTCCCTGGTTCAACACTCGCGCCGGTTTGACGCACATACGCCTGGGTGAATTCCGCGCCAATCAGTACGATCAATGACGAGTAATAAATCCACATCAAGATCAGCACCACTGACCCCGCCGCGCCATAGGGAGACGCGGTCCCTTGCCGGCCCAAATAAAGGCTCAGCAAGTATTCGCCCAGGAGAAACAATAGTGCGGTTGTAATTGAACCGACCCAGAGATTACGCCAGCCAATGCGCACGTCCGGCAACAGTTTGAAAAGCATGGCAAAGAGCATGGTCAATACAAACCCGGAAACCAGCAACTGAACCAGGCGCGCAAAAGATCCAGGGATTTGAATATTTTGCTCGATGTAGTGGTAGAATGCTGTCACCGCCGTGCTCAGTACCAGCGAGACGATCAGCAGGATGCCAATCCCCATCAAGACCACCAATGAAACGAGTCGATCCATAATGAGGCCCGGCACTGCCCGGCCCGGCTTAGGTTGCACATGCCAAATCAGGTTGAGCGACATCTTCAACTGGCCGAACACTCCCGAAGCGCCAAGGAGGAGGGCGACAATGCCGATAATCGTCGCAATCAAACTGCCCTCCCGCGTTTGGGATGACATCATCGACTCGATCACCGCCGCCGAGCGCGGCCCGACTGCGCTTTTCAATTGGTCGAGCATTTCATGCCGCGCGCTGCCTTCGCCGAAAACCAAGCCCACGACACCCACGATAATCACGAGAATCGGCGCGATGGAAAAAATCGCGTAGTAAGCCACCGCCGCGCCCAATGTAGTGACGTGGTCGTCACTGAACCGAGCAACTGTCCCCTTGATGACCTCCCAGCCCGACTTGATTCGCATAAACTCCGATTGCCAGTACAATACGGGCTTTTTGACGGACAGCAACGGAACCCGTGACCGAATCGGATACGGACTTTGCCCCACCAGCGCCCTCGCGCGCATTCTTGCCCCATCTGTTCGTCCCGTCTAAATTCCCATTCGCGAAATCAACGCATCACATGAAGGCTGCCTATATCAACCAAACCGGAGGATCGGAAGTTATTCAATTCGGAGATTTGCCTGACCCCAAGCCCGGGCGCAGGCAATGCCTAATCAAAGTTGCTGCTGTAGACGTCAATCCGATTGATGTCTATATCCGCAGCGGAATGATTCCCGCCAAACTCTCCTTCCCGTGGATTCTGGGACGCGACCTCGCCGGCTCGGTGCTCGAGATTGGTCCCGCAGTGAAACGATTTAAATCCGGCGATCGGATTTGGGCCTCCAACCAGGGCTTCGAAGAACGGCCAGGCACATTCGCCGAATTGGCCGCGGTCGACGAGGAATGGCTCCATCCAATCCCGGCGAACGTGAGCGAACAGGAGGTCGCCGCTTTATCCCTCGTCGGCATCACCGCCCATTTGGGCCTGGTGCGCCACGCAAAGCTAAAAGCCGGCGAAACGATTTTCGTCAACGGCGGCTCCGGCGGAGTCGGCTCGGCGGTAGTTCAGATGGCGCATATTTTGGGGGCGCGAGTGATCACGACCGCGGGGACAGAACAGAAACTGGCATTGTGCCGCGAACTGGGGGCCGATGGGGCCGTTAATTACAAAACTCAGGACGTGGACGCGGCGATCAAAGAATTCGCACCCAAAGGGGTCGACATCTGGTGGGAAACGTTGCGTGAACCAAACTTCGAGCGAACCATTCCCCTCCTGGCAATGCGCGGCCGCATGATTGTCATGGCTGGACGCGATGCTCGCCCGACATTCCCAGTCGGACCGTTTTACGTCAAGGATTGCTCGGTTCACGGCTTCGCCATGTTCAATGCCACAGCTCGCGAGCAACGCGCCGCTGCCTCGGATATCAACCAATGGCTCAGCGAAGGAAAGCTCAAAGCCCGAATCGACCGCGTGCTGCCCTTAGCTCAGGCCGCCGAGGCTCATCGCTTGCAAGAGGCAAGCACCATCAATAAATCCGGGGCCCTCGCCGGCAAGATCGTTCTGACCATTTAACCGACCTCTTTGCCGCAGACCGTATGAAACTATTCTACGCCCCCGCAGCATTCGTTGTTTTTCTATACCTGAGCTTCGCTTCCCAAGCCGAAGTTAAGATGACTATTGAACACAACCGAGGAGCCACACCGGGCTTTAAATTCAAGAGCATTCCGGCTCCATTAAAGAATGATGCCGCCGCCACCGGCAAATTCGCTATTGTGGATGGCGCCAGCGATCCTAATGGCAGTACTCTACGCGCGCTCAACGATGGCCTCTTGCCGGATGCTGAAGACCAGCCGGCACGAAACTTTTTTTTCAATTCTGGGGAGAATGGCGGCCGGCTTCAATTGGACTTGGGCGGTATTATCGAGGTGAAGGAGGTCAATTCCTATTCCTGGCACCCTTCTGACCGAGCGCCGCAGGTGTATGTGCTTTATGCCGCGGACGGCACTTCGGACGTTTTCAATCCCTTGCCTCATCGGGGTACGTTGCCCGAACAGTGCGGCTGGAAATTGCTTGCTGCGGTTGATACCCGTTCGTCGGATGAAGAACGGGGCGGCCAATTCGGTGTCAGTATCTTCGATTCCGAGGGATCGCTGGGGAAGTTTCGTTACTTGTTGTTCGATATCGCGCGGACCGAAGCTCGCGATCCGTTTGGTAACACGTTTTACAGTGAAATTGACGTCCGCGCGATGGCGGCAACCGAGCCGGACGTCGCCGCAGAAGCAAGATCGGTCCAATCGTCCGCGGGAAGTCCTACGGATACCGCTTTTCCCGAATCCGGCGAGCCTCCCTTTGCGATCCGCTCGATCGATGGCTATTGCGAAATTGCCATCGATACTTCTCAAGCTCCCGATTTGAAAGAATGGGCTGAGAAGCGGTTGGCTCCGGCGCTGGCAGCCTGGTATCCGAAGATCGTGGCGATGCTCCCAAGTGACGATTACAGCGCGCCTACCAATTTCAGCGTGAAGATCCGGCCAGGCAATGGGGTCGCAGCCACGGGCGGCAACCGGATCACGGCCAACGCGAACTGGTTAAAACGAGAATTGGAGGGCGAGGCCATTGGTGCGCTGCTGCATGAAGAAGTGCACGTCGTGCAACAGTATCGCGGCGGACGCCGAAATAACCCCGATTACAAACGCGCCCCAGGTTGGTTGGTCGAAGGCATTCCCGATTATATCCGCTGGTTCCTGTACGAGCCCACCAGCCACGGCGCGGATGCTGCCTATTTCCGCACCCGCAAGAACTTGAAGCTCAGCTACGATGGCCTTTACCGCATCTCGGCGAATTTCCTGAATTACGCGATTGATACCTATGGGAAGAATCAGGATTTGCTTGGCAAGGTCAATGCCGCCTGCCGACAGGGCAAGTACAGTGATGATCTGTGGAAAGAAATGACCGGCAAATCAATCCAGGAGCTAAATGATGCCTGGAGAATCGCCGTGCTTAGACAACTAGTGGAATAAACTCCTGAAACGATCTCGAAGATCTAATGCACAAGAGGCATTGCGCTATCATCGGGGTAATTGCTGCAGTTTTACGGCTTCAACGCTCCCGATTCAACTGGCGACGGGTTGCACACCAACACGATCTTTCCCCTCACGCCCCCCTTCCCGAGCAGTTCATGCGCCTGTCTCGCCTCGGCAAGAGGAAAACGCTGCGCGATGAGTGGTTTAATCTTGTGCTGCCGAAGGAGCTCGAACAAGGCGATCAAATCCTCTCGAAATTGTGCCGGCTTCACGCGCTTGCGCCATTGAATGCTATATGGGATCACTCTTTTCCGTCCCGGGAGGAGCCAGCCGCCTACGATATACAGGCCGAAAATGGGCAGTCCATGCAAGCGCTGACGTCGTCCTGAACGACCTGAAGCCAGTCGACCGCCGCGTAGGGACGAGGTGAGGCCATAAACCAATACCTTTCCGCCAGGACGCAGCGCCTTACGAGAACGCCACATGTGCGTGCCGCCAATCCCATCGAAGACAACGTCGACTCCCTCACCTGTGAGGCGACGAATTTCTGCCACGAAGTCCTGATTCTGGTAATCGATCGGGGTGGCACCTAGAGCCGAGACGGCCGACGCCCCTCGCGATGAACAGGTTCCATACATTTCCAAGCCGACGAGGTGTCCCAGTTGTAATAGGGCGGAACCGACGCCGCCTGCTGCGCCGTGGATCAGCACCCGCTGGCCAAGTTCGACCTTAGCCGAACGATGCATCATTTGGTACGCCGTAATATAGTTCAGCACTAAACTGACAGCCTCTACGGCATCCAACCCGGGTGGCACTGGAACCAGTTCTCGTTGGGGCAGACACATGAACTCCGTGTACGCGCCGCTGATCGGCAGCGCGGCAACTATTTGGCCTGGTTCAAACTCAGAGACGGTTTCTCCAAGTCGATCCACCACACCAGCCAAATCCCACCCCGGCGTAAAGGGCAGCGCCGGCGTCTCGGGATGAACGCCCTCCCGCATCAGCAGGTCGGGCAAAGCAACTCCCGCGGCCAGCACTCTCACCCGCACTTCGCCAACCTTCGGCTCAGGGCGCTCTTCTTCAACCACCCGAAGTTCTTCGGGGCCACCATAGTGATTAACAATGATGCGCGTGTGTTTCACAACCGCTTTCGCTCTTGCCTGCGCGCGATCTTGTGCAGGATCCATCGTGAATCGTGCCCGCAGCCGTGCCAAACCCGGAATTGGCTATCGTCAGCACGCCACCTGTCCAGCCGCGTGTCTCATGGAAACCAGCTCGACAGGTCGCGTATGGAACGGCTCAGTTCACCGTCTAAACGCTATTGATTTCGAATCGAAACTGACCGGACTGGCGCTACCCAGCTCGAGAGGCGAAGGAAAGGGAGAAAGCGTCTTTCTCGCTGACCTCGCCCAACCGCGTCGTGACCTCAAGGGCGCCTTTTTGAAGCGAGCTGCCTCACGCGACAAATTTTTTCGCGATGAGGCTGGCGTTGTGGCCGCCAAAGCCGAACGAGTTGTTCACTACGGCATTCACCCGCACGTGGCGCGCGGTGTTGGGAACGTAATCCAGGTCGCACTCCGGATCGGGGAATTCGTAATTAATCGTCGGAGGGACAGTATCGGTTTGAATGGCTTTGGCGCAAACGATCATCTCAACGGCCCCGGCAGCGCCCAACATGTGCCCTGTAGCGCCTTTGGTCGAACTCACCGCGACCTTCCGGGCGTGATCGCCGAAAATCACCTTGATCGCTTCGGTTTCGGCAATGTCGCCCTGCGGGGTCGAGGTGCCATGGGCATTGATGTAAGAAATATTCTCAGGGTTGAGGCCGGCATTGCGCAACGCCATCCGCATACAACGAGCCGCCCCTTCACCCCCTGGCGAAGGAGCCGTCAAATGATACGCATCCGCTGTGTTTCCATAGCCGGCCATCTCACAGTAAATACGCGCGCCACGTTTTTTGGCATGCTCCAGATCTTCAAGAACCAGGACGCCGGCCCCTTCACCCATCACGAATCCATCGCGTTCTTTGTCAAAGGGCCGTGAAGCGCGTTTGGGATCGTCGTTCCGCGTGCTCATGGCCTTCATCGCGCAGAACCCGCCGATGCCAATTGGGACCACCGCCGCCTCAGCCCCCCCCGCGAGCATGACGCTTGCATCGCCCATTTTGATCGTACGCCAGGCCTCACCAAGAGCGTGGTTAGCCGTGGCGCAGGCCGAACAGGTAGCGAAATTGGGTCCACGAAGATCGTAGTACATCGAGAACATGCCCGAAGCCATGTTCGAGATGAGCATCGGGATCATGAATGGGGAAACGCGGTTAGGCCCTTTTTCAATCAGGATCTTGTGTTGCTCGGTCACAGTCTCCAGTCCTCCGATGCCCGACCCAATGAACACGCCGATCTCATCGTGATTTACTTTGTTGAAATCCAGACCGGAGTCGCGCAACGCCTGCCAGCCCGCGTGTACGCCGAATTGCGAAAACCGGTCGGCCCTCCGTATTTCCTTTGGTGATGGAAATGCCGGTGTTGGGTCAAAATTTTTGACCTGTGCTGCAATTTGCGTCGCAAAACCGGATGCATCGAAGCTGGTGATCTTGTCCACACCGCATTGCCCCGCAATCAAGTGGTTCCAGAAGGTTTCCACATCATTGCCGACGGCAGAGACGATGCCCAATCCCGTGATGACCACCCTGCGGTCTGTCCAGTTGCTGGCCATAAAATCAAACGGGGCAGCCGATCCTCTTGGTGGTCCAAGCTGCCCCGAAAGTGTTCAAATCGCGCTTACTTCTGTTGCAGGTCTTCAATGTACTTAATGACATCGCCGACACTTTGGAGCTTTTCGGCCTGTTCGTCAGGGATTTCATGGCCGAATTCCTCTTCCAGCGCCATAACCAATTCCACCGTATCGAGCGAATCCGCTCCCAGATCCTCGATGAACTTGGCGTCCGGCGTGACCTGATCCGGATTCACGCCCAGTTGCTCGACGATTATGTCTTTTACTCGTTGCTCAATAGATTTCTCAGCCATGGTTTACTCCGGGTCTTTCAACGTTTTCAGTGTGTCTATGCTACCTTGGGGCCAGCCGTCAAGCCCCGAAATGCGAAATTTTTACATCGCCATTCCGCCGTCAACTGCCAGAACCTGGCCGGTAACATAACGTGTTGTCGGCAGGGCAAAAAACAGTGCGGCCGAGGCAATGTCTTCCACCTGACCAAAACTGCCCAGCGGAATATTCTTCAGCATTTCAGCTCGTAATGAGTCATTCAAACCCGCCGTCATGTCCGTGTCAATGAATCCAGGGGCTAGCACATTCACAGTAATCCCCCGTGACGCCAACTCTCGCGCGACCGATTTGGAAAAGCCGATCAACCCAGCCTTACTCGCCGCATAGTTGGCCTGTCCGGCATTGCCGATGAGCCCGACCACGGACGCAATATTAATTATCCGGCCGGAACGCTGTTTGATAAACGCGCGCGAAAAAGCCTTTGTGAAAAGAAACGCACCCTTCAAATTCGTATCGAGCACGATGTCCCAGTCGGTTTCGCTCATCCTCATCAGCAAACCGTCGCGGGTGATACCGGCATTGTTCACCAGAACGTCGACGTGGCCGGCCTCCGTGAGAATTTTCTCGGCTGCGGCGTTTACGGCGGCGGCATCGCTGACATCGACCGCATGCGCCCAGGCCTTGCGTCCTAACACGCGAATTTCCTGCGCAATTTTTTCGCTGTTTTCCGCCGTGCGCGACACACAAACGATATCGGCTCCGGCACCGGCGAATTTGAGGCCGATCGCCCGCCCAATGCCGCGCCCGGCTCCGGTAACAACAGCAATCTTATTGGCCAATTGGTCCATGCGGCAGAGGTGATACGGAAACTGGGCAAACTGAGCAAGTAATCAATTTGTGATAAGGAAGGCGGAGCTACGCAAGACCGGGGTGCGTAAAACGTAATACCTAATATGATAACGCGTTCCGTCCTTGCGCTTTACGCTTTTACGTTTTACGGGGGCCTGTGGAACTGACCTCTTTGGACGCTCGGCCTCAAGCTTGCAAGCTCTTCGCGGTGTTCTCCAAGCTCGGCATATCGGCAACATTCAGCATCTGAACGTCTTTCGCGATTTTCTTCATAAATCCGCTAAGAGCGGTTCCTGGCCCGAGCTCAACAAAACGCGTGAAGCCTTGCGCCAACAAATAACGCATCGAGTCCTCCCAACGCACTGACGAAGTGACTTGTTCGACCAGAAGCTGGCGAATCTCTTCCGGCTCGCCATGCGGTTTGGCGGTCACATTCGAAATGACCGTAAGCGCCGGCAGGCGCGCAGCCACAGCAGCCAACTCGGCGCGCAGCTTCTGTTGCGCACTAGCCATCAGGGGCGAGTGATAAGCCCCAGCCACCGGGAGCGGCAGCGCACGACGGGCTCCTTTGGACTTTGCTAACTCGCAAGCTTTACCGATTCGTTCAATCTCCCCCGAAATCACCAATTGTCCGGGACAGTTAAGGTTCGCCAGCACAACCCCGGCTTCTTCGCAGACGGCCCTTGTCGCAGCCTCATCGAGACCTATCACCGCCGCCATGCCTCCGCGCGTCGCCTCGCACGCCTCTTGCATATAGCGGCCTCGCTGACGGACCGTCTTGAGGCCATCCTCAAAACTAATCACTCCAGCGGCAGTCAGAGCCGTAAATTCGCCAAGCGATAAACCAGCTGCAGCCTGGAATTCCAAACCTGGCACCCGCTCTTTCAGCAACTGGAAAGCAACCCAGCTCACCAGGAAAATTGCCGGCTGGGCATTCTCGGTTTTTACAAGTTCCGCGTCAGGACCTTCGAAACAAACGGAAGCCAGGTCATAACCAACTGCCTTGTTGGCTGCCTCGAACCAAGCTTTGGCCGTCGGCTGGTTACCGAAAAAGTCCTTCCCCATGCCAACGACCTGGGCACCTTGGCCCGCGAATAGAAATGCCGTCTGTGTCATTTCCGCGGACTAAACACGAAAGTTTGGTCTAAAGAAAGAAAATTACCCACGCTTCACGGGTGCATCTTGCCATCGCCTAAAATGCGGATTTACACGGCGGGAAGTGTCGGTCGGCGGGGTGAGGACACGTCGCACTACCCCGCGCGATTACTGAAGAGTAGGGCTCGTTGTCCCAAACGCGCCGTTAGTGAACAACCTGAACCAAGTCTCCTTACGTCGTCTCCTACAAGACTTGTTGCGGTTGAGCACGCATTTTGCGGAATGCAATGCCCCCAAGCACAAACAAAAGACCACAAATTAAAAGTACTGCCAGAATTGGAGCGACGATCGCAAGAAAGGAGGTTACGGTAGCGCCCCCCAATTCCAGTGTAGCGATCAAAGGATTTCCTAGTCCACCCGTAGTGACCGTGGAGGCCCCTCGTGCCAGGACGGTCGTCCCCTGAATCAAACCGGCAGCGCCGCCGCCGGCAATCACGGCCAGTGTCCATTTAAGAAACGGACTCACATCGCTCACTATAGAGGCAGTGACGATGGTTCCGGCAATGATGGCGGCGGGGGTCGCAACCGTATCCAAGAAATGATCGACCCAGGGAATGTAATAGCCACCGATTTCCAGAGCGGTAGCGACAGAAAAGGCCACCAGGGCTGGATAAGACCCCACCCATTCAAAACCGTGCGCCAGCGTAAGATGGCCCGAAAGGGCAGCGATATTCATAACCAGCAAGGGCACGAAAACACGAAATCCACACGCGGCGCTTAAGCCGATACCGACGCAAATGCTAAGCAGCGTTTCCATAATCATTTTCTCTTGTAGGTGCCCATTAAGCGGCCTTCGGCCAGGATATGCTTCTCCATCGCACGCTCTACCTCTTGCTTGGTGGCGCCTGGTTTAAGGTTCAGAGGAGCATCCAGTGCGTAGAGCTTGAAAAAATAACGGTGTGGCTTGCCTGGTGGTGGACAGGGGCCGCCATAGCCGAGATGTTTAAAATCGTTCAGACCCTGCTTGGCTCCCTGGGGAGTGTATTGGCTTTTCGGCAGATCTTCCGGCAAGCCACTGACCGTTTGCGGCAAATCGTAAAGAACCCAATGAACCCAGGTGCCACTTGGTGCATCAGGATCATCAGCAATTAGCACCAGAGTCTTGGTTGCATTCGGCGCATGGCTCCACTTCAAGGCGGGTGAAACATTCTTTCCTTCGCACGTATGTTTCTCCGGAATGGCTTGTCCTTCGCTAAAAGCAGTGCTGGTTAGTTGCATAGCCGCTTTCTCAGTTGTCCCACTCGACTCGGCATCAAGGCTGGCGTAAAGAACGCAAAAGCCGCATGCAAACGCGGCGGCAACGCCGACGAACTCTCGAGGGGCGTTCATCCATCGCAGCTTAAGCCAAAAGAACAGGTGGCACAAATCCATAAACCGTTATCGTTTGTAATCAGGACCAAAGCCAAGGTAGCATACTTGGTATTCCGGCAACTGCGGCCTGCCTGGGTTGCGCTCCGGTTGCCATTATCAGTTTTTGTCCTTGAGGTGTTATGAGCAGCGAAACGGTCCTGATCACCGGTGCCTCCTCAGGCATCGGACGAGAATTGGCAAAAGCGTTTGCCGCGGATGGATCACGGCTCGTACTGGTGGCCCGTAAACGTCAGGCGCTACAGCAATTGGCCGACGAATTGCGGCAGGCGCACAAGTCGCAATCGGAGGTGCTCACGGCCGACCTGGCGCAACCCTCCACGCCGGCGCGAATTTTCGAACATCTCCAGACCAATGGCACTCGAGTGGATGTTTTGATTAATAATGCGGGCTTCGGCGCCCATGGCGAGTTCGTTAAATTGCCGCTCGAGCGTCAATTGGAAATGATCCAGGTGAACGTCACTTCCCTGACGCATCTCACCAGGCTCATGCTGCCAAGCATGCTCGAACGACGCAGGGGCGGAGTTCTCAATGTGGCCTCGACCGCAGGTTTCCAACCCGGCCCAGGAATGGCAGTTTACTACGCTACGAAAGCCTTCGTCCTTTCCCTTTCTGAAGCCATCGCCGAAGAAGTCAGGGGAAGTGGCGTCACCGTCAGCGCTCTGTGTCCAGGCCCTACCGCGACGAATTTCAACGCGGCGGCGGGTGCGAGGTTTTCACGGGGATTCATGAGAAGCGCAATGTCTGCCGAAGCGGTGGCACGGATGGGTCATCGGGCATTCCGCAATGAGTCGTCAGTCGCTATTACTGGGTTTCGCAACAAACTACTCGCCTTTTCTACGCGGTTGGCGCCGCGCGCGGTTGTGCGCAGAATCGTGAAAGGGCTAAATGCGTCAAATTAGTTCGATTTGCCAATTATTGATGATGAGGCGAGAGTAAAGCGTCAAAGTAAATGACCTATGAACACAAGAGAACATCCGGATAACGAAGCGAGTGAAACTCAAGCCAGGCTTTCAGCTGTGATTGACAAAGCGCAAGACCTCTGCGAGCGACTGCAAAATCAGACCACTGCCGCCGCCAAAGCGACTGATCGGGCGGTGCGCGAACATCCCTATCAAGCGGTTGGTGTTGCCTTCGGAGTAGGCCTGCTGCTGGGCATCGTTATGGCCCGCAGCCGCGATTAAACGCGGCCGCAGCAAACTCCGCGTTGGACCACGCGCGTGGGGTCTATTTTACTTCGAGGTTCCGCACTTTGATGTTGCGGAATGAAACCTGGCCGTGGTCGCCCTGCAGGGCAATATAGCCAGCGGCAGCCTTGCCAAAGCCTGGCATGCTGGCGAATTTGCTGGCAGCGACGCGCTTGTTGAAGTCTTCACTTCCGAGGACGTACTCGAAGTATTTGACTCCGTTGATTTCGTGCACGCACTTTTCCGGTGTGATTAGCAGCCGCACGTGATTCCATTGACCGGCGGGTTTGGTTGCATCCAGGGGCTTGCCGGTCTTGGGATCAGTTGGCGGTTGGTAAAGGGCATAAAGCCAACCGCAACGAACCGGATCGGCTGCTTTGGCATTGTCCTCGAGCTGGAATTCAGGACCGGTGGCCCATGGGGCGCCGGCCTCGTCGCTGACGTGGTACATAATGCCACTATTGCCCCCCTCTGAAATGTTGTAATCCAGCTGCAGCTCAAAGGCTCCGAACTTCTCTGTGGTGACTATATCCCCAGCGTTGTGAGGATCAGCGCAAACCAAAGCGCCATCTTTAACCTGCCAACCGGGTTGCACGCCCTCTTTTTTGAAGTTGTGCCAACCGTTAAAATCCTTTCCATCGAACAACAACTTCCATCCCGCAGCCTTCTCAGCGTCTGTTAGAGTGTTTATCCCTTCGTGAGCTCCCCGCATGCTCAAAGAGCCAACCGCCATCACAACAGAAAAAAGCAAAATTCTCTTCATGCGGCGCATGCTGCGGGGCTGTTCTCCCTGACGCAAGTCGAAAAGCCAGACCCATGTAGCGCAGGGCGTCCTCGCCTGCGAGTTTTCCGAGCTGTAGGAGACGACGTAAGGAGACTTATCAAAATCTCGTCAAAAATGGAAATGGCTCCAAGATCGAACATCGAACGCTGAACGTTAAACGATGGTCAATTGGTCCTCTGTGAGTCTCCTCACGTCGTCTCCTACAATGAAGATGAGGCGTACGCTATTCTAGCTAGGGGCGCGGATGGAATTTCCGGTGCACCTCGCGGAGACGGTTCCCTGCAACATGCGTGTAAACCTCGGTCGTGCTGATATTCGCGTGCCCCAGTAATTCCTGAATGACGCGCAAATCGGCACCGTGCTCCAGCAAATGGGTCGCAAAACTATGCCGGAGCATATGTGGAGTGATGTTACCCTCAAGTCCTGCGCGACGAACTCGTTGCTTAATGCGCAGCCACATGGTGACCGCGGCGAAAGGCGTACCGCGTTTAGTCAGAAAAACGTTGCCCGGTGAACGCGGCGTAACCAGCTTTGGCCGCGCCGCCTCCAGATACCTTTGCAGCGTCGCGACAGCTTTGCGCCCAACGGGAATCACGCGCTCCTTGTTTCCTTTTCCGATTACATTAATGAAGCCTGCTTCGAGGTGAAGTTGTTCCAGCCGCAAGGTACGGAGTTCGGCCAACCGCAGACCCGAGGCATAAGCCAGCTCCAGAATTGCCAGATCACACAAGGTTTGCGGAGTCTCGGGTTCTTCGGGAGCCAATAATCTGTCAATTTGTTTACTGGTCAGCGCCTTCGGCAGGCGCTGCCATCGTCGCGGCAGCGACAAGTTTTCAGCAATATTGTTCGGCAGCAATTTTTCATTTTCTGCGAAACGATAAAAGGCCCGTAGCGCCGCTATTTCTAAATAAACACTTTCACTGCTAAGCCGGCGTGGCGAGTCCTTGGGTGCATCGGTCAGGGTGCGCCCTCGCTCATGCTCCAGAAAATGCATTAAATGGCGCAGTTCAACGGACGTCCACGCGCTGATCCCCTGTTGTCCCGCCCAGGTGACGAACTTGTTGAGCAACGCCGCATAGGTGCGTTGCGTATGCTCCGCCTGGCCGCGTTCATGACGCAAGTGCTGGAGGAAGTCTTCGACGAGAGCTTGCACGACGAATTTCGCTCAAACTGTAACGCGCAATGACAGATTGAAGAACAAGAAAGCGCCAGAGGACTGGCGCTTTTGAATATCCCAAGGTCCGAAGGCACTTTTAGGCGGCTGTCGCCATCGGCTTGACCGGTTCGGCGCCTTTGGCAGGCATTGGGATCACCGGCGAGAGCATGCCCATCTTCGCGCAGATGTAATAGACAACAGCGCCAACCACAAATGCTGCGACCGGCGCGCAGGGGATGTGCCAATCCGTTGGGCCGGGAATAACCTGGTTATAAATACCGACGATGAACCCAAGCAACCAGGCGATCCAACCCGCAGGGTTAAATCCTGCACGGGGTCCACTCCAAGTACCGCCCGAAAGCAGGTAATCAACCACCATCGCCCCGACAATCGGACCGAAGGAAGCGCCGATTAGACCGAAGACGCTGGGCAGACGCCCTGCCCAGCCGGTTATTGCCAGGATAATGCTTACGACGGCCCCGATGCCGACGGAGACAAACGGATTCACTTTGGGCATTGTAGTTTTGAAGCTGTTTGCGGCAATGAACGAGGAGAAGCAGGCACCTGGGAAAGAAGCCAGCGTGAGCCCGATCATGATCGCAGCGAAGACTCCCGGAGAGAGTTTTACTTTCAAAGCCGCGGTCATATTGACAGTCGTGGGGTCAATGATTCCGGCAGCACGGGCCCCAGCAACGGCGGCGACAGAAATGCCAGCGGTGAAGATGATGGCGATGATAATCCCCACGATGCCTCCCATACTGACGTCGGCTTTATTGCGGTTACTGGTGCAAATATCCACGCCGGCGGCTCCCGCCGTAGCAAAGAAACCGACGATAGCGCCGATCATGGCGAGCATAGCGGCAAGACCGCCACCAGAACCACCGGTCGCGGCAGCCGCTGGAGGCTGAGCGTTACCAGCGGTTCCAGCGAACATCACCAGACCCATGACCAAAACCACCAATGGTATCAGAGGCAAATAGGTAGCAACTCGCGCGACGTATTGAATTCCTTTGAGCCCCACGAAGGCAGCGGCCAGAGTCCAAATAATGCACAATGGCGCAAATAGGCTTTTGGCGCCAAAGCCCTGGGCAAGGGCATCTGAAGAGAAATAAGCGTTAACGCCAAGCCAGCCAAACTGAAGCGCGCCCATGAGAAAACCTGGCATCAACAGACCGCCTACTGCCCCGAATGTCGAGGTGCCGACCACATAGAGAGGCAGCCCGGTTTTCATGCCCAAGAGGCCAGGAACGAGGTAAAACAAATAATGGCAGATGAGGGCGCCGATGACTACTCCAAGCAGAGTCGCGCCCAAGCCGCCGGTGGCAAGCCCGTTCTCAGACATCCGATCCCAGAAAGCAAACCACAGAAATATGCCGGCATACGTTTGGGCTGTCGTCTTGTACCACGGCGCCCGTTTGTCCGCGGGATTAGGCGTTGCGCTAATGATATAATCTGGAAGTTGCCCGGATGTAGGATTATTTGGATTGTTCATAGCTCGGGTGTTGATTTGTGCTGGAACGAGAGGTGAGGCAGAGTTAAGCAACTGGCTCTGTCAGGCGATGGGGCCATCGGTTTTGACCCGTCATCGTGCCGACCTTTGGTTAAGCTGCACAGTTCCAAAGAGATGGCAAGCATTAGGTAAGCATACCCAAATTCAAGCACCGCCTGTCAACGGAATTTTTAAGCTGTTCGTTTCAAAGCACCTATACTCGGAACCACCGGTTCAACAAGTCCTATTCTTTCACCGGCTTTAATCGGACTCGTGGAACTCGTCCTTACGATTTGTCTGAAAAGCCAACGCTCCCGTCGGGCATTGCTTAACGCATTCTGCACCGACCTTTTGCAGGCCCTCCTCGATGGTATGATTGAGCGGCGCACCTATGCGCACGTCGAAGCCGCGGCCGATAAAGGTGAGGCCCAGCGGCTCTCGCGCCAATTCGGTGAGTTTCACGCAAATACCACACAGAATGCACTTGCCAGGTTCGAATACTATCCCACCGGGCTGAATATATTGTTCGAACCTCTTGCGCTCAGTGCGGAAACGGCTCGCATCGGCGCCATAAACCTGGGCATAGTGCTGCAGTACACAATTTCCCGACGAGCGGCAATCGCAATGCAAACAGCGAGCAGCCTCTGCGGCGGCCTCATTCTGGTTCCAGCCCGCGCAGCGATCGCATGGGACGACGCTTCCGCCGGTATTGGCTGTAGCGAGGAATTGCCGTAACTCACCCGGCTCGAGCCGTCCCATGACGCTGGAAAATACCTTCTCTGGGCGGCGCACTGGTTTTCCGTGCAAATATAAGTGGATGCACTCTGCGGCTGCGCGTCCGTCGGCCATTGCGCGGACCAACTGTTTAACCGGCTTCGCTGCCGCACCCGCAACGAAAACTTTCGGAATCGATGTTTGGCAACTATTAGGATCCGCTTTGAGGCACGCGCCCGCCATGGGGAGACCCAGTCTAGGTGCGTCGGCCGCTTGAACCTCACCTATCGTAATCAGGATCGCGTCAAAACCTCGAGACAAGCCATCGACTCTGACGTCTTCCCCTAACTCGACACCGAGTTTAAATTCGATGCCGAGGCTCGCCAAGCGGACAAGCTCATGGTCGAGGACTGCGCGCGGCAACGTGCCTTCGGAAATGCTTCGCAGACTGCCTCCCGCTTGGGCATTCCGATCAGCAACCGTAACAAAATGGCCTCGACGGTTCAGATAATAGGCTGCCGATAAGCCCGTGGGCCCGGCGCCGACAATCACCACTCTTTTGGCGGTTTTTGGCCGCCCTGTTCCGCTAAGTTGAGCTGCAGCAGAACTAACGAGCTCCGTCTCCTCCTCAGGAGGAGGGAGCCTCAATTCGGTGCCTGGTCCATTCTCCTCCTGTCTGGCTTCCCAATCCGTGACGAACTTCTCCAACTCGCGAATAGCCGCGGGGTCATCCCAATTGCCGCGGCGGCATCCTTGTTCGCAAGGATGATGGCAAAGACGGCCGAGCACCCCCGCTAGCGGAAGAGCGCTGCGAATGGTCAGCACAGCCTCTCGCAAATCGTCGGAGTGGATCTGACGAAGCATCGCTGGAATATTCAGGCCCAATGGGCAAAGCCGGTTGCAGGGAGACAGGCAATCGCCCACATGATCACTGAAAAGTAATTCGAGCGCGGTCTTCCGCGCTTCATGAACTTCCTCGGTTTCACTCTCCACCATCATGCCGGGCTGAACGACAGTTCCGCACGAAGGAACCAGACGGCCATTGATTCTTACGAGGCAAACCAGGCAAGAATTCAGCGGTCCGCATTTTTGCAAATAACAAAGGGTGGGAATATCGATACCCAACGAGCGGGCGGCGTCGAGGACACTTGTTCCATGGGCCACACTCACCGAACGGCCATCGATGCTTAATGAGACTCGACTCATGTGGTAGTCCAAAGTCCAAAGTCCAAAGTCCAGAGTCCAAAGTCGGGTGCCGGATGTTTTGGTGCGACCCTGGTACCGCGTATCGATCCAATAGAATACCATTCACCCCAGTCGCCCGGTCGGGTTCCTGACTTTGGACTTGGGACTTTGGACTTTGGACGGCCTATTTTCATTTCACCTCTATCGCAGCTTCCGGACACACCCGGCGGCAGGAATCGCACCGGGTGCATTTGTCCAGGTCAATCGTATGCCGCACATAAGGAGTCATCGGAATAGCCTCAACAGGACAACGTTGAGCGCAGAGCGTGCAACCGTTGCATTTCTCGCCGACATAATAACCAATCAGCGCGGCACATTTACCAGCCGGGCATCGTCCGGCGAGATGGGCCTCATATTCTTCGCGGAAGTAACGCAATGTAGTAAGCACCGGATTGGGAGCCGTTTTGCCTAATCCACAAAGGCTCCCGGCGCCGACCTGGAGCGCCAATTTCTCCAGCTCATTCAAATCCTGCGCGCGTCCTTTACCGGCACAAAGGCGGTCGAGGATGTCCAGCATGCGGCGTGTGCCGATTCGGCAGAATGTGCATTTGCCACAAGACTGATCTTGTGTGAATTGCAGAAAAAATCGGGCCATGTCGACCATGCAAGCGTTGTCATCCAGCACCACCAGGCCACCGGACCCCATGATGGCCCCCACTTCTCGCAGTGAATCAAAATCCACTGGCGTATCTGCCAGACGCGCCGGCACGCAACCACCGGACGGTCCGCCGATCTGTACCGCTTTGAAGCGGCGCCCTGGTTTAACCCCGCCGCCGATTTCATCGACGATTTCCCGAATCGTGGTGCCCATCGGGATTTCAATCAGCCCGCCGCGGCGGACGTTACCGGCGAGGGCAAATACTTTGGTGCCTTTGCTGCCTTCAGTGCCATAGGCGGCGAAACGTTCCGGTCCATGCCGCAAAATCCAAGGCACCATCGCGAGCGTCTCAACGTTGTTGATGATCGTCGGCTTTCCCCATAATCCCTTTTCAACGGGAAAAGGAGGACGCAGGCGCGGCATGCCACGTTGGCCTTCAATCGAGGCAATTAGAGCCGTTTCCTCGCCGCAAACAAAAGCGCCGGCACCTTGCTTGATCGTAAGATGCAACCGATAGTCACTGCCCAACAGGTGGTCACCAATTAACCCACGCTGCTGACACAGTTTGATTGCTGCGCGAACGCGTTTAACCGCCAGCGGGTATTCGTGACGGATGTAGAAAATCCCTTCGTGGGCGCCTATCGCCACAGCAGCGATTGCCAGGCCTTCAATAATGCGGTACGGGAAGGATTCCAACAACATACGGTCCATAAATGCACCGGGGTCCCCTTCATCCCCGTTGCAAATGACATATTTGACCTCACCCGGTTGCTCCCTGGCGATTTTCCATTTTGCCCCAGTTGGGAAGCCAGCTCCGCCGCGACCCCGCAACCCTGAACGTTTAATTAAGCTTATGATTTGTTCCGGGGCGAGGGTGTCAGGCTCCGAGCCGGTGGCAGCTGTTTCAAGTTCGCCGTGATTATGAGGTTGAGAACTGGCGCATGTCGGGCTGCATTTCCCCCTTTCCCGTTGGGAGAGGGCCGGGGTGAGGGGAATTTCTACACGACGGTTTTCATTATCACGAGATGATGAATTCACGCCTGGCGCAACTTCCCGAACTCCCAAACACCTCGCCAGGGCCCGAAATCCCGCATTAGAAATATATTCGTCGAGGTCGAGTGGATCAGTCCTGCCAAAGCCTTCAGTAGCGATGTGGACCTGTCGATCCAGAAACGCCGCTACGTCCGGTTCACGCAATTCCATCGCGGCAGTAGCGACCGGATCGACAGCATCATCCAGCAAGAGGGAATCCAAAGCGCGCGCGCACAATCGCGAGGCCCGCCGCCATAACCCGCGCGGCCGGAAATGGCGCTGTACCAGTTTGCGCGCCTCCGCCGGTGCCAGGTCCGAATAAAATGCGCTCGGTTTGCCGGGCTGCACGACCTCAATCATAGGCGTGCGATGGCACATGCCAACGCAGCCGACGCGCTTCACATTTGCCTGGACTCCTGTCTGCCGCACCGCTTCGGTCAAGGCGTGAAACATCTGATCGCTTCCCTTCGCCATGCAACAGGAGCCCAGTCCGATATGGATCTGTGCCACGTCAGGCAAGGACCTCAGTTCCTCTTCGGTCGATGCGATCCCGTCTTTATGGCGAGTTCTATCAAGGAAATCCCGAACGATTTTCGGCGCCTTCTCGGTTGCGACGTGTCCAAACGTAGTTTCTCCAATTCGGACGACCGGAGCCAAGGTGCAACACCCCAGGCAAGCGACCGGTTCGACGGTAAATTCCTCGCGCGGATCGGTATCTTCACCGGGCGGAATTTTTAGATAGCGGCGTAGCGCGTCCTCCACCCGATCCGCCCCAGTTACGTGACAAGCAGTGCCATGACAAACGCGAACCAGGTGCTGGCCCACTGGTCTATGTCGAAACATGTCGTAGAACGAAGAAACCCCAGTCACAGCGGCTGGAGTAATTTGCGTCTGCTCACAAACACGCAGCAATGCAGCGTCAGGTAGATACCCGTAGTGATCCTGTATTGCCTGCAAAATCGGGATCACCGCATCGGGCGTACGCCCGATGCGCTCCACAGCCTCTTCCACGTATGTCAGGTCCACCTTCATTCAATGACCCCAGCAACGCACAACGGGAGGACGATTAACCTTCCCTTGTTGTATGCTTTTGTGGCCAGCATCTGAGTCACCTATTTAGGCGCCTCTCCAAGGCACCATATGTTAGTCACGCCACGCATAATAATCCGGCCATCCATAAATGCCGGGCTGGCGTGGAAGATATCCCCCATCTCGGTCCGGTACAATTCTTTGAATTGAGGAGCGGCTTCGACGACAATCGCTGCCCCTTTTTGACCAAACAGATACAGGCGGTTGCCGGCAATTCCAGGGGATGCATGAAACTCCATATCGTAATCGTGTTCCCACAATTTCTTTCCGTCCTTGGAACTGAAGCAGGTCAGCATCCCGGAGGTCGTTATCGTGAATACCAATTCGCCGTTGCTGATCGGGCTGGTTACGTCGGGCACGTTCTCCTCGGTTGTCCAAGCCACACCGCTCTTTGTGATATCGCCCTGGCTATTCGGCCGAATGGAAAAGACCTTATCCGACGGGCTAACGGCAATCACCAACCCGCCGCCATAAACGGGAGAGGGTGTAATCTCGCCGTTGAGTCCTTCCAGCCGCCACAATTCTGAGCCGTCATTGGCGGCGTAGGCAATGACCCAAGGCACGGCCAGCGTGATTATCTGTTGCTTGCCCGCCGCTTCAATGACAATGGGGGTAGCCCATGAGCTGCCGACCTTGCGCGGGCGTTGCCAAAAGATCTGTCCGGTGGCTCCGTCCAGGGCGTAGAGCTTGGATTTGTTCTCCTCGCTTTCACCCTGATCCAGTTGGAGAACCAGTTTGTCTTTCCAGGTAGCCAGCGAAGTCGCATACCCATAGGGATTTTTCAGCGGACCAAAGCTCTTCGACCAAACCGGCTTGCCTTCAAGGGAGAAGGCAGCAACATCGCCATTGGCAAAGATGACGTAAACGCGGCGACCATCGGTTGCCATTGAACCGGCGGCATACCCGGTCGTATCCGGGATTTCCAACGCCTGCGTTGGACTACCGGGGACGTTCGCGACCGCTTGGTGCCATTGCATTTTACCGGTCTTGGCATCGAGGCAAAAAACTTCCCGCGTGGTGGCGTCGCCTCCAGAGAAAAAGATTTTTTCTGCCCAGATAATCGGTGAGTTGAAGCCTTTGGCCGGCACAGGTGTTTTCCACGATATGCCTGCCCCGCTCTTCGCGTCCCATTTTTGCGGGGCGTTCGTGAAACTTGAAACGCCGCCGCCCTCTGGACCGCGGAAGCGAGGCCAGCTGAGTTTCATTTCGGCGGAGCTCGCCACGTCCGAAGACACGACCGGAGCACCAGAATCCGCGATCTTGTCGATGTCCGCGGTCCGCTGTGGCAATGCCGTGTTGGTCCCCAAACTTAACAACAAAAGGAATGCGCCCACGGCCAACCCGGCGAGTGCGACCGATTGGCGAGCCAGTTTTGCCTTCCCAGGCACATCCGAAACTGCAGCGAATTTCGCAGCGGGCATTGGGGATTGCTTGTACAATCGTACGATCCGGACCGCCGCGACCACCAGAACCGCGGTGCCGACCAATAAAAGATAAGTACCTGAATGCATTTGTGATAGCCGGCGAAAATACTCTTGGCGCTGCTTCAAATCCAGTTCACGGATCAGCTTTTTGGTTTGCTCGTCTAATGGATTGAGCCGGAGTTGTGCTTTCGCGTCTGTTAGTTCAGCAGATTTCAGAATCTCGGTCGGCCGCGATTCGAGATGGCTCGTGAGAAGTGTCGCCCCAATGACGAACGAAAAAGCCCCGGCAATCCAGGCTATAATCCACCACGGCCGCGCAACTCTCTTGGCGCGCTCGCGTAACTGTTGATTATCTTCTGGCGAGTTCATTGGGACAAAATTCAAAGCAGCGGGCGCACCCGACACATTCGCCTCGATCGGGTTCGTAATCCGTCCGGCGACGATGCATAGAAAGGCTCACCAGTTTTCCCACAATCACCAACCCGATCCAGACGCCGAAGATCCAACCGCCAATGGCAAACCTGTGCTGGATAACCGCTGCCGTTTTCAGAAGCTCAGCAGGAGTTTCGCGGGCTCGTTCCAGCGCCAGTTCATCGGGTGAGAGGGTGCCAGTTTTGATGGCAGCGTCCGGCGCTTCGACCAGGCGCTGAGCCAAATTGACGGTAGGGTGAACCCGCGCGGCGGGAAGACTGAAACGCCATCCTAACCAACCAGTGCCGAAAAGCAGAACCGGCACCAGGGCCAAAAGCATAGCCAAGCGTCGCCGATCCTTTGTTAAAGTCTTTGGATCAGGTATTCCAAGCTGCGGTTCACGCATTGCCCCAAAGGGACAAGACGCCTCGCATAGCCGACATTGTGTGCAAAAGGTCGGGGTCACCCGCACCCGCCATTTGGCCAATGATGCCGCCAGTTTGAGCATCGCGCCGTATGGACAGAGAAAACGGCAGTAAGGACGCCCAACAAATACCCCCAGCAGCAGCAAGGCCGCACCGGAGAGCACCATCAGCAAGCGTCCACTCATCCGGAAAATCGGCACGAAGGGATCGTATTGACAGATTAGAAATGCGCTGCCCGTACTGGCAAACAACACCCCCGCACCAAGATAAACATACGGCACTAAGCTTAGCGCCTGCTCGAGCCAGAGAGGCACCTTTATCGGCTTGAGCAAAACCAGGTCTTGCAAGGCTCCGTGCGGGCAAACTCCAGCACAAAAGGAACGTCCCGCAAACAACGCAATCACGAGTGGTAGGAGGAAAAACGCCAGCACAGTTACTGGGATTGCATAACTGCGATCGCACAATGCGAGCGATACGTTTTGCAGCGAACCAATCGCGCAGACGCAGCCCTGGCGATAAAAACCAAAATAGAGCAGCGAAAAAATCGAGAGGCTGACGAGCAACTGTCGTGACCGCTTTCGGTGGACCAACCACGTCGCTGCGCCGAGGCACGCCGCCAGGACTACTACGTCCAGATACTGAAAGAACAACGCGCGCGCCGCAGGTTGTGCCGTCAACGGCAGTTGATGACCGCCTTCAAATTCTGGCGGAGGAAAGCGTTGTTCGGCAAAGAGATTGGTGGAAACCAAAAGCAGCCCGAGAACAAATAACCCTGCCAGCTTGCCAGAAGCGCCGACGAAAAGGCCACGCCCTTTCGGACTGCGCGACCGGCGTGGTGCTTTGGCCGGCAGAGACTTCAATCGAGAACCAGATAGGAGGAATCGAGAATTTCGGCGGCTCATCTCAATGGCTCCTGGTCTTGAGCAGATAGGGTTGGCTGGCCGGGACCCTGAGGAATGCATCACCGGCACAGACCTTCGAGATGGCACACTCGTTGCAGTTGACGCAGCGGTCGTGGCGCACTTGAAGAAAGAGCGACCCATTTCCAAACCGGTTGCAACCCTCGACACATTTGGCGCAACCGATGCACAATTGTTCGTCTATCGTGTATTCATAATACGGGTCTTCGACGAATGTCCTCTTTATGGCTGCGGTAGGACACAGGCAATTCTCCGCGCCGGTGTTGAGGTCGTTCGGAGCCGGTTCGAAATATCCAGTGCAAAGCTGGCAATAACCGCAAATCGCATAGGCGTGAACACACTTAACGGCCGACTGCTCGAGCACGCAGTGCGTCGCGCAATTCCCGCAACGGACGCATTTCTGTGGGTCAATCTGCCAAACGGTTCCTTCGGCTCGGCTTCGCCCGGCGACTACCCCAAGCAGCCCACCCATTCCCGTCATGGCAGCCAACCGCGCGCCGTTGCGCAAAAATTCGCGCCGACTTACTGGTAGTTTCTGTTGTTGACCGTCATTCATGGATTCACGTTTCGAGGAACAAGGTCAGCCCTTTGTCTGCATCACGTGAACGTCCCGGGAAATAAGGTCCAGAATATAAACTCTTCCTTCAGCACCGACGGCAACGTCTAACCCGCCCATGGTACCGTCGAAAAAGTCCCGGACGGAACCGGGCTTGCCATTCTCCGAAAAGGATTCCGGTCCCGCCACGACACACTCAAATCTTCCATCATTTGAATAAACTTTTACACGAGGCAAACCTTTCTCGCACGTGACCCATTTCCCCGGGTCCAGGCAATCCAAGCCAATGGGGTTACAACAGCCGCAAAATCCATCAATGGCTACGGACGGTTTTCCCCAGGCCCCTTCAAAATCACCTTCCGGTGTGTAGAGATCGACGCGGTGCCGGCCGGGATTATTGATTCTGAGCAACCCATCAGGTCCAAGTTTAACGTCCAAATAAGGGCTCGGGACGATGAGACCCGGGACGTTACGTTCCTTGTTCTTCTCGCCGATACGGCCTAGAAGCTTGCCGCTGAGATCATACCTCAGCACACAGCGATTGGCCGAATCGGCCGCGAATAGATCTTTTTCACCGACGGACAGACCGGTTAGCCATGTTCGTTTGGAAGGAACGGCCCAACTCGCGACCCGTTCGCCCTTGCCGTCAAATACCTCCACATGATCTCGCAGCCCGGCGTAGACTGTGCCATCAGAGCCGGTCGCGACACATCGGGCGGGGAAAGCTAGCGGAAGCTCGCTGATACGTGAGCCCTCCTTGCCGAGGATACTCACCCCGCGCCGAGTCGCAACGTACAGACGTTCCCCCGGTCCCATCGCAATCCGTCTTGGTTCAGGATCACCAATATTAAAGCGATTTACTTCGCGATATCGAACGAGTGCGGGGTCGGTTTTTTGCCAGCCGCTTAGGTCATAGGCGAAGGGGTTGGAGGACTTTGCGGGCTCTGCAGCGGATGCCAATGGCGCCGAACATGCCATTGTCACCCCGCCGAGCGCCAAAAAACTGGTACTCCGCGCGCTTAGTCTAAGGAATTCACGACGGGGGATGCGCCGAATTGATCCTGCCATATTACGTTCCAAATCGTTGGCGTTTAGCCGAAATTGCCGCCGGCAACTGACAACTATTAAACGCCAAACATCCGTTGCAGACGCCGCGATTCACACAGCGTTGGCCTCTCAGTTGATCTCGCCGGCTGAAAATGAAGCCAGTTAAAGTGAGCAGCCCCAACGAGGTGTAACGCGCGCACGCTCGAAAAAAATCGCGGCGACCAACTGCGTCTTCGGGTGAAAAGCGCATAAAAAAGGCTGAACTTGTCTGGAAAAGCCTCCTCCGGGAAGCGGGGAACGGCTACAACGGATTTGCCAAATCCCAGTCCTTTTTTGTCACGCACAGCTTGTATTTTGGCAAGCGCATGTCCTGTCGCTAAGTTCTTGCCCTTCAAAATTCCTTGGCTAGTATCGCTCGCCAACAGGCTGTTGGCCGGCTGATTAGATGTCACGGTATGTATCGTCATTTCAGAATCCTGGTTGCTGAGGACAATCCCAACGACGCTTTCTTCCTGAAAAGAGCCTTTCTGCGAGCGGGAATTAACGCACCGATGCAGTTTGTCGATGATGGGGAGCAAGCGCTGAGTTATTTGGAAGGAATAACCCCCTACACTAACCGACAGTCTTTTCCGTTGCCTAACCTGATGTTTCTGGACCTGAAAATGCCCAAGCTCGATGGTTTCGCTGTCTTACGCTGGGTGCGTCAGCAGCCGAAACTCTGCCGATTGCCGGTAATGATCTTTACCTCTTCGGGCGAGCCGCAAGATGTCAATTTAGCACACGAACTGGGCGCCAATGCTTACACAGTAAAACCGTCCGGGCCCGAAGAACTATTGGACGTCGTCCTGGCATTTGAGAGATACTGGCTACGGCACCATCGGTACCCCAGCCTGACGGCCGAAACCGAATTGCCGCCGGGGTAGGTAACGGCATCACGCTTTTAGCGATCTCATGGGTGCCCACTCAAAACGAAAGTCCGTCAGCGCTCCGCAAATTTCACGAGGCACAAGCCGCGAAATTGCCTGGTGGCTATTACTGATCGTCTTTGCACAAGCGACCGAAGCGCAGACCGTGCGGTTTGAAGCAGTTAAAGGAAGAATGAGAATCGAGGGTACTTCGAACCTGGACGATTGGCAGGTGGAAAGCCGGTCGGTCGGCGGGTATCTCGAAACCGATGAAAATTTTCCCGGTAACCTGGGTCGCACGAATAGCGCAACTGACATTTCGGCGCGCGTCGAATGCGCCGTGGCGGTCCGAAGTCTAAAAAGCGTCGAAAAAGACGGTAAGCCCTTCAGTAACCTGATGGATGAAATCATGTATGGAAAATTGAAGGCGGGGGAAAGTCCGAACATTCAATACCGGCTGCGGAAACTGAGACTAAAAGGGGTGCCAAAAACCGGTGAGCAGACGTATCGTCTGGAGTGCAGCGGCGAGCTCATGCTGGCCGGAGTCACCAACCAGGTCAGCTTCCCGATCACCCTCGAGCGACTCGGCAGTCAGCAACTCAGGATTTCGGGTAGCACCGCACTGAGAATGACTGATTTTCAAATCGAGCCGCCCGCGCCGAAGATTGCGCTCGGCACTGTGAAAACAGGAGATGAAGTGAAATTGAGTTTCGAATGGGTCCTGGCACCGGCCAAGGGCGCTCATTCAGAAAAGGCAGCGGGCGCTTTGCCGCGATAGATAGTCCCGGCCTTCATCACAAAAGGCACTTTTTCCAGGACGGTGATATCTTTCAGAGGGTCATCATTTACAGCAATCAGGTCAGCAAATTTGCCGGGCTCTAAACTGCCGAGCTTATCGGGCTGTCCAATCAGCGCAGCGGCCGTAACGGTCGCTGACTGGATGGCTTGCATGGGGGTCATGCCGCCTTCAACCAGGTACCGAAAATCCTTCGCATTTTCCCCGTGGGGAAATACCCCCGCATCCGTGCCATAAGCGATTTTGACGCCGCCGGCGATAGCTTTCCGCAGCCAAGTCATCTTCTGCGCGTTGATCATGTTGGCTTTTTCCACGAGTTTCTTTGGCAAATGCCACTCTGCGGCATGCTCGACCACCGAGAAGCCGACGTAAACCGTCGGGACCAGATAAGTGCCGTGTTCCTTGAACAAGGTAATAGCTTCGTCGTCGAGGATACTGCCGTGTTCGATTGAGGTCACACCGGCACGGATGGCTCGCTTGATACCCTCGGCTCCATGCGCGTGAGCGGCCACTCGTCTGTCCCACATTGAGGCCTCATCCACGATCGCCTTCATTTCTTCCGCCGAGAACTGCGGCGCGCCCACCGATTCCTCTTCACTGAGCACGCCGGCGGTGGCAGTGAATTTGATTACGTCCGCACCATATTTAATGTTCCACCGGACCTTTTTGCGAATTTCGTCGATACCATCCACCACTCCGTCCATCGTTCCGAAATGCAGATAAGGCGAAAAGCCATTCAGATCGCCGTGACCGCCTGTCGATGAGAGGACATGGCCAGCCACAAAGAGCCTAGGGCCCGGGATCTTGCCGGCATTGATCGCTTTCCTGAGGGCAACATCGACAAACTCGCCGGACCCGACGTCTCGGCAAGTTGTGAATCCGGCCTCAAGGGTTCGCCTCACATAGACATGCGCATAAACCGCCTGGTCGATGGGTGATTTGCGAAAAATATCATCGTAATAATTCTCCGATTGAGAGCTCAGGTGCGTATGGCAATCGATCAGACCAGGCAAGACCCAGGAGCTCGACAGGTCAATCACCTTGGCGTTGGGCGGTGCGTTAATGTTCGGTCCCACTTCCTTGATGCGTTCGCCTTCGACCAAAACCATTTGATTCTCGAGGACCTTGCCTTGCAGCACGTCTACGAAATGACCTGTTTTGATCAAGCTGGCGGGCGCTTCTGCGGCGATTGCACCCGCCGCGATCAGAAGCGCGCTAACAATGAACAAGATTCGTTTCATTAAAATGGATTTGGTTTGTTTGGGATTACATTGAGCAAAGCAGCGGAGCAAGGAGAATCCAACACAGCGCCAGCGAAGCGGGCGCACCGATTGAGGCGGGCACTGCATTTGCCCCGGTCAGCGCAAAGTTGGCACCGCCGGCTGAGCTTGCACGACGGACTCCAGTGCTGAAAGATCACGCGTCGCGTTTCGCCAGGCGCGCATGAGCAGAGCTCCCACCGAGATCAGGCCCGCGGCCAGACCAGTCCAGAGTCCGACGACGCCGAATCCAAGCCCGAAGCAAAGCGCCAGTCCAAGAGCAAGTCCAATTGGATAGTGACCGATGAGGTTGGCAATCATGGCGGCGCGCGTATTGCCGAGTCCCCGGAGAGCACCGGTCGTGCTGACCTGAGTCCCATCGGCAATTTGGAAGATCGCAACCAAAATCAGAATTTTTGCGCCGATGTCGATTACCGCGGTGTCCTGCGTGAAAAAGCCAAGCAACACACGCGGGAAACAGATATACCCCAAGGCGAAAAAGCTCATCACGCTGACCGATACCCCAATGCAGAGCCAACCCGCCAGCCGCGCGTGCTCGCGTTGGCCGGCGCCGACAAAGGTACCGACCCGCACAGCGGCTGCGTAGGAGAACCCCAGGGGGAACATAAAGGTAAATGCAGCCATCATTAAACTGATATGGTGCGCCGCCAGGGGGACGGCTCCCAACGCGCCGACTACGAACGTCGCGATAGTAAAAGCGCCAATCTCGAGCGCGGTGTGGCTTGCCGCCGGGAGACCGAGCCGAAAGAATTGCTTTTGCACCGCCCAGTCCAAAGCAGGAATCTCGATCCGGGTTGGCCGCAGTTGGCGCCAAGTAAAGAGGAGGCCTGCCACGAGCATCGCGTAGCGGCTGATAACCGTCGCCAAGGCCAGCCCTTGCACACCCAACCGAGGAAAGGCCCAGTACCCCAGGCCGAGCGCAAGACACGCGAGCAGATTCACAATGTTCGCGGCGAAAATCATCAGCGTAAAGGGAAGGACCCGTTTGCGCGCCTGCCAGTACCGCTGCAGGATAAAAAAGACAAACAAGCTCGGCAGGCACCAGATCACGTTCCTCATGTAAATCCCGAAGGCATCCCGCACACCGCTGGGATGAGCCAAGAGCAAGTAGGCGGCCATCCCGCTCAGAACGCAGATAGTCGAGACGACTGCAACGATTGCGCAGGACCAGAACGATTGGCCAAAGTAGCGCTCCAGAGCGCGCTCATCTTTTGCTCCGACGGCTTGGGAAAAGTAAGTGTCTAAAGCAAGGAGGCACCCATTGCAAATGCTGGTGAAAGTCCAAAAGCAATTAACCGACAAAGCGAGCCCCCCTAAAGCAACCGTGCTGATGTGTCCGGCCACTATCGTGTCGACAATGCCCATGGACATGTGGCCGACCTGGCTGAGCACAATCGGAGCGGCCAGCTTGAGCGTATCACTCAGCTCGGCGCGCAAGGATATGGCAGATCGTTCCATGGCACGAAATGGAGGGTTGAGTATACCATCCCATGACGAAGCCGCAAACTAAAGTGGCCTGCTTAAAGGCGCTGCCAACGTTTTAACCTTCTAACCTCCCAACGCTTTAACTTTTTACGTCTTTACGCATTTTCAAATCCTCAAGGAACGGCAGGCCCTGGCGATATTTTTGAAGTGTATCTAAATCCACGACCGCTTGAATCGCCGTTTCTTTTTCGCCCGCATCCGCAAGTAGGTCGCCATTGAAATCGACTATGCTGGAACGGCCCGTGTAGTGATAGAAGGGATCCTGACCGGTCCGATTTACTCCCAGGACGTAGGCCTGGTTCTCAATTGCGCGAGCTTGTAGCAACCGCGTCCAGTGTCCGATACGCTTCTGCGGCCAATTGGCGATTACAACGAAAAGCTCGGGTTGATGAGCGGCGGCGCTTTCGCGGAAGAGTTCAGGGAAGCGCAGGTCGTAACAGACGAATGGTGATACGCTGGCTCCCCCCCAACGGAACGCAACGGGGTGCTCTCCCGCAGTATAATGTTTGGATTCACCGCCAGGAGTGAACGGCCGCATTTTGGCATAAAACGACAGCAGTTCGCCCTCGGGTGAGAAGACCAGAGCCTTGTTCCGAGCGCGACCGTCCCGACCACGCATCGCAGCGCCAGCAACAAGAAAGACACCGAACTGCTTTGCCGTTTGCGAGAGGAACCGTTCGGTCTCACCTCCATTTGGCTCGGCAATGGTTTCTGCATTCATGCTGAAGCCCGTGGCAAACATTTCTGGCAGCGCAACAAGGGAATTCCGTTCCGGAGCAGTCTGCGTCAAAAGGCGCATCACCTTTTCAAAGTTGGCAGGTTTGTTCTCCCAGGCGATATCCAACTGGAGACCGAAGACGTTCACTTGTTAAGAAGGTCGAGCAGCTCGGTCTCGTTGATAATCTTCACTCCGAGCTTTTGCGCCTTATCGAGCTTTGAGCCCGCCTCTTCGCCGGCAACGACATAATCGGTTTTTTTACTCACGCTGCCGCTGACTTTGCCGCCTGCAGCCTCGATCTTCAGCGTGGCCTCCTCCCGTTTCAGGTTCGGCAGCGTGCCGGTGAGAACGAAGGTACTGCCGGCGAGCGGCCCGGCTTTTGCCTCCGGTTGGAATAGCTCGGAATTGAAGTTCACTTCCGCCTGGCGCAAGCGATCGATCAGCTTGCGATTACGCTGGTCGCCATGCCATTGCACGATGCTGTTGGCGATTACTTCTCCCACATCTTCACAGTCGGTTAGTTGACCTACACTCGAGGCAAAGACATCATCGAGTGTTGCGAAACACTTTCCCAGGGCTTTGGCCACGCCCGCACCGACATGTAAAATCCCCAAGCCATAAAGCACTCGCCACATATCCCGGCTTTTGCTGGCCGTGACGCCATCGAGAAAATTTTGCGCTGACTTTTGAGCCATTCGCTCCAGATTGGCCACTTCGTCGAGTTTGAGCGAATAAAGATCGGCGACGTCGCGCACCAGGCCCGATCCCACAAGCTGGCGCACGAGCACCTCGCCACCACCTTCAATATCCATCGCACCCCGGGCGCACCAGTGTTCGATCCGCCCGCGGATCTGCGCCGGGCAATCCGGATTAACACAGCGCCAGACTACCCCTTCATCTCCTTCCACGATGCCTGCCGAGCGCGACACCTGCGAGCCGCACTCCGGGCAGGTTCGCGGAAACCGAAAGGGAATTTCTTTGCCGGTGCGCCGGGTCAAAACGATATCGACGACGGCTGGGATGACTTCTCCCGCCTTCTCAATCGTAACGGTATCGCCGATGCGAATATCTTTTTGTCGAATATAATCCTCGTTGTGTAGTGTAGCGCGGCTGATAGTGCTGCCTGCAAGAAACACCGGCTCGAGTTCTGCCACCGGGGTTAGCGCTCCCGTTCGCCCCACCTGGACGGTAATCTTTTTGAGCAAAGTATCCGCCTGCTCTGCGGCGTACTTATAGGCGATAGCCCAGCGTGGCGCTTTCGAGGTGAACCCGGCTTTTTCGCGCTGGGCGAAGGAGTTGAGCTTAACCACCGCGCCATCTGTCTCGTAAGGGAATTTGCGCCGGAGCTGGTCCAGCTCGTCGATCGCCGCAATCAAGTCGTCGGCGGTGCGGCAATGCCAGGTTTTTTCAGGCGTTTTGAAACCGAGCTCTTTGAGATACGCCAGCATATCGACCTGGCTTCGCGGAGCGTGGCTTGCCCCTTCAATCTGGCCGATGCCGTAAAGGACAATGTCGAGCGGCCGTTTGGCAACGATTCGCGGATCGAGTTGCTTGAGCGAGCCGGCCGCGGCGTTGCGCGGATTAGCAAACGTCTCCTCACCGGCGGCTTTGCGCTCGGCATTCAGCTTTTGAAAGCCACTTTTTGTCAGATAAACTTCGCCACGCACTTCGATCACCGCAGGTCGTGTCCCGTGACGGCCTGTAGGGGCGTGCAGCCCCCCCGGCACACTCCGTATGGTTCGCAGGTTCGATGTGATATCGTCTCCGGTGGTGCCATCACCTCGGGTGGCCCCACAGGCGAAACTCCCCTTTTCGTAGCGCAGGTTGATAGCTACTCCATCGATCTTCGGTTCGACTATCCAATCCAATTGCTCTTTCGGCAGGAGGCGCTGCACCCGATTGACAAATTCGCGGAGGTCTTCCTGTGAGTACGTATTATCCAGGCTCGTCATCGGCTTAAGGTGCCGCACCGGCTTGAATTCCTTGAGCGGTTGGCCGCCGACACGTTGGGTTGGTGAATCGGACGTGATGAGCTGCGGAAACTGCGCTTCGATGTCAATCAGCTGGTGGTATAGCCGATCGTACTCCTGATCGCTGATACTTGGCTGAGCCAGGACGTAATACGCGTGATCGTGGCGGCGAATCTCTTCAATCAGTTGCGTGCGGCGGGCTTTGGCTTCGCTGAGCGTCATGCGTCTGAAACGTAAAACGTAAAACGTAAAACGTAAAACGTGAAAAACCGTCGCAGGCCGTCAGCCTGCATCGCAGAATTCCATTGTGGAGAGGCGCACACAACAGCAGGGCTTTTCTCTGGGAACTATTCTGTACCGCCCAATTCGTGTAGCAGGAAAGAGTAATCAAAGGCGAGGTCGCGCAGATGTTCGTAGCGGCCGGAAGAACCGCCGTGGCCGGCGCCCATGTTGGTTTTCAACAGCAGCCGGTTTTTGTCGGTTTTCACCGCGCGCAGTTTGGCCGCGAACTTGGCGCCTTCCCAGTATGGCACCTGGCTATCGTTGAGGGAAACTCGGATCAGCATCGTCGGGTAATTCTGCGGGCGCACGTTATCGTAAGGCGAATACGTCTTCATGTAATCGTACGCCGCCTTTTCATTCGGGTTGCCCCACTCGATATATTCTCCGGTCGTCAACGGCAGCGAGGGGTCCAGCATCGTGTTGAGCACATCTACAAACGGAACGTTCGCAATGACCAGGCGGAAGAGGTCCGGGCGCATATTTACGACCGCACCCATCAGCAATCCCCCGGCGCTGCCGCCGGTAATCGCCAGCCGATCCGGCGAAGTATACCGGTTCTTTACCAGGTAGTCGGCACACGCAATAAAATCAGTGAACGTGTTTCGCTTCTGCATCATCCGGCCCTGGTCGCGCCAAACCTCACCCATCTCACCGCCGCCGCGAATATGGGCGATGACGTAAATCACGCCGCGGTCCAGCAGCGTCAGCCGTGCAAACGAGAAAGTTACAGGCACCGAGGCGCCGTACGAGCCATAACCGTAAAGCAGCAGCGGGTTATGACCATTGCGCTGCACCCCCTGCTTATAAACTATCGAGCAGGGGATTCGCGTGCCGTCCTGGGCCGGGATGAACATCCGGTCAGAAACGTACTTCGAGGCATCATAATTCGGGACTTCTATCTGCTTTACCACTGTCCGAATTCGGCGATCCATCTCGTAATTATAAACCGTCGGCGGTGTCACTAGTGACTGGTACCGAATCCGCAGGACCGTCGTGTGGAATTCAGGATTCTCGTCTACCGACAGTTCGTAAGTGGGTTCAGGCAACCCGACCCGGTGAGATTCCTTAGTTTCAAGGTTTACGATCTCAATTTGCTCCTGTCCATTTTCCCGTTTCGACAACACCGCATGCCGCACGAATAGATCCAAATGGTCGAGCTTCACTTCCGGTTTGTGCCCAATGAACTCTTCCCAACCGGCTTTCCCGGGGCGGTCGACTGGCGTCGTGACTATCTTGTAATTCTTGGCTTTGTCGTTGGTCCGGATGTAAAACCGATCGTTGCGATGGGTGACGAAATATTTATGGTCGGGCGCCCGTGGTTCAACCAATCGGAGTTGGGCGTCGGGCTGGTTGGCCGGAAGAAAACGCACTTCGCTGCTCAGCTTGCTTTCGGAATTGAGAAAGATAAAGGCACGATCACGAGACCGGTCGACTGAGATATCGAACAACTCATCAGGTTCAAAGAAAAGCCGCTCGGTGGCGGTTGTCCCGAGCACATGCTTGTAAAACTCGTCCTGCCGCTTGGTGACCTCGTTCTCTGTAACGAAGAACAGCGTTTGGTTGTCTGTGCCCCAGACCACCTCGTCAACCCGCTCGATTTTTTCCGGCAGCAATTCACGGGTGCTGAGATTCTTAACCTGGAGCGTGTATTGGCGATATCCCGTAACATCAGTAGTGTATGCCAGGAACCGATTGTCGTCGCTGGGCAGGGCAAGACCGATACTGAAGAACTTACGACCCTCCGCCAGCGCATTCTCGTCCAGAATGATCTCCTCGGTCGCTTCCAAACTGCCTCGTTTTCGGCAATGAATCCTGTAGTTTTTGCCTGCTTCGGTACGTGTATAATACAAATAGTCGCCGCGGCGGACTGGGGCGGAACTGTCGGTCTCCTTCAAATGGCTGAGCATCTCTTGGTAGAGATGGTCGCGAGACTTCTCCAAAGGTTTGGTGGTGACCTCCGCATACGCGTTCTCCTGTTCCAGGTACGCCCGCACGTCGCTATTGGTCTTTTCCCGAAGCCAGAAGTAATCGTCCAGTCGCTTGTCCCCGTGAACGACAATTTCTTTGGGAATTTTTCTCGCAACCGGGGGAGCCAAAGTATTCGCGTTAGCCAATGATTCAACGTCGGGTGCCGAGCGGGCTGCACTTGAAGGCATAACTAAAACAATGCTCAAAATAGCCGGGGTTACAAGGGATCCGCGCTGCAGACGCATGGGGTATTTTTGCTGAGCAATTCGAAATGTCCAGTCACGGAATTGGCACACCGGCTTTGGACCGGTGTGCCAATTGTTCTCCCATCCACCTGAAATTCCTGGCGCGATGTTATCGGATCAGAGATCCAGACGATCGAAAAGGTTCCCGAATTTCGAAGCGGAAAGGCGAGCCGGCCACTCAGCCGGTTCGCCGTGTCTCCGCTATGAAAAACGGGGCTGGGCTCGTTTAGCAGCACCGCCCCAATTCGTGGCGTGCAGGTGGAGATCCTAACACGCGCCTGATAAGTAGCATAGCCCGTGCCGAACAATTGCGACACAAATCCTGTTTGAGACCGCCGCCGTCTTATAGTTTTATTGATATAAATTATTAGAACAAAGCCTTTTAGGCTGGAGTCAAGCACTCTTTAATTCTTCCCCTGCCAAACCAATACCGGCTTGCAGGCGACCCACTCTTCAGGCTAACACATCCCCATGATGCCGAGCTCAAAGCCAACCCTGCAGACACTCAACCACAGCAAGTTGCCCCCAATGGTGGCAATAATCCTCCTCGCTTTAGCGGTCCTCCCCAGCTTGACGGCGAAAGACCGCGGTGATTATGCCCGGGAGTTCAAGCTGGAGTTGAGTCAAAAAATCCTTCCCTATTGGTTTGATACGGCGGTTGACCGCCAGCACGGCGGCTATGTGCTTTCCGACGATGCGGCTAAGAAAGCCGCGCCAGCCACCGAGAAGCAACTCGTCACCCAATCCCGCATGGTATGGGGTTTTTCTCACGCGCAGCTTAAAGGCTTTAGTGATGATAAACACAATTACCTCAAAGCCGCGGAGCAAGGCTATCGGTTTTTGATCGACCACTTCCTGGATCACGAAAATGGAGGCTATTACTGGACGACCGAAATTGCAGGCAAACCGCGCGATCAACGAAAAATCGTATACGGGGAGTCCTTTGTTATCTACGGCCTGGTTGAATATTACCGCGCCAGCGGCGACAAAGCGGCGCTTCAACACGCATTGGATTTGTACCAGATGCTGCAAAAACGCGCTCACGATCCAAAGCACGGCGGCTGGATCGAACATTTTCAGCGCGATTGGACTCCAATTCTCGATACCAACTCCGACGTCATTGTCGAGTTGGCCGGCTGCAAAAGCGCCAACACACATTTGCATTTGCTGGAATCGTTAACCGAACTCTACGCGGCAACTCATGATCGCGCGGTGCAACGCTCCCTTGCCGAAGCCGTCAAAATCAACCGGACGTGGTTCTATCCTGAGGATCCAGCAAAATCAGCGTTTCATCGCTATCCGGATTGGTCGTTAGTGACGGGACCTCGCAGCACTGGGTTATCGTACGGCCATAATGTCGAATTCGCCTGGTTGATGATTCGGGCCGAGGAAGTCCTGGGCCAGCGGCCAAGCTGGGCTCATTTCTATGCTCATCTTGAGCACGCCCTGAAATATGGCTATGACCACGCACGCGGCGGCCTCTACAGCCGCGGCATTGATGACCAACCGGCGAACGACACCGACAAAGTTTGGTGGGTCCAGGCCGAAATGCTGGCAGCGTTGACGGATGCGCTACGGCACGAGTCGAACGCAGCCTATAATGAAGCGCTGGAAAAACTATTACAATTCATCGTGACCTACCAGGCGGACCCGAAAGATGGGATCTGGTTGGACACAGTTACTGCGGAAGGCAAACCGAAAGTCACCGCCAAGGCGCACAATTGGAAAGCCAATTATCACGACGTTCGAGCCATTGTGAAGTTTGTCGACGCGTTCGCCCCATCGAAGTGAAGTTGGCTCGCTTATTGAGACATGTTTCCAAATTTCTGATTTCGAGTTTCAGGATTTAATACGTCCTCGTAGGACCTTTCATTTCGATTGACACGTTTGGGGGCTCGGCTGAGCATCGGCTCATGAGTGAATCTTTTCAAAGCCCTAAAACCCGTCGTGAGTTTCTCATCAACACTAGTCGCTTGGCGGCAGCCTCTGCCCTGGCCGGAGTCGCCATTCCGGCGGTGCATGCCGCTGGTTCGGACCTGGTCCAGGTCGCCTTGATTGGTTGCGGTGGCCGAGGCACCGGAGCTGCCGCGGATGCTCTGAACACCAAAAGCGGGCCGATTAAGCTCGTCGCGATGGCCGATGTTTTTGAGAATCGCCTAACGGGGAGTTACAATGAATTGACGAAGCGATTTGCGTCTCAACTGGAGGTACCGGAGGAACGAAAATTCATCGGCTTTGATGCCTATCAAAAGGCGATGAACTGTTTGAAACCGGGGGATGTTGCGATCTTCGCGACGCCGCCCGCATTTCGTTGGGTGCACTTCAGCTACGCCATTGCCAAAGGCTTAAACGTCTTCATGGAGAAGCCCGTGACCGTTGACGGACCAACCACGCGCAAGATGCTGGCCCTGGCTGAGGAATCGGAGAAGAAAAACTTGAAGGTCGGAGTCGGATTAATGGTTCGCCATTGCAAGGCCCGCCAGGCACTACATCAAAAGATCGAAGCCGGAGAACTAGGTGATTTAATACTGTTGCGTGCCTACCGGATGGCGGGACAGGCCGCCCACGCCGGGCCAAAGCCGGACGACCTGACGGAGGTTTTATATCAAGTCCGGCGCTTCCATAGTTTTCTGTGGGCAAGCGGTGGAATTTTCAGCGATTTCAACATTCACCAAATCGATGAGTGTTGCTGGATGAAGAATGCCTGGCCGATCAAAGCTCATGCCACCGGCGGCCGCCATTACCGCGGCGATTCACTGGATCAGAACTTTGACAATTATTCCGTCGAATATACCTATCCCGACGGAACCAAGTTATTCTTCATCGGTCGGGCTGAAACCGGTTGTCACGATGAATTCGCTTCCTATGCCCATGGAACGAAAGGCTCCGCCGTCATCTCAACGGCAGCTCACACACCGGGCAAATGCCGAACCTTTAAAGGACACAACGTCGCGAGGGCTGATATGCTTTGGGCTTTCCCACAGCCGGAGCAAAGTCCCTATCAATTGGAATGGGACGATTTGATCCATGCCATCAGGGAAGACAAACCGTACAACGAGGTGAAGCGTGGGGCGACAGCGAGCCTGGTAACTTCTATGGGACGCATGGCCGCGCACACGGGCCAAGTGGTCACCTATGAGGACATGCTGAATTGCGAGCATGAGTTTGCGCCGGAGGTCGACAAATTCGTGATGAATTGCGCTGCACCGCTGCAATTGGGTCCCGATGGGAAATATCCTGTACCCGAGCCTGGGATTAAAAAGCAGCGAGAGTATTAAACAGCGTTAAATTAGTTGGTGCGCGGACGCTTGCGCCGCCGTACGCGGCGTAGCGCAGAGTTTCACTCTGCTGTACCGCCGAGTTCCACTCGGCAAAGCTTGGTCCACTCGACGCGTCAGAATTATTCCGCGAGAAATCCCCGCCGTGCAGGTTGAAACCCTGCGGTACAGCAGAGTGAAACTCTGCGCGACGAGGGCGCTGCCAAACACTGGACAAGCTGATTAAACACTTTGTCACACTTTCCGTTCGACAAGCCCAAGACGACATTCCAGATTCACTTCATGGTTGCTGTAAATTCGACGATGTTGCCGCTCGGAACTAAGGCTCCTGATTTTCGGTTACCGGATACCACCGGTAAAAGTATATCCCTAAAAGACTTGCTGGGCGCCCCTGCCCTGGTGGTGGTTTTCATGTGCAATCATTGTCCGTACGTAAAGCACATCCGGTCCGGCCTGGCACAATTAGCTCGAGATTATCTGCCTCGGGGCGTCGCGATGGTCGGAATCAGTTCCAACGACGTTGCCAATTATCCGGCCGACAGTCCGGCCAAAATGGCTGAAGAGGCAAAAAGCGCGGGCTACCTGTTCCCTTACCTGTACGATGAAACACAGGAAGTGGCGAAGGCCTACCGCGCAGCTTGCACGCCCGATATTTATCTGTTCGATCAGGACCAGCGTCTGGTTTATCGCGGGCAATTGGATGACAGCCGACCGAACAACGGTATTCCTGTTTCGGGAAAAGATTTGCGCGCGGCGATTGACGCGGTTCTAAAGGGCAAAGAAGTGCCACCTGAACAAAAGCCGAGCATTGGCTGCAACATCAAATGGAAGCCGGGAAACGCGCCCGATTATTTTTAGAAGGCAAAAAGTAGAACGAAGAATGTAGAACCGATGTTCGAAATGCTAAAGGTTCTGCATTCTTCATTTTTCCTTCTTCATTCTTTCCATGAACATCGGCATTGAAATCGGCGGCACCAAACTCCAGTTGGTCTTGGGTGAAAACGGCAAAATAAAGGAACGTCGCCGACTCTCAGTTGAGCCCAAGCTTGGCGCCCCCGGAATTCGAGACCAGATCCAAAAGACCTTGCCCCAGTTCGGAAGCATGATAAGCGCCATCGGCGTGGGCTTCGGCGGACCTGTCGATTGGAGAACTGGCAAAATATGTCGCTCGCACCAGATTGAAGGCTGGTCGGAATTCGATCTGGGAGCCTGGCTCCGTCAGCTCACGGGCAAGCCTGTTCGGGTCGATAACGATGCCAATGTTGCGGCCTTAGGCGAAGCTCTTCATGGAGCTGGGGTCGGTACCAATCCGGTTTTTTATGTCACCTTGGGCAGTGGCGTCGGCGGCGGCCTCGTCGTGGATGGAAGAATTTACCACGGCGCCACACCCGGCGAAGCTGAAATCGGGCACGTACGATTGGACAAACGCGGCACAATTGTCGAATCGCGCTGCTCGGGTTGGGCAGTCGACCGAAAGATTCGGGAACTGACAACGCGAGAACCTGACGGGGTGCTTTCGCGGCTGACCAAAGGGATCAAGGAGGGCGAAGCGAAATTTCTCGGCGAAGCAGTGGACAGGCAGGATCCTGGAGCCAAGCACATTTTAGGTGAAACGGCGGAGGATCTGGCTTTCGGGCTTTCGCATGTCGTGCATCTATTCCATCCGGAAATCATCATAATTGGCGGCGGATTAGCCGGTGTCGGGGAGCGACTTCGGGCTGCCGTAGAAAAGTGCCTGGCCGGGTTTGTAATGGCTGCGTTTGCACCAGGCCCCCGTTTGGCGCTGGCTGCGCTGGGTGAGGACGCGGTGCCGGTTGGTGCGCTTGAATTGGCAAAAAGCGCTTGAATGCATCAAGCCGCGAGAGCATCCAACCTGAATGCTTAAGTCGAGCCAGTTGCCGACTGAAAGTCGGCGGTACAGCAGACTGAACGTCTGGGCTACGAGTTACGCGCTGTTGGTTCTTGGCGCTTATTCTTGGGGATTCGCGGCCGAGGAGCTCTCCAATCCTTTTCCAACTGACTCACAACAAACGCTCGAACGAACTTGTTTTCAAACCGGCCAGGCCTGGAGCAGCCAGGGAAATCTGCGTTCTGATGTGGCGATCGTTTATGGGATCGATCCCGGATTGCCAAACCGAATTCGCACCTGGCGCGACCGTGGGTATCGCATCCACGTCATGACCGGAGTCTCGTGGGGTTCCTACCAGGATTATTTATACGGTCGCTTTGACGGGGTGAACCATGAGGACGAAGCACAAACCGATCGACAAGGAAACAAAATCAGCCATGGCGGTGACGTCTATTACATGTGTCCAGGGACCAACTATGGGAGATTCCTGTGCGTAGGAGTCCAACGGGCACTCGATGCTGGAGCCGAGGCAATTCATCTGGAGGAACCGGAGTTCTGGGTCCGCGGCGGTTATTCGGAGGGGTTCAAACGCGAATGGCGAAGTTACTACGGCGAGGATTGGCAACCCCCTCATAGTTCAGTCGATGCGCAGTGGCGCGCCTCGAAACTGAAGTATTTCTTGTACCGCCGGGCGCTGCAGCAAGTTTTCGACTACGTCCAATCCTACAACCAGCGAACCGGAAAAACCGTTCGTTGTTACGTACCGACTCATAGTCTGGTCAATTACGCTCACTGGCGCATCGTCAGTCCCGAGTCCAGTCTGGCGCGGCTTAATGGTTGTGACGGTTATATTGCGCAAGTTTGGACCGGAACTGCGCGGACCGCGAATGTTTATCGAGGTTCGTTGCGGGAGCGCACCTTCGATACGGCTTTTCTGGAGTATGGCGCGATGCAAAACCTGGTCCGCGCGACGGGCCGGCGGGTTTGGTATTTGAACGACCCGATCGAAGATAATCCCAACCACGATTGGGAAGATTACCGGCTCAACTGGGAGGCCACTCTTACCGCCTCGCTCTTACAACCCGAAGTGTCGCGTTATGAGGTGGCACCCTGGCCAGAGCGCGTGTTCGCCGGAAAATATCCTCGGCGCGCCAAGCCCGACGAACGTCATCCCATCCCGCCAAAATATGCGACCGAACTGCAGACCGTGATGAACGCCCTAAACGACATGGACCAGCGGAAAGTCGCCTGGGACTGTGGCACGCTGGGCATCGGGGTGGTGATCAGCGACTCGCTTATGTTCGAACGGGGTGAACCGGATGGCAGCGACGCACATCTAAGCCATTTCTACGGTCTGGCGTTGCCGCTGCTCAAACATGGCATACCGGTCACACCGGTCCAACTCGAGAATGTGACGGTACCGCACTATCTCGATAAATTCCGAATGCTCCTGCTTTCCTACAACGGCCAGAAGCCTTTGACCAGAGACGTACACGCAACACTGGCCGATTGGGTCAAACTTGGCGGCGTCCTTGTTGTAGTAGATGACGACGCCGACCTGTTCAACAGTGTCCGAGAATGGTGGAACCAAGGTGGCTGCCACTATTCCACCCCGCGCGAACATCTCTTCGAGCAACTGGGACTGGATCACCTCGCATCGACCTCATCGTCGAAACCTATGAGAATGGGCAAAGGCGTCGTTGTCTGGCTTCGCCACAATCCGGCGGCGCTCGCGGCCGCAACGGATGGTGATTCCGCCCTGTTGAACTCGGTGGCTTTGGCAGCAAACAGTGTCGGTTTGAAATTGCGGGAAGCAAACCACCTTTTGCTTCGCCGCGGGCCGTACGTCATAGCCGCAGGTTTGGACGAATCGATCCCTGGCGAACCTAAAGTTCTGCGGGGGCAATTCCTAAACCTGTTCGATCCGGAGCTTAGAGTTCAAACGGCAGTAGAACTCGTCTCCGGGACTCGCTTGTTCCTGATCGATTTGAATGCGATCAAGGCGAAAGAACCAAAGTTACTAGCTTCCGCTTGCAAGGCTCTCGCGCTCCGGCATGACGCACACAATATGGCGTTTATGGTCGAGGGTGTCGGCGACACACACGCGGTAATGTTGTTTACCGTGCCCAAAGAGCCGCGCTCAGTCACCCTCGACAAACAGACTTTGTCGCAAGCCCGCTATTCCGCTGCGGATCATCTCTTCTGGATTGATTTCACGAACGAACCACGCCCCCGCGAGCTAGTCCTGCAATTCTGAGAGGACGCTCCGAGCCTTCTGATTCCGCGCTGGCTGCAGGCTATGTCTCTGCTATGTTTGGGTTATGGGACGTCAATGGCTACATGCCAAACGCGCGGTTGCCTCGGTTAAGAAGGCCCAGGCTACCGGCAAGATTGTACGCGAAATAATGGTCGCGGCCAAAATGGGCGGTGCTGACCCTGATGGCAACGCACGGTTGGCGGCCGCCGTCGAAAAAGCGCGCAAGGAGAGTGTTTCCCGCGATGTGATTGAGCGTGCTATCAAGAAAGGCGCGGGGATCGGCGAGGATAAACTGGTGATGGAGCACGTGGTCTTTGAGGGCTACGCGCCGCATAAGGTTGCGGTCATTGTCGAGATATATACTGACAATGTGAATCGAACCGCGCCCGAAATCCGTAATCTCTTTCGCAAAGGACAGCTGGGCACCACTGGCAGCAACAAATTCCTCTTCGATCACACCGGCATCGTCGAGGCGCACCATCCTGAAGCCAACGCTGATTTGGAAGCTGCAGGGATTGAGGCGGGAGCCAACGAAGTCGAGCCTTTATCGCGGGACCAAAATGACGACATCCCGGAAAGCGGTTCCGGGGCTCGCTTCCTGGCTGACCGCACCGCCGTTCACGGTGTGTCAAAATGGCTTTCCCAAAATGGGTGGAAAGTTGTCACCAGCGAAATCGGGTACATCCCAAAAAACTATCCGGAGCTTAGCGAGTCACAACGCGCAGAGGTTGGCGAATTCCTGCAGTCGCTCGATGACCACGACGACGTGCACCGTGTCTGGGCTGCGTTGAAGTAAGCGCGAACGCCAAAATGGGAAGGCCGAAGAAACTTTGTAATCGAAATGGGAAGATTGCGATTTCATTTCGGACTTTGAATTTCGGATTTCGAGCTCTCCTCGTCCGTTCCCCATCCTCGGCCCAAAACTTCGCGACCGCCATGAACCAATTCTTCGCCGACCGCTTCGATTGCTTTGACTTGCTGCCTAACGGTTCGAAGCGAGCGTTGTCCCAGGGCGAATAAGCCGCGCGGCGTCAGCATGAGCTCACCGGCCGCCAGCACGCTGAGCATCGGATTAAATGTCCGCATGGTCTTCATCTCCCGCCATACCTCGACTACCGGCTGTTCCGCGGGCTCGCGCACGCGCTGGACGAGATTGGTGACCAGAACGCAGCCAAAACCCGAGAGCGCGAACAGCAGATGAAAACCAAGAACGGGATGGCCGAACAAATTTCCAACCTGCTCTGGAAAGTATTTCAATGCCTGGCCTCCAAGGATCGGGCCAAATGCAGTGAAGAGGCTGGTTAAGCCCATGAAAACCGCCACGTACGCGGGACGCAGTTGCGCCGGAGCCAAACGTACCATCAGGTTGAATTGCATCAGCTGAAAGCCAGCGGTCATAGCGCCAATGACGAAGTAACCGGGGTAGAGGTGCCAGGTCCAACCCGGTCGGGCCAGGCTCCACATCAGCAGCGCTGTCATTCCCCAAATCAACGCACAGATCTGAAGCACCGGGCGGTTGCCAAACCGTTCGCACAGCCGACCCCACCCTTTCAACGTCATCAACCCGCCCAGGCTAGCCACCGTGGTGAGCTTAACTACGGAACCGATACCGAAGTTCAGCCGGTCTACCAGGAAAACCGTATAAAAAGGCATCGCCGCGTTCAAAAGCAACCCCCAGAATCCGATAAACGCGCAAAGCCAGAGATAATTGTGGTTCCGAAATACCACCAGCAAATCAGCAGTGGCAATAGTGCGCGATCTTTTTTGGCGCACGATCGGCGGGAATTTCATGCGAGTGAGGAAAAACAACCCAACCAATCGCGACAAACCGGCGGCACAAAAAATTGCGCCAAATACTTTCAACGAGTTGTCCTGCCATTGTGCAATCTGGCCCGCTACCAAAACGGCCAGCAAGGTCCAGGCTCCAAAGATGAGGTTCCGACGCGCGAAATAGCGCGCCCCGAGGCGTTCCGGGACGAGTTCGGAGATAGCGGAAGACCACGCCACGCTGGCGACACTGCTGGCACAGGTAGCCGTCAGCAGAATAGCAATGAAAACAGCGTTACGGCTCTCGCCCAACCAAGGTAACGCCGCGGCGGCCATCCACGGCACGCCCCCAAGCACAAACGTGAGCAGCAGCACGCCATAATTGGACAAATAGCGGGAAAGGAAGGCGAGCAACAGCGGTTGCAGGCAATTGCAGACATGCGGGAGAGCCGCCATTAACCCCACGGACGCCGACTGCCATCCCAGGCCTTTCACCGCAAAAGCCAGCACGAACGGGAAGCTGGGCAGGGTCAGGTTTAACATGGGCACGCTGAAGCACGCCTCGATGGTCGAGTACTTCAGCGAGAGCAATCGGTCACGGTGTCTTTGGTCCATCCCGTCAGAACGTTCAACTTTAAACCGCGCATGATAAACGAATTGCATTTTCCTGATCGAGCTTTTCCGGTATGTACCCGGCCCACATGTTTAAAGGGCTGATAAACTGGTACTGGACGACGCTGAAAACGGGGGGCTATCCCTTAATCGGGTTGCTGATGGCAATCGAGAGCTCGATCGTGCCGCTGCCCAGCGAGGTAATCATTCCGCCCGCCGCCCACCTCGCCCACACCGGACAGATCCCGCTCACTTTGGCAGGAATAGTCGCCGCCGGCACGATCGGCTCCTGGCTCGGAGCAACGGTGATGTATTGGGCATCACGGCTGGCCGGCAGGCCACTGGTTATGCGCTACGGATCTTATGTATTGATTTCGGCAAAGAAGGTCGAAGGTGCTGAACGTTGGGCCCAACATTACGGACAGATGGGCATTTTCATTTCACGCTTGTTGCCAGTAGTTAGACATCTCATCGGAATCCCCGCCGGGATCGTCCGCATGGATTACCGGGCCTTTTCCATTTATACCCTGCTCGGGTCAGCCGTTTGGTGTGGCGTGCTTTGCTATGTCGGCATCAAAATGGGCCAGGACGAGCAGCTCATGAAGGGCGAGCTGCATCGCATTACACTCTGGCTGACCGGCGCGATGCTCGTCCTGGGTGGAATGTATTACTTCTTCGTTCATCGCCATATGAAGGGACAGCACTCTAGCGCTCCGTCTCAGGGCGAGTGACGAAATCCGAGAGCGAAATCGGACGCTCGAACTTCCTCAGCTCGCATGGCCATGATTTTAAACGAGCCCCACTTACAATGTCAAGATTCCTTGGCCGACTCAGCAGGCCTTATCTTAACCTCTATTTTTTCTGTCCGGCGAATGATCGTGAGCGCTGAGTCGACGCCAATCTGATCGCCAGTCAGCAGTTTGTGCAGCGCGTCGATCGACGACACCGGCTCACCATTGAGCGCCACCATGACGTCGCCTTCGCGCAAACCAGCGCTCTCAGCTGGACTGCCCGGAGCGACTGAGATCACGAGCACTCCGCTGGTCGCAGGCAACCGATAATGTCGCACCAACCGCCGGTGTAATGGAACATTTTGGCCACCCACACCGATATAGCTTCGCCGGATCTTCCCTTCCTTAATCAACCACGCGCCAACATATTTCGCCGTGTCGATCCCAATCGCGAAGCAAATTCCTTGAGCAGACATGATCACCGCAGTGTTCACACCAATGACTTCACCACGTGAATTCACCAGCGGACCGCCGGAATTGCCAGGATTCAAAGCAGCATCGGTCTGGATGATATCGTCAATGAGGCGCCCGGTGCTGGCCCGGAACGATCGGCCCAGAGCGCTGACCACTCCCGCAGTCACTGTGCACTGGAAACCGTAAGGATTGCCGATCGCGATGGCCACCTGTCCAACGCGAGTATTCTTTGAATCCCCCAGCAGAACCGGGCGTAACTGCGGCGCGAACACGCGAATCACGGCCAAATCGGTGTCAGGATCGTCGCCGACGACATGGGCATCGGGCCGGCGGCCGTCAGCCAATGTCACCTCGATTCGTTGGGCGCCGTGCACGACGTGGCTGTTCGTCAGCGCAAACCCATCGGGCGTGATAATGAAACCCGAGCCACTGCCGGCACGCTCACCATCCCGTCGGCGGACCTCGATGTTGACCACCGAAGGCCCGACGGCCTCAGCGGCGTGGACTACCGCCTTCGAGTAGGCGTCGAACAGGGCGTCATCCGAAGCCGGCGGCGTAACGGACGCAGCCGCCTCGACGTTTTCACCCGTAGAAATCGGCCGGAGCTCGAGGTCCTGAACAAAATCACCATCTGCAAACTTCATAAGGCTGTCTGAAAATGCCATAAAAGCAATTTGTACCTAAGGTCAGTAATGTCAAACAGGGCACGTGCATGGGCCTCCCTAGCGGCGCCTGTCGCCTGCGACTTCAGGCGGCCCACAATTGAGAGTTTGGTCCTCGCGACTTCCCCGCAGAACCACAGGCTTTTGAGATGCCCGATCCGGTGTTATGTTACTTTTTGGCATGAAGCGTCGAGCCGCCAAATTCAGATGCCCGACTTGCCGACGGCAAGGCGAGTGGTTTGCAGGCCCATACGGCCCGTTTTGCTCGCGCCGGTGCAAATTGCTCGATTTGGGCAACTGGTTTGGCGAGGAGCACATCATCTCCGAACCATTGCAGGCAATAGAATCCGACGACGCCCCCAAAAGTACGAATGAGTCGCAATTCTCGTGACGACCCTTTCCTGACGACTGAATCATTTTGACTGTAAGGTTTGCAGGTTTGTCCCCGACACTAGAATATGCGAAACTGTGACCAACGAATGAAAAGAACCGCAGTCTGTATATTGTCAACAGCGCTATTTGCCGGTAGCGCACTGACAGGTGTGGCTCAAACCAAAAATATGGAAACAAACAACGCTACTGAGACCGCAACCCTCGGTGGAGGGTGTTTCTGGTGTACTGAGGCAGAATTTCAACTGTTACCCGGAGTGAAATCGGTCGCCAGCGGCTTCGCCGGCGGCACGATTGAGAACCCGACCTACAAGCAAGTTTGCACCGGCGAGACCGGTCACGCCGAGGTTATCCAGGTCGAATTCGACCCGAAAGTCGTCTCATATGAGAAGATCCTTGAGACATTCTGGGAAACGCACGACCCGACGACGTTGAATCGCCAGGGAAATGACAGTGGGACACAGTACCGCTCGATTATTCTCTATAACAGCGAGGCGCAACGTGTCACGGCGGAAAAATCAAGGGCCGAGGCTCAAAAACATTTTAAGCAACCGATCGTCACTGAAATTGTTCCGCTGAAGAAGTTCTACAAAGCGGAAGGTTACCATCAAAATTATTACCGTAACAATCCCTACCAACCTTATTGCCAGGTGGTGATTAAGCCCAAGGTAGAAAAGTTTGAGAAGAAGCTGAAAGCGGAAAAGCAATGATTCCATTCAGCCGCGGCAACTCGCTCCCGGTTGCGCCTGGCCTGGGCGGTTTGTCAAAATCAGTGCGTTTTCGGTGATCCCGCCTGAGATGGTTGCGCTAAAAGAGCAGCGGTATCCCGCGCAGCCTTGGTTTCCATACCGGGTTTTTGCAGGAAACCCAAGTCTCGAAACCAATCAATTAATCGGTCCTGCCAGGTTCCAAATGGGAGGTTGCGATTGCCCAGCCCTGCGTTCATGCGAGTGCCATCGCTTAAAGGCTCTCCGGGATGCCGTCCATTGCCATAGATGTGCATTTCGACGTTAGGAATACCCGCTCGCAGCATGGCGGTAAAATATTCGTCAGCCCAAATCGCGTGCACCCGGTCGCCAGACCCGCCGCACATGATAAACGCTGGCGGCGCATTGCGCGGAATCGGCGGATTCTCGCCTCGGGCAAATGGAGTCGGCCCCGGGTAAATGACCCCAACGAAATCAGGTCGTGACGAAACACCGGTCAACGGATCCGCCGGATCACTGTTTTGCTTATCGAAGTCTTCGAAGAAAATCGCTGCCGGTGAGGCTAGTTCGGCCCCGGCCGAGAATCCAATGATACCAATTTTATTCGGATCGATATTCCAATCTTTAGCATGGGCGCGAACCAGGCGAATGGCTTGCATCGCGTCATGAACGGCATTGGTCTTCACGTTGTAACCGTCTCGACGCAGTCGATACCGTAGAATAATTGTGTTCACGCCGTAATTGTAGAAATAGGGAACAAAATCAGCACTTTCAGAGCCGACGTTCAATGTATTATGTCCACCTCCAGCAGCTAGAATGACCGCCGCCCCCGTATTGATACCGCCATCGACGGTATGCACTTCGATCGATGGGTTGTGAATATTGACAATGCTGTTGATGCGACCGGGGACTGACTTGCTCAGGTTGTATTGCTCCGCCTCGCGCACACGCTCTTGGTTAAGCAGCGGTGAATCGGGTGAATATAGGGGAAGGACAACACCACCCGGGCAGATAGGTTGGGGAGCGTAAGGCGCATCATTGGTCGGACCCGGCTTAGGGATGGCCAACGGTCCCGGCAGAGACGGTAATTCTGCCGCCTGGCAACAAGCGCTCAATAAAGTTCCGAGTGAGATTGCAGCGACGAGAATCAGTAGCCAGCGTACGGATGCGGGGGTGTGCATTCAGCTATTCTCCTCAGCCGCATTTTAGAGGCAAGTGCTATTGCGCAGCGCCAGGCGGCGCGCTGACGTAACGGGCGGCAGCCCCCGGCCCGGGTTCGAATTTTGGCTCCTATCCGCCGGGCAGGATGCCCGGCTCTACGACAGGCGCGATGCCTGTCGCTACTTACAGCCATTGCCAAACCGGTCGGTCGCTGCAATATTCCCCTGCGATACCCCATGTCATTTGTTCGCTCAATAGGCCGCTGGACGCTGACCGCCCTGATCATCAACTGCATCATCGGCAGTGGAATCTTTGGCGTGCCCGAACCGTTGATCGCGTCGGTGGGGCGGGCCAGCCCTATCGCTATGATCATCGCTGGCCTCTGCATGGCGATTATCGTCGCGTGCTTCACCGAAGTCGGCTCACAGTTCTCCGAACCCGGCGGTGTCTACCTCTATGCGCGGACCGCCTTTGGAAGATTTGCCGGTCTGCAAGTCGGCTGGTTTTGGTTTCTCTCAACAGTGGCCAGCGCAGCCGCTGCCGCAAATCTGTTTGTCGAGTACCTCGCCGGCTTCGCTCCTGCCGTGGCCCAGGGGTGGGCTCGACTGCTGGTTATTACGGTCATGATTCTTCTACCGGCTCTGGCAAACTACCGAGGGGTGCGCCAGGGCGCGCTGTTGAGTAGCACCTTCACGCTGGCCAAACTGCTTCCCTTGTCGGTTTTGATCCTCCTAGGCCTGATCCACTTCAGCCGCCATGCCGAGATCGTCACCCTGTCAGAAATTACCGGACCCGGTTGGATGGCATGGGCAAATGCCCTGGTGCTGCTGTACTTCATCTATAGTGGATTTGAAGACGCGATGATCCCCGCGGGGGAAATCAAGAACCCACAACGCACGATTCCGATGGCGTTGGTCATCGGGATGGGGATTTGCATGGTCGTGTATACCTTGATCCAGTTTTTGGTCGTCGCCACCCTTGGAACCACCGCGCCGGAGCGGCCTTTAGCCGCCGCAGCGGCTGTCCTGATCGGCAACGGTGGTGAGAGATTTGTGGAGATTGCAGCGATGATTTCAGCTTACGGATGGCTTTCGGGATCGATGCTGAATGCGCCTCGTTTGCTCTTTTCCATGGCGGATCGTCGCGAATTACCAGTGCTGTTTGGCAAACTGCATCCGAGGTTTAATACGCCACACTTCTCAGTCATTACATTTGCCGTTTTGGCATGGCTCCTCGCCCTTACCGGAACGTTCCGTTGGGCCGTGGTCCTGAGCGCCGGTGCGGCAATGATTTTCGACGGCGTGGTCTGTGCCGCGCTGCCGCGTTTGCGACGCATTCAGCCCCAGGCTTCTGGCTTTCGTTTGCCCTTTGGGGGGATATTCAGCCTCTTGGGCATGCTCATTTGTGTTGTGCTGCTGAGCCGCATGGAACTGCGGCAAGTGCTGCTGATGGGAATTACCGCGCTGATTGCGGCGGCAAACTGGTGGTGGGCGCGCCTGAGCGATTCTCGCGCCGGAGAACTGCCAACTCTTCCCTCTGAGAACATCCGCACTCCTGCCGCTTAAAACTCTGGAAAACCGATCCAGCTGCTGCTTGAATGAATGCCTCTGCTTGACATAAAGGATCTTCAACTCGACTTCGGGCGCGGCCAGCATGCGGTGCGTGCACTCGACGGGGTTTCGCTCTCAATTAATCCTGGTGAAACGCTGAGTCTGGTTGGTGAAAGTGGCTCGGGTAAAACCATCACTGCTCTGTCGATCGCTCGTCTGCTACCTACCCCTCCGGCACATTATGCAGGAGGCCAAATCCTGGTGGAAGGACGGGACACCCTTGAAATGTCTGCCTCCGAACTGCGCGGTATCCGCGGGCGGCTAGTGAGCTATGTCTTTCAGGAACCTGGCGCTTCTCTTAATCCTGTTTTTCGCATCGGTTCACAGATCAAAGAATCGCTCAAACTGCACCGGCCCGAAGCAGCCACTGACGCTGAAGTTATTCGCCTGCTTAAGACTGTCGGGATTCCCGCACCAGAAGCTCGTGCGCGCAGTTTTCCGCACGAATTATCCGGAGGCATGCAGCAACGCGTGATGATCGCCATGGCGCTCGCATCACATCCGAAGTTGCTCGTCGCGGATGAACCGACGACGGCGCTGGACGTCACGATTCAGGCGCAAATCATGCAGTTACTGCTCGACCTAAAGCGCCAATTCAACATGGCGATCCTGCTTATCACCCATAACCTCGGGCTGGTCGGTGAACTGGCCGATCGAGCTGCCGTCATGTACGCCGGGCAAATTGTCGAGAGCGGACCCGCAAAGGATCTGTTAGAAAAGCCGCTGCATCCTTACACCCGTGCCCTGATCAATTCGGTTCCCGAGCTTGGCGCCGGTGCCACAAGACTGAGGAGCATTCCCGGAACGGTTCCGCAGCTCGGTGATTTGCCGAGCGGCTGCCGGTTTCATCCCCGCTGTCCGAACGCGCAACCGAGCTGCGCTCAAAAAGAGATCGATTTGCTCGAGCTTCGACCCGGCCGGTGGGCGCGCTGCCCATATTCTGTATGATCAGACCGCCTCTCCTCGCAGTGCGAAATCTTCGCGTCCACTTCCCGGCAAGCCGTACCTTATCAGGGGCGGTCAAGTCGTGGGTCAAGGCGGTCGACGATGTGAGTTTCGAAATTGCCACTAGTGAAACCTTGGGCCTGGTAGGCGAAAGCGGTTGCGGGAAGACAACATTAGGGCGCGCGGTGGCCAGGCTCATCGAACCAACGTCGGGTGAAGTTCTGCTCGAGGGTCAAGACATCACGCGGCTGAACGGTTCCGAACTGCGGGCATTGCGGCGTAAGTTTCAAATGATCTTCCAGGATCCGTATAGCTCGCTGGATCCACGCATGACCATAGAAAACAGCATTGGCGAAGCGCTGGATATCCACCGGCTCGCTACAACTCCGCGAGAGCGGCGTGGTCGCATAGACGCATTGCTCAAGGACGTCGGTCTGGACCCGTCGCAGGCAACGCGTTACCCGCATGAGCTCAGTGGTGGCCAACGGCAGCGCATCGGCATTGCCAGGGCGCTTGCCGTCGAGCCGAAACTGATCATCTGCGATGAGCCGGTGAGTGCCCTGGACGTATCAGTGCAAGCACAGATCATTAATCTGCTGAAGGATCTCCAAACTGAACGTGCGCTGGCCTATTTATTCATTGCTCACGACCTTGCGGTAGTCGAACACATCAGCCGCCGTATTATTGTCATGTATTTAGGGAAAGTAGTCGAAATCGGAGAAACCAAAAACGTCTGCCAGCACCCCATGCACCCCTATACACAAGCGTTGATTTCGGCCGTTCCGGTGATCGATCCCGCTTCGAAACGCGAGCGCATCATCCTTCCCGGCGATGTGCCGTCGCCAATTCATCCGCCTGCCGGTTGTCCTTTTCACCCTCGTTGCCCTGTGGCCGAGGCGCGCTGCAGAACCGAGGTGCCCGGTTTGCGGGAGGTCACCAGCCGCCATTGGGTAGCTTGCCACCTGGCAAAAGCCTGAAGTCTCGCAGTCAATCGCCCATATGGTAACGCAGAGTTTCACTCTGCTGTACCGCAGACTTCCAGTCTGCATCCGTTCATATCCCCTGCCCCCAAGTTTCCCTCCCGACCATTCATGCCAGCAATTAACTAGGCGTCCGGCGAGCCGTCCAACCGCTTGCGCATAGTTCAGGAAGCCCGGGTTTTGGCCCGCGACTTGTCAAATCTAATAGGACCGCGGCAATTCAGGCGTCGAGAATTACTGCGCCAAGCCTCACCATTTCGTCCTCGGCCTTCTGGCCATCGGTCGGGTTCACGTTTACAGGACGGATAGCTCCTCTTAGCAACCTTACCTTGAACCCACGGCGCAAGGCATCTTTAACCGTGTTGAGCACACAATAGTCAGTCGCCAAACCTCCTACGTACAGACAGCCTACTGATGCCTCGCGCAACAGTTCCTCCAGAGCTGTTCCTTCGAACCCGGAATACGTCTCTCGATCCGATGCCGATGGCTTGGAAATAACTCGTGCTGACGAGGGCAACCGCAGCGATGAGGCGAACTCAGCCCCTTTTGTATTCACGACGCAGTGAACTGGCCAGGGTCCGCCTTGCTCCCGAAATGAACAATGGTTTCGTGGATGCCAGTCGCGGGTGGCATAGATAGGCCATCTTTGTTGCTCAAATTGGGCAATATACCGGTTCAGAACCGGAATAACTTCATCGCCCCGAGGCACGGCGAGCGCTCCTCCCGGCAGAAAATCATTCTGAACATCCACAATGATCAGGGCTTTTTTGAGCGAGTCGTTTGCTGGCATCAGTAACCTGGCTTGCTTAAAACTGCGGTAAGCTCTCCACCCCCTGAAACTTTGTCGATCACTTGTGTCGAACGCTTGCTCGACCTAGCAAACTGCAAGCAAACATCACCGGCTACACTCGGATCCCGCTACAGTTTTCGCGTCGAATGCTCCGCCAGCCAATACGAATCTACATTATTGGGCGAAGGGAAATTCAGTGGCGTCAACACCCCGGGCACTAGAGGTGGCGTCGTTCGACGATCCCGCCATTTGTGAATTTCCGAGTGACCATCGACAAAAGAAAAACCACCTGCGCCCCCGTGATAACTCGCGGGCAAATCAATCAAGTACCAAGCGCCCGGCTGGTCCGGAAATCCGGACATACTGGTACAGAACTCGCCGTCATTGATGCTATCCTCTCGTTCATCGAGGAACACCCAGGTCATCGAGGGCCCAGGCTGGACGACGTGGCTCATTTTCTTATATTTGAAAAATCCCTGACAGCCCGTGAAGGCATCGGCGTCGCTGCTGTTGAACCAACTCAACATCGAAACGCTCCTCACGCGGGGCAGCAACTGACCATTTGCCCGCACCGAGGACTTGTCGGCCGGGCACTTCCAAATCCCCGGGCTGTTGCCGCAATACGGCCATAAAAGGCTCTTCTTGAGATCTTGATTGATGTCCCAGTTGCTTGCCTTGGAAGTAAAGTCCAGGTCTCCGGTGACCCAAATCGATTTGTATTCCGGGGTTCCAGTACTTCCCCAGGCTGAGGGTACCTTGTCGTTGTTATCCTCACAATACAGTCTCCACGCCAACATCATCTGGCGCCCGTTGTTCATGCAATGAACTCCCGCAGCTTTCGCCTTGGCACGGCTGAGGGCGGGCAACAGCATCGCTGCCAGTATCGCAATAATCGCAATCACGACCAGCAGCTCGATCAGCGTAAAACCGCCAACTCTTGTGGCCCGGTAGGAGGTTGTTGAGCGGGTGAAGTCCATGAACAAATTAAAGGCCTACCTCGGTAGAGAGTCAAGGCAATTGATGAGCAACTTCAGAACTCGCCTAGCTGTCCATTGGCCTTCGAGTCGAATGATGCTCCTGAATTTCGAGGTCACCTTTCCGGGAACCTTTTGTTCTCCCGCGCCTCTCATATCAAAGCACCGATCAATTTGAACCACTAACTGGAACGCTTTTATGAAAACCCTCACCATTAAAAGTATTTCACATTCCATCCGCTTCGCTTGCGAAGTGGTTGCCGGCAAGCCTGGAACTTTCCTTTTGACTTTGCTGTTGAGCGGTTCGGCCTTGAGCAGTGCTGCCCAAACTATCTCAGCGAGTGCGGGAATAAGCGGCCAGCCCGCGGGTGTCAATCTTTTTAACTATACTATCACGTTGAACAATTCCGCCAGCTCAAGCAGTTCAATCGGCACCTTCTGGTATGCCTGGCTGCCTGGACAGGATTATCTCCCCTCCAGCCCAAGCCTGGTCACGCCTCCAACGGGTTGGACAGATACAATCACTCACTTCGGCGTTACCGATGGCTATGCCATCGAATTTTTCGCCAATGGGCCTGCCGATGCCTTGGCACCTGGCCAGTCCCTCGATTTCAATTTCGAGACGCTCGACTCACCAGCCGCCTTGGCGGGCAACTCGCCTTATTATCCCACCATACCCGTCGGAACTTCGATGGTCTATGGCGGTGGACCTTTCTCCCTCCCCAGCGATCAGTTTGTAGTTCAATCAGTGCCGGAACCTTCTGGGTTCGGGTTCTGCCTATTAGGAACGCTCAGCCTCTTGGTCGTGGGCAGTCGGCGTCGCTGCTCGCCTCCGCGATCAGTTCTTGGGCAATTCATGACCCGCAACTGAGCACGCCGGCTTCTCTCCGACTGAATTGATCGAGTAAGTCCCTCCTGCGGGACAAACGAAAGCAGTAAAATCCCGCTTCAAGTAAGGCGTCAGGTCCTGTCCCGTCGGTGTTTGGGATCCATCTTTGTTCTTTTCGACCGCCCACATTTGCTTGGCAGCATCGATCTGGCGCAAGTTATTAACGCACATGTTAGTCATGGCCACATTACGCGCCTTGACGAAATTGGGAATGGCGATTGCAGCCATCATCGCGATAAGGGGTATCATTGCGATACTGAGATAGCCGGTCACCAACCCGCCTATTGCCAAACCATTGCCCTCCAGCATGCCTCCGGAGCGCTTGATTCGCGACAAAGCCGTGTGGCCGAAGATCACGGCTGGAATGCCGGCAATAATCGAGAAACAGAAAACACCGAGTATACCCAGCACCAGACTCCAAATGGCCAAGCCTGAGGTCTTAGGCTGTCCAAGTGACGTCGGTAATTGCGGAGGTGCGCTCATAAATATGTCCTTCAGTTTCCTAATTACAGGACCTTGGTAACCGAGACACACGAATTAGTCAGTCAAAAAAGTGGAGTCAAAAATCGTCTTTGTGCCTCCATGTTCGTGCCCCTATTTTTTGCCTTCTCTATCTGGTCTGACTTTCTGCCTCCATATTTTTGCCTGGTAAGGTCGTTTCCGCCTGCATCGGAGTGGACTCCAAAGCCTGCGTGATGCATGATGATTGCATGCAAGCCGCCTGTTGGATACCGACACATCGGTTTTGCATTGTGATTTTGCTGGGCACGGTTGCCGCCTTGGTTGCCTGTAACGCCACGGGCACTGATGCCCATGTTGCCGGTCTGTCTGCGCCTGCAACTCATGAGGTTGATTTTTCGAAGCAAATCCTGCCTATCTTCTCTAACAACTGCTTCGAATGTCACGGTTCCTTAAAGCAGAAGGGCGGACTTCGCTTGAATGAAAGAACTGCCGCGATGAAAGGCGGCGATTCCGGACCTGCCCTGGTTCCAGGCAACAGCGCCGACAGCCTGCTGGTCCAGGCGGTTAACGGTTCAAGGGAGAATCTGGCGAGAATGCCCAAAAAGAAGGATCCGCTCGCGCCAGAGCAGATTGCTTTGCTCCGTGTTTGGATCGACCAGGGGGCGAATTGGCCTGAGGGAGCAATCGCTGCCAATCGCAAAGATTGGCGCAAGCACTGGGCCTTCAAGCCACCGGTCCGACCCACAATTCCGAAAGTTCGCAACACGCGCTGGCTGCGGAATCCAATTGATGCCTTTATCCTCGAGCGCCTCGAGCGGGAAAACCTGAGGCCCTCCGCCGAAGCCGACAAAATCACCTTGCTGCGGCGATTGACCCTCGATTTGGTAGGCCTTCCGCCGAGTCCAGAGGAGGTTGACGCATTTCTTGCCGATACCGGTGCCAATGCTTACGAAAAGCAAGTTGAGCGTTTGTTGGCGTCGCCTCATTACGGCGAACGTTGGGGACGTCAGTGGCTGGATGCGGCACGCTACGCCGATTCCGACGGGTTCGAAAAGGATAAACCCCGGAGTGTCTGGTTTTACCGCGATTGGGTCATCAACGCCTTAAACCGCGATATGCCTTACGATGAGTTCATCATCGAGCAAATCGCCGGCGACGAATTGCCTAACCCAACCCAGGATCAAATTGTGGCGACGGGGTTCCTGCGCAATTCAATGATCAATGAAGAGGGTGGCATCGACCCCGAGCAATTCCGAATGGACGCCATGTTCGATCGCATGGATTGCATTGGCAAAAGCGTGCTGGGGATCACGATCCAATGCGCGCAGTGTCACGATCACAAATTCGATCCCCTCAAACAGGCCGAGTATTATCGATTGTTCGCCTTCCTGAATAACGATCACGAAGCCCAGCGGATTGTTTACACCCCGGACGAGTTGATGAAAGTTGCCGAGCTTTCGCGTCAAATGCACGAAATCGAAGCGCGTCTCCGCCACGCGACGCCAGAATGGGAAGCGCGCATGGCCGAATGGGAGAACTCTGCCAACAAAAATAGGCCCCAGTGGATCCAGCTGCGACCAACCATCGAAGATATTTCCACAGGTGGTCAGCGGTATTTGGCGCAGGACGACGGCTCGTTTTTGGCAGCCGGCTACGCTCCCACGAAACACACCGCGAAGTTTTGGCTTACCAATCAGCTCCAACACATTACCGCTTTCCGCCTCGAACTGCTCACCGACCCAAACCTCCCGTGCAATGGACCGGGCCGCTCCTTTAAAGGCACATGCGCGCTGACTGAATTCAAAGTCGAGGCCCTGGATGCCAGCAACCCTACTAATAAAATCGCGGTGAAGTTTACGCGGGCGATGGCCGATTTCGAACAATCGGAAGCTGAGCTCGAGTCTAATTTCGAAGATAAATCCGGTCGCAAACGCGTCACCGGCCCCGCCGAGTTCGCGATCGACGGCAAAGACGAAACCGCCTGGGGTATCGATGCGGGCCCTGGACGTCGGAACCAGCCACGACGCGCGGTCTTCGAATGCGCTGCGCCCGTCGGTTTTACCAACGGCACGATCCTGGCCTTTTCTCTGGCGCAAAATCATGGCGGCTGGAATAGCGACGATATCATGAATAATAATCTGGGGCGTTTCCGCTTTTCAGCGACGACAAACCCCGCCCCGGTGCTTGCCGACTCCATTCCGACCCAGCTCCACGACCTACTGGCGATGGCGCGCGAGCGTCGCACGCCCGCGCAAACTGCCGCCGTATTCAGCTACTGGCGTACGACGGTGCCACAATTCAAAGACGCCAATGAACAGATCGAAGCCCTATGGAAACAGTGGCCGAGTGGAACCACGGCCTTAACGCTCTGGGCTCGCGAACAAACTCGCGGCACACATATTCTCAAGCGAGGCGATTGGCTCAAACCGCTCGACGCGGTCACGGCAGGTGTTCCAGCATTCCTGCACCCGCTTCCCGTCGATTCGGCGCCCAAAGAAAACAGTCCTCCGACCAGTCCGACTCGTCTGAACCTTGCCCGGTGGCTCGTCGATAAGAAATCGCCCACCACGGCGCGCGTGGTCGTCAACCGCCTTTGGCAGGCCTATTTCGGCACCGGTCTGGTCAGCACCCCCGAAGATTTTGGGATGCAAAGCGAACCGCCTTCACATCCCGAACTTCTCGACTGGCTGGCCTGCGAACTAATGGAACCCACCCCCGAAGGGGAAGCCCGCAAGTCGGCGCTGCCGACCGGCTCGCGCATCGCATGGGGTCTCAAACACATTCACCGACTAATCGTTACGTCGTCTGCTTATCGGCAGGATTCCAAAGTCTCGCCCCAACTCTATACCAAGGATCCTTACGATCGTCTTCTGGCCCGCGGGCCGCGATTCCGTGTAGAAGCCGAAATCGTGCGCGACATCGCGCTCTCGGCTTCGGGTCTGCTTAATCCCAGAATTGGCGGCCCATCGATCTTTTCACCCGCACCGGACTTTCTGTTCCAGCCACCCGCCAGTTATGCCCCTTTCCCTTGGCAAGAAGAAACCGGTCCGGATCGCTATCGACGCGCGCTCTACACCTTCAGACGCCGCTCCACCCCCTACCCGATGCTGCAAGTGTTTGATGCCCCAAACGGGGACTTCTCATGCGTCCGGCGACTCCGTTCCAACACGCCGCTTCAAGCTTTGGCTTCCTTGAACGAAACGGTTTTCGTCGAATGCGCCCAGGCGCTCGCCCGCAAAACTCTCGCCGAGGGCGGCCGCACGGACAGTGAGCGGCTTTCGTTCGCGTTTCGTCGGGCGCTCTCCCGCCGGCCGCGACCTGACGAAAAGGCGGAACTTATCGCTTTCCTCGACAAAGAAAAGGCACGGATCGCAGAGGGCTGGGTGAACGCGAACGAAATTAGCACAGGAAAGGACGAACCCGCCGCGGATCTCCCAAAAGGATCAACTCCGACTCAGGTCGCTGCGTACACTGTGCTGGCGCGAGTCTTGTTGAACCTGGATGAAACGATCACTAAAGAATGAACTGTCAATCACATCTCTACCGTGGACAGGACCGGAGATTAATAACCCGTCGCTGGTTTTTCGAACAGTGCGGTGTGGGGCTCGGCGCCATCGCGCTAGGCCAGCTATTTCGCCAGAATGGGTTGGCCGCAGCACTGCCGCAGACCAATCCTCTTGCCCCTAAACAACCGCATTTCGCCCCGAAGGCGAAGAACGTCATCTTCTTGTTCATGGCCGGAGCGCCGAGCCATCTCGAACTGTTCGATTACAAACCCGAGTTGGCTAAATGGAACGGCAAGCTGCCACCGGCCGAGCTGCTGAAGGGGTATCGCGCGGCTTTCATCAACCCGAATTCAACGTTGCTTGGACCGAAGTTCAAGTTCGCCAAATACGGCCACTCCGGAGCCGAGCTTTCCGAGTTACTGCCCCATCTATCTGAAGTGGTCGACGACATCGCCATTGTTAAATCGATGTACACCGATGCTTTTAATCATGCCCCTGGCCAGATTTTCATGAACACTGGCACGCAGCAATTTGGCCGACCCAGCATGGGAGCGTGGGTGACCTATGGCCTGGGCAGCGAGTGCTCCGACCTGCCGGCCTACGTGGTCTTTAGTTCAGGCACCAAGGGAACCAGCGGTGGCGCCTCCAATTGGGGTAGCGGTTTCTTGCCGTCGCTCTATCAAGGCGTGCTGTTGCGCAGTTCCGGCGATCCGGTGTTATACCTTTCCAACCCGAAAGGTTTCGATCGCCAATTGCAGCGTGATTCACTGGATATGATCACCCACTTAAACCAAAAGCACTTGGATATCGTGGGTGACCCCGAAATTGCAACCCGGATCAACTCATACGAGATGGCGTATCGGATGCAAAGCAGCGCGCCGGAGCTGATGGATATTTCCAAGGAACCAAAGCACATCCTTGAACTCTACGGTGCCGAGCCCGGCAAGTCTTCTTTTGCGAACAACTGTCTTCTGGCCCGGCGTCTCGTTCAGCGCGGCGTCCGTTTTGTGCAGCTCTTCCACGAGGCCTGGGACCAGCATGGGAATCTCGTCGGTGACCTGAAGAAGAATTGCCTGAATACCGATCAAGCCTGCGCGGCGCTCATCAAAGATCTCAAGCAGCAAGGACTGTTGAAGGACACGCTGGTAATCTGGGGCGGCGAATTCGGCCGCACTCCAATGGTGCAAGGAGGCGACGACGGCCGGGATCACCATCCGAACTGTTTCACGATGTGGCTGGCCGGAGGCGGCATAAAACCCGGAATCACTCTCGGCGAATCGGACGAGTTCGGTTTTAATGCGACTCGAGACCGGGTCCATGTGCACGACCTCCACGCCACGATTCTTCAGCTGCTTGGATTTGATCACACCAAACTAACTTATCGTTTTCAAGGCCGTGACTTCCGCCTCACTGATGTTTTTGGGGAAGTGGTGGAAAAGCTGCTGGCATAATCGGCCTGCCCCTAGAACACCCCGTTTTGCAGAGGGTTACTAAAGGAGGTAAATTGAGGAAGTGGCTGGCGGAGGTGGCATTCGGAGAGCCTGTCCCTAAAGCATCTGCCAGCCGTGCGGTGAAGTTCCGTGAAAATGTCCGCAACAATAACTCCCGCAGGTTCTCGTCTTTGCGTGTTATCGCGAGTCGCAAATGGTGCGCTAATTGCCCTGGCGCTATTCGTCCTCCTTGCGTGGACACTCGGCCCGCAACGTATGATCCATCTAGCGCCCTCAATGGTAGTAATGAACCCGATGACCGCGCTTTCGCTCCTCTTTGCCGGCATTTCCTTGTGGATACGGCGCGATGTCTCCAATCCTCCGGCGGCCCGCTACTACTTTTACATCGCGTTGGGATTGGCGTTTCTGGTTTCCTTAATCGGCGTCCTAAGGCTCATTGATGCCGTCGTCAGCCTCCCCTTTCACGTCGATTATCTACTTTTCCCAAACAGGCTCGATATTCCTGGCCCCTCGCCTCCGGAGGAAATGGCTCCGAATACCGCCTTTGGGCTTCTGTTTTGCGGGCTTGGCTTGCTGTTCTATGATTGGAGAACTCACAAAGAATTTCGACCAGCACAAGCATTTGTACTACTTACAGCCTTGTTAGCTCTGCTGGCACTTATCGGACACCTTTATCACGTCCTGTTGCTCAATCGCCTGGGCTCCGCCCTGCCTATGTCTCTGGATACGGCAGTGGCTCTAGAGCTGTTTTGTATGAGTTTCCTCGCCGCACAAAGCCACGCGGGTGTAATGGCAGTTATCACGAGTCGCACCGTAGGCGGGGCGGTGGCCCGGCGTCTGATTCCCACCGCCGTCCTGGTTCCCTGTCTGCTGGGACTGCTCTTGCTTATGGGCGAACAAGCCGGCTATTACGGTCGAGAATCCGCATTATCTATATTCGCTGCTGGTACCATTGTGATCTTTACCGGACTCATTTGGTGGAACGCCAGGCTATTGCATTTGGCAGATCTCGAACGCGCGCGCGCCGAGGAGCAACTCCGCCAAACCAGTCTCAACCTCCAGCGCTCGAACACCGACCTCGAGCAATTTGCCTATGTCGCATCACATGACCTGTTCGAACCACTGCGGATGGTCACCAGTTATCTCCAATTGTTTCGTCAGCAGTACAAGGAGCTCGTCGATAAGCAAGGCAAAGAGTTTATCGAATTTGCCCTCGAAGGTGCCAAACGCATGGAAGCTCTGATTCACGATCTCCTGGCTTACTCGCGAGTTGATATGCGTGGGCGGGCCTTTGAACCAACTGATTGCGAACAGGCCTTCAACGCCGCGGTCACAAATCTCAAGATCGCTCTTCAGGAGAGTGCAGCTTCCATTACGCATAGTCCTTTACCCCGAGTTCTTGCCGATAAAATCCAGTTGACCCAGGTTTTCCAAAACCTCATTGGCAATGCCCTCAAATTCCGCGGAGATCGCCCCCCGCAAATCACGGTTGCTGCGGTGCGTCAGGAAAATGAATGGATTTTCTCTGTCCGGGATAACGGCATCGGAATTGACTCTAAGGATTTCAATAGGATCTTCGTTATTTTTCAGCGCCTCCACACTCGGCAGGAATACGCCGGCACGGGCATCGGTCTGGCGCTGTGCAAAAAGATCATCGAGCGACACGGCGGCAGGATCTGGGTGGAATCCTCGCCCGGGCAGGGTTCCTCATTCTATTTCGCCCTACCGATGCTTGAGGAGGTTGAGAAGCCTTAAATCGTGCTGATTGGTCGCTGAATGGGACAAGATGAAGAACAAACCAGTAGGTGCAGTTTAGATACCCCGACTTACTCACCCACTTGCGTGCTTGGAGACCTTAGGTATCTTGAGGTAGATAGTGCTGTCGGGTTTGGTCTTCCTGAAAACCTATTGAGGGGAGGGGCGGACAGCTGTTGTGCATCGCATGGAAGCAGACACTGATGTGGCAATCGGAGAGCCATCACAAAACGTTGCGGAAAGCCATGAGCCTCACGAAACGGAACGCATCAAGGTTCTGCTCATCGAGGATAATCCAGGCGATGCTCGTCTGATCGAATTAATGCTGGCGGAAGCCGGTGGCGATCTGTTCGAGGTTGAATTCGTTGATCGGCTGGAGGCCGGCTTGAGGCGGCTAACTCGAGGCGATATTGGCCTGGTCCTGCTCGATCTTTCGCTGCCCGATAGCCACGGCCTGGCGACGTTTAAACAACTTCATGCCGCAGCTCCCAGGCTTCCCATTATTGTCCTGAGCGGCCTTAATGATACCACGGTCGCAGTTCAAGCCGTTCACGAAGGCGCTCAGGATTTTCTCATTAAAGGCCAAGTCGACGCACAATTGCTCAGTCGCGCGATGCGCTACGCCATCGAGCGCAAGCGCATGACCGAGCAACTGGGGCGGTATGCTGAAGAGCTGCGCACCAAGAACGCCCAGCTTGAGGCAGATTTTAATATGGCGCGCGAGATTCAGCAGATTTTTCTCCCGCACCAATATCCGACCTTCCCCCAACGGGTCTCGCCGGAAAAAAGCGCGTTGCGTTTTTCCCATCGGTATCTCCCAGCCGCGGCGGTCGGTGGCGACTTCTTCGACGTCTTTGCGCTCAGTGGCACCACTGCAGGCTTGTTCATCTGTGACGTTATGGGTCATGGGATGCGCGCTGCGCTGGTCACCGCGATCATGCGCGGCCTGGTTGAAGAATTGATGCCAGTAGCTGCCGACGCTGGGAAGTTCTTGACGGAAATCAACCGCAGCCTGCATGCGATCCTTCGCCGCACACGTGAGCCATTCCTGGCGACTGCATTCTATATAGTGGCGGATATCGGCAACGGTGAACTCCGCTTCTCCAGTGCCGGTCATCCCAGTCCTTTCAAGGTGCGTCGCGATTCTCCTACGGTCGAACTGCTGCGCGATTATGACCCCCGGCACGGCCCAGCCCTGGGACTCTTTGATAAACCGCAATACCCCACCTGTCGCGCGCCACTCGCCGAAAATGATTTGATACTTCTGTTTACTGACGGCCTCTACGAGGTCGATAATGCCGATCAGGAAGAGTTTGGGCAGGACCGCCTCCGCGCTGCGGTTCGACGCCATTTGCATTTACCCACGGAACAGTTGCTCGATGCCATTTTGGGGGACGTACAGGCGTTTTCCACTAGTCGTGAGTTTGATGATGATGTTTGCCTGGTGGCGATGACGCGACAAAAACCAGCTTAACCACTGCGTCCGGGAGGAGTGGTCCTTCGTTCCCGCCACGATTGATGGGTTGCCGGTCACGAGCATTGGCCCTTACGCGTTTTGGCGGCGCCTGGTAACGTCGGTCAGCATACCGGAGGGTGTGACCACTATCGGGAGTGCCCCTTTCTACGCGAGTACTAACCTAACAAACGTCACGGTGCACGGTAGTCTGACTGACCTCGGCAACTACGCCTTCGCTCTATGCAGCAGCCTGACCCCCGTGATAATTCCCGATAGCGTCACCAACATTGCTCAGTGTGCATTCGGGGAATGTCCCAAACTGGCCGATGTGACACTGACGTGGTCGTTGTTGACTTTGTCGCTATGGCCAACAAAACTGTGAGCCGCGTCTTTTTAGAGCAAATCATGAAACCTTACTCTTGCGTCGCAATAGCAGTCGTGTCTCTACTCCCCGCCCTGGTTAATGCTGCCGACAATTTGGCATCGGTCATCTACGAAACGCCGCGCGAATTCTTTGGCAGCGGTGATTTTGACGGCGACGGCCGGACCGACCTGGTAATCGTCGACAAAGATAGCGGCAAGTACCGTCTCGGTTATCAGACTGCGGCAGGAATGTTCAATTGGGTCGATTGCCGCCCAAGCGGATTGAAGGCGATTACGGGCTTCACCATGGGCCACCTCGTCGCCACGAACGCCGCAGGACTGGCGTTCACGGCCCCCGACGCGAACCAAATTGGTCTGGCAGACGTCTCAAGTCCCAGCGCTCCGGCCAAGCCGATCAACGTCCCCTTCTCCGCCGCGCTCGGACCGAACACAATTGTCGCAGCAGAAATCGGCAATTCACCACTGCAAGATCTTTTCGTCGGCAGCATCTACAACTCTCCGGACGCAAACCTCGAAACGCTGTTGCGAAACGACGGCTCCGAATTTCCCAAGATCATTGAAGCGACGCTGGCAGGTCCGGCGTCGCATGCGAACCGGCTGGCGCTAAAGAGCGGCGGGATTGAAGACGTGGTGATGATCATCACTGGCGATAAAGGGGATTCACTGCTGGCACAGGACGTCTCGAGCGGCAAACCGGTTTCGGCGGCGACCGTTGCTGACCTGCCAGCCGGCTCTGAGTACACCGCCGGTAACTTCCGGGGACAATCGCTGCGCGAATTCCTGTTTTATAAACCAGGCGATAAGAATCTAACCGTGCGCGCAATCGAAGAGGCGGGTGCGGGCCAATTCCAATTTGCCAAACCCAACAGTTTTGACCTTGGCCAACCGATTCGACGCGTTGTGACACTTAACCTGACGGCTGGCCAGAAGCTGCTGGTCATTTTCGGTGAGGGCGAAACTGCGGGCCTATTTAATTTTGATGGCGCCAAAGCGCCGGTTTCGATTCAAACAATTCAGGCCACCAACGACCTGTTTACTTGCGCCGGAAGCCTGCCAGAAGGTTTTATCATGTTTTTACAGGCGCCGGCCGGTAAATTCTCCACCAAGTATCAAATCTACAAATCAAGCGGCGCGACTTACGCCTTCAATGCTTTCGGCAGCCTCCCCTCGTTGGCTGACAATGACAACATTACTATCCCCGATATTCATTCGCGGATCGCTTCGCAACCCGAGCCGTCGAACGAAAGCGACATGAAACCGTATACGAACACGATTCCAGGAACGCGCGTGACCTTCTCAATGGTGCCGATACCCGCCGGCGAGTTTGTTATGGGCAGCCCGGACTCCGAATCGAATCGCAAACCGGACGAAGGCCCGCAGCATAAAGTGAAGATTTCGCCCTTCTGGATGGGGCAGTTCGAAGTCACTTGGAATGAATACGAGTTATTCATGTATCCGGACGAGGAAAAGCGGACACGAGCGACGGTTGCGACTGACGAGAAAGGAGACAAACTGGCGGATGCGGTGACGCACCCCTCCAAACCGTACGTTGAGATGAGCTTTGGTATGGGCAAAGACGGTTACCCGGCCATCAGCATGACTCAACACGCCGCCAATAAATATTGCCAGTGGTTGAGTGCCAAGACAGGTCAGTTCTATCGGTTACCAACCGAGGCGGAGTGGGAATACGCGTGTCGGGCCGGCACTACCACCACTTATTTCTTTGGCGAGGATGGGGCCAAGTTACCGGAGTACGCATGGTTCGAACAAAACAGCGATTTCAAGTACCAGAAGGTCGGCAAGAAAAAACCCAGCCCGTGGGGCCTCTACGACATCTACGGAAATGTAGTCGAATGGGTGCTCGACCAGTATGAGCCCGATTACTACAAGCAATGCGCAGCCACCAGCCCAATCATTGATCCCTGGGACAAAGCCACCAAACCATATCCGCACTCAGTACGGGGTGGCTCCTGGGATGATGAAGCGACCATGTGCCGCAGCGCTGCCCGCCGTGGCTCTGATCGGGCCTGGAAAATGCAGGACCCGCAGCTGCCGAAGAGTATCTGGTATTTCTCCGACGCACAGTGGGTCGGCTTCCGCATCGTGCGTCCGCTGAAGGTGCCCTCGCCCGAACAAATGCAGAAATACTGGACCAGCGGCGTCGAAAGAGACTGAATTTGAGTTGCCCCGATTTCGTCGGTGCTATTACACTGGCAGGAGTCCGACCGCCATTCTAGAGCAGCAAAACAATTAACCTGAAATTATCTATGCAAATTGACCCAACCAATCCGTCCCCGGCGCTGTCCCGCCGGCAATTCATTCGCACCTCCTCCCTGGTAGCAGCCTCTGCTGCTGCTGCGGTTAGTTTCCCCTCGGTTGTGCGCGGCGCAGGCACAAAACCCATCAACGCCGTCATCATCGGCCTGGGCGGACGCGGCGGCGGTGCCGGTCAGAATTTTCTGGAAGCTGTTAAAAATACCGGAGTAAACGGGAAAATTGTTGCCGTCGCCGACTTGTTCCCGGAACAAGCTAATCGTGCAACCGAATCGCCGTTTAACCTGCCGCAGAATAAATGTTTCAGCGGTTTCGATGCCTACCAAAAGGTCCTGGCCATGCCGGACGTCAATTATGCCATCCTCGCGACGCCTCCCGGCTTCCGCGCCGCTCATTTCAAAGCTTGCATTGAAGCCGGCAAGAACGTCTTCATGGAAAAGCCAGTCGCCGTCGATGGTCCGGGTTGCCGCTTGATGTATGAGACTGCGGAGCTGTCGAAGCAGAAGGGGCTCAAAGTCGCCGCCGGCACGCAACGCCGTCACCAGGCAAGCTACATTGAAACGATCAAACGCATCCAAGGCGGCGAGATCGGCGATATCGTCACGCTGCGCGCTTACTGGGTCAATGGCGGCCCCATCTGGCATAAGGGCGATCATGGCGACAGCGACCTCGAACGTCAGATCCGCAACTGGTATCATTATATTTGGCTGTGCGGCGACCACATTTGCGAACAGCACGTCCACAACCTCGACGTTGCCAACTGGATTATGAGCGATCACCCGGTCAAAGCGTGGGGACAAGGATCCCGCCAGCAACTCGGCGATAAATCCGGCGAAATCTGGGACAACTTCGATATCGAATACGAATACGCTAACGGTGTTCATCTGTTCAGCTATTGCGGCCAGATCAAACGCGACTGGTCGTCCGTCAGCGAAGCGGTGCACGGCAGCAAGGGAACCTCGAAGCCGGACGGCACCATTCAACCCAAAGGTGGCCAGATGTGGCGTTTCCGCGGCAAATCAATCGATCCCTATGTGCAGGAACATATGGACCTGATCAATGCGATCGAGAACGACACTGATCTGAACGAAGCCAAGCAGGTAACCGACAGCACACTCACAGCCATTCTAGGCCGTGAAGCCGCTTACAGCGGCGCCGGTGTCGAATGGGATGCGGTGCTCAACTCCAAATTTGCTTACGGTCCCGAGTTGCAATACGCCGATTGCGCCAAGATGCAGTTTGGCCCCTTCCGCACCTTGCAGCCGCCGATGCCCAGCGAACACAATATCTTGAAGGACCCGGCAGTGGTGCCGGTCAAAGCAGCATAGTCGCTGGATCTCTATTTCATGGCCGACCTGGTATAGGTCCTATCGGACTTATACCGGGTGCGCTTGGCCGCAAGAGCACGCCGCCGCACTATTGGCCGCGTTGGAACTCGAGCGCTCGTCACCGCTGCCAGGCTCGTAGCCTAGATTCGGCCCGAGCCACTTCTCCACCGTTAGCAAATCCATACCTTTGCGCAGATGATAGTCGAGGACTTGGTCCTCACTGATCTTTCCAACACCGAAATACTTTGACTCCGGATGGGCAAAGTATAAACCGCTGACACTCGCCCCCGGCCACATTGCCGCACTCTCAGTGAGCTTGATGCCAGCGTTCTTTTCGACGTCGAGCAGTTTCCAAAGCAGAAACTTCTCAGTATGATCCGGGCACGCCGGATAGCCGGCGGCAGGGCGGATGCCACGATATCTCTCGCGAATTAAATCTTCCGAACTAAGGTTTTCTCCTTTGCCATAGCCCCATACCTCCCGCACACGTTTATGAAGCAACTCCGCGAACGCCTCCGCCAGGCGATCGGCCAGGGCTTTCGTCATGATCGAATTATAATCATCATGATCCTGCTCAAACTTTTTGCATAGTTTCTCGACACCAAACCCGACACTGACGGCAAACGCACCGATGTGATCGGGCAGTGCGCTGCCTGACCCATGCGTGCATTTAGGGGCGACGAAGTCCCCCAGACAGTGATTGAACTGGTCAGCCGGTTTATCCATTTGCTGCCGCAGAAAATGGAATGTAGTCAACACCTTTGCCCGCGACTGGTCGGTATAAAGTTCAACATCATCCCCGACGGCATTGGCGGGGAATAAGCCATAGACCGCTCGAGCTGTGAATGATTCGTCTCTGATGATTTGCTTCAGCAAATGTTGGGCATCGTCAAACAGTTTCCTCGCTTCGGCATTTTCCAGAATCGCCGGATATCGGCCGCGCATTTCCCAGGTATGGAAAAAAGGGGACCAATCAATGAAAGGCACCAGTTCCGAAAGTGTGATGCGTGAGACGTGATCCCTGAGATGTGCTGCGTCAGATGTCAAAGCAGCATGTGGTTCCGAGGTAAGTACTCGAATTCCTGTAAACTCGGGCCGGGCGATGTCCTCCGGTTTCCAGTCGATTCGCGTGCGACGCTTGCGCGCCTCTTCCAGTGTTAACAGCGGTTTGCCCTTTGCTTCGCCATGGTGAACCCTGAGTTTTTCATACTCAGCGCGGACTGATTGCACGAATGCCGACTTCAACCCGGGATTAACCAGGTTGCTCACAACGCCGACAGCGCGCGAGGCGTCCAGCACATGAACCACCGGTTCCGAGTAACCCGGCGCGATCTTCACTGCAGTGTGCGCTTTGCTCGTTGTTGCCCCCCCAATCAGCAACGGCACATTGAAGCCCTGTCGCTGCATCTCCTTGGCGACGTGGACCATCTCGTCGAGCGAAGGAGTGATCAATCCGCTAAGCCCGATAATGTCCGCCCCTCGCTCACGAGCAGTCTCCAGGATCTTGTCGCACGGCACCATTACCCCCAGGTCAATGATTTCGTAATTATTGCAGCCGAGCACGACGCCGACGATGTTCTTGCCGATATCGTGGACGTCGCCTTTGACGGTCGCCATCACAATCCGGCCTTGCGCTTGATGATGGCCTGAAGCCTCTTTTTCCGCCTCCATGAAAGGCAGCAAATAAGCCACTGCCTTTTTCATCACTCGCGCGCTCTTGACCACCTGCGGCAGAAACATCTTGCCGGCCCCGAACAGATCGCCGACGACATTCATCCCGCTCATCAGCGGGCCTTCGATTACCGACAATGGCCGGCCATACTTCTGCCGCGCTTCCTCAGTATCCCCCTCGATGTGATCGACGATGCCCTTGACCAACGCATGGCTCAGTCGTTCCTCGACGGTACCCTGCCGCCATTGATCTTCCGCGGTTTCCCCTTTCTCCTGCCGCTTCACGGTCTCGGCGAACTTCACTAAACGCTCGGTTGCATCGGCTCGCCGATTCAATAACACGTCTTCAACCAACTCGAGCAGGTCTTTGGGAATCTCCTCGTAAACCGCCAGCATGCCCGCGTTTACAATCCCCATATCTAATCCCGCCTGGATCGCATGGTAAAGGAAGGCCGAGTGCATCGCCTCGCGCACGACGTTGTTACCCCGAAAAGAAAAGGAAATATTGCTGATCCCGCCACTGACTCGCGCTCGCGGCAAATTGCGCTTAATCCAATGAGTCGCGCGAATGAAATCGACCGCATAATTGTTGTGCTCCTCCATCCCGGTAGCGACAGTCAGCACATTCGGATCGAAAATGATGTCCTCGGGTCGAAAACCGAGTTCCTGAGTCAGGATGCGATAGGATCGTTCACAGACTTCAATTCGCCGCTCGAATGAGTCCGCTTGTCCCCGCTCGTCAGAAGCCATCACCACCACCGCCGCGCCGTAGTGCTGGATCAGCCGCGCTTGCCGCTTGAACTTCTCTTCACCCTCTTTCAGGCTGATCGAGTTGACGACGCCTTTCCCCTGCAGACATTTTAAACCCGCCTCGATCACCGACCACTTCGAGCTGTCAACCATTACCGGCACTCGCGCAATATCCGGTTCCGAAGCTACCAGATTCAGAAATGTGGTCATCGCCTTCTCGGAATCGAGCATCCCCTCGTCCATATTGACATCGATGATCTGGGCGCCGTTCTCGACTTGCTGTTTGGCAATCGAAACTGCCGCCTCAAAATCCCCGGCGAGAATTAGCTTCGAAAATTTGGGTGAACCCGTGACGTTTGTCCGTTCGCCAATGTTGACGAAATTTGTCTCCGGGCGGATGGTCAATGCCTCGAGGCCGCTCAAGCGTGTATGCGGTTCAACTTTGGGAGCAACTCGTGGCGCCAAACCGCGCAGCGCATTTGCGATCGCCTTAATGTGGGCTGGTGTGGTCCCACAGCAGCCGCCAACGATGTTGAGCCAACCGTTCTGGGCCCATTCCCGGAGCTGTGGGGCAAAACTTTCGGGCGTCTCAGGGAAGCCTGTCGTCAAAAGCGGGTTAGGCAGACCCGCATTGGGGTGGGAGCTGACGTACAAAGGTGCTATCGCAGAGAGTTCCTCGATTAAGGGCCGCAATTCCTTAGGTCCCAAAGCACAATTCAACCCAACCGACAACAGTGGCACGTGAGCGATGGAATTCCAAAACGCCTCGATGGTTTGGCCAGTCACTCCCCGATTGCTGCCGGCCTGAATAAAAGTCACTGAGGCAAGAATCGGGACCACCGGTTGCCCAGGCGCTGGATGGGCGCCAAACGGCAATGGCTGGATCCCCCGCTCGTCAAACAGACGCAGAATGGCATAGAACGCCGCTTTCGCGTTCAGCGTATCGAAAATTGTTTCCACTAATAGAAGGTCGACGCCTCCATCTAACAACCCGCGCGCCTGGTCGTAATACGCCGCCTGGATCTCGTCGAAAGTCGCCCCTCTCGCCGCGGGATTGTTAACGTCCGTAGAGATGGAGGAAGTCTTCGTAGTCGGACCCAATGCTCCCGCAACAAAACAGGTGCGGCCGATTTCTGCGGCCATCGCGTGATCCGCCGCCCGCCGAGCGCACTCGGCGCCCGCCCTGGACAATCCATAACCAAGCCCCTCCATTCCATAATCGGCCAGTGAAATCCCCTGCGAGTTGAAGGTGTTGGTTTCGATGATATCCGCGCCAGCTTCCAAATACTGCTTGTGAACCTCCTCAATCACCTCCGGCCTGGTCACATTGAGCAGATCATTGAGCCCTTTTAAGTCACGAGGCCAGTCCGCAAAGCGCTCGCCGCGAAACGCGGCTTCGTCCAGTTTGTAGGTCTGGATCATCGTCCCCATGGCACCGTCGAGCAACACAATGCGCTCGCGCAGAAGCCTTTCGAGCTCGGAGACTCTGTTGGTTTCGGTCTTCACGTTGCGTTCTTTTTGCCCTCGGCGGGGAAGTTACAGCGGCGCCCGGCCGAAGGGTTATGAGCGGGAATGTAGCTGGGGGAAAAGGGGGATTCAAGTAAAAAATCAACATATCTTGATACGTAGATATGTGCGTTGTCCAAAAACGGAGCGCGAGTTAAGCGCCGCGCTCCTTACACCAGCCTTTCACTGCCGCTGTTTTCCGGTTCCCTTCATCCGATTCACCGGTTCTCCCTCCATGTCCATTCCATACTCTTTCCAGGTTTCAAAGCCCCCTTCCAGTTCCATTACCGGAAAACCGTGGCGAGCGTCTGTGAGAGGGTGAGCCCTCGCTGGAAATAATCTAACCCTACTGGGAGGTTTCTCAACCGCGGATGTCTTAGGCTTAAATCGATTGGGGGCAGATCAGTCCGCTTAAGCTAGCCAAAACAATGGCAGACCGGTTACTTCTTAGGCCGACAACCAGCAATTAGAGACTCAAGATTCCCTAATCTGCCAGGTTTCTGTCCTCCACGACAACGCGAAGAAGTACATTCTCGATGGACTCTTTCTGAGATTTTGCGAGGGTTTTCCAGCCGCAAGTCGCGTACAAACGGTCCCGTGCAATCATAAACTCGCGTTCGAGCCGCAGACGACTGCCTTCCTGTTCGGCCTTAATCTCCCCATTGCATCCGCCGAGGCCATTGAAGGCGATATTGCACAAGGCAGCGCGAAATGCCGCGCGATACAACAGACTCAATTCATCCGAATCAAGGTCGTGGCCCAGGCCGAGGCGAATTGAGGTCTTCAAAAACCTGCCTTCGAATGTATTGGCGGGAAAACTCGCCAACTGTTCGAGGAAATTCTGTCCGTCTGTTTTCATGACGACGTCGAGTTTTGCGGTTCGGGCTACGAGGCTCTAACCTGATTTTGCCCGATTGTATCCACAAATTGGCATTTTCCAGTGGTCGGCGCCGCGCTAGGATTGTGGTTTAACTACCCGGGAAATCAGTCAGGTAGTTGGGTTCCCGCTAAAGTTTATAGTGTTGCGACTCCCGATAACTTCGCGCGGTAATCGGTCGGGGCCTGACCCAGAATCCGTTTGAAGACACGGTTGAAATGGGTCAGCGATTGGAAGCCAACCTCATAGGCGATCTCGCTGATGCGCAAATTCGGGTTGAGGAGCAGTTCTTTGGATTTTTCGATCCTCACCCTGGAGAGATAATCAGTGAAGTTTACGCCGGCGACTTTCTTGAACATTTTGCAGAAATAAAAAGTGCTGGTGTTAACGGCCTTGGCGACCTGGCCCAATCGAAGTTCCTCAGCCTGGTGGGTGCGGATATATTCCTTTGCCTTGGTAATCACCGGAGGTTCCGCGTTCTCCTGCTGGACGACTACCTGGTTGCTGAGCATCGAAAGATGCTGCGCGAAGATCTTCAGCAAGGTCGTCGCTGAGTCCTGTTGGGTCTGAGACATGACGCGGGTAGCAAAATACGCCTCCTTCATCCGAGCGGAATCAACCGCAATGTTCCAGTCGGCGACCATCGCTTTGGTGCGTTCAAACTGGTTTTGCGTTGGCTTTTTTCGAAACACCTGGCCCGTCATGAGATAACCGATTACCCGGTCGCCCAGGCGCACCGGAACGGCTGTCTCACATAACCCGGCCGGACAGACCATCGTGTGCGGCTCATGGGCGGCGACGGCGGACAACCGTTCCTGCATCTGCAAACAAGAGGCGCAGGCTCGGCTCTTTTCGGACATCAATGCGCAATAGGGGGCTTCGTGCCGCTTCCCGTGCAACGGTAGCTGCCAGGATTCAACCGGTCGCAAGGCAACCGGCAGGCAAGTCGCTTCGCTAAAGGCGCGCTCGTACTCCTGGTATATCTTCGACTGGGTCAGCGCCTCAATCAGAGACTGATCGCCCTGTCCACGCCGTTTGAGAGGCGGGCGAGATGGCGTCAGCTTCGGCTCGGGCAGAGCCGTGTCCAAAGCAGGGATGCGGGGGGTGGCTCCGAGCGAGCCAAGAATTGAGGCGCGCCGGAATGAATTATTCTGGGTGGCAGGCTTGTCCAATGTTGTTTGCATGAAAGCAAAATAAGGTAAGCAGAGGTGTGATTACAATTGGGGGCGACCCTGATTGTGTTTGCGTCTGTTCCTTTAGGAACCCTAAGGGAAACCCTTAGGTCGCCGCACAATGTTCGATCAGCTCGATGTCAATTTTCAGCGGTTCAGTTTCTAGTGTTCAACGGGTCTGAGTTGCCTGGAGTAGCGAATCAGACAGAGCGGGGATAACGTGAGACAAGAACATCCAACGGGTGTCCACAAAACCGAAGCCTGTCCACAAACCTGGAGGTCTCAAGAATCGCGAAAGTCAGAAGGTGCGCAATGGGCGTGTCGCGACGGGACGCTCGAAAGCCGGCTGGTCTACGAAATGACGAGGGTAAACGCCGGAGTGCCTCGGTGACTGATCCAATGTTCCGATGGACGGTGCTGCTCCACGGTGGGTTTGCGTCCGCGGGCCTGGCGCTCGAGTTGTCCAAGTTGTCTGGGGGTCAAACTCTGCAAATAATCATCCCACCAGTTGAACCAGCGCCAAAAAAACGGTGAGAATTTGCCGTAATCAACTACGGGCCAAACGATGTCGAACCGTTCGGAGGCTTCAGCCAATTGCGAGAGTTGACCCAGCACCTCATTGAACTTTTCGAAGAATTCTCGATCGCCGATCTTGCCCTGGGTGAAAGCGCGCTCAAGGTGGCGAAGTTCATCCACCATGCCGAGACAGGCCAAAAAGATCGAAACTTCCGGAGCTTCCCGCAAGAACTCATTGTCCTGCTCGATCCGCAACTTCGATTTGACTGCAATTTTTGGCATCGCTCGGGCCGTCTAATTGTTTGCTGCATTTCCCCCATCCCGTTGGCCCGGCAAGTGGCCTATAGGCTGGAGGACGGTGAGTCAAACCGCATAGATCGTGCCAAACAAAAATGAGAAAACTCTGAAGGGTGATCAGGAAATCGTGCACAATTCGCAGACCGGCAGGCCTCTGATGTTACCTAAAGCCAACCGCAGCGCCTGATTCTCCCAAAGAAAACTCGATCTGAGCTTCTCACGATTGTGTAAATCAGGTACACATGCGGTTCCATTATGATGAGTTCACAAGCTACAGCTATCCCTCGGCGACAATTCCTGCAGAGCAGCGCCAGTCTCGCTGCGGCTGCGGCAATTTCACGTTTGACAACACCCCTGATCGCGGCGACAGAGGAAGCTTCCGCTCCGCGCAAAACCATCGGGATTCAAGTGGGGGCAGTTTCATTTGTCGATGAAGGCACCGAACCTTTGCTCGATTTGTTACAGGAGCGCGGGGCGGTGAACACACTTTTTCTGACGACCTTTACATACGGACGCGGTTTAGCAGGTCGTCAAATTCCAGGCCAGCCTTTTCCAGATCATGGTGTGCAGGAGTCAGATGAAAAGTTTTTTCACGGAGGCAACTATGCGACACCACATCCCGAGTTTTATCGCAACACCGTGCTAAAAGAGACTCGCGCGCCCGATCATGGGAACCTGGACATTCTGCACGAGGTGCTGCCCAAAGCAAAACACCGCGGCATGAAAGTCTTTTGCTCATGCGAGGACGCCTGGAGTTCTTCGGTGCCTGGCCTGGCCGAGTTGGTAGAAATCGATCTCTACGGCCGCAGAACGGGCGGTCTCTGCCTCTTCAACCCCGATGTGCGCCACTTTTGGACCGGTCTCGTCGAGGATTATTGCCGCTCTTATGATATCGATGGCATTTTATTCTTCAACGAACGCAACGGTCCATTGCTGAACGCGCTGGGCGCCAGCCATGCTCAAAGCATTGCCTCCTCGCGCGTCACTTGCTTTTGCGAGCACCATCAGAAAGCTGCGAAGGAACGCGGAATTGACTTCGAACGTGTGAAAGCGGGCTACCGTAAGTTGGATGAATTCGTTCAAGGCGCGTTGAGCAACCAACGCCCGGTGGACGGCTATTTTGTCGAATTCTGGCGGTTGCTCGTCGAATTCCCTGAGATTCTCCTTTGGGATCGACTGTTCGATTTCGGCAAACACCAGGTGCTCCAGGAAGTGCACGACACAGTGAAGGCGATTCGCCCCGAGTTGCAGGTTGGCTTTCATATCGAGCATGTCAATTCCTTTAACCCGATCTTTCGTGCGACCCGCCGTTATGAGGCATTGGCCGCCAAGGCGGATTTTTTGAAGATTGTCGTTTACAATAATTGTGGCGGGGAACGTTACGCCCACTTCATTCACAATATCGGTTCGACAGTCTTCCGCGACGTGCCACAAACCGAGCTGCTAAGCTTCAATAATCACCTGTTGAATTATCAACACGAGGCGACGCTTTCCGAGTTGCCCGGTGCTGGTTTATCCGCGGATTACGTCACTCGCGAAACGGAGCGGGCTCTGGCCGGAGTTCAGGGCAAATCCAAAATCTATCCCGGTATCGATATAGATATCCCGACCGGCAAAAACAGCCGCAAGGCCTCGCCCGAAGACACCCACGCGGCAGTGTCGGCAGCGCTTAAGGCAGGCGCAGATGGGTTGATTCTCTCGCGCAAATACTCCGAAATGCGACTGGGTAACCTGGCGGCTGCCGGGCGAGCGGTACGGGACTTTAAAAAATAGATTTCGAGCCCACAACTTGTGTCCAGGTCCTCGGATAGATCCTCGGCCGTTGCCCCTTCTCCCTCTCCCATTCTGAGTCGCCAGAGACTCAGCCGTCGGTCATTTCTGACACGCACTGGTGTTGCCGCGGCCGTTTTGTCAGGTATTCAACCAACCGCGTTGATTCGAAATGTGGCCGCGGGCGAAAAGACTACATCTGCGAACCTCCCGTGGTATCGGCGGGTCACGCGCTGGGGTCAAACCAACATCACCGAGATTGATCCTCAACAGTACGATATTGCGTGGTGGCGCAAGCACTGGCGGCGAACACAAACTCAGGGTGTCATTATCAACGCAGGCGGTATTGTCGCTTACTACCCGAGCGCAGTATCTTTTCATCACCCTGCCGAATATCTCAATGGCCGCGACCTATTCGGCGAAGTATGCCGCGCCGCGCACGAAGATGGGCTGGTCGTCTTCGCCCGCATGGATTCGAACCGTGCACATGTGGATTTGTTCCAAGCGCACCCGGATTGGTTTGCCCGAGATGCGGCGGGCAATCCCCAAAAAGCCGCAGAATTGTTCGTCGCCTGTGTGAATAGCCCCTATTACGTCGAACATATCCCAGCCATCCTGCGCGAGATTGCGACGCGGTATCATCCGGAGGGGTTTACCGACAACAGTTGGAGTGGGCCGGGCCGGAGCAACCCTTGCTTTTGCCATAACTGTGAGCGGAGGTTTCGCGAGCGCTCCGGGCAGGAGCTTCCGCGCGAGAAAAATTGGAACGACCCGGCCTATCGTGAATGGATCCAATGGAACTACGAAAGGCGGCTCGAGCTCTGGGATTTCAACAACCGCATCACTCGTGAGGCGGGCGGAGCGGACTGTCTTTGGGTCGGCATGAACAGCGGCTCGATCACCGGCCAATGCCAGAGCTTCAGGGACCTAAAAGAGATTTGCCGGCGCGCTGAGATCATAATGCTGGACCATCAGTCGCGAAGTGACTCGAGCGGGTTCCACAACAATGCTGAGACTGGCCAACTCATCCATGGCTTGCTTGGCTGGGACAAGTTGATCCCCGAAAGCATGGCGATGTATCAAGCGGGCAGGCCTACCTTCCGGTTGGCAAGCAAGCCGGAGCCGGAAGCGCGGCTGTGGATGCTCGAAGGGATTGCGGGAGGACTCCAGCCCTGGTGGCATCATATTAGCGCTTATCATGAGGACGGGCGCATGTACCGGACTGCCGAACCCATATACCGCTGGCACCAGGCTTATGAACAATTTTTGGTAAACAGGCAACCCATCGCAACACTGGGTGTCGTTTGGTCCCAGCGCAACACCGATTTCTATGGACGCGACGATCCCGACTTGATGGTGGAACTACCCTGGCGTGGGCTCACTCAAGCGCTAACACGAGCACGGATACCTTATCTGCCGGTGCATGCGGATGAGATCGGGCGCAGTGCGTCTCAGTTCTCGGCACTTGCGTTGCCCAATTTGGCCACGATGTCCGAAACCCAAATCCAAGCCGTACGCAATTTCGTTCAACGCGGGGGCGGCTTGCTGGCAACCGGCCAAACCAGTTTGTTCGATGAATGGGGCCAGGCGCGCCCAGACTTTGCGTTGGCGGATTTGTTCGGCACGCACATCGCAGAAGCCGCCGGGACGACTGAAGCGGCTCGCAAGAAACAGGCGGCCGAAACCAATCATACTTATTTGCGACTGATTCCGGAACTGCGCGCGGGACGGGACGGTCCACACTACGGCAACGAGCCACCCATCACCGGCGCGCGACATCCCGTGCTGAAAGGCTTTGAGGACACCGACATTTTACCTTTCGGTGGAACATTGGAGCCTATCAGGGTTGAGAAAAGCGCGAACATATTGATGACGTTCGTTCCGCAGTTCCCGATCTATCCGCCCGAAACTGCGTGGATGCGGGAACCAAAAACAGATATCGCCGGCGTCATTCTCAACACTCTTTCCGGCGGCAGTCGTAGCGCCTTTCTGCCTGCTGATCTGGACCGCCGATACGGTCGCGATCACCTCCCCGATCATGCCAATCTGTTGGCAAACCTTGTTCGCTGGGTCGCACGCTCAGAAATGCCATTGGTGATCGAAGGACCCGGCCTCATCGACTGCCACCTTTATCGGCAGCCGCAACGAGTGATCCTGCACCTGGTGAACTTGACGAATACAGGTACCTGGCGCCAGCCGACGGACGAATTGTTACCAGTGGGCCCGCTCAGAGTCAGCATCAAACTGCCGGAAGGCATTCGTGGTAGGAACCTTCGTTTATTAGTTTCCGGCGGTACCGGGTTAGTAGCTACTGGCAGAGGCTGGAGCCGATTCGAGATAAAATCTATTCTCGACCACGAAGTAGCGGTGTTGTCGTAGGCAACGGCAGGCGTGGTTCGGATCTCGGATCCATTCAGCTTTCTTCACTCCACGTTGGTTTCTGGCCTCAGCCATTTACCCGCTGGCTGCTTGCGTTGAACTGCCGCCGCCCGCGATAATGGGAGCTCTACTTCCCTGACACTTGGGATACAATCATAGCGGCTATCCTGGCGCGAGCCTGTTCGTACGCGACTGGATCTTTGTTCCACTGGGAGAATGTTGGCGTTAGTGAACGGACAATCTCTTGCGCTTCGCTGGTTTTGCCGCAGCGCTGAAGCAGCGCGAAGTAATCATAATCCTCGATGGCATCGCGAAGCGCCTTAAGTCGAATTGTCGGCACAATCCCGTCGTAACCGACTGCAAGAGCGGGGTAAACCAAAGAACCTTCTCCCTGAAAGACTATGCCTTTTGCGCCCTGTTGCGGCTGGCCATTGCCGGTGTAGAAAGGCGCCTGCGTCCAGGGATCTTCGGTTTGGTTCCAGTAAGACATGCCGCCCCAATAGAGCAGACCTTTCATGCTATCGCGCCACGCCATCCACGTCGGCACGCGATAATTCAGCAGCGGAAAGTCAATGTGCCACCAGGGGGTTGGTGGTCCCTGGCAAAGCGCGGTGTAGGTCCAGATCGTCTCGCCAAGCGCCTGCCGTTCAGCGGCGCTCTCCTGGCGATGTAGTGAGAAGAGCGGACACCAGATGTCGACTGCGCCGTAGAGGTCGCCCCAAGCGCTGTCGGCGCCTCCTTCTCCCGGCGCTGTCCAAGGCTGCTCCACGACCAGGACTTTGAGGACTGACTTTGCCTCACGGATGGCACGTCCCCACTTTTGTACATAGCGGTAGTCCTCCAATGTATTGGGCTCGTCTCGCAAATATGTGTAGAAAACCACGTTCGTTCGATCCAATTCCACACCCGCTCGATCAAAGGCCCTGAGCCAGGAACGCAACCTCTCGCGCTCGGCTTCCGGATCTTTAACAACGTTGGAGGGGTGCGGCGTCTGAATTGCGTTGAGGTGGTACGTATCGACGAATTCCCGCAGAGCGCGCACCTGTGCGGAAGCAATAAGATATGAACCATCCGGCTGTCCTTTAGGAGTAACTGTGTCCAAAGGAGGAGGCACATTAAAATGGTGTTCGCTCAACAATTGGTCGCATTGTGCGTCCACCGCGTTCCAATCCGGCGGCTCAGGCGCTTGACTTGTCTTTGAGATGCGGCGGTAATAATCGCGTAAATTGGGAAACCCAAACTCTGTTACCAGGGTGGGCGTTTGCGGAAGCACAAAGCTCCAGACCGTCAACGACACCGGAACCAGGTGCGTTGCACCACCCGTAGATGTAATTTGATAAGACCCACGATACTCCCCGGGCACGGCGTTTGTTGGAATGTAAATATCAATCCAAAAGCCGTGCGTTTCGCCTGCAGGCAAATCGAAGGGGACGGCGACGAAGCGCCCGGTGCGGAGGTTTTTGGCGGTGATCGGGTGAGTAAACGGAATGAGCGGGTCGGGATACCAATCAGATTTGAAATTGTCGTTTCGATAAGTGCCCGTTTCCAGGCGAACCTGGTGCTCGCGGTAAAGCCGAGCGCTGGTTCCAGGTATTAGAGCGCCACGGGGCCCACGGAGATCGCCTGCCTCCAGATTTATAGACTTGATTGGCGCCTGAGAGCGCAGGAAGATCTGAAAACTCACCCACTCGTTGCGCGCCGCCGCGACCTGTACAGTTGTAGTATGTGTTGGCTGCTCGCTGCGCAGGACGTGCCTGGTTTCTGAAACAGTCCATACGCTACACTCGGCGCACACAAGGCTGGACGTAGGCAGGGTCAGCAACGCGGAACAAATCCAGGCGCAATTGCATTTCATAAGAGGACTACCCCACCTCGGTCGAATACCGGGAATCTCGGCAGCGTAATCGTCGGCGCGTTCAGCCGAGACGGGCTGGAGCCACTATGCCGTGTAGCTGCCGGAAGCGACCTCGCCTCCGTGGCCAGTCCAGTTGGTGTGAAAGAACTGGCCGCGCGGCTGATCAATCCGTTCATAAGTATGAGCGCCAAAAAAGTCACGCTGGGCTTGCAGCAGATTGGCCGGTAACCGCTCGCTGCGATATCCGTCGTAGAAGGCCAGCGCCGTACTAAACGCAGGCACCGGAATGCCTTTCTTGGCGGCAGCGGCGACGGTATTGCGCCAGGCGCGATGCGATCCATTGAGGGCCTTGCGAAAGAAGGGATCGAGCATCAGGTTCGACAGTTTTGGCTGCCGCTCGAAAGCCTCTTTGATTTTGCCCAAAAAGACGCTGCGGATAATACAACCACCCCGCCACATCAGGGCAATCCCGCCGTAGTTTAGGTTCCATTGATACTGTTGGGCCGCGGCGCGCATCAGCATATAGCCTTGCGCGTAAGAGATCATCTTGGAGGCGTAAAGGCCTTTGCGAATCTCCTCTACGGTCTTGGCCCGGTCCCCTTTGATGATTGGATTTGGTCCGCGCAACCTTTTCGCCGCAACGACGCGCTCGTCTTTGAGCGCCGAAAGCATCCTGGCGTAAACGGCCTCAGCGATCAGAGTGATTGGGATGCCAAGTTCCTGCGAAGAGATCACGGTCCATTTCCCGGTGCCCTTCTGGCCGGCGGTATCGAGGATTTTGTCGACCAGTGCTTGGCCGTCCTTGTCTTTAAACGCGAGGATGTCGCGCGTGATTTCAATCAGATAAGAGTTTAGTTCACCTTCCTGCCATTGCGAAAAGACCGAGTGCATTTCCTGCGCGGTCATTCCCAGGCCTGTCTTCATCAAATTGTAGGCCTCGCAGATCAGTTGCATGTCGCCATACTCAATCCCGTTGTGGACCATTTTGACAAAATGTCCGGCCCCGTTCTCGCCCACCCAATCACAGCAGGGTGTCCCGTCTTCGACTTTCGCGGCGATTTTCTGAAAGATCTCCTTCACATGCGGCCAGGCCGCGGGTGAACCCCCAGGCATAATGCTCGGACCATGCCGCGCGCCTTCTTCGCCACCGGAAACACCGGTGCCGATATACAATAGCCCCTTGGATTCCACGTATTTGGTTCGACGAATGGTGTCCTCAAAGAGCGAGTTGCCGCCATCGATAATGATGTCGCCGGCCTCGAGCAGCGGCAGCAGATGGTCGATAAACTCATCGACTGCCTGTCCCGCCTTTACCATCAGCATCACGCGGCGCGGCTTCTTCAGCCAGCCCACCATCTCCTGAAGCGAGTGCGCTCCCAGCACATGGGTGCCTTTGGCTTCTTTGTTGAGAAAGTCATCTACCTTGGAAACAGTCCGGTTGAACGCTACGACTGTGAAGCCGTGATCGTTCATGTTCAAAATCAGGTTTTGACCCATGACGGCCAAGCCGATAAGTGCTATGTCTGCTTTTTGTTCCATGCAGTCAGTTCCTTAGTTGACGAGCCACATTACAGCAGGCCCACATCTCCGCCAGCAAAATTCACGACCCGGCTAACCGCCCAGTTGCAGCCGTTTGTCCGTCTCCAGCATCTTTTTCAAATTGGTCCACTCAACTTCGTTCATCTCGTTAAAAGCATGCAAGTAAACAGCAACAACTTCAGGTGGATATTTTCCCAGCAAAGCATCCACCGCAGCCTGGAGCTTGGCGTCGTCCATGGCCTCCGGCAAATCCTCCACCACCCCGTCGTTGTTCTTTATGCCGAGTGAATCGAGAAAATCGATGAGCATGCTTTTGTGCTTTTTGAGCAGCCAGGTGCGGATCAGGTTCGCCGTCACCAGTTCGAGTGCGGGTTTGCTCAACGTAGTCAGCATCGTGCCGTGGCGTTGTTGCCGCGGTTGGCGTTCCAGGAAAACCGGGCGGAGCTTTCGCGCCTCGGCCACCGCTGCGAGCGTCGTGCGATAGAGCGGTTTATCCGCTTCATACGCGTAAGTGAGGATTTCAAGCGCCAGCGGTGGCGACATGAAGCCCAGGAGTTCATGAGAGGTGAGCATTGCTAATGGTAATTACTGAAATTTTGTTTTTTCGCGCCAGGTCGGCGCATTTTTCCGGTTCCAACAATAGTGATTTGCCGGCTTCAAAAGCCAGCGCCGAAAGTCGGGCGGACGCGCAAGTTTCCAGGGTTCCAGGACCAATGCAAGGGATATCGAAACGCAAATCGTGTTTCTCTTTGGCAACCTTTATTGCTACAGCCCCGCCTTCGCGGCCGGCCATTTCGCCGCCCCGCGCCAGGCACTTGTCGGTACCCTCAAAAGCTTCCACGGCCAGCACGGTGCCATCCTTCACGACGACAGTCTGGCCGATTTCAAGGCGCGCGACGGCTTTGGCTATTTCGAATCCCCACTCAACATCCGCTCGCAAGGCATCGGACAGATTAGGTCCGAGCTGAAAACCCGCACCGGGCATTAAGGGTTCCAGCCATGGTGTAGCGGCGATCAATTCGACACCGTCCTTGGCTAATTCATCGGCAATGGCGCCAAAGACCGTGTGAGCGTTCTTCGCTTTAAGTCGCAGCAACACACCAACCGCGCGCAGGTCTGGCCGGATTTCATACAAATTTCGCGGCGCTATCTGTCCTGCCATAATACAATGTTTGATACCGCGTTTGACGAATGCGGCAATCATTTTTGAAAGCTGGCCCACCCGCAGCCAGACGATCTCATCGACCAGGTCGGCCAGTGCAGGATCGGTTTCACCTTCAAAAGCTACCGCCACAATCCGTTTCATTCCCAGGCGGCGTGCTTGCTGCGCAAATACCAGCGGCAACGAGCGATTTCCGGCAATAATCCCGATAGTGTCTATCCTTGGATTCATCAGGTGCAAACAATCCAATACGTTACCCGGGAGAACGGCCGACTAGTGAGGCTAGAGCAGGTGAGCCGTCGCGTGAGTTTCTCCGCTCTAACGATTGTCTCACTGTTCCACATTTTTGCCCCATATAAAGACAAAAGCGCGATTTTGTAAACCGCATTGCAGTGCCTTCGCGCGGTGACGCGGTGGTCGCTCTTAGTCCCTGGAGACCAGTCGTTGGCGTATAGAATGCTGTTTCAGGTTTGTTTCTTTTCGGACGGAATGGAGTGCTGGCAGCACAGTTATGCTGCCGACGGTGCTCCGTCCGGGTATCCGAAATATAGGACATGGATAACGCGGTCACATTGAATGAGTTGTCCGGCGTCGGCGGAGACGATCGCAGCGCCGCGATCCGCCGCGCCACCGCCCTATCCATCATCATTCTGGCGATAACGGTAGCTTCTTGCGGCGGACTCTACTCCTACGGGAAACACGCGTTCGATAGTCGCAACAAGACGGAAGGAGAAGCGCGCCGCGACATGCTGCAACGGATGGATCGCATCGCCATCAGCGTGACCGCCATGGCGGCGGTGGGCGGGGTTGGCTGCCTGGTGCCGCTCGTCACGGCCGCCGCTTTGTGGCGTCGACGTTCGGTCTCAGAGTTGCAGGAAAAGGCAGAAGAATGGAAAACCGCTGCGGCCGCGCTTCAGGGCCAACTTGCCGATTTGCGGCGAATGAAGGACGGGCTGCTGGTTCGTCAGGCCGATCTGGAAGCTCAAATCACCCAACTGACAACCACCAATGCCCGTCTGCAAGAGGACCTCGACAAACGCAACCGAGCCGAGCGCGCGCTCACTCAACGGCGGCAGGAACTCGAAAGCTCCAAGAGCGTTTTGGAACTGCACGTGCAAGCCCGTTCCAAAGAACTGGAAAATCTGCAACGCCGTTACGAAATGATTTTGAATTCGGCGGGTGAAGGCATCTGCGGGTTGGACATTGAAGGAAAGGCTACCTTCGTCAACCCGACCGTGGCCAAGCTCACCCGGCGTCCGATTGCCGAACTGATTGGCAAAACCGAGCAGGAGATTTTTCATCCCAAAGGCGCGGCGACTAACATGAACGGCGGCTCCACGGTACCGGTCACGAATCCTGGCGAACAGGTCTTTTATCGCGAGGATGGCAGTTCGTTCCCTGTCGAATTCGTCAAGACGCCTCTCAACGAAAACGGCCGGGTGGTCGGCTCGGTGCTGATGTTCAAGGACATTACCGAACGCAAACGCGTTGAAGAAACTCTCGCGCAAAAGGCTGCCGAACTCACCCGTTCAAACGCCGAACTCGAACAATTCGCGTTTGTTGCCTCCCACGACCTGCAGGAGCCGCTACGGAAAATCCAGGCGTTTGGCGATCGATTGAAGGTCAAGGTCGACGGCGCCCAATCCCCGGAAGTAAAAGATTACCTCGACCGCATGCAAAGCGCGGCGGCGAGGATGCGAACCCTGATTAATGATCTGCTGGCTTTTTCTCGCGTCATCCGCAGTTCCGAGCCATTTGTCGAGGTTGACCTGGGCGTGATCACACGCGAGGTGCTGAGCGACCTGGAAGTGCGCATCGAAAAAACCGGCGCTAAAATTGACGTGGGCGTGTTGCCGGTAGTTGATGCCGATCCGATGCAAATGCGCCAATTGCTGCTTAACCTCATCAGTAACGCGTTGAAATTTCAACCGCCGGGCGGCACGCCGGTTATCAAGATTAGCGCCCGGAGTTTGAGCGCCGCGTCCGGCGAACAACTCTGCGAATTAAGCGTTCAGGATAACGGCATTGGATTTGATGAAAAGTACCTCGACAAGATCTTTGCCGTGTTTCAACGGTTGCATGGACGCACTGAATACGAAGGTACGGGTGTCGGTCTGGCTGTTTGTCGCCGCATCGTCGACCGCCATCACGGCAGCATCATTGCCCGCAGCCAGCCTGGCCAAGGAGCAACTTTCCTGGTGACCCTCCCCGTGCGCCAGCCCAAACCAGAAACCGCCTCATGAGCCAGTTGCTGCGCAATAATGTCATCCTGATGGCCGACGACGATGACGATGATCGGCTGCTGGCGCGGGACGCGCTCGCCGAGTCCCAACTCGACGGCAGTTTGCATTTCGTGGAGAACGGTGAGGACTTGTTGGACTACCTCTGGCGCCGAGGCAAGTATGAAGCGCCAGGCGAAGCGCCACGGCCGGGACTTATTCTGCTGGACCTAAATATGCCCCGCAAAGACGGCCGCGAAGCCCTGCGCGAAATAAAATCCGACCCGGAGTTGCGTCGCATCCCGGTGGTCGTGCTCACCACTTCGAAAGCCGACACCGATATCGGGGCGATCTATGAGCTAGGGGCCAATTCATTCATCTCCAAACCGTTTCAATTCGAGGCTCTCGTCAATGTCATGAAAGTGCTCGGCCAATACTGGTTCAAAACTGTGGAATTGCCACTGCCCAAATAGCCTGAACCATGCACCACTCTGCCACTCTCACCCGAGTCCTGCTTGTTGAAGACGACGAAGACGATTACATCCTGACGCGCGAATTACTATCCGAGGTCCAGGGCCAACGCTTCGCTTTGGATTGGGCCAAGAATTTTCAGGAAGGCTTGAAGCAAATGTGCTTAAACCAGCATGACATCGTTCTTCTGGACTATCGGCTCGGCGCGCATAATGGCGTCGAATTATTGTCGACTGCCGTCGAACGAGGATGCCAGGCTCCGATTATCCTCCTGACCGGCTCAGGCCAGCACCAAGTGGACCTGGAAGCTATGCAGGCCGGCGCTTCCGATTATTTGGTCAAAACCCAACTCCAGCCGCATTCCCTTGAGCGGAGTATCCGATATGCCATCCAGCGCAAGCGCGCAGCCGCGCTCGCCGCGTTCGAACAGGCCCGGCTCGCCGCTTTCGGTGCCCAGGTCGGCTTGATTCTCACCCGGCGCGATTCTCTCGACGCCATCTTGCAAGGCTGTGCCCAGGCCATGGCCCAGTACTTGAATGCATCGCTGGCCCAGATCTTCACCTTCGATAGCCGTAAACGCGTGTTTGAACCACGCTCCGCCGCTGGGATCAGTTGGGATAAAAAGCCCGCCGCGCCCGGACTGCCCAAGGTCAAGCTGGAGATCACGCCTTTAAGCGAGGGGCAACCAGTCCTCATCAAGCAAGTAGCCAATGACGACCGCGTGTTCGACCAGAATTGGGTCAGGCGCGAAGGGGTTGTCTCCTATGCGGCCTATCCTTTAATGCTGGAAGACAAGCTGGTAGGGCTGATGTCGATCTTCACCTCCCAGCCGTTGAGCGAACAAATTCACCAGGAAATGAGTTCGGTGGCCAACGGCATCAGCCTGTGCATCGAGCGCAAGCGCTCCGAGGAAGCGTTGGATGCCAGTGAAGTGCGCTACCGCTCTGTCGTCGAGAACATCAAGGAAGTCATTTTCCAAATGGACGAGTTTGGGCACTGGACCTTCCTCAATCCTGCCTGGACCGCCGTCACCGGATTCGAGGTGAAGCCGACCCTGGGCACTTTTTTCGTCGAATACCTCCATGAGGAGGATCGGGAACATAACCGCCATATTTTCCTCCGGCTTATCCAACGCTCCCTGGACTATTGCCGATACGAAACACGGTTTCTGACCAAGAACGGCAAAATTCGGTGGGTCGAGATCTATGCGCAGCTCACCCATAACGCCGACGGCTCAACCATGGGCGTCTCGGGCAGCTTGACCGATATTACCGAACGTAAAATGGCGGAGAGCGCGATCCAAAAACTGGCGGCGTTCCCCCGGGTCAATCCCAACCCGGTGCTCGAATTCGCGAGCGATGGGACGCTCACGTATGCCAACGACGCCGCTCGAGAGATGGCGCAATCTCTTGGCAAAGAAGATTTGCTGCAGGTACTCCCGCCCAACGCTGGCGCGATCGCGCGTGAGTGCCTGGTTACCGGCTTGAAACAATTGCGCAAGGAAGTCGTTTTGGACGGCCGAACGATCACCTGGTCGTTCTTCCCGGTGGTCGCCAGTCACGTCGTCCATTGTTATGGCGCCGACGTAACAGACGTGCTGAACCTGGAGGCGCAATTCCGGCATGCCCAGAAGCTGGAGTCGGTCGGCCAATTGGCCGCGGGGGTGGCTCACGACTTTAACAACATCTTAACGGTGATTCAGGGCTATTCCGAATGCCTGCTCGCGCGCAATCAAAGCGATAAAACCAGCCTTACCGGCTTGAAGCAGATCTCCGATGCCGCCAAACGCGCCGCGGCTCTCACGCGCCAGTTGCTCATGTTCAGCCGCAAGCAGGTCATCCAGCCAAAAATCCTGGATCTCAATGCCGTCCTGCAAAACCTTGCCAACATGCTCCTGCGTTTGCTGGGAGAAGACATTGCCTTTGAGGCTGATTACGTTCCCAGCCTGCCGCGCATCCAAGCCGACACCGGGATGCTGGAGCAGGTGGTGATGAATCTGGCTGTCAACTCGCGTGATGCTATGCCACAGGGCGGCAAACTCTTCATCAGCACGACCAGCGTGACGATCGACCACATCTACGCCCAGCAGCACCCAGACTCGCGGCCCGGCGATTTCGTCTGCCTCACTGTCCGTGACACGGGCTGCGGCATGGACCGCAAAACACTCGATCGAATTTTCGAGCCGTTCTTTTCAACCAAGGAAGTTGGGAAAGGCACCGGTCTTGGACTTGCCACCGTCTACGGTATTGTCAAGCAGCATGAAGGCTGGGTCGAGGTGTCCAGCGAGGTAGGCGTCGGAACGACGTTTAAAATCTTTTTTCCCGCCGTGGAATGTCTCAAAGAAACCAGTGGAGAGGCCCCGGTTTCACAAGAACAAGTTCGCGGCGGCAGGGAAACTATCCTGGTGGTCGAGGACGAACCAGTCCTGCGAGAACTCATCCGCGAGGTGCTCCAACAATACGATTACCAGGTCATCGAGGCTCGTTCAGGCATTGACGCCCTGCGAGTGTGGGATGAGTTCGACGGTCGCATTGACTTACTGCTCACGGATATGGTTATGCCTGAAGGGATGAACGGCCGCGAGTTAGCCGCCCAGCTCAAAAAACGAAAACCTGAGCTCAAAGTGATTTACAGCAGCGGTTACAGCCCGGAATCCACCGGCAAAGATTTCGGTCATAACGACACCGTCTTTCTTTCCAAGCCGTATCTGCCTCCCCAGCTGGCGCGAACCGTCCGGCAATGCCTCGACGACCATCGCCAGCGCCCAGCCCGGGTGCCTGCTTAGTCCGCAGGCTGTCCCGCCTTTTCTGCAGCATTGGTTTGGCGGTCAGCGCGGCGGCGCAATCGCTCGAACTGTTCCTGCAGCCGATCCAGTTCTTGATCACTAAGACTCTCGAGGCTCACCAGGCTGGTGCGTGCCCCCGCAACTCCACGCAATAGCTCGTCCAATTTCAAATGGACCGCCTTGGTATCTCGGTTCTGCGTGTTCTGAATGAGAAACACCATCAGAAAAGTAATGATTGTAGTTGCGGTGTTGATCACGAGCTGCCAGGTGTCCGAAAAATGAAATAGGGGACCGACGGCGGCCCAAGTAACAATGCAAAGTAGCGCGATCAAAAATGCGGCTGGAGTGCCGACCGCGAGGGACAACCAATGGGAACATCTCCGAAATCCAGAGTGTAACGTGGAGCAGGTGGCTTCCTGCGAGGCCCTTTCGTGTAAGCGTGAAAATTTCTCTCTCATGCCCCACTTTAGCGCAGGAATGAAGGCGTGTTTACGGGGTAAAGTGGAGGGGTGTGGAATAGTCGAACGATGAGCAGTTGACAATTGGGACTCTGAAACGGCCACGCCCACGTTCAGAATTTAATGTGCAACTGTTCCATCTTCAGCATTTTACGAGTTTTTTTGACGTGATGACTAGATTAATGACGGCGGCTAGAGCTAAAACTTTGCCCGACTAAAAGGCCGATCGCAATGCCGCACAGAGCTGCGGAAGCAACCCCTATCCAGGCATTGTCATGGACCCAATTATCGGCCGCTTGGGCGTACGCACGTGCGGCGGAAATGGCGCGGCGGGCGCGAGGCGAGTCTATCTCCTGCCCCGCCTCCAGAAGCTCCTTAAGCCGTCGAAGGTCGTCCTCAATTTCCAAATCGGCATCCGCTCCCAATACGCTGCCGGAAAGCTCGCCTGCTTTCGCCGGCGCCAATAGGTACTTGAATTCAAGGCGCACCATTGTGGCCGGTCTATCGGGCAGGCTAGTGAACCAAACCGACCCCGCGTTGTCGATGTCCGCCCCTGGAGCCGAACGCCAGGAGATCATTTCGTTCGCGCGCTGCTCAATGATTTCCGCATCCCATTCCAAACTTTTTTGGTGAGCCGCCTTTACCCTCCAGTGTGAATGCAGGTTGTCCTTTTCGGCAACCGATTCCAAATGCTTCATGAACCGCGGAAGGTTCTCAAGACGACGCCAGAAGGAGTATACCTCTGTTACCGGCCGTTCGATGGTGATGGATTTATCGACTCGAACGCCTTCATCGCTGGGAACGCTGATGTGCTTGGAGTATTGCTGAGTTTCATTATCCATAAATCGATACGTTGAGAATTCGGATCCGGTCGCTCTGAAACAAAGTAATCGCACCAAACGCTGCATTCCAAGTAGGCGAGGACCCCAATGTTCCTGCTGTACGTGGTAATGACGCGCGGCTTCTGTGCTGTAGAGCCCGCATTCATAATTGGCCGGCATGACCGTAGCCAAGAGCCTTATTTGCTTTTGAATGCCTCCCGGCTAAACTTAATGCAAGAATACCGACGTCAATCAATCGAATTTCAGTGTTAAAATTCCCCAAAGCACACTTCTTCACCGTTAGCGCCCTATGTTGGATAGTCGCAAACACGACGCCTTTACCGGCGGTTGAAACCTTCACCAATCCGATTATACCAAACGGTGCAGACCCCTGGATCGTTTATCGGGCCGGCTACTACTATCTGACTTATACTACCGGTTCAAACGTTCAGATCCATCGAGCGACACGCCTGGCGGGGACTAACGGCATCGGTCCCTCGGCGATAGTCGCCGCGTTCTACCCCCCTGCCCCATTCAACCAAAACGTCTGGGCCCCGGAACTCCATTTTCTGCAAGGCAAAGCTTATCTCTACTATGCGGCCGATGACGGCCTCAATGCCGATCATCGAATGTTTGCCGCCGAATCTGCCAGCACGGGGCCGACCTTCTCGTTCGTGGCCAAGGGCAAGGTTTATGATCCATCCAGTGATCGCTGGGCCATTGATGGGACAGTGCTTGAAGCGCCGAACGGATCGCTTTATTTCATCTGGTCGGGTTGGCCAGGAACAACCGATGGCTTGCAAAATCTTTATATCGCGCCGATGATCGACCCATTGACCATCAGCGGACCACGCGTGCTCATCGCCACACCCAATTTGCCCTGGGAAAGCTGGATCGAGGAAGGTCCGGAAGTGCTTCAACACAATGGCACTACTTTTATCGTCTATTCAGCAAACCTATCCTGGACGGATTACGAGTGCCTGGGAACGCTGGTCAATACCAACGGCAATTATCTCAATCCATCTTCGTGGACAAAATCCTCCTCGCCCGTCTTCGCTACTTTCAGCAGCGCAAGCAGCGCGGTTTACGGTCCGGGACACTGCAGTTTCACCAAATCCCTCGATCAATCCGAAGATTGGATCTTTTATCACGCGGCAAAATACAGTGGCGCCGGATGGATTCGCGATATCCGAATGCAATCGTTTACCTGGACCACGAACGGCTTGCCCAATTTTGGTAAACCTATTCCAGCCGGCACAACTCTGCCGATTCCGTCGGGTGACGCGTTTACCTCGGCGCGCTTTCAGAGCATCACTCCGGGGGCTAACGGTTCCGCCCAACTGAGTGCGACCGCGCCGTTGCCGCTGCTAACTAATCAATGGCGCCTGGAATTTTCCAGTGACCTGAATCAATGGGCCACCGTCACCAATGTCTCCGGGCTGCAGTACTCGCTCGACTATCGCGACGAACCGTCAGGCTCCAATCGATTCTATCGCATAGAATCGATTCGCTGAGGGCTCGTTTTAGAATTGTACGAGCCCTCGTGAGGATGCTCTGATTTAAGGCTGAAACGCCCTATTATTTGAGCACAACGAAAACGATTGCCCAAACACGCTTTGAGCGCCTTACGGCCCCAACTGCAAACGGTAGAACTTGGCTTGGTTAGTCACGCTGTCCGTTACTACGATCTGGCCATTTTGTTCGATTGGATTGAAGTTCGAAAATGAGAATGGACTCGCCAGGTTGGTGGTAGTGGCAAGTATGTACCGCCCCGCATTGGTAGGCCACGAAATCGTAACGATTCCCGCCTCCAATTTGATCGCCAGGCTCGGCGCTGGCGCGGGCAATGCGTTAGGTCCGGCAGCGTAATCGCTCCCCACTTGTCCCGGCGTCAGAGCCCCCTGATAAATCCGAAACTCATCGACAGTGCCGTTAAGATAGGGATCCGGGTTGAACATCGATTTGCCGATAAAGCTGTTGACATCAATGTTGTCGGTCACGGCGAGTTGCACGTTCGTGTTGCGGCCGACCAAGGTGCCATTGAAATAAAGGTCCATCTCCTTGTCGGTGTAGACCCCAACGATTTGCATCTCGGGGACGTTATCCAGATTTGTTGAGAGACCGACGTCACTGCCAAAGCCGGGCTTGAACATCGTCAGATTCAAACCATCCGAACCGTTGTGTGGGGTAAAATAGATAGAGCTGTTACCGCCACCGCCGCCATTCTGGTCGCCAAAGTCCCATAACCGCACCCATTGGGCATTGGCGCTGAAACTGGCCCAAGCCTCAAACGAGACAGCAGAGTAACCACTGATGATTCGAGTGGGCAATTGCACATAACCATTGACGCCATCAAGGACCAGATTGGTCCCATCCAACTGAGCGCTGCCATTGAGCGTGCCGACACCGCTCGCTCCAGCAACGGCATCGCTGACCGTCGTGCTGCTAGTCGGATCATTAAAACTGTACCGATGGGTCAAGACCGCAGGCGCCACGGTGACTTGCGCTGAACTGTGGAACGTTCCGAATTGAGCCGAAATGTTGGCGGTACCAGCTGCGATTGCCCTGACCAGGCCGGTGGAATCGATCGTGGCAACATTGGTGTCACTCGAGGTTGCCGTCGGAGACCCATACAAGAAGAGATCAACGTTGGAGACATTGGCGAAGTTGCCGGCGAAAAAGGCATGTTGCGTCTCGCCCAGTTTCAGTTGGGGACTCATTACGAGCGTCGCGGATTGCAGCGGGCCGGCGTTGGTTACAAGGTTGTCGGGCCCGGCGGCTGTATCAACCGCGATGCGGTCGGGGGAAAGGGCACCGTCATAGATGCGAAATTCATTAATCGTTCCGATTAAGTATGGGTCGGCCGGGTAGAGCGACCTGCCGACGTAACTGAGTTGATCCAGTGCCGGCGACAAAGGCGTGGTGGCGTTGCCCGTGCGTCCAATCAGCACGCCGTTGGCATAGATGCCCAGGAACCCCGAGGGGGGGTTAAGAACCGCTACGATATGCAAATTGGTCTGGTTATCCCAGCCTTGCGGGTGGTTGGCGTAGGCCCCGAGATAATTCAGGTCAACCCAATTGCCTCCCGCCCGCGGTGAGAGGCGGAACTGTTCATTGATGTTAGCTCCATCCACATTGCCAAAGGAAAAGAGCCGGCTCCAATCCCTAAGCTGCACTCCAAAACTGGCCCAAGCCTCGATTGTTAAAGCGGTGCCATTGCCAATGATTTGTGCTGGCAGACCGAGATAAGTACCGTCGCTGCCATCTAACACCAATTGGGTGCCATTCAAGACCGCGTTCCCAAAGAGCGTGCCATTCCAAGCCGCCCCACCGATCGAGTCGACGGCAGTTGTACTGCCGGGCGTATCGTTAAAGCGGTAGCGGTGACTTGGAGCCAGTAAGTTGGGAACCACCGTCACCGTTTGAGTGGCGGAGAGCCCCTGGTAAGTTGCCCTGACCGTAGTCGCGCCGACTGCCACCGACTGAATAAGCCCCGCACTCGAGACGGTCAGCACGTTCGTATCCCCCGAGGCATAGGTAATCCCGGCGAGTCCATTCAAAGTCACTGAATTGGTCAAGCTGGCGTATTGGCCGCTGACATTAGCCGTTTGGCTCAAACCGACGGCCAGCTCCGATTGCGCCACGGTCAACTGAATTGATTGCAAAGCCCCGGGATTGGTACTGACGTTATTCGGTCCGGATTCAAAGCTCGCCTCGATCGCCGGTCGACTCAATGCCTGGTTCCAAACCCGGAATTCGTCAATCGAGGCGACGAGGAATGGATCGGGTGCATAGAATGATTTGCCTAAATAACTCACTTGGTTTGTAAATCCTGAAAGGGGAGGCAAGGCCGCCGAGGGGGATCCGGTAATCAACACGCCGTTGGTATAGGCCGCCAAAGTCCCACTTGCAGGATCGAGCACAACGACCACATGGACATTTGTTTGATTATCGAGGCTTTGAGGATGATTGGCGTACGCCGAGCTCGCCTGTGTGCCGAAGAACAGGTCGACATAGTTTCCCGGCGCGCGAGGTACCAGCCGGAAATCCGTCAGGACATTGCCGGAATCGCCCAAGCTGCCGAAGTTGAACAATCGCGCCCAGTCGCCAAGCTGAGTGCCGAAGCTCGCCCAGGCTTCGATGGTGACCGCGGTCGCGTTGGTAATTATTCCCCCGGGCAATTCCGCGAAGGTACCGATCGAGCCATCAAGGACGAGTTGGCTGCCGTCAAGCGCCGCCGAACCGTTGAGAGTGGCGCTCCAGCTCGAGCCACCCACCGAATCGGCAGCGGTGGTGCTGCCCGAGGAATCATTGAAACTATAGCGATGAACCAGATCAGCATTGGATGAAATGGCGAGGCAGAGGATAGCCATCGGTATGATTTGCATTTTCATAAATCAGCTTTGGTAGGCAACCGAATGTAATGGACTGGTAAGGTTCTGTTGTCGTTGTAAACTCCATGCCCAGGGTTGTCAATGACGCTTCTTCGGTTGAATGTTCCAGGATTGACACCCAAGTTTCTGGCTTTCGGATCGGGTAAAATTCTCAGGTCTAAAGTCCAAAGTCAGTCGGAGAAAACCCGGCATTTTCTGCGGGTCAGAATTAGTCAAGAATTACTCAGAATGGCTCAGAGACGGAGCTGAGGGCGGGATGCGGGGATGTGTATCGGGCTGAGGTGACAATTGGTTGGATTTGGCGTCGTTTGGCGTCAATTGGCGACAGCGAGCGAGGACGCCGACGAGCATCTACGGCGCGGCTTGAACCCGCTTGACTGATTACGGATTCGTGGCCGAAGTGCGTTACGCCGTCATTAAATAGGGCCTCGCCCCTGCCGCCGGTGTCAATTCATCACGCCCTGGACTCCAGGAAATACCGGACCGTCGGGCTGTAATTCTTTGCGGGCGTCCGTCCAACCGATCGCTGTAGGCGGGGGCGGAGGGGTGGTCGGCTGCATTGCGGCGAACAACTTATTAAGCGATGCTTCAGCCTGTTGGCGTGTGACGGCGTAGATGAGGAGCGATTTCTTTTCTAAACCGGGTGGTGATTTGCCTCCATTAAGTGTGGCCACCCAGGCCCGGCACTCGGGAACCGGCGCTTCCAACGCGGCCAATTGTCCCAGGATTTGGTGGAACAGCGGTAATGGTCCTATAGCCTTTTCTCCGAGTGTGCGCTCGGTGTTCAACGCGGAGAGCAGATGAAGCCTGGCCTGTTCCTTATTCTGGGTTTGAGTCTCGAGGCGGGCCAGCCCAATCAATCCTTCGGGATAAAATCCATTTGTCAGTGCTTCCTGGTAATACGCTGCTGCCTTTTCGCGCTGCCGCGCCACCTCGTAAAGATAAGCCAATCGTAACGTCAAATGTGGCGCCGGCCCTTTATGCTTCAGGGTTTCGGTCCATTGCCCAGCGGCCGCGAGATTCTTTGACATGAGGTTCAGCCGGACCATCATCAAGATCAGGTCGACGTCATCGTCAATCGACGATTTTAAGCGAGCGAGCTGCTCCCGTGCCTCGCGCAAATAGCCGGCTTGAAACAATAAATCGAGTAAGAACTTCGAGTGCTCGACGTGCATCTCCGGCCGGCTACACGCCTCTCGCGCCAGCAATAAGGCGCTCTGCAGCTTCCCTCGATTTGACTGACAGATTGCCAGGCCAATGAGCACCGTGGGATGCGTGGGCTTTTGGCGCGATATCTTTTCCAAAAATGCCTCTGCAGGACCCCAGTCGCCGCACAGCCATAAAGCCCAACCGGCTGCCCAGATGGTCGAGGGACTCTTCAGACCAGTGGTTTGCAGCAAAAATCTCAGCGCGTCGCCCACCTGCTGATTTTGGCCGAAGTAACCGGCAGAAACTGCCAAGGCGATCGCCCCTTCAATCGATTTCTTATTGGTTCGCAAACAAAGGTCTGCGGCGATATGGGCCCGGACGAAATCGCAGCGGACGAGTGCGTCATAGGCCGCAGAAGCCAATTCGAGTTCTTGCTTGCTCTTTTTGGAAATGCCGGCGACGCGATTCTGCAATTCCGTCTCGATAGCCTTCACCTCCTCGTCCTTAACTTTCGGGCGGTTCTGCCACGCCGCTTTCAAGGTAGTAAATTCCGGTATCGGCAAGGTAAGCCGGTCACGGTAGCGGCCGAGGCGACAACAACCTATCCCCACTACCAGCGTGCCAAACAGGAAAGAAAAAACGCCAAAGGACATGCCAACGACGCCCCAAAAAGAAAACCCAAATACGAGCCCGACGATAAGAACAAGAACGCCCACTTGTTGAAGTGGCCGCAGTCTTGCCTGTGCACCGCTCCGTCGAGTCCAGCGCCGCAACTGTTTGCTGTCTCTTTGCTCCTGCTCGGCGAGTGTTCGTTGAATTTCGGCAATCAACGTTTCGGCTATCTTGTCAGGTTCCTGGAGTAGCGTAATGGCTGGAGCGCCAGAGTGGGCGGGAGGAGATTCGTCGTTCTCGGCCGGCAACGCCGCCAAACGGTCAGCGAGCGAAGGGTGAGTTGAATATTTGAAGAAAAGGTTGCGCTCCGATTCGGAGGGACTCTTAGACTGAGTGGAAGATAATTCTTCGATGAGCCATTGGGTGAACCCTTCTCCTGACTGCAGCCGCGCGACACGCTCATTCCAGGGGAGACGGGAGGCGCACTCATTGAGCGACTCGAGTTTGAGCAGTGATGAGCGGATAGCTGCGGCGCCGCAGAGGGCAGCCGCGCCGTGATCGGCGTCAAACTCGTCCTGACGCGAACAGGCGGCGACTAGTCGCGCGGTCAAACGCACAAGTCGATCGGTGATACTAAAAATCAGCGCGGCGGGTTCGACGGTCTGCTTGGTCTTGCTATGGGTTTCAACATGAGCGTAAAGGCCTTGGGCCAGTTGCCGCGTGCGCCCCAGCCCGCGATTCATCCAATTTTTGTAGCCGCGCTGAACCATTTTGGCATGAGTTATTTCATGCGCCAGCACACCTTCCATTTCCCACTGCGACAAGCCGGCCATCAGGTCATATCCAATCCCGAGCACGGTTTTGCCGGCGCCACGGCGATAACCCTGCAGTTTTACCCAGGCGTTGACGCCCATTTCAATTGAGATCTGGTGCGGCACTTGGACTTCCGTTTTAGCGCACAATTTCTCTACCAAACCAAACAGGGCGGGCGCGTCGGCTTTACGCAATTGGGTTCGGAGCTCTACCCCTTTACGGAGCCACACGCTACGCAACATTACTCTCAGGAGATTAACGTGCGCAGTTACTACTCCACTGATGAGTCGGATCAGGCCAAACCGCGCCAATGCCACCAGGATAACCATCTCCGCCCCAATGACCAATAGCATGCCGAGGACGGAAACAGTGAAAAAGAGGTACGACAGCAGAATGGTCACACCGGCTGCGCAAAAAAGCGCGAGCTTTGCGAATCCGGTTAATGGCCGGTCGCCAACTCTGGCTCCGCCTGCATTCATGCTTTGGGTTTATCCTTAGAAATGAGCGGGCCTTCAAGAAAACTTTTCGAACGACCGTAGAGCCAGCAAATAGGGTTTCTTCTGCGCGAAAAGAATATCAATCCTCGTCCCTGGCCTCGGCTGGATGGATGTTAGGATTGAGGTGTTTGACTTCAACATTAAGGTAAGGGCGGCGGAATCTTATGCCGTATGTTTCACCCCACGTTCGGGTGCCGTTCCCAAGATGCCAGGAACAATGTTGAAATAATCCGTTGGAGCCGTCCAGGAATGAGGATTTTGCATTAGGGAGCATCCCCCAATACAAGTGCAGAGAACCCTTTTGGCAGTAAAGCCGAGCAGACCAGGCCAGCATGCCTGCAGCAGCCAGCGCTGAAGCAAAAACCATCAACTTCGAGAAAGACGGGCTTCATCGAGGGTACGAACGGCGCTGGCATCGGGTCAGTCAAAGCCGGGATCGGGAAGATGATTGGTCCATTTGCCCGCTTGACCGAATTCAACACCAGCTTGATACAGCGCTTTCATTTTTTCAGGAACAAATTCGTCTGACGGTGTCACCTCGAAGTCTTTGGGAATCGGCGCGTACCACATCTTGCCAAAACCAATTCGATTCCGTACATGCTCAATTTGGTAGAGATTGCCGGTTTCATTGGCATCGAGCAGCATGTCCAAAGTGCTTTTAGCGATGCCCGACAAGCAATCCTTCACGCAGGCCGCGTTCGGATCCGGACCCATCTTGCCGTTTATAATTATGTGAAACGTCAGGTCCGGATGCCTTGCGCCACCTGCCTCCTCCATTTCTTTTATGTGACGGAAAGTCTGGAAGAAATCTTTCTCAAAGAACAATTGGGCCCGCGCGCCGCCGTCGGCATAGAGATTACCATCAATGTTGACCGGCGAAACCAGGATGGGAATGGAGGCCGAAGCCAACACCACCTGGCGGTAAAGATCCAAACGCTTTGGGTTAGTGGTGTCCATGGCAATCGCCGTCAGGTCCCAAATGATCAGTTTGCCTGAATCGTGGTTGACGGTGCCGACGTAAACACGCCGGTTTTCCTCCCGCCCCGCTTTGGCAACTCGCCTCAGCGTATCCTCGGAGATGTATTTGGCGATGGTGTGCTTCAGCGGACGAGAACTATAGAGCGCATCAGAAAATAGCGCGAAGAGCAGGAATTTCTTTCGATAGATGTCCTTGGTTTTAACGGTGGTGTATGCCTGTTCCAGCAATTGATCATCTCCATAGTCACCCAGGAAAGCGTAGGTGGCCAGCAATGCGCCGGTGCTGACGCCGGTCACAACTCGAAACTTGCCGGGCCGCGGGTTCTGCGGGTTTTGGCGCCAGCCCCGCAGCACGCCAGCACCCCAGGCCCCATGGGAACCACCGCCCGAAAGAACGAGCATTTCGATGTTGGTCTCGGTGCTTAAAGACCGAGCCTCCATGATCTCGCGAACGGAGGACGCATGAAACTGGTAGTTGGTTACCGCGTGACCCGCATTCTCACAATGGCGCGTTGAACAGCAGCCGGACACCAGCACGAGAACACCGCAAAAAATGAACTCTTGAGCTTTCATGACTTGGACAATGGAGTTGTGATTTAGAATTAATGGCGAAGGTGCCAAAAACAAAAAATCGTTTGTGCCAACCAAATCTCATCAGAGGCTTAGAAACTTTAGCGCGAACCACGACTCCCTGGAAGACTCTGTTATTGTAGAAACGCGACATTCTTGTAAAAACGCGCCATGAGCAGGCACTTGCGCAGCCGGTCACCTTGCGACACCTTGGTGGCAATGACCCAGACACGCGCAAGTCGGCCATGAGCATTCATCAACGAGTCCCATCTGCTCCTCTAAATCACTACGTCGCCTGGCTTTGGTATTACGTCGATTTATTTCCTGACCACGAGCGGGAGCATGTTCTTCCAGACGGTACTTTCGAGTTAATGATTAATCTGGAGGAGCGGCCTCGTAAGCTGTTTGACCGTACAAACCTCTCTCGCCATCAAACGTTCCGGCGAGGTTGGATGTCGGGAACGCACAAAGAATACCTCGTGATCGACGCACTCCAGGGTTCAACCATGATCGGCGCGCACTTCAAACCGGGGGGCGCAACCGGTTTGCTCGGCATACCCGCAGCTGAACTCACCGGTCGAGTCGTCGAACTGGATGCGCTTTGGGGCAACGATATTTGGGACTGGAGGGAGCAGCTGTTCAGCACGACCGGGCCACAACGCAAGCTGGCTTTATTCGAGAAACTGCTCACCGAACGACTCTCTCAAACGAATTCTAAATGCCCGGATAATCGACGAATGAAATGGGCCCTGGGCCGCTTGCTCCAAACTCCCGAGCTGCCAAGCATTCGCGTTCTCACCCAGGAGCTTGGGATGAGCCATAAACATTTCATCGAGCAGTTCCGGCGCCAAGTGGGACTAACGCCGAAACTCTTTTGCCGAATTCGTCGGTTTCAGCAAGTGCTCGCCCACGTGCAATCGGGTAAAAACGTCAAATGGGCCGATATCGCCTGCAATTGCGGATACTTCGATCAGGCCCATTTTGTAAACGACTTCGTCGCATTCGCCGGACTAAACCCATCGGCGTACCTGCGCCAGCATTTGGAAGGCGACCCAAACTTCGTCAGGGCTAACGGCTAAGGTAAAAAATCTCCAATACAACCGCGTGGGCTCTGTGACAAAGTAAGCGACGAAATCAACAACACACCACAAGACTAACACGTATGCGACTCGCAAAGCTGATGATTCTCACGATCTGTTTGGCAATAATCCAAGGCCTCCCAGCGGCCGAAAACCAACCTGCCCTGAATTCCCATCTCGAACCTTTGCGTCCTCTATTGGGCAAGACCTGGAAAGGGATTTTTGACGGGTCAAAGGCTGAAAAACCTAGCGTCGACGTTGCGCGTTGGGAAAGAATCCTCAACGGTCAGGCAGTGCGGTTGCTGCACTCAATCAACCAGGGAGTTTATGGCGGGGAAACGGTGTTCGTTTGGAATGATCAATCTCACACCGTCGAGTTCTACTACTTCACTACCGCGGGTTACATGACGACCGGCACACTCGAGGTTAAAGACGGAAAAGTGATCACCCACGAACAGGTTAAAGGGAATGCCGGCGGCGTTACCGAGGTTCGAGCCACCAGTGAATTCCAGGGGCCTGGCAAGTTTCACGTGAAGGCGGAGTATCTCAAGGAGGGGCAATGGAGCTTGGGACACGAGGTCACGTACCTGGAAGACTCCGCCAGCGAAGTCGTTTTTAAGTAAAGGTGCCCCACATTTAGCCCAATCCATCTCATGAATGGCAGGGTCGGCTCGCCGAGCTCGCCGATCCTGTTTTTGTGTAGGAAATCGGACGGCTCGGCGAGCCGTTCCTACCAAAGAAAGCCTGTGTCGGGGTTTATGAGTTCTAACAGAAGCAAACCGAGAAAACGAAGGACCCACAAGGCAGATAGTCGGCTCAGATCTCCAAGGTGGAGCTCGCTGTTAGGTGAGCACGCTTTCAATGGCGCGCGCCCGCCAACTGCAGCACGCCAAAAACGAATGTTGCCAATGCTAGCACAGCGATCAGGAAGAATATAATGCGGTGTGAGCGGCGCATAGGGATGGCACTTCAGCGGTAGCGCAGACTCGAAAGGTAACCCCACGCAACACCCATCAACAATCCAACCAGGTGAGCGGTGTTGGCAATTGAACCCAGGATGCCGGTGTAACACGCCACCAACCAAATCAACATCATCGTGACTGTCGAAGGGTGCAAAAACAACCCGGATGCTGGGTCGAACTTGCCCCGCAACCAAATATAACCCAATAGGCCATACACAACCCCAGACATGCCACCGAAGCCTGGAGAATGGCCGAAGTAAAACTGTGCCAGGTTCGAGCCCGCAGCGATCACCAATACCAACAGGAGGAGATAGGTGGAGCTTTGGCGCCCCTCGATCATACTGCCGAGGTCGCGCAGCCAAAGCATGTTGAAGAGAATGTGCAACACATGAAAATGGATGAAAATCGGCGTGATTAGGCGCCAGATTTCTCCATGGCGAATTTCGGGCAGCGAGTTGTCCCAAGGTGCTGTGGCCGCATCGTCGAGAGAATAGCTCGTAATGGCCAGGGCCATCACCCGTTGCGGTTCGTAACCAAACCTCGATAAAAAGAAGACTATGGCGCTGATCACGATCAGCGCAAAAGTGAGCGGCCCAAAACCGTAACCGCTCAGAGGTCGAAACAAGTGACGGCGTTCACGCAAACGCTTGCGATAAGCCTCCTGGCTCTTTTCCTCCTCAGCGCGCAGGGCCGCAGCGCCTTTGGCCTGGGTCTGGTATTTGGGATCAGAGGGATTGGTTCGAAAGTCTTCTAACAATTGGGCCGCTCCCTCGAGCTTATCCTCATCATTGACCCAAATGGCCCAGCCGTCTTCCTGCTGTTGCTCGATACGGTTTTCGATGCCCTGCACGTACAAATAATCCCCGAACGTCCGAGCAGTTGATTCCGTGGCCAAATGGCCGATCAGTCGCATATCGAGCTACAGTAGCCGCAAATACCGGTTCGTAAAACAGCAAATCCAGGAGCGTAATGCGGGCCGTCCACGCCTGCGAGTTTGTCGGACGCCTCGTGGACCAATGCCGCAATTGGCCAGGCGTGAGGCCCGCGCCACCACGCTACGTTTTCCCAAATGCGTGCTTGCTCCCGCGCGTGGACGGCCTATTCTTTAAACTGCATGCTAATGTTCACCTGCAGGAGCCTTGTGCTCAATTTTGCTGTTTTAGTGGCTGTAGCCACGGTCCCAACAGCCCAATTGAAGGCGCAAAGTGCGTTGTCCGCTGATGAAGTCATCCAAAAGGCCGTCGAACGCGCGCAACAGGCCCAAGCCGGCATTGGCAATCCGGGTTATACCTACACAAAGATAAGTGTCACCGATGAACTGGACGCCACCGGCAAGCTCAAAGAACACAAGGAAAAGGTGTATCGGGTTTTTTTCCAGTCGGGTAAGACACGAGTGAAGCTCGTCGAGGTGAACGGCCATGTTCCTGATACGGCGGACCTTCGGAAGCAAACCGATAACGAATTGATGGTCCAACAATTACTTGGGCAATCCAAAGCCCATTCAGGGGATAATCGGGAGAATTTCCTGACACCTGAGCTTGTTGCCCGCTTCAAGTTCCAGCTCACCGACCAAGCCCAGGTCAATGGGCGACGCGCCTATGGCATCGGTTTTGAGCCGAAGAACCCTGAACCGCCGGTTCGGCATCTCATCGATAAATTGTTAAATCAAATCTCCGGGACATTATGGATAGATGCTGAGGAATTCGAATTAGCGCGCGCAGATATCCAGCTGCGCTCGGAGGTTGATTTGTTGGGCGGCATGGCCGGACGCCTCCGGCACCTGGTTTACACGATGATTCGGACTCGCATTGCGGATGGTATCTGGCTAAACAGCTTTACCAGCGGCGATTTTGAAGGCCGCAAGCTGCTCGACTCGATGCGTATTAAAACTAAATCCGAATCGAGTAATTTCCGCCCTTGCACGTAACGCAGAGTTTCACGCTGCCCCGCGGAGCTTACTCTGCCGTATCCCGGGTTTTCAACCAGCAGCCGCCGGGCGAGACGCCCGGCTCTACGGCACGCGAGACGCGTGCCGCTACACCCGCCAGGGCAGATCATGAAGCTCCACGTGATCTTTATGTGCCGAGTCTACGCTACGGAATTCCAACCGGATTCCATGGTCGGTCAAGGTCGCATGGACCCAACCGGAGGGATCGCCCTCCCGAAAGACATACGAGACCGGCGGCAAATTGATCAAATGAATGCCGCTGGTATCCTGCTCGACCTTCCAGTTATGCGTGTGGCCGTAGATGTAAGCCTTTACCTGTTTGCGCGGACGAATGATCTCCAGAAACGGAAGCGTGTCCTTTAACCCCATGTTACCGCCGTTGAAACCGGGGTTATGGTGGACCAGTACGATTGCGGGCTTGCTGGTGTGACCATCGAGTGAACGCGCGAGCCAGTCCAATTGTTCAGGTCCAAGCAGACCGGGGGTCGATAGAGTCTTCTCGAGTGAATCCAGCAGGAACCAATTCGCGCGCCGCGTTTTTAGCATCGAGACCTGCCGATCCACCAAAGGCCGCGCGGCTTTGCGTTCGTTTTGAAAAGCCGCCCAGAATCGCTCCCGATTATCGTGATTGCCCAACGCCAGGTGTACGGGAATGCGGGCTTCGCGAATGGGTTTGAGCAAGGCCTCGAGTAGGGCGTAATCACCCGATTCACCGCTGTTATAAGCGCAGTCGCCGGTCAGAAAGAGGCCCGCGGGGCGTTTGGGCAATGAGCCCAAATCGCGCGAAACGCGGTCGAAATGTTCAGCCATGTTGACGCCGCGAAATTGCAGCGAACGGTCGGCCGCCAAGTGGGTATCCGAGAGCAAAGCCCACGAGTCATCATCTTTTGAAGTGGCAGCAACGGCCAATTGAGGCCCGAGGGCAAGCCCCAGACTGGCCGCGGTGGCCCGCTGGATAAACCGGCGTCGCGATAAAGGACCCAGATGAACAGGCATAATGCTTTCCTACGCGTCAAGAAGTCGGTCCACAAGCAGAAAATCTGGCTTTTGCGCACGACTGAAACTATTGTGTCGGTTGTTTAGACCAGGTTCAGATATGGCAACAGAAGGGCCAAGACCGGCGGGAGCGAGCTTGCTGCGCCGGCTGGTCATTGGGCGCAACCCGAAACGAACATTAATGCGCACGGCGATCTGGGCGCTGGCGTGCATTGTAATTGCAAAGTTCATATTACTGCCAATCAAGGTGCAGGGCATCAGCATGGCGCCGACCTACAAAGCCAATCAGGTCAATTTTATCAACCGGCTCGCTTATTCTTTCCATCCGCCGCGCCGGGGCGATGTCGTTGCGATAAAACTAGCCGGAACCCATGTGATGTATCTTAAAAGGATCGTGGGTTTGCCGGGAGAAACCGTCGCTTTCACCAAAGGCCGTTTGCTGATCAATGGTGAGGTGCTCCCTGAGCCTTATCTAGCTTACGGCTGCAATTGGGAACACGAACCCGAATTGGTCGGCCAGGACGAATATTATGTCGTTGGTGACAACCGATCGATGGATTTTTTTGATCATGAACAAGGCCGGACGACACGCGAGCGGATCGTCGGCAAGATAGTTTTATGAAGCTATGGGTGACCCGCGGCATTCTATTGGCGACGTTGATTATTGTGGGCCTTTGGGGCTGGCGGGCCATCTTCCCGACCCCCGAGCGCGTCATCCGCAAACGCCTTGGCGAGTTGGCCCAGGCCGCTTCCATCAAGCCCAATGAGGGGGCTTTGGTTAAACTCGCTCGTTCACAAAAGGTGGCCAGCTTTTTTGCGGTCGACGCCGAGATCGAACTTGATCTTCCCGGGAGATTTCCACAGTCCCTCAGCGGCCGCGACGACATCATGCGAGCGGTAGCCAGTGTGCGGAATATGCTGACGTCCTTAAAAGTGGAATGTCTCGATATCAGCATTCAGATGGGAACCGATGGCGAATCGGGCATCGCTCATTTTACGGGCAAAGCCGACTTGCCTGGCGAGAGCACGCCACAGGTCGAGGAGCTCCAGGCCAATTTCAAAAAGATCGATCACGAGTGGCAGATCCAGCGGATCACCAACGTGAGAACCCTGCGTTAGCAATTAGTATTTTGACTCCCTACGGTAATGACCGAACAAGCCCTTCAGCATCTCAGCAAAACCGATAGGATACTTGGACGACTAATCCGCCGCGTCGGACCGTGCCGGCTCAAACCGAAAAGCCGGCGCGCCCCCTTTGCAGCCCTCGTGCAAGCGGTCGTCTATCAGCAACTCAATGGCACGGCAGCGGCGACGATTTTCGGACGAGTTAAAGAGCTTTACCCGGATCGACGTTTTCCAACGCCCAGGGACATCCTCGATACCCCAGACGAACGCCTGCGAGGTGCGGGGTTGTCACGCGCCAAAACTGCCGCAATTAAGGACATCGCGGCCAAGACGATTAGCGGGGTAGTGCCCAGTTCTTCAGCAATTGCCAGAATGAGCGAAGCGGAAATCATCGAGCGGCTTACAACCCTTCGAGGCGTTGGGCCATGGACAGTCGAGATGCTCTTGATTTTTACGTTGGGTCGGCCTGATGTGCTGCCTGTGACAGATTACGGCGTACGCAAGGGATTTGCGCTCACGTATGGGTGGAAAGAGCTGCCGCATCCCAAGGAACTGTTGGAATTTGGCGAACGTTGGCGGCCACACCGAACCACAGCGGCATGGTATTTCTGGCGAGCACTCGAGCTGCCGTTGCCCGAGTAGGGGCGAGGCACGCGGCATTCGCTTCGCGTCTTGGACTGCGCCAGTCCTTTGGCGCTTTTGACACGTCGTGGGTTCCAAAATCGAAAGCTCCAGAGGACTGGCGCAGTCCAAGACGCGGGCGCCAAACCTACGTCAGGTCACCGGTTGTCCCCGGCATGCGCCGTACCTCCCCGGGACGCACCGGGCGATGTTTATCGGCGCTTTCCAGCGCGGCGAAACAAAGCGCTAGAGTCCGCAAATTATTGCGGGCCGAATTGAGCGGCTCGCGATTTTCTTCAATCGCACAAAGCAATTCTCCCATAGTTCCTTGAAACCCGCTCTCGAACCAGGTCCCTTTCAAGTCAGGAGAGGCCTCGCCGGCAGCGGTCGTGACCGTAACCTGCTGTTGACTGAGGCTGGGACCAATAGATTGGAGCGTGCCGCGCGAACCGGCAAGCTGAGTGCGATCGGCCTGGCCATAGGTAACCGCTGCGTTAAAAGCCATACGAGCCTGGGCGTCCTCGGCATCAATAATCACCGATGCCAGAAACGGCGGCCGCGCCTTTTGATACGAACTGCGGCCGACCGACGCAGAAACCGAAACCAATTGCCGGCCCTCCAGGAAACACGAGACCATGTCAAACCAGTGCACGCCAAAATCAAACAACAGCAAGTGATGTATATCTTCGAAGGGTGTGCCAATCGTCCAGCTATGGTCGAATGCCAGGTGGAAATCGACACTGCCGATTTCTCCCAGCAGACCTGCGCGAACGGCTTCGCGGGCGTAAGCAAAATGCGGCGCCCAACGTCCATTTTGGTTCACCGCCAATTTAACTCCACGGCTATCCGCCAGGTCGGCCAAGCGCTCGGCTACGTCCAGATCCAACGCAAACGGTTTTTGGCTCAGGATATGTTTCCCGGACCGAATCGCGGCTTCAATTAAGGGCACGCGCGGCTCGGGGTGCAACGCGGCGTCGATAACCGCGATGTCCTCGCGACGCAGCACCTCGGCCAGATTGGAACAAACTGATGCTTGCGGAAAGAATTCGTCTCGACGTGCTTTGGCGCGTTTGAGATTCAGGTCACAAATCATCGCAACGTCTAATCCCATCTTCTGGTAAGCACGCAAATGGTACTCGGTAACACCACCCGCGCCAACTACACCAATCTTCGGACGATAATGCCGCGGCACCCGAGGCAAGTACGGCAGCTCGGGCGCTGGCACCTGGCCCAGGTTGACCTGCTTGCTCAGGCCGTAATCAGTAGTGGAGGACATTTTTAGGAGCGGGATTAACTCACCAACTGAACAGTCCTTTTGCGGGAGGCGCTGAGGACCGCGCTATCGACAATTTGCTGACCAATGCGGGAGATGGCCGGAGCGAGTGGTCCTTCGGGGGCATGGTCACGCCGAAGGCAATCAATGAAATATTGAATGGGATCTTGAAACGGAGGTTTCAAACGATCCACGACAACAGTCTCGCCGGCCGGTTTACGTCGGGTTTGTACGCGGATGGTCGGTTCATAGTCGTAGCTGCTAATAGTGCCTTCACTACCCTTCAGAACAAAGCCGCATTTGGGTTGCGGTTGAGCAATCCAGGGATCGGTAAACGTGCCCCAGCGCGTTTCGAATTTGGACAAGCCGCAAGCATAGCGTGCAACGGTGATGCTGTGCTCATCTACTTCGAGCCCGTTCGGCAAATCTGTCACCGCAGCGACCTCGGTTGGTTTGCGCCCTTGATGGAACCAGGTGCCGAGAGTGGTTCCGTACCCGAGATAGTCCAGCAACGCCCCGCCACCCTGTGCCCTTTTGTAAAACCAGCTTTTCCGTTTTCGTGCAGCAGTTGGGGTGGTTTCGATCTTGTCCGCCGTGTGCCAAAGCGGTCCGCGATTGCCGTCATAAAAATGGACTTCCTGCAACTCGCCGATGCGGCCTTCAGTCAACAAGCGATAGGCTGTGCAGTGGCTGGAGACCCAACGCAAAGGCCAATTGATCGCGAGCATCACCTTGTGCCGCCTGGCGGCGGCAATCATCCGGTCGGCATCCTTCACCGATGCAGCAAACGGTTTCTCAATGAGCATGTGAACGCGGTGCGGCGCGACCCGTTCGACATATTCCGCATGCCGGCCGGTAGCCGGACAGAGAATGACGAAATCGGGGCGCGTCGCTTCGAGACATGCGTCAACGTCGGTAAAAGCGCGGTCGCGCGGGATATCGAAATTGCCAATTGCCATTCGCATGCGCGCCGGTTCTTCGTCACAAACACCCGCGATTTCGGCATGTGGATGTTCAGCGACCATGCGCAGCAAGTCGCCCATGTGCATGTGATCAAAGTTAATGCCGACGACGCGAAATTTCATAAAGACACTGCAGCGATGGAGTAGTGGAGTGTTGGAGTATTGGATCCGCTGGCCTAATGATGGCAGCTTGAAAGCGTGCCGGCGGCTGAAACGCGGTTGAATCAGGGATCAGTCCCGTCTGAATTCCCCTCACCCTTACCCTCTCCCGGAGGGAGAGGGAACCGGCTGCGCGTGCCGCAATGAAATTCAGACAACTCGGTTTTGCCAACTGGCCGGCGGCGCGTCTCCCTCTCCCTCCGGGAGAGGG